>CAZRXF010000001.1:0-182495 GCA_964604015.1 uncultured Pseudomonadota bacterium
CCGCCTCTTGTTCACTGTTCTCATCATCTCTTTGTGCAGTGCGATAGGGATAGGTGACGGGACTGGTAACTTCTGTTTGCGGAGAGAGTATTCCGCTTGATCGGCGTGTTAAAGGTGTTTGAGGCTCTTCCCCATGATCTGAGTCGTTGGCGTCGTGTATGGTTTCTGCGTGATGAGGATGAAAAAAAACTTTGGAGGGGAACTGCTCGTCACGGTGCTCAGCAACAACAGTATCAGCATCTGAAAAGGGGTGTAATTCTGCCCTTTGCATTGCTTGCATGTTGGTTGATACGCCTAAAAGCGCAAAAAGCAGGGAAATAGAAAATAGTTTCATTTTTAATTTCTTCATTGGATTCTCCAGTAACTATTCTGCTTGATTAGCTTTAGGGGGTGGCTGCATTGCCTTTTTATAGATTGCAATGATCGCTTTCCAATCAAAAGGAATTGGTTCTTTTCCTTGAGATCTTAATTGTTCTGCCTGTGCGGTGCCCAATTTCATCTGCTCAATGCGCCCTAAAGAGGCAATGTCACGTTCGAGTTGTTGATCTGACCCTCTTGATGTTCGGATGATCAAAGGGTGCTCTTTTGCAAAGGCATGCTGTCCTTCCTCGTCTGCTTTTAGTAGTTCCTGTTGTATATCTTTTGCGTTTTCGAATGAGACGTTTGGTTGTCTAACAGCGAAAGCATCTGCGGCGTATTCTTCTTGTTGTCGGCGTCTATTTCTTAAGACTTCCACAGGAGAAAATTTTCCCGTTACATGAACGGCCTTGCCAGTATTGGTTTGAAATAAGCGTGATAGAGGGCCTGTATGGGATAGGGAAATTTTCTTATGTGTCAGGCGTGATCCATCTAGTACGTCTTGGTGAACATAATGTCCGAGTTCATGTGCAAGGATTAAAAGTAAATCGGCGTCTGATTTTTTCATATCGTGTTTCTCTAAAAATATCAGGGGAAGGCCATCCTGAGCTAAAGATATGTAGATGCCTGCACCCTTCTTATCATTTGTTTGGATGTGGTTGGTGCCATCAGGGTCAGTGGTTATAATTGCTTTGTGAACTTCTGGAGCGAGTATTTTGATGATTCCGAGGATTCTTCTAATGTCTTCCTGATCTAAGGGGCCAGTGTTTTCTTCTACTTCTTCTTGGTCAGTGTTTTGCGTTATATGTTGCTTCAAAATTGTTCTCAATATCTGTATCTGTTGCTCGTCATCTCCTTCCAGGGGATGCAGAAGAAGGATAGGATATGATTCTGGTGACTTAACGTTTTGATTTTGTCGCCATTCAATGCCAGGTTTTTCACCTTTGTATGCTTTGAAGATAGCTTTTCCTCGAAACCATCCCGCTTCAGTTGTCTGCAGGTGTCTTAGTATGTTCGGATCAATTTCTTCAATTAGCTTCATGTAATGAGCGTAATCAGCATTAGAAAACTCATCGTTTAATAATTCACTATTAGGGAGGAAAGTGGAATGAGTTCGAAAAGTTGCTGGTAAATTTCTAGGAGCTGGAACGATCCTTAAGGCGCGGAATGATTCAATGTAATGTTCTAATTCTTTATCGGAAAGATTTTCTGGAAGAATCATGCGCGGAAATTGGGGGGATTCTGGTAAAGGTAGACGAACGGTGGCTTGTTGCTCGTTTCGGGCCTTGAGAAATGCAGGAGCGTGGAATTTTTCTTGATAGCGTACTAAGGCTGCATAGACTTCAGGATCGAGTGATTTAATACGTTGCAAATAATGTTCATATTCTTCTTCTGTAAAGTGAGCTGGTTCAATGTCTTCGTGGATGGCCATATGTTTTGGCTCTAGGTGATGGTGCTCTTCATCTGCTATACGAGCTATTGCTGCTTCTTGCTCACTGTTTTCATCGTCTCTTTGTGCAGTGTGATAGGGATAGGTGACGGGACTGATAACTTCTGTTTGCGGTGAGAGTATGCCACTTGATCGATGAGTTAAAGATATCAGAGAGTCTTCTCCATGATCTGAGTCATTGTCTTGGGTTCTTTTGTAGTGAAGATGAGGAAAATTATTAAAAGGAGAATACTCATCGTGCTGTTCAACGGTAGTATTGTGAGTGTCTGGAAAGAGATATGCGTTCGGCGTTTTCATTGCCTGTGAGTTGTTTGATATGCCCAGAAAAACAAAAAATAGGAAAGTAGTAACCAACTCCATTTTTAATTTTTTCATTGAATCCTCCACTGTTTTTGTCATTTTATTTTTCAAAAAGATACCGGAATCATCGGTTTTCCAGGTATGAACGTGCAATCTCCTTCCAATCAGGTTCTTGCAGTAGAGTGCCGCGTGCTTTTTGAAGTTCGACTTCTTTTTTTAAATTTCGCAAATGTTTGATTCGCTCGATGTCAGGTGGATGCGTTTCGGAGAATGTTTTCCGGTGGGAAGGTTCTGTCTCTCCAAGGTCGTGCATTCTTTTGTGTCTCCATTTGATTCCGGCTTCTGGATCTGCGCCAAGATTCAGTACAGAAAATCTATCAGCTTCATATTCATGTATTCTTCCACGAGCGTTTTTAAAGGTTTCCTCAAAAGGTAAAAACTTGTTCGGGTGTTTATCAGGTGAACTTGTAGTTTCACTTTCTCTCTCTTCTAGAAAGGGATGAGGGGATGCTGGTTTTTGCAAATGTTCTAATGCGTAATGACCAAGTTCGTGGCCAATAATCAATTTCTGCCAACTTTCGTCGAAAGTTTTGATTTCTGAGCCAAACTCAAAAACAGGTAGTCCATTTGTACTTGATTTTTTAACAGCACAGTTTGTGCTTGATTCATGTCTTTGAAAATGCCTAAAGATCTCATCGCCAAGGTTACTTAATTCTGCGTGTAGCCCTGGTGCAAATTTTCTGATGATCTCAAGAAAATGCTCTCGTTCTTCTTCAGGTAAGTAGAGCTCGCTTGTTCTTCGATAAAGGTCATACCATGCATGAAATGTATCTCTAAGGTCGTCTGCTTGTACGAGAAACCATTTTTTTTCTGCTGGAACGACAATGAGGGGACATGGCCGGTGTGGAATAATGGTTGGTCCTGTGTATTCGATCGTTGCCTTTCGAAAACAGTGAGGGGAGTAATGTAAAAGTTCGTCATGAATATGAGGGTTAATTTCTTTCGCGAGAGATGCGTAGTAAAACGCGTGCTGGTCAGATTCGGGATATACACAGTTAAGGTGCATTTTGTATGCAGGGATAATTTTTGTTTTTAATAATTTTCGTAACGAGGGCAGTTTTTTCGGATCGACAAGTTGTTTTTCAATCGAGATGATGGGATAACCGTGGGATGTATCAGAAGGTGGCGTGACCTTTGATTGCTTATTTTGATTAGTTATAAATTTTAGGCATGATCTTCCGGATGCGTGTTGGCAGTCAAGGAGTGTTTGATAGACGTGAGGATCGAGTTCTTTGATGACAGCAAGAACTTGTTCTATCGCAGGGTTGTTAAGTTCGCTTTTTGGGGCGCTTGCAAAAAGTACAGTGTTACCCAAAAGGAATAAGGCATAAAGAAGAAGAGTTAGATTATGAAAAAATTTCATTGTAGCCCCTTGGATGTGGTGTGCAGTTTTTCTTGCGGTGTTGGAGCGCCTAGACCAAGTTTATTCCTATATTCTTGAATAACTTGCTTCCAATTTATACGGCGAGGATAGTTTCCTTGAATTTTAAGCCGTTCAACCTCACGTTCTAAGCCCCTGGTATGTGCGATTCTGCCAAATGATGCAATGTCATCATTAAGTTGCTTTGTGTTCCCTAGAGGCGCGCGGTCCCTTTGAGGATGAGTTGTTGTAAAAGTGTAGCGAGGTGAGGGGGCAATTTTTTGGGGTTGCATCGACTCTAGCGCAAAAGTTGCCACTTCAATGGGAATGCCACCGTAAGTTATTGCAAATGCATCAGCTTCGTACTCGCACTGTTGGCAAGCTCTATTGGCGAATGTCTCTTCAAAAGGGAGTTTTGAACTATTCGGTTGTTGTTTTTGTTCGCGCATTATTTTGTGGCGTACAGGAGGGCTATTGTGAATGTGTCCATGAAAGTAATGTCCAACTTCGTGCGCTATAGTCCAGAAAAATAAAAAATCGTCTTCCTGTGCTGTTTTTTCTCCAAGTTTGATGAGAGGAAGACCGTCAGAAGCAGCTGTTACGAGGGCGTTATCATCGTCTTTGTAATCTCTTTGAATATGATTAATTCCTAGCGGGTCTACAGCTACAAGTTCGTCATACAATTCCTTGGCAACGCGTTCAAGGGCTCGTAGGGTACGATCTCGCTCTTCCTGAGTGATAGGGAGAACGCGCTTGTACGATGTAAAGAGAGCCAAATTATTTCTCATGATTTCCGGGCGCAAGTGTCGGCATCGATCAGGGATAAGAAGAAGCGGGAATCCCTGTGTCTCCTCAGTAGGAGTTGTTTCTCTTATGTCTCCTTTAGTGACTTCTCGTAGACATGGCATACCAAGCGCTTGTTCACAGACAATAAGGTTATGATAGAAGGCTTCGTTGATGTCCTTTGCCAGGGACAGATAATGATCATAAAATTCTTTTGGCAATTCGGTTCCTCTTTTTCTTTCGAGTTGATTTTTCTTGTGGGATAAGGCGCTTTCTCGTTCCTCAACAAGGCCTTCTTTAAGGATTGGGAGTAGTGATTGCAGTACTTCTATTTTTTCTTCCCTCGTTTTTCCTGTCAGAGGATTTATAACGATGACAGGAGTAAGTTCTTCAAGGTCGCCTATAAAGTGGACGTATGGAAGGTCTGCATCATTTTCATCGTGTGGCAGCTCAAATGCCTGGTTGGCCCAGTGAGCCTTTTCAGTTTTTACTAGTTGAGTATGAACTTCAGGATCGATTATTTGCATGAGAGCCATGTATTCATGGTATTCATCCATCGGAAATGGTCTTTCATCATCCTCTTCAGATACGGAATTTCGATAGTCAGTGAGTGCTTGTCCGAGATAGGCAGTTTGTTCAGCTCTTGAGAGGGTGCTTATTAACGGAATAAAGAGTCTCAAATGTTGAAGTGAGTAAGGAATATCATGACGTTCAGGATGGAAAGCAGCATATCCTTCACTGCTTGAGCTTTTCATAATCCGTCTTTTCCCCCAAAAAAGCTCATCGTTTTTAAAATCCTGATAGATGTCAGGAGCTATCTCTTTCAAAATGTTCATTGCTATTTGATAGTCAGCCTCGGGAAGATCGTTTTTATCCGGAACAAAAATACCGTGAAGTGCGCGATAAGAACCGAGATATTGGGAGAGTTCTTCATCGGAAGTGGTTGCCGGTATGATCATCAGTGGTATGCCATGGGATGCTTGTGAGGGACGTAATACCGTTGGTTCGATAAGATCAGCTTTTTTAAAGGCGGGCTGTCCAAAAGTTTCTTCATACTGTTTTAGTTCGTGGTAAATATCGCGATCGAGTTGCCTGATTCGCTCAAGAAGAGTTTCATACTGTTGGGGAGAAAAAGAGGGGGAAAGCTGTGCATGTAGTGGTTTTGGTGCACTTGCACTCTCTAGGTTACTTGCACCAGCGCACTGTATGAGCAGGCCGATGCTCATAAAAATATTTTTTCCGTTCACAATTCTTTCTCCATTTCAGGGACTCATATCTTAAGCTTACGTCATATCTTTTCTTGAATGCAATAATTTCAATCTGAAAACATTGTTTGGCCTAAAAGTGTTGAAATAAGCCTATCGGGCCAATACGTCATTGCCCCTGCTCAGTTTTTCTGTTACGTTCAGTGCCATGAAGATAAAGATACTAATTCCTTACAGCTCATTTTCGGTTTTCAGCACGATTCAACGCACAGATACGGCTTACGGCCAGTTTTGCGTGGCTTATTTTTATTATTACTTTACCGGTAGGGGATCGCAGTATGCCTAGAAACTAACTATGAAAGTATCAGGCACATACGCGCAATCCCCGGCTCTAAGCTGGGGTTTTTTATTTGGTAAAGGTTGCGGTGTTCTGATGTGTACATTTGTTGAGTGGTAAGTAAGGTATTAACAGACATTGCAATTAAAGATACGTGATGGAAAAGAAAGGTTTTTATGAAAAAAATAATGATACTCGTTGTGGCAGGAATCGTATTTAGTGGAGTTCTTATCTGGCAGCGTCGAGTAAAGACGAGTGCGCCTTCAACAAGATATACGATTGGCATTGTACAGACAGCCTCACACCCTGCACTTGATGCTGTTCGAGAAGGATTTATTGAAGAAGTAGGGGGCAACTTAGGGATGGATATTTCCTTTGTTGTTCAAAATGGGCAGGGTGCTGTTTCACAGCTTCATGCAGTAGCGCAACAATTTCACGCGCAGCGCAAGATAGATGTCATTTTTGCTATTGCCACTCCAGCAGCACAAGCGGTAAGTGCTGTTGAAAAACAAAAGCCGGTCATTGTTGCAGCAGTCACAGGTCCAGAAGCGCTTGGGGTGGTGTATGAAGGCACCAATGTGTGCGGCGTAAAGGACATGATTAATGTCGCAGCTGAGATCGATATGCTCCAACAGTTGCTCCCTACAGCCCGATCAGTCGGTCTTTTGTATACCTCGGGAGAAACAAATTCCCTTATCATGGCAAAAAAGATGCGAGAAGAAATTGAAAAAAGGGGATTGTCAGCTGTTGATTTTGCTATGAGCAGTGAGGCGGAAGTACAACCGGTTACAGACGTTGCATGTCGTAAAGTTGATGTACTTCTTGCTCCAACGGATAATACGATTGCGTCGACAATAGCTGTCACTTCAATGATTGCTCAAAAATACAAAAAACCGTTCATTGTGAGTGACGATATGCTCGTTGCTGCAGGTCCTCTTGCAGCTCGTGGTGTCGATTATCGAGCCAGTGGAAAACAAGCTGGGAAAATTGCGTGTGAACTACTCATGCAGGGTAAAAAACCATCCGATATGCAGTTTGAAGAAGGTGATACACGAGATATCTATCTGAATAAAAAAACGGCGAATCTTTTGGATATTTCGGTACCGGAAACATTACAAGACGTGGTTTTTGTCGAGTAAAGGAAGAGACATGAATGAACTGATACATGTTGCACAGGGGATTGTTGAACGGGGTCTCATCTTTGGTGTGGTAGTTGCGGGAGTGTATCTTGCTTCTCGTCTTATTGATTTTGATAACTTGGCAGTAGAAGGTGCCTTTGGAGTAGGAGGTGCGTGTACGGCGCTTCTTCTTAGTTGGAATGTGCATCCATGGCTTTCATTGGGAGTGGCGGCTTTTGTGGGAGCATTGTCCGGCGTAGCAACGGGGCTCTTATCAACACAGTTGCGTCTTAATAATTTGATTAGCGGCATTGTGATCACGACCGGGCTTTTTTCGATAACGCTCAAAATTGCTGGTTCAAATATGACGCTTGCCGGTAAACCAACCATTTTTAATACGGTTCCCGGGTGGTTACAGCCATGTCAGACGCTTATCGTGCTCACTCTTTTTTGTGCCGTTTTGTTCTTTTTTGTTGCCTGGCTTTTAAGAACAGAGGTTGGGTTTTTGCTTCGTGCTGCTGGCGATAGTCCACAAATGATTACCAATGTGGGAAAAAGCGTGCATGGGTATCGTATCCTAGGCCTTGTTTTGTCCAATACGTTTGCAGCGATCAGTGGTGCACTTTTTGTGCAATACGCGGGATATTTCTCCATTTGGGCAAGCGTTGGGGTGTTGATTATCGGACTTGCGGGAATGATTCTTGCAGAAACAGTAAGCGCACAGTTTGGTCTTGCACTGTTGGTTGGATCGATTTTGTATCAAGCGATTATTGCGCTTACGTTTGAACTTCAACTTGATCAGGATTGGAATAAACTGATTACGGCGTTGTTGATTGTGGTGTTGATCGTTATTAAACAATCCATGCATAAGAAAGAGAGGCTGTAGATGCTCAAACTTACTGCTATTGAACTATCCTTTGGATCACACGCTATTTTGCGTAATCTTTCTTGTGAAGTTGAAAAAGGCGATTTTGTCGTGATTGTGGGGGGGAATGGAGCTGGTAAAAGTACGCTTTTTGATACAATTGCAGGAAGAGCAAAACCGCAACGAGGGAGCATTACCATTGATGGTCAGGATGTTACCGCTTTGAATGAACAACAACGCGCCGGTATGGTAACCCGTATCTTTCAAAACACTCGTCTTAATTCGGTAGGTGGATTTACGGTGCATCAAAATCTTGCCATGGCTCATTACAGCCGGCGCTCAGCGCGTCTTGTTGATGGCATGAACACGATGCCTCGAGAACACGCAGAACAGCTCATGGATAGTATTGGAATGCCTCATGCGACACTGGATAAGAAGATGCGATCGCTTTCTGGAGGGCAACGTCAGCTGATTGCCTTTGTCATGGCAACGCAACTGATTCCCAAATTATTACTGCTTGATGAACCAACGGCTGCGCTTGATCCTCAGGCAGCAACGACCTTGTTGATGCATGCTGGTCGTTTTATTAAAGAGCATAACGTAACTACCATTATGATTACCCATGATCCGTATATTGCGTTAAGTATGGGCAATAAGGTGTGGGTACTTGAGCGGGGTGTCATTGCGCGCCAGTTTTCTGCTTCTGAAAAAAAGGATCTTCATCCAGATGAACTGATCGGCCATATCGATTATCAAAAAATCGTGGTGTAGACAGTTTCGATTCACAAATGCTTGTTTAAAAAATCGACAATGTCGGTTGAATCGAACTGCCAGATGAGGCTGAAATTCACAAAGTAGGCTGCTTTTTGTGTTGGCATTTGGACAAGAGGGAGGCGTGAAGGGGCAAGGATGGTAAGTGCATCACGTTCAATCAGCGTAGACTGCTCTTTTAGAGCTTGGTAAAAAGGTCCTGCAAAAAAGATTCCTGTTAAAAATGAGAGGTTAAAGTGGTTGCTTACCGAGTAAGAAAAGCCTCCGTTTAGTTCTGTTCCTACGTAGTGAGGAAGAGGTATATCCAGGGAATTTCCCTGCTGGTCGGTTACATTTACAAAGGGGGCAAACGGTTTAAAGTAACTAGCCCATGCAGCTCGCAAAGTAAGTCTTTCTTTAAGAGTTCCAATACTTGAGCCAATGACCCCTAAGTTAGTGAGGCGATAGATTCCAGGACCAAAATATAAAGCACCAACCCCACTTGCTTCTGAAAATTGATTGATCCCCAAAAAGCCATTAAATGTTTTGTTGTAATCTTTGTAGTGAACGCCTGACGTTTTTCGAGTTAACAGGATGGTTACTAGAGAATCGTTAGGACTTTCTCCTCCTGAAACATAGGCACCGGCAAATCCCCATCTGAAACCTTTTCTTTTAAGAAGAAGCTGTCCGTAAAGAAGATATCCTGCGTAATTATTTGTGTAGGCGCTGCGGTAGCGATCATATGAGTTTTTAAAAATGAAAGTTGACGGAGAAGAAACGGGAAAAAGAAATGTTCCTCCATTGCTGTATTGAGCTGCAAAAGAAGATGGCAAGAGGTTATAGGAAGAAGAGATAAATTGTGCATCAGGAACGGAAGTTGGCGAAATATTAGGGTTGACGGTTGGGGCGTAGAAAAGCTGCGTATTATATTTGGTGCCACCTATGGGGACGATCAGATTGCGGTCAAGTGCGTAAACATCTTGATGCCCAAAATTTTTTGCTGCCTCAAAGTTCGCTTCAAATTTTTCATCAGAGAAGTAGATGCGTAATCCTCCTGTTCCTAATTTTGACATTGCATCGTCAGGCATCTCTACAAACTGGTTGTTTTTAACAAAACAAAGATAAGGAGAAAATTTGAGAGGGAGCTGATCAAAGGGTCCTAAATCAAATTGAGTGGCTAATACAAATCCCTTTCCCCAATTAATGAGTGGAGCATTAAGTTCGCGTAGTACATTGTGGATGAATGTTTCCATTGTTGCAGCGCTAGTTAGAGCGGGTGTGCCGTTTGAGTTAAGAAAGAATCCTGAATAAAAACTAGCGGTAATGGTATTTTTTTGATTACCAAGCTGCAGTAAAATGCCAGGTCTGAACTGATTAATCTGTTCATATACGTATTGCCATAGTGTTGGGATATTAATGTCATATGCGTTGCCCAGTACGAATCCATTGCCTACCCTAAAGGGGAAAAAACCAGCTTGAAGAAAGCAGTTTTTATTCGTGAGAGGCATGTATTTGAGAAATAGTTCGCGCATCCAGATTTCAAATTTTTCAGTTTCTTGCAGAGGAACAAGCCCTGATCCAAGATTTCCCAAAACTCCTTTCATACGTGCCATTGCTGAAAAAGAAACCGTTTGGTCTGTTTCTCTGATTTTTTCCTGCTCTCGTTGAAATCCAAAATCATAGATGTATTGAAAGAGCGAATAGGCCTCAAAGGGGGATGTGTTTAGGACATCAATGTTTTGTCCGAAATAAAAATTAGTGGTCAGAGTATTAGTAAAGAAGGGAAGGTGTGCTGGCTGTGTCGCATGCAAAAGAATGGGAAGACTCAAAAAAAGAAGAAGTTTTTTATACATGGTTTAGGTTTCCTTGTGAAGGCAGGAGATCAAAGAGCCAGGTACAGCCAAAGCTGATAAAAAATGCAGTATTAGGTTGAGTGGTAGGGGTAATTTGATGGATTGCTTCATCAGAAGAGATAAGAGGAGTAACACTTGAAGCAAGTGTTACAAGCTCTTTTTTGAATGAATTAAAATAGGTTCCTGGAAAAAAGATTCCGCCTAGTAATGAAAGTGTGAATTCTTTAGATGGGCTGGTATACGTTGCTGAGTAATTGATTTCCGTTCCCAAGTAATGTCCAAGATTAGAGTTCATTCTGATGCCATCGTGATTTATAACGTTCATAGCAGGAGAAAATGGTTTGATATAGGCCATGAGTGTGAGTTGTGCAGAAAGTGGCTGTTCGGAAATTCCCCAACGGTATTCAAAAGTTGACCCAACAAAGGCCAGGTTTGAGTAGTTGAAATCACCTGTTCCGTAGTAGAGAGGGTTAAGATAATCGATTTCGTAGTATTGATCAGCTCCAACAAATCCCTTGTATTGTTTGTCGACATCCTTGTAGGAGACTCCTGGGGTAAGGCGTGTCATTAAAATGGTGTCATAAGAATCATTGGGGTTGTTGTCACCTGAAGTATACAGTGCCCCCACTGCCCAACTAATATTTTTACGGGTCAAAAGAAAATCAGCGTAAAGCATGGATCCAGAGTATTCGTTACGGTACCCGTTACGGAAACGATCATATGAATTTTTAAAAACAGAAGTTGTAGAAGGGCTTGTGATGAAAGTAAAAACACCACCATTTCCAGGGGGGGAGGTAACTGCAGGAGGAAGTACAAAAACAGAAGGGACTAGATGATCTGTTTTGATAGTAGCGTTAGTGTTGGCGTGAGGATCATAATAGATTTGGTTATTCAAAACAGCATCACGGTCAAGTGGTTTGAGCTGTTGATTACCACAATTTTTAGCAAGTTCGACTGTTATTTGCAGATTCTTATGTTTAAATAAAGCAAAAATTCCTGGTGTGTAGACCGTGGTTGTCGCGTCATTTGAAACTTCAATTGTTTGGTTGGCTTTGTGGAAAAAAAGGTAGGGATACAATTGGAGACTATGGTCTTTAAATGGGGAAAAAAGTACTTGAAAAGCCGCTACAATGTCAGGAGCTGTTTTTGTAGGGAGTAAAGAAGAGCGTCGTTTTTCAAGTAGTGGTGTTAGGAATTCTAAGAGAGCAGGTGAAACGGCAGGGTCAAAATTTTGTTCTGAGCCAGTAAAACCAACATATGCCTGTGCCCTAAGAGAGTGGTCATTTTTTTCCACTTGAACCAATATCCCTGGCCTAAATTGGTTGATTTGCTCATAGATATATTGCCAAGAAATAGGGATATTTATGTTATAAGCATTTCCCAAAACAAGACCAATTCCTAATTTGAAAGGAAAATATCCTGCTTGGATGAAATTAGTTTTATCTTTGCACGGTGCATAGAGCAAAAAACCTTCACGGAGCCATCCCTGGAATTTTTCTGTTTCTTGTAGTGGGAACCTGCCAGATCCTCGATGTCCTACAATCCCTTTAATACGTCCCTTGGCAGCATAAGAAATGGTGTGTGTTTCTGAATAACGTGCCGGTACATTCTTTTTTTCAATGCCGCAATCAAGAATATACTGAAACAGTGAGTAAGAGTCGTTTGGTTGCGTAATTCCAACATCAAGATCTTGTCCAAAATAGAGGTAGGGTCTGAAGTTGGCAAAAAGGAATGACGGTTCTGGCTCTTCTACTCGCTCTAATGATGCATGACCTGTCTGAAAAAGAAGGAAGAGGAAAATAAAATAGTGCCTTTTTTTCATGTCCCTTCCTTTTTAAAATTTGAGTTTTACTTTCCTTTTCTACCTTAAAATACAACCGATTATTTGTATAGCAGGGCGCCAACCTGAGAGTTAGGGTGTAATATCCGTGTTGGTAAAGGTTGGGATGTTTAATGTTTTAAGAGAATTTTTTGCTGTTGATTGAATCGCGCTGCCGTTAGTGTAAATGGTGACATAATTTTGATTTGTGGGGAGGATAGTTGTATCTCGATTTGCAAAGGCAACATTGCCGGTCATAAGCGTTGTTGATGGGGTGCTTGCATCCCAATAACCATATGCTTTTGCAAGAGTGTTACTGCTATTGGCAATAATCGAATTATTCTGAACACAACAACGAGAACATCCACTTTTGATGTAAATGCCAACACCGGTTCCTGTTTGGCCATCGTTCCCTTGAGAAGTACACCCTTTAATGGTTGAGTTGGTGCTGTTATCGAGTAAAAAACCACATCCAAATGATGCGCTATCAGTTGACCCTTTGTTACTAAAAGCAATGCATTGGTCAAATATATTTCCTTCACAAGGAGCGGTGTCGCAAATAAATCCAAAACCGCCTGCGGTTCCCGTTGTTCCGGTTATGACGTTGTTGTAAGAACTACAATTAAGCCAGTAATTAAATGAACAGTTTTTACCGTAAAATCCTGCGGCAAAGGCATAGGCAGAATTGTTAAAACTTTTGCAAAGTTCAAAGCGATTGTTATTTGTTGTCTGTTCATAGAAGCCAAATGCCTTTCCAGCGTTTGTGGTGGCGGTTGATGTGTTCAGATGTGCGGTGCATTGTTGAAAGATAGTTCCTGAACATCCTGTATCAAGATAAAATCCTGCTGCAAGTGCAGTAGCACTGTTTCCTCGTGCATCACATTGCGTAAGGATGCTTCCCTGACTTGCTATGGCGTAAAAGCCATAGCAATTTTGAGCTGCGGTTGTTGCGGTATTTGAATTGAAGGAACAGTTAGTTGCGGTAAGAAAATTACAGTAGGTAAGTTTTACGCCGTAGGTAGGATTTGTTCCACCGTTACATTGTCTGATGTGGCATTCTGTCAGAGAGCAGCCAGAGAGTGGGGTTGTTGCTGTTCCAGCAAAATTTACTCCTGCTGTGGTACAGCCGTTAATGTCAAGCTGTTCAAGGTTGATGTTAAGACACCCGCTGTTAATGAGTACTCCGCTGCCATTCATGCCAGAAATAATGCCATTTCTGATGGTGATATTTGAAAGATTTGCCGCGACTGTAATGCCATTGATGCCTGTTCCCGTTCCCCCTGCAAACGTGATACTCCGTCCAGAAAGATCGAGAATGACATTGCTGCTCGTAATTGAAATAGCTTGTCCGCTTGCTGCGTTGCTTGGAATGTCTTCAGAAAGGGCATACGATCCTGGGGTTGAAATGATGCATGTTCCGGTAAGGCCAGTTTGACCAGAGATTTTAAATTTTTGTTGCCCAAAATAGGTGGTAAGTGCGTGATCTGAAGTTATGATTCTTGATTCCTCTGATGCAGTACAGGAAAACAAGATTAAAAATAAAAAGGGATAAAGCTTCATGAACGGTCCTTGGTAAAAATTCTTTTACAATCAGCAAGATCAAACAAGCAGGTAAGTGCTGCACTTAAAAAGAAGCAGGTATCACTGCCAAAGGTAGGTGGTGTAGTATCGTTGGTTCCAAAATTTTGAGAATTGAGTTGGGTTTGTAAGGCAAGAGAAATAGTTTTACCAGCAGCTTGTTTATAAAATTTCCCTGGGAAAAAGAAAGCTCCAAGAAGTGAAAAGGTAAAATCTGAACCGATATGGTAATCGAGTGAGAAGTTGAATTCATTTCCTAAAAACTGAGGAAGAGGTGAGTTCATGTCAGTATACATTTGGGTGGTAAAATTAAGGGATTGCGCTTGCCATAATGAGGCGCTTAGTCCTTTTTTAATGGATGTTGCCATGAAGTACGAAACAACGGTTCCTTGAGCGCAAAAGGTATGTGCTTTGTGTTCGAGCCCTTTGTAGCGTAGTGTTGTTCCGAAAAAACCTTGGTTAGTAAATTGTGGTGTGGTCAGTACTGACTGATCGGTAAATGGTTGGTTCATTTTTTGTGCCTGCGCAAAATATAAAGGGTTAATGCTTTTCCCTTCGAAAAGCTGCTCTATACCGACAAATCCATGATATTTTTTATTGTAATCTTTATACGTAATACCAGGGGTAAGGCGTGTCATGAGAATTGTGTCATCGGAATCATTAGGATTATCAGCTCCTGAAGCATAGGCAAACGCAAGGCCTAGAGTAAGCGGTGCTTTCATGGTAATGAGGCAGTCGGCATAGAAAAGAAAGCCTGTGTAAGTGTTATCGTATCCACGACGAAAGCGGTCGTAAGAATTTTTGAAGATGAAGTTGGTTCCGAGGGAAGGGGAATATATAAAATTGGTACCGTTTCCATAAGAAAGTGCTATGGAAGTCGGGTAAACCGGTATTGTTGCAAAGGTAAAGTCTGCATCAGTGACTTTTGCTAAGGTGAGCGTTGTATCAGCGGTATAGAAAAGATGAGTATTAAAGATTCCATTTGCTTGTACAAGTTGATTGCGATCCCATGCCTTAACATGTTGTTTGCCAAAGTTTTTTGCACATTCAAATCCGACTTCAAGTGAGTTGTAGGAATAGGTTCCAGAGAATCCAAAAGTACCAAGGTTGCTGGTGGCGTCGTTAGGAAATTCAATTGCTTGTGAACTATTTTGACCAAGAAGGTAGGGGCAGAAGGTAAGCGTATGAGCACCTTTGTAGGTGTGAGAAATCTGTGCTTGTGCAACAGCAAGGACTGTTCCTTTGTTTGCTCCTTGTTCATCATAGGGGGTCTCGAGGTTTTGGCCGTTAGTCACGGCTGCATTTTGCAAGAATCGTGTACTTTTTGCTTTTTCAATACCAAGATAGGCGGTTCCTATCATTGTTTCATGTTCATTACTAACATTGAAAATAAGACCGGGCCTGAACTGATCAATCTGTTCATAAACATACTGGCCTGGTATAGGAATCTTCACCCTGTAAGCATTTCCCAGTACGAGTCCATGCCCAATTTTGAAGGGGAAAAGGCCTATTCTAAAATACGTTTTTTGGCGCATTGTGGGGCGATAGGTGATATCGACTTCTCGCATCCAAATAAGAAATTTTTCGATTTCTTGTAGATGGATCGCTTCAGTTCTTCCCCAACCAACTTTGATAGGAGTATCTCCCGAAGAAAGACATGATCCTGAATGCCCAAAAATACCTTTCATTCGTACCTGGGCGTTAAGAGAGAGTGAGTCAGCAGAGGTAGGTATAAGCTTTTTATCAAGACTGATACCAAAATCGAAAATGTACTGAAAAAGAGAATAGGCATCGAATGGCTGCGTGTCATTAAGAAGATCAAGGTTTTGTCCGAAATAATAATGCGTGATGACATCGGCAGAAAACGGAGGTCCATCAGAAAGTGGAAATGATGAGGAAAAGAGTTTTGAAGCACAAAAAAGAGTGATCAGAAGCCGTTTGGTCATAGATTGGTCCTCTACAAAAATGAGGATTGAAATGAAAAGGAAAAAGGGGAGTTTTCAGGCTCCCCTTCTCGTTTCAGTTCTTATGACGTGATACTGACGTTGTAAAAGAGTGGTTTATTGGCGATATCAAGGTAGCCATCAATGCTTGCTTCAACACGGGGGAAGTTTGTGGGGGTGGAGCCTCCGACAGGAAGGTTTGCGTAATAGTTTGTCACCACACGTGGATTTGCATTATCAGAGTTTGATGCAGAGTAGCAATCAATAAAAACGTTTGAAGTTGCTGTTGCTCCATCCCAGAATCCGTAGGCAGTTGTTCCCGTAGTTGCAGAAGAGCAGTTACTGTTCGCAGCACATTCTCGAATTTCAAGGTACTTGCAAGCACTGTTAAGGGTTGCGTCAAAGTAGAAACCGATAGCGGTTGCGGCATGTGCGGTAGTGTTGCCATTACCGATTGCTTTGCAACGGAACAAGGAAGATTGTAGTTCGTTGCCAAGGTAAAATCCTGTTGCTCCATAGCCGGTTGTCGTGGCGATGTTTCCTGCATTTTGTCCGTGGGCTTCGCATTCTTGCCATCTATTAGCAGAGCCCCCTACTGAATAAAATCCAGCGGCAAGTGCAACGGTTGAGCCGGTAGTAATAAGGCTTTGCAATGCCTTACATCCTACAAATGTGTTTGCCGAACAGCCGGTTAAGAAATACCCGAATGCTTGAAGTCCCCCTTGATTACCTGCTGAAATACAGTTAGTGAGGGTGTTTCCATTTGCGGTTGAAAAGTAAAAACCATAAGCACCTTGTCCTGCGGATGTAGATGTTGCAGTGTTTCCTTGTGAAAGGCAGGAGTTGAAACTACAGCCAAGACAGTTGGTATCGAGTTTGAATCCAAATGCTTGAGAACCTGCGTGTCCTCCTGATTGGAGCCCATTGCAGGTAATGTTGGTGCATGAGGTAAGCCAGAGACCTGAAACGGGATTACCGGCGCTTGTTGATCCAAAGAAGTTACATTTTTCAAGAATGATATTTTGCGAAGTGGCGAGTTTGCAGCTGTAGCAGCTTGCTCCGGTGCTTTTTGCTACCGTACACTGACCTATAACTCCTCCATTTGTTCCTGAACATAAAATTCCGCTTGCACAACCCGTGATTGAAAGACCAAGCAACTGAATACCAGCGGTACTTGTTCCAACGTTGACGCCAGCTCCAGAACAGTTGGTCAAAAATCCTTGGCGCAGGATAATTCCGTAGCATGATGCACCGACATTGATACCATCGTTTGAGATGTCTGAAAGACGGAAATTATCGATGAGGACGTCATAACAACTGGTTCCGACTGCGATGCCATAGTTTGTGCCAAGGCAGGTATCGATCTCGGCATTTTTCACGCGAACGTTGTAGCATGAATTGCCAATACTGATCGCTCTTCCTGTAATGTTTGAAACGCGTACGGTGTCAATGATGATATCATTCAGACTGTTTCTAATATCGATGGTGTTTCCTGTGGATCCTGCCCCAATGACGGTAATGTTTGAAAGTTTTACGTTTCCTGCATCAAGTTGAATGTCATTTGTAGAGCCAGGATTGGTGACAGTAAGACTTTCAAGACGTATGTTACTGGATCCTGTTACAACGTGCAGGCTGTTATTAGGAACAGAATTGAGATGTCCGTTGCGGATGGTGACATTTTTCCGTGCATTGATGATGATCCCTTTTCCTGTTGACGTAATAGTTGATCCATTTAAAGAATGGCCGGCAAGATCGAGTACCACATCATCAGTATTGATTTGAATAATAGCAGTTGCGTTTCCCGATGTTGGGGTCACGCTTTCTGAGAGCATGTAGTTTCCTGGGTTGGTAATAGTAAATCCAATGGCTCCTGTTCCTATGCTTCCGCGTGAAATTATTTTCCAATTTTCACCGTGGGGTGAGCGCAAAGCTGTTTCTTCAAAATCACTGCATGTTGTGAAAACGGGGCTGAGAGCAAGAAGAAAAATAAGATACATCATAAAAATTCCTTTTTTATTTTAAGAAGAGATTCGAATGCTGAGGTTGTCGAGGGTTCCAGTGAGCAGCATTTTTTGTAAATAGTCCTGTTGAATTTGAATAAAGTTGAACGGTGAGCTGTAAGGGCGTAGGTAATCGGCGATACTGTTTTGATAGGCAATGTTTTGGGTATAGATATTGGTCTGTAAGCCTGCCATCTCATCATCATAGATGCCATAATTATTGCCATCAATAGCGTTATGCCTGATGAAATTATTTGAACTTCCACGTAATAAAATTCCGTAAGAATAAGCATCAGAGGCATCAGTTATGTTGCCTTGGCTTGTCGAATTTTGCACATAACAATTTTGAGAATTTTCGAGAAAAATTCCATAACATTCTCCTGATGTTGAGCTATTTGAAAGAGCTGAACTGTTTTGGATATAGCTGGTACGTCTTACATTCTTAAAATGGATACCAGCCGTACTGGTCGTTCCTTGGTTGCCAGAGGTTGCACATTGGCTCAGAAATACGGTTTTGCAGGTATCAAAAAAATAGCCATATGCAGATCCCTTATCACTTACGTTATTCTGGCTTGTGCAGTGCTGAATGGTGACACCAGAACAGTTCTTGGCAGAGATTCCAGAGACAGTAGAAGAGCTACTAGTACTTCCTGTAATAGTGCAGTTGGAGATAGAGACATGATCGGTGTATGAGAGAGAAATTCCTGAATTGCAGGAAATGATCTTGATGGTATCGAGAGTGATATGACCGTCAGGACAAGTGGATGAGCCATTTACGGCGATTGCTGCTCCAGTAAATCCTACAAGGGTTCCATTTCTGATGGTGACATTGGTGACTCCCGGAGAAATGGTTATGGCGCTTACAACCTGGCATTGCGGTCCTGCGTAGCTTAACATCTGCCCATTGAGATCGACTATGACGTTTGATTGCGTGATAACAAGTGGTGATACCGTTCCCGTGAAGTTTACCGATCCTGAGAGTTGATAACAGCCATTGGTAGAAAGTTGTTCGCCATGCGTTCCAAACTCATCAGGATCAAGAGGAATTCCGTAAGAGGAAGTTTCACTGGACTGCTGAGTAGGAGAGGGAGACGGTTGGGGAGCAACTGGTTGTTCAATCAAGAGTTGTAGAGCACTTGCTGTTTGAGCTGCTTGGGTTATTGAAATGAGTGGCGTATAAACCGCTATCGGGTTGATGAGACACAAGGTAGTGGTGGAGATCAAAGAAGATGCTACGCCCAAGAATAAAAACCTGGACACTGGCATGATGGGCCCTACTACGATGGGGTGACGGTAACGTTTTGAAACGGCTTAACAAGTGAGATGCCGCCCATGCCGCCAACAGGAACGGGAGCAGTTAAATTCAATTCGCCTTGTCCTGGATAGGTTATGCTGTAGTTGTTTGGATTTGTTCCCTGTCCATTACCAAAAAAGAAACAGTCGGTGATAAGAGTTGTGCTACTTGTTGCAGTGTCGCGGATACCAAAGGCTTGTGAGGCTGTGTTGGAGCGATTATTAAAGAGTCGGCAATTTTTAATAATTGTTTGTGAACATCCGGCTAAGTTAATTCCGATTCCCCATGCGGCAGAGGCATCACTGCCATTTGCGCGGGCTTCACAATCGTTAAGAGAGTCATATAATTCTGTCTGAAGATCAAAACCTATACCCATTGTTGTAGCGCTTGCGGTGTTTCCTTGGTTGCCTGTTGCTGTACAGCGAATAAAGCTGTTTCCTGAACCACCAGTGGCATAAAAACCTTTGCTACCATCGGTTGAAGCTGAAGCAAATGTCCCTGCAACATTGTAGTTACTTTCAGAGTCGATAATGTCTGCATAGAGGCTTGCTGAAAGGTAGAACCCATAACTGTTTTTAGTACCGTTGTTATTTGCAGCAATACATTTTTCCCAGACAAATGAATTTACTGTGTTTGCATAAAATCCATAGCCTGTTCCTCCGGTTGCACTGGATCCTGTATTATTTTGAGCGGTACAGTTAGTGAACATGCAGGCTGAACAACCAGATGTGGTTCCAACGACTTTGAACCCATAAGCGTCTTGACCTTTGTTGGCGCTTGCGTCGCAATGGTCAAAGACAACGTTGATGGAATTTTGAACCAATGCACCAACGCCATTTTGTGATGCTGTTCTGCCGTCAGAATGATCAAAGAGTGAATTGTGTACAAAAATGTTTTGACAATAATCAAGCTGGAGTGCAACCGCATCATTGCTTCCTGCAATACCCGTGGTACGAGAAACAATAGTGTTTTGGATGGTACAGTTGCTGACATCGGTGCTTGCTCCTACCGTTCCTGCAAAACGAATTCCTTGTTTGCCGCAATTACTGATTACTACGTCTTGGATGCGGATGTTATCGCAGCCTGCGCCAACAAAAATTCCCGTTCCTTGAAACCCGACAATGCTGCCATTTTTGATGGTGATATTTTTTTGTCCAGGGTTAATTTCAATGCCATTAGTCCCCGCTGTCGAGACATTTTGATAGAGCGTCTTTCCTCCAAGATCAATTACCAGGTTGTTAGATTGCACAAAAAACGCGGTATTTCCCCCAGCTGTTACGCTCGAGCTTGCACCTTGAAAACCGATATCGTCCACAAACGTTGCAGTACCGGGAGTTGTTGCGGTGAACGTTTTCAAAAGTGAATTACCCCCTGGAGTGCGAAAATCAGTTTTTGAGATGGGAAGCATGTAATGAAAACTGACGATTTCATGTTTGAGTGCAGGGTGCGGGCGACGAGTCTGTGCTGCATGAGATACCGCAGCAGTAACGGCTATGAAAATAGACAAACGACGTAGAACCATATCTCTCTCCTTTTTAAGATTTGGTAACGCGGTGACGATATAACGGATTATCCTATGTTGGAATACACGTTTTGTATATCGTCAAGTTCGTCAAGCGCCTGAAGAAAATCGATAGCCTTTTCTTCCTGGTCAGCTGGAGGGGTGACATGATCTTTGGCAACCCATTCAACTTCTGCTGAATCGATTGTTAAGCCAGTGTCTGCCATTGCCTTTTTTACCGCTTCAAGTGCCTTGAGCTCAGTGGTGATGATAAAAAGACCGTCTTCTTTGACGATGTTTTCAACGTCGTAGTCGAGGAGTTTTTCAAGAAGTTCGTCTTCTGTCAGAGCTCCGGTTGCTTTGATGATCCCCTTGAGCGAAAACATCCAGTTAACGGTACCTGTTTCGCCTAGGTTGCCACCTTTTTTAGAAAAGACGTGGCGTAATTCTGCGACGGCACGATTCTTGTTATCGGTCAACATTTCAACCATAACGGCGATACCACCAGGGCCGTAGCCTTCGTACATGTGCTTTTCGTATGCAACGCCAGGAAGCTCACCAGTACCTTTTTGAATGGCGCGTTTGATGTTTTCCTGAGGCATATTGATCTGTTTTGCCTTATCAACCAGGGTGCGCAGGCGGGGATTGTTGTGAACATCGCCACTTTCACGGGCGCAGACAGTGATTTCTTTTACCAGCTTGGTAAAAGCCTTTCCTCGAACCGCGTCTTCTTTTGCCTTTTTGTGTTTAATATTTGCCCATTTTGAATGACCTGACATTGGAGATCCTCGTTCTTAAAGTAGGGTGTTTTGCCCAAAGTATTTCTTTTGTAGAAAGGGTAGCCGTTTGTACGGTATCTGTCGACCCCGGGGGGTTTTTTCTAAGTACCCTTTTCGCAATAAGAACGGTTCATAGACTGATTCGATCGTTTCTTTGTCCTCACCAATAAGTGATGAAAGGGTCTCAAGTCCGACAGGGCCCCCATTAAAATGTTCCATGAGCTTTTTCAAGATGAGATTATCTACGATTGTGAGCCCCTCATCATCGATGCCCAAAAACGTAAGAGCTGATGTGGTCAGTGTATCATCGGCGCAAGGTTGTTTTTTAACTTGTGCAAAATCACGCACACGACGAAGCATTTTTTTGGCAATGCGTGGAGTTCCTCGTGCTGATCGGGCAATGCGCAAAGCCGCATCGTCAGTAATGGTTAGACCAAGAAACTGAGCACTTTGTAACACGATCTTTTTAAGATCTTCATCAAGATAAAAATCAAGGCGTTCCGTGATACCAAAGCGGCTTCGTAGCGGTGCTGAAATTTTTCCCGATTGGGTAGTTGCGCCCACAAGAGTGAACGGATTGATCGGGAGATTAATCGATTTTGCCCCGGCTCCTTGTCCAATGATGACATCGACACGAAAATGTTCCATTGCTGTGTAGAGTACTTCCTCAACGTTGGTAGGCATGCGGTGGATTTCATCAATGAACAGAATATCGCGTGGTTCAAGGCTTGAAAGAATGGAAACAAGATCTCCGGTACGTTCCATCATTGGTCCACTGCAAACTTTGATTCCAACTTGCATGACCTGAGCCATAATGTGAGAAAGGGTTGTTTTTCCTAGTCCAGGAGGCCCAAAAAGCAACAAATGATCAAGCGCTTCTCCGCGCATTTTTGCAGCATGGGTGTAGATGGCAAGTTTTTCTTTAAGCTCTTCCTGCCCCAGGTACTCATCAAATGATTTGGGGTTAAAGTCATACTGCTGTTCTTCAGGTGTTTCCTGGAGAACAATAAGCTCATGCTCAAAATGAATGTTTGATTCCGGTTTGTTGTTCATAGAAGACCTTTACGTTACGGTGCGCTGCTTTAGCACAAGAATAGCGGGACATTCACAAAAAAAAAGCTTACAGGCGGATTTGAGGAGGCAAGGAAAGTTTTTTTAACTATAGCGTAGACGCTGTTTATTGCAATTTGAAATATTAATCACTAGTCTTATTAGTAATGAGGAGAGACTCTGTGGTGAGTCGAAGTAGAGGTTATAAGTTAAGTAAGATAGGTTGGGGTTGCAAAATGAAAAGAACAGCGATTTCTTTAATGATATTAGGTTTGTGTTTTAGTTCTACTAAAGCTTCCGATGCTTCTCGTGTAAAACGAGTGAAGCTTGCTAATCCTTCTGTAAAAACTAGGGCTTCTCTTGTCAAAAAAAGAGTTTCTTTTCACCCCGATGGGGTAACCGCTGTGGTTGAAGTTCCACGATGGGAAAAACGAATAGATTATGCAGGCGGTGATAGGTCTGAAGGTTTTTCGTCTACTGTTGAAGAAATTGAATCACAATTTCAAGCGTGGCAGGAGCAAGTGGATAGAGAGATCAAAGAAGGGTTACAGAATGATCAACAGCACTTACATTATATTGCCGATTTGATTTCAAGGTTAGATTATTTTTCTCGTATTTTGAGAGATGAGAAGGATGCTCGTATGTTTTCTAGATTGTTAGCAATTGAAAATATGGAAGAGCAAAAAAAGGCATTTAGATTATTTTTTGCTCTTTTAGAAAGCATTCCTACATATAAGGCTGAACTGCAATCCTATTATGATGACCAGATGCGTTTGCGCGAGCAACAACGGTATGATGAAGCTATTGCAAGGCGAGCAACAGAAGAAGGTATTGGAAGCGCAATAGCAGAATGTTTGATAGATTTTGAAACTAAGTTTGGGCTGAATGAGGGATTTGATCTTTCTGGGGAGTAGAGAGTAAAACTCGAACTTTTACAAATTAAAAAAAGTTTCGCGACGGCCAAAAATGGAGGAAAAATGGTGAATAAAAAATTAGTCGGGTTGATATTTTGCAGTTTAGTATTTTTTGTTGACGGGTCGAGTATGCAGCCTGCAAAGAAAAAAACCGGGCATGTGAGTCCTGCAAATTTTGCCAGGATTACAAATTGGAATTCAGAGTACAACCAGGAAGTGGATAGACGCGTCCCGAAATACGCTACTCCAGGAACTGACACATCAATTGGGGACCCTGAACATCGTCCTGCTGTTTGGAAGCCAGCAAGAAAACCTTTATTCGATTATACGTTTCCTATGAAAGATTGTACCCCTAGCGGACATTATGCTGATCTGTTGCACCGGGTGGATTACACACCCAGCGGGCTTGACTATGTAGCGTATGATGAAGATGGCAATGAGGTAGGTCCTGCACCAAAAGGGCTTCAGAAAAATAGTGGCATGTCTTATTACGAGCCATTATCGTTTGATGAAATGAAGGCAGAGCACGTACTATTTGCTAGCGACGTAGCAGCACTTTTTGGGTTGGAGGAGGCAGCTTTGGTGGCTACAGAGGTGGCTTTGGTACAAGAAACGCTTAGAAATCTTCTAGGTTATAAGACAAAATTTGACGTTAGTGAACAAGAGGAACTGATTAGGAGAATGAATCCTAGAGAACAGGTTTTTCAGTATAAAAAGCTTCTTGAACTTGAACGGTCGTTGAGGGCTTTTCTGCACGTTATTGGTGCTCCGAAGCTTAGTGCTATGGTGACCAATCCAGAACTTCATTACTTTCAATTACTAGTGGGTTTTGAATATTTCTTGATTCAGAATTTGGCCCGGGTATGGGATCGTGTAGTGACGCAAGAACTTATTGATCAGGTTGAGCAAAAAAACTTTGGTGAAGCTGAAGCGGCAGCAAAAAGGGCCGCTCAGGAAGCGGTGTTTGTGGAATGGTTACAGGACTTTGCCTTAGAAGAGACAGAAGCGCAATAGGACATCTAAATGAACAAAGAGTTATATCGTCAAGTGAATGGAAAACGATGAAAAAAATACTGTTCATGGTGGTAGTTGGTGGTCTTCCTGATGCAGTGTATTCTGCTCAGGCTGCTGAGGAAAGAGAGCTTTCTGTAGGGGTGGATCAACGGGATGAAGGATACGAAGATGGTAAGCATCGTACAGAAAGCACTTTGTTTCATTCTGAATTTCATGAGTCAATTGAAAAGGAAGGAGCGGTCAGTGATTCTTCTTCTGCTCCTGTGCATCGTGTTCAATGGCATAAAGTGACCTACGACGATGAACCTGCAGGAGAGATTAATTTTGAAGAAAGTCCTCTTTCTCAAAAAGAAAAGCATGCGATTATTCGTCAACTGGAGGCACAACACAAAAATGTAATGCTGCAACAGGAGAAAGAAGATGAAGAAGATGAACGAGTTCCCGAATTGAGTGAGATAGAGGCCGAGTATGAAGCACTTGTTGGTCCTGCAAGTACCCGTTTTTTAAGTATTGATCCGAAAAATATGAGCAGTTCAGAAATAAAGACGTTAAGCAAAACGATAGCGTACCTGGGTATTTTTAAAGGACTTCTTGCTCAACTGGAACAACGTGAAGGGCTAGATGCCCAAGAACTTGAAAAAGTGACTGCTTTCAAGAAGCGAATCATTCAAGAAAGAAAAGATCTGCTAGCTCTTCAAGAGAAAGTTGGCATGTAAATTAGATGACTGAAAAATGGAAACATGGAGGAATTATGAATAATAAAATGACAGTTCTTTTGCTAGCAGCGATGTGGGGAATTTTGGATCTTCATGCTTCTAGTTTTCAACCTGCTTATTCTCGGAGAGCTGTGCAAAAACCTGAGTGGGAAGGTTCTTACGCTGGTTACAGGAGACTTCCGAATCATCGAGCCTTTCTACCGGCCAAAAAAAAGCAAGTTTCTTTTTTTGATTCTTCTCAAGATCCTAATCTTGAGAAAACACGAGTTCCCAAGCTGGTAAGTAAAATCGCTGAGGTACCAAAATGGGACAAAATGGGAAGCTATGCGAGCTATGACACCATGGTTGATGGGTTGTTAGCACTTGGGCTGACAGTTGAAACAATTCAGTCTCAGTACCGCGCATGGCAGGAAGAGGTGGATGCAGAGAAAACAAGATTGGGAGCTTTCACGCTTTCAGATGAACGACAGCTTGATTACATCGATTACCTAATTCGTGAGCTTCATTATCTTTCACAAGTTTTGTCTTTTGAGCGTGATTTCCATAACTATTCAGGCTTAGAAGCAATTGTGGGAGAAGAAGAGCAGGATAAAGCATTGGATTTGTTTCTTACGCTTTTAGAAGAAATTCCGATGTACATAGATCAATTGCAAGCATATTATGATGAGCAGTTGCATCGCATTCTTGAAGATCG
This sequence comes from uncultured Pseudomonadota bacterium, assembly GCA_964604015.1. Lineage (GTDB taxonomy): Bacteria > Babelota > Babeliae > Babelales > CAIQNR01 > CANNBR01. Next base: position 25,741 of record CAZRXF010000001.1, read on the forward strand.
AGTACAACTTCAAACACAGCTTATGCAGCAAGAACGGCAACGCATTGAAGCTGAACGGGCAGCGGGTGAGGCAGCTCTTGGGATAGACCTTATGAGTATTCTGGATACCCCATTTGATGATGATGCCCTGTACCTGTAGATGATACTGACTTAAGAAAATGTTCGCATCGTAATGCCCTGAATCCACCCAAGGCTTGCAAGCGTGATCCACAAAGAGGTGAGTCCATAACTCATCAAAGGAAGAGGAATTCCGACGACAGGAAGAAGGTCGCACACCATTGCGATATTGATGAAGGTGGGTAAGACGATTGATGTGAGAATACCAATGCCAAGTAAACGAGCAAAAAATGTCGGAACTTTTTTAAGACGGTATAAAACACGAACAAAAAGAAGCAGGTAGAGCATCAAAAGTAGAAATGCTCCCACAAATCCCCATTCTTCACACAACACTGCAAAGATAAAATCAGTTTGACTTTCGGGTAAAAAAAGAAGGGTGTTTTGTGTCCCTTTGGTAAACCCTTTACCAACAAATTCTCCTGATCCAATCGCTATTTTTGATTGTTCAATTTGGTATCGTTCTTTGCGATTATCTCCAGCGCCCAGAAACACAAGTACCCGTTTTTGTTGATACGGTTTCATGGTCTTCCAGATGACTGGTGTCCCTAAAAGTGCAAGCAGTAACCCCCACCTAAAAAAACGACTGCCGATCCCTGAAAACCAGAGCATGACAAGGGCAGAACCGAAAAAGATAATTGCTGTTCCTAAATCTGGTTGTTTCAGGATTAAAAGTGCACTTACTATCATGGTTGCCAGGATGGGGATAAACGTGTCCATGGTGTACAAGGGAACGTCTTTTTCTGTGTACAGGTAGTACGTTAAAAACGAGGGGAAAAAAAGTTTGGCAAGCTCTGACGGCTGAAAGCGAAACAGTTTGAGATCGATCCAACGCCGAGCTCCCATACCGATTTTTCCTTTGATCAACGTGAACACCAAAAGCAGCACAATCAGAAAGTAGGTGAAATACCCAAGACGACAGAGTTTTCGATAATCTTTAAAGCAGCAAAAAAGATAAATAAAAAAACCAACACACAGGCCAAACGCCTGTTTTTTAAAAAAGATCGAATACGGCACCGCTGGTGTCATGGTTGAGCTATAGATAAAGGTAAGCCCGATGCAAGCGATGGCAGATGTGATTGCAAAACTGATCCAGTCAAAATTGAAAAGATAACGACGATCAATAACCATGTTGTTTACTCGAGGTCTTCTGGTGTTGTTGAGGATGTGCCTTTTTTAACAAGTACGAGAAGGTGATGGATAGAGATGCGCCGTAGCTGTTCTAGAGAGAGTTTGCAGGGGTCAAGATGGGACAGACTATCATGGTGTTTTTGTGCTGTGGTGTAGGTATGAGCACGTGGTCTGATTCCCCAGTAAAGAAGGAATCGTGCACAATCAATATGACCATGGCTGACTGCTTCATGGAGAGCCTCTTCGCCTTGCGTGGTGGGAATCTTGGTAAGAAGAGCAAGACGAGTAAAATCGCCCGTTATTGCTGCAATTATTGCTGGATGAATGTCTGCTAACTGGGATGGCAAGGGGGAACGAGTGCATGCTGTTGCGTGGGGAGCACGTAAGTCAAAGAACAATAGTAAGAACAAACAGTATGGTACGTACATGCGTATTTTCATCACGAAAACCCTTCTCCTAAACGCCTATAATCATAACAATCACTTATGATAACGGACGATACGTGAGAGTCAAAAGTTTATAATCCTTAGAAGTATGGGCAGGATGCATAACTACAGTAGCATATGCACCCTGCTAAAAGTTATGTGAGCTGTAGTAACGAGAAGTTTGTTTAGTTACCTAACATTTCAATCGGATCAAGAAGCGCACTGGCAGTTGCTATCTCTCGGTTGTTTCTTTTTCGTATGAGAAGTTGTCTCGCTTCTTCTTTCGTTGCGTCGTCTGGTTCAACCCCGGACGTGCGTAGCAGGGTCACAACGGGACTGTGCCTGTTAACAAATGCAGCTCGCAAACCACTTACACCTTTCAATGAACCACGTTGAAGGAGGAGTTGTACTGTCTCAGTGTGCCCTTGTCGTGCAGCACAAATAAGTGGATTGTCTTCACCAATACCATCAGGTGCATCGACTGGGACTCCTGCATCAAGAAGTCTTTGTACTTCGGCATTGTTTCCCTGTGCTGCTGCAACTTGTAGCCGGTAGCCAGCACTGTTTTCTCGTGCTTGTTGGACGAGACGATAGTCTGCGGCGAGAGAGGTTAACGAATAAGAAATAGCGATAATAAAAAGATTAGTTTTCATGGGAATAATTTCCTTATTAAGAAAATAAAAAAGAATAACAAGCTCCAAAGAAAAGGAGCTGAACTATCATCGTGAACCCCGTGCCACAACGTAGCAGTGCATGCAAAATGCAACCAGTCGTTTGTGCGTCAGGTTCTAACGATACATGGGAAATAAAAGGGATTTAGGCCCAAGGCCATCCACGAAAACCAAAAATGCGAGAAGTCACTGCGACTTTGGAAACGAAACGAACATGATCGAGAATTCTATTCACGTTGCGTCCTTTGTATTTTTGATTGGTTCTGAACTACACATTTGGTAGAGTTGCACAGTTTCTGTAAAACTGCAAGTGATCGAGATTTATATTTATGTACCTTGCTTGAAAAGGAGTAGGGGTAACCTATCTCGTGATGGTGGAATTATTGTTTTGAGGAGGGGCCGCCAAAGAGCTTTTGCATACCGACTCGCAACTGTTTTTCAGATGCGGTCTCTTTCTTTGCAGGTGCTGAACTTGCCGCTCGTTGGGTTTCTGAGTTTCCACAGAATTTTCGCATGCCTGCGCGCAGTAATTCTTCAGGAGTAGGTGCTACGCTTTGTCTTGCTGCGGTGGCGGTTTGATGTGGCGCATGAGTGCTTGACGTATGTGTTGCGGCGGCTGCTCCTGCTGCAGCGGTTGGTCTATGAGTTGTAGGTTGTGCATCTGGAGTGTTCACAGTGTAGCCTAGTGTTGTGAAAAAGGTGCGAAGGTAGACTGTTCCAACATCTTGGTATTTTTCAGGATTTTCTCTGTCATCTTTGATAATCGCTCTACCCGCATCAAAGGCTGCGATTATTTGTTCAACCGTACGTGGTTGATGAATCCATAAAGTATCGTCACTTGCCTTGAACTTACTTGTGTCGCTGAATTTTCCGGAAATAAGAGGCGGCGTTCCTGGAGTGAATTGCAGTCCTTCATTTCCCTGGGCGATCTGATGCTGTGTGAGTAACTGCAGTACTTGAAGAGCAGAAGTACGCATTTCATGAGAGAATTTCACCTCATCGTTATTGGGAGACTGAGAAGCTGCCTTGATTGGGGAACTTGCGCAGAGAGTGGCAATGAGAAGAAATAATGAGATTTGCATGAGGGTCTTTCAATTGTGTTTTTTATTACGACACGCTGCCCACAAAGTACGTAAAGTCGCTACGTAGTCAACCTCTGCGGCAGGGTTAAAGGCTTTTATGATGATAGCGAGAGGAGTTAACCTGCTAAATTTTTTTGTGGTTTCTCCGTGTCTAAACGTTCCGCTGAAATAGATTTGCTCAACCTGAGTTCTTCCCGGATCATCTGAGCGAATTGGCTTGTCCGTGAAATCTATCTTGCAGTTGGTCTCTTCAGGAGGTTGAACGTGATTGAGTTCTAGTACAATGACTGCCGCTAGTAAGGCAAGCTCATGTTCAGAGTCAGTAGATTTAAAGACCTGCAATGCCTTGTTAAAATGGACGATAGGCAGAGCATGTACATCGGGTCTGAAGGCACATGAAACAGAGGTAGAAAGCGTGAGTTGAGGCAGGGCGATGAGACAGAAAACGATTTTTCGTGTCCGATTCATAAAACCGCCCTTATTGACCGGGATTAGGAATGGGTGTCTTTTTTTGTACCATGAGTTTTCCCTCTGATGTTGTCAGTAAGATTCTGTGCCCATCCAAGTCTAAAAAACGAATAAAAGCCGCTTGGGCAACCTGAGGCGCTGGTAGTGCAATACCCGTCTGGATGGCATGCAGCGTAATAGCACGTGCGTAATTTGCGGCGCGTACAAGGTGGGGAATAGGAAGAACGGAGCCATAAGTGACGGAAATAGCAAAAGTGACGCCGTCCATTAAGGTACATTCAAGAACACCGCCTGTCAGAAATGCCGTTTTGGTTATGTCGGTGATTCCAAGATGTACATTTGATGCTTTGATTCCACTTAGCCCGAGCGTGGTTTTGACCCACTCATAAAGTGCTTTTCTGCGTTGATTACGTTGGACTTCTTCAGGCGTTGCGCAAGCCTGCTCCGACACTCTAGAATCGGCAGCTCGCGTGATACAATGTGTAAAGAAAGAAAGAAGGATAATGGAATATACGAGTCTTTTCATCGTGTATTTCCCTTCCTCAACAGAAAAGCTCTTACCCAAAGAGTCTTAAAACATGGTCGGGATGGCGAGACTCGAACTCACAACCCCTCGCTCCCAAAGCGAGTGCGCTACCAATTGCGCCACATCCCGATTGTTTTAAAAGTGGGGTGAATGGTGGGGATCGAACCCACTACCCTCAGAACCACAACCTGATGCTCTACCAACTGAGCTACATTCACCAACGCGATTTTTCAAAAGATCATCCCCTTTTTAGGGGCCTCTAAAGCTTAGAGTGAGGTCTAGTATAAAGAAGCTTTTTGTAAAAAGCAAAACGAAAAACCGATTTTTTTGTGGTATAGTAGAAAGGTTCAGGTTTTCATTTTTCAAGACGGGGGCTTACACAATGCAAAAAAAGTTTCGCTCATGGATTCGTGTCGTTGGAGCTCGTGAGCACAATCTTAAAAACATTACCGTATCTTTGCCCAAAGAAGCCCTTACCGTCATTACCGGGCCATCAGGGTCAGGCAAAAGCTCTTTGGCTTTGGATATTCTTTTTACTGAAGGTAAGCGTCGTTATACCGAGTCGCTTTCAACCTATGCGCGGCAGTTTTTGGGTATTGCTAAAAAACCTGACGTTGATCAAATCGAAGGGTTATGCCCCGCCATTGCCATAGAACAGCGTACCGTTGGCTCAAATCCTCGTTCGACAGTGGGCACGATTACCGAAATTTATGACTATTTGCGCGTTCTTTTTGCCCGTATTGGGAAGGTACATTGTCCTGATTGCAAAGCGCCGGTAGGTGCTCAATCTCCTGAAGCGATTACGCAGCACATCTTCGCATTTTTTCCAGGAGAGACGGTGACAATTACTGCCCCTGTGGTGCGGCAGGAAAAAGGAGAGTTTAAGCAGGATCTTAAACATCTTTTTGAACAAGGGTTTTACCGCGTTATCATTGATGGAAAGACGTATAAATTTTCAAGCATGCAGGATGTCGAGGCGGTTAAGCTTGCAAAAACCTACAAACATTCAATTGAGGTTCTTCTGGATGCAGTACCCGCGCTTCCTGATGAACAAAGCCGTATTCAAGAAGGGATTGAGCGAGCATTGCGTCTTGCAGGTGGCCTTGCAAAAGTTTCCGGTACTAAAAAAGAGCAGTTGTATTCATCGTCTTGCATGTGTATTAATTGTGGTCATTCGTTTCCTGAGCTTGAGCCTCGTTTCTTTTCCTTCAATTCTCCTGTTGGGGCCTGTACCGAATGTTCAGGGTTAGGGATTATCGACCAATGGCCATGGAAAGAGGGTGATGCGGATTATTGGAAGACGAATTACCCTGATTTTTTTGGGAAACATGCGCAACGTTCAACCTGTAAAGTGTGCCTTGGAAGGCGTCTGAATAAGTATGCGCTTGCGGTGACCATCGGTGATAAAAATATTTATGAGGTGTGTGAGCTTTCCATTGAAGAAGCGCTTGCGTGGTTTAATAATCTCCATGTTGATGAAACATCACTTAATATTGCCAACTCGCTTCTTGTTGAAATCAGTAGACGGCTTCAATTTTTAAATGATGTTGGTCTGATGTACCTGACGCTTAATCGGTCAGCACGGACTCTTTCAGGTGGAGAAGGGCAGCGGATTCGCCTTGCAACACAAATTGGATCTTCATTAAGTGGTGTGCTCTATATTCTTGATGAACCGAGTATTGGGCTCCATCAGCGAGATAACGATCGTCTGATTGGAACACTTAAAAATCTACGTGATCTTGGTAATACGGTTGTTGTTGTTGAGCATGATATTGATACCATGAACGCTTCTGACTACATTATTGATATGGGTCCTGGAGCAGGGATTCATGGTGGCACCGTAACTGCGTCAGGAACTCCGCAAGAAGTTGCAAGAGATCCACATTCTTTGACTGGTGCGTATTTGAGCGGAAAGAAAGAGATCGCTGTTCCACAACAAAGGCGTACTCCAGGGGGGTATTTGACGCTCAAACATGCGCGTAAAAACAATTTGAAAGATTTAACGGTACAGTTTCCGCTGGGAGTGTTGTGCGGTGTTTCAGGAGTTTCTGGATCAGGTAAAAGTACGCTCATTATGGAGGAACTGGTACCATCTCTTGAACGTGTACTTGCCGCAAAGCAACAAACCCCAGATGCAGATGATGATCTGGTGGGATATGAAAATATTCAATCGTTGGTGGTTATTGACCAAAGCCCTATCGGTCGTACATCCCGCTCGAACCCCGCCACCTACCTTGGGGTGTTTAATGATATTCGTACACTGTTTGCTTCCCTTCCCGATGCGAACGCACGCGGCTATAAACCGGGCCGATTCAGTTTTAATTGTGATGAAGGTCGATGTTTTGAATGCCGTGGCGATGGAACGATCACCGTTTCCATGCACTTTTTAGCCGATGTAACCATTACCTGCAAGGCATGTAAGGGTAAGCGGTATAACAAAGAGACGTTACAGATTTTGTATCGTCAAAAAAATATTGCTGATGTTCTTGAAATGACTGCGGCAGAGGCAGTTGAGTTCTTTGGAGCTCACAAAACGATTGCACGGCGCCTTCAATTGCTGTGTGACGTGGGCCTTGAATATCTCAAACTTGGGCAATCATCGACGACCCTTTCTGGCGGGGAAGCTCAACGTATTAAGCTTGTTGATGAGCTTGCAAAGCGTGGCAGCAAAACGATGTACATTCTCGATGAACCAACGACCGGCCTTCACAGTAATGATATTGAACGACTCTTAAAAGTTCTGGTCATTCTTGTACAAAAGTGTAATTCGATGATTGTCATTGAGTACCATCTCGATGTACTTAAATGCGCTGACTACCTTATTGATATGGGTCCTGAGGGGGGTAAGCAGGGGGGGACGGTTGTAGCTCATGGGACGCCGGAGAAAGTTGCCCAAAGCGCCAAGAGCCATACCGGGTTCTATCTTAAAAAGGTTCTTCGTTGATATTTTCGGGCCGTTTTACTTTGAAAGACGGAATGATTGATAAACATTTTTCGAAAAAATGAGCTTATATTTTCTATACGTCGTCCCCAGCGATACGTAGTGAGCGTCGGGGATCCAGTTAATTTGAAGAACCTCATATGAAAAATCAGCTTTGTCTATCATGGGCACCATTTACGTGGATGTGACAGCAGATTTACTTCGAATGGGTATTTGAACAACTCAGACATATTTCATATGACTTGATTCACGTAAGACTGGATCCCCGACGCTCACTTTGTGTCGCTGGGGACGACGTAATGGAGAAAATAAGCCTGTTTTTCGAAAATGGATGATCTTTTTTTCAGGGGAAGTGTCTATTTATTTAACGCATCATTACCAAAAGTGCACACGTTCTGACAGCCATGCATGGGAGACTTTTTAAGCTCGTATTTCTATCAAAAGTAGCGTGGGGTCGACGTTTTTTGATTTTTTAATGGCATCAAGTACACTTAAATCTCTTAAAAATGCGTATATTTAGGGTGTTTTCCATGCACGTGCGTAATCTCTTTTTAGCTTTTTTGTGTGTTGCCTTTTCCTCTACAGTGGTTGCTGAATCTACCTCTTCTTCCTCAACGTCTGCCGAAAGTACGCTTTTTGCAGGGATGATGGCTGCAGGGGTGATCAGAGGGATTTCTGACCTTGTCGTTCCCTTTTATAAAGATTTGATGGGATCAGGCTATAAGGTGCCTGCAATAGCTCTTATCACTGTTTTTGCACTCAGTCTTGCTCACAAAGAAAATAAAGAATTCTTTAATGTCTGTGGGCGTTATGTTGAGTGGCCGTTTGTGTGGACTGCTAAGAAAATGGAAAAGATTTTCACCGGAGGAAGGTCGCTTACGTATAACGAAGTGGCATCCTGGCATAATCGTGTTGCTCGTTTGTTAACACCGCTCACTAAGACAACTGCCATGGTTGATTTGAGTAAAGATCGTCGTTTGAGAATCATCGACCAAGAAGATGGAACAGAGGAAGGGCGTGATGACCAGTGGGTAAATCAAGCAGCACATATTGAAAGAGAATTTGCATTTTTGACCAAAGTCCTCATGATGCGTCTTGCCTATTACGAAGATAAAAAAACAGTTCGTAAACGTACCGGTATCACGAGAGCCCCACGTCGAATACTAGATCCTCTTGGTAAATCGTTTGTGCGTATGTCGCTCATTCGCCAGGAGGAAGTGGCATTTCAGCTAAAAGAAGCGATCGCTTATCTTAAAGAAGCAAGCGATTATTGTAAGTCAGTTTCTCATTTTTCGGCTGTTGATAAAGAACAGGTAAAACGACTGATGGGCAGTATCTGTACCACGTTTGAGCATATCGGCGTATTGGTAGATGAGCTTTCTGTTGCGGATCGCAACAAGAACAAAATTCCTATGACGGCTGATGGTTCATTGGGTCGTAGTGGATATTCAAGTGGATCGTATGGTTCATACGATTCAGCGTACAGTACTGGCGGATCCTACTAACTAAGATCATGAAATTTTCATACGGAGGCGGTTGTTTATGAAAAGAATGAGAACTTATTTTCTTCTAGCGGTGTGTATTGCAGGATGTGGTGGCGCTATGCAAGCGGCTGTTCCTCAAAAGGATACGGCTTACGTTGAGGACTATAAAAATTTGCAGGTGTGGTCTCTTAATCGGCTTACCGTTGATACGCAAAAGAAGGCGATTCAAAAATACATTAAACAGAATGCAAAGGTTCGGATTGCTGTTCGTGCGGCGTTAATTGCTGCTGCAACGGGGGCTTTAGCTTATTATCTTTTAAGAGATACTGGTCCGGTTAAAGGGGCGGTTGTGACTCCACTTAAGCCTGAAGAGTCGATTGTTGTAAGCCAAGATGCATTTCAAAGGATGCACAAAGAGGTATCCGCTCAGCGACAAGCCTCAATGATTGTTGAAACTGCACTCACCGAGAAGGTAATAGCGTTAGAGGAAACCATCGCTAAAGCTAATGGTATTGTACCAACAAAAGAAGTAATAGTTCCTGCAGGATACGGTGGGGCCCTTGTTCAAAAAGGTAAGGACGTTGCCTACGGTAGTTACGGGTTAGTTAAAGATATTGGAATTTATTTTATTCAGAACTTACCAGCAACGGTGGCGGCGTGTTTTGTGAACGTTTTGATTCTCAAGGATGTTCCAACACTTCTTGAAACGCTTAATTATTTGATTGTGCGTCCGATTAGGCAAATTAATCATGCGCTCAATATTGAATGGTTCTTGGTCTCTCAATTGAAGGTTAAAAAAATATACTTGAGCGCTGATCGAACAGAATATCGCCTTGGGTATGAAAAGTTCTTTGATGTAAGCCTTGCACGTACCATTTCTGTATTGCCATTGGCATCGGATGATTTTGAACGTGGTCATTATGTTTCATCGATTGTAACTGACCTTAACCTGCTTTCACGACAACTCTCACGTGTGGTTGCGTTCTGTGAATTGCGTGCCGATCACATCATCAAAAACAATAAAGTATGTGGTAAACATTTGCACGAGATAGCAAGTTACCTGTTTAGGCTTACGAAAAAATTTGGTGATGATATGAAGCACTTACTTGCATCAAAGGAACATCACGCCAAGATACCAGCAGCCTTGCAGGAGTTTCAATTTAAATTGATTGAGCAACTAGAAGCGTTTCGTATGTATGAGCGTGCTGCTTATTATGACATTGTTCCTAGCGCGTAAGGGGCTAGTAGGGAGCGTGAATGGGTCGCAATTGTGGTGTGAAAAAATGGGGCTTACTTGCTTTGCTTGGCAGTGCGGTTTATACATGCTTTCCTTCGGAGCTTTCTGAATTAAATCCAGCTTCTAGTTTGCAAAAAGCTGGAGAAGAAGGATCTCAGAAAAAGGCAACGTATGAGCAGTTCGCCTCAGATCTTGAGAAGTACACTATAGAACCGGGATGGGTGATTCGATCGTTTCTTGCACTTTCTGTCGATGAGTTTGATAAGGCCTGGGAATTGTTCGTTACTGCGATCAGAGAAACGCCTTGGAAGTTTTTCGTGGGAAAGCAACAAAATTATTCTGAAAAAAAGTATCGGGAACTTTTTATTGCGCAGTGCGAGCTCTATGATGCCTTTTTGCTCAATCTCTTGGTGGATCTTTCTCAAAAATCGCTTGTTTTTGTGGCAGGTCCTGAAAAAACGCAGCAGCTTAAACGCAAGGGTGTTATTACCATTTTTCAATATTGGCAGCTTAAACGAATAACGCTCCATCACCATCTTTATGCTTTTTATTTTGATCGTGTTGTTATGCAACTGTATGAAACAGTGATCACCGCATCATGCCAACTTGATATGCCCGATTATCCGCTGTTGTATAAACAAGCAAGAAAATATGGAACGCGGCTTTCCTCCATCTTTAAACAATTAAAAGGGGGGCCGTATGATGATCGCTATGCGTACCATGTAAAACGGTATCAAGAAGTCCTTGAGCTTTTGCGTAAAGAGCGAAAAGCGCTTGCAGGAGGGGTGGATGCTGAGACTCGTTAAAAAAGTAATGCTTGTATTTTTTCTAGGGTGCCCTGTCTTTTCAGTGGTGTGTCAGACAAAAGAGTTGTATGAAAAATTCATAAAAAGTTTCGTGGTACATTACGACTTTTCTCCAGAAGGGCGCTATACCCACGAATATCATCCTTTTTTACTTGAACAAACGCGTGCGAGTCTTGAAAACCTTGAACGGTTCCTTGGTGAATCTGGCTTTGATTGTAAGGGGCGTATTGTTATCATGGGATATCAGCAGGAGGGTGTTCCCAGTTATTATTCTTCATTGAATACGCCAGCATTGCATGATGAAGCCTCTTTGAATAGCAAGCGGGGGCGTGTTGTTCCAGCGCATAATATTTTTGGTTTTTTAACCGGATTTTTATTGAAGGATGTAAATTGGTTCCAAAAACAATGGCATCCAAATAAGCCGCTGCTTGTTGAACATGTGCTTCCTGAGCGAGTAGATCTCTTTGATGATTATGCGTATATCTTTCAAAAACATGCATTTGGAAAAGATTTTGAGCTTATTTTAAAGCATCGAAAACAGGTTGAAAAAACACTTAAAGCGGGAAACTATACCGATCTTTTGAAAGAACTTATCTCCTTCTGGGAGCGTGCGTACAAAGGAGAATTAAAAAACTGTGGGCAAGAGGTTCTTGCAACGCAGGACATTCTCTTTTCAATTGATTACGCAAAACACCTTACCAATTCTGCAATTCCTGTCTCAAAACTGTACGTAGGTCCGGATATTACGTATCCAATTGAAGTGCTTTCGTTTCAGGAGCAAGCTGCTACCGAAGGGGCTCAGTATTTTGTTCAACATTTTACTAAGACATTGCAGCCGCTTGATAACAAAAAAACTGCTTATATCTTTTGTAGTTTTGTTGATGGGGTGGGGAAAAGTACGTTGTTGGGTAACGTGATTAACTGGGTGACGTATGGGCACAACATTGCCGCGTATGAGCGAGTGGATAATGCATCATCTCAAAAAGGTGTTTTGTATGCGCTTAAAGATGATGTTTTTATTATGGATTTGCCTGCACAATTGAGTCACTGGGTAGGAAAGCCTGATGGTCAGGTATTTGTGGATGTGGCAACGATTCATGAATTTTCTGCCGAAGATCAAAAGGCAATGGGTGAGCATGTACAAGATCATGAAGAAGGACTTAAAGAGATCTTTTTGCGACAAAAAGAAGCACTGAACGATCCCGCTCAAAAAGTACCAGGTGCGCTCGGTATGTACCTTAAAAATGTAAAGCTCTTTAGGCCCGAGCATGAATGGATTCCTTTTATGTACAAGGAATATTTGTGTCTTTTCCATCCAGAAGACTCAACGCATATTAGAGTTCTTGTACCGCTTGAAGGGGTGCATTCAAAGGGGTTAAAAACAGCCCAACCTGAACAAATGGTATTTACTAAAGGATTAACCCTTCCCCCGACCTTTGATGTTTTTATGCAAGATGTTGCCACGCAATTTAAAAATGCTGGGATAGAAAAATTAGTCTTTGTTGATTTCTTGAGTATGTATCCTCGATCGTCACGCGAAAACGTTCGGGTAATTTTCCTTCTTCAGCAGTTGAAAACGATGTATCAGGATTATTTTGCAATTGAAATGAGCCTGTATCGTTCGTTTGTTAATCGAGAAACAGAGCTTTATCATATGATTTCATTTTTTAGAGAGCATTTTTTTAATTCACTCTTTCTTGAATCGATGGCGCGAACATTACTGTATTCCATTTTTACGGATAAAAGCTCACAGCATTTAACTGTTTTGAGTTTTGATCAAGTGACTGATCTTTTATGTAAGGAGCGGCTTCATTTTTCTCAGGTTTCTGGAGCATTCCTTGCCGAGACAGTTGAAAAGAAGATTGAGACAGAGCATCGAGTATTAGAACGCTATGCGTACGACCGCAAATATGAGTTATTTACTCGATTTTCAAGTGAGCCACTCTGTGTATTTTCTGCTTTTATGGAAAATCTTTTTGGTAAAAGTATTGATCATCCTTATTTTCGTTCGTTGTGGGAAGGTATGGATGGTGAAGTTTCTGCACAGGCAAAAAAAGTTGAGAAATCATTAGTGCAGGGGAAAGTGGCAATGCAAGCATCGTTACTACTTAATAGTAGCTCAGACGATGCGATACAAGTGCTTTCTTCTGGACTTCCTATTCGATGTCTTGATGTTGTTTCTTCTGCCTGCCGTGATGGAGTGACTCTTGGGCCATTGTTTCCTGTCATTCGTGCGCATTGGTATGTGGCTTTGGCAAATCTTTTAGAAGGTGAGGAAATTGCTCCTGGTGTCTTTTCTATCAAAGAACCGCGTTATCTTGTTCCTCCTTTGGCAGTCAAACGGGTTAATGGTCAAAAAGTGGCGATTATTCAAAGACAGCTTGATTTTTTTGATGGGAAACCACCATTTGAAACGACAAAAGATCTTACGTTTTTTAATAACTATAGTTGGTACAAAGATATGGCATGGGGTGAATTTAGTTCGCTTGCTCATTGCATTGAATGGGGTGAAACGGAGACTTATTTTGGAGTGTATGCTTTTGCCTATGACTGGGATTTTCCTTTGATTCGCAAGATTGTGGATGGAGAGCGAGATAAGAAAATAAAACAAGGATATGAGGATCCAGCAGTATTTGCGTGTGAATTGACCGATATTCTTGATCAACAAAGATTGTGGCACCATTTTTCTGAACAAAAATCTTCTGGGTATACAGGATCAGTAAAAGAGGGTGGGGAAAAAAAGATTGCTGTTAATTCTCCACGCGGCAAGGCGCTTGCTTTGTGGGTACGTGCTGTTGCAACGCTTGAAATGTTGGTGAAGGATCAGAACAGTTATCTGCTTGTCAGAAAGGGTGCGAAAGAAGATTTCATTGCAACGCTTCGGCTTCTTGAGCATGTGACGTTACCACGCTACTTTGGCATTCATTTTGATAGGAATTTGTTTGCCGATTACAGCGCTGTTGAACCAGTGATTCCATGGCAGGCGCTTTCGTAAAGGTGTAACTCTATCCCTACCGAGTTTTCTTACGTCCCGTTCCACGACGAGCAAACGTTTTTTTTGATCGAGCACCTGTCGATGATTTTCTAGTCTTAGTGCCAGCCGTGCGTGATGCGCGTTTTGGTGTAAAATTCTTACGTTTCTTTACCGTCTTTTTTACTTGTTCGATATCGATTTCAAGAAGCTTTTTAAGCTCTGCGGGGCGCAAAGCTCGTGAGTGGCCAGGTAAGATGTTTTTGCAGGTAAGTGTTGCAAAACTGAGGCGTTCAAGTTTTTTGACGGTGTAGCCAAGCGCTTCGAACATTCTTCTGATGATGCGATTCCGTCCGCTGTGGATGGTAACGCGTAGCACCTTTTTGTCATAGCCTTGGTACAAGGAATCGACACGTGAAGCACCATCTTCAAGATACACCCCACGTTTTAAAGTGAGGCACGCTTCTTTAGTGACATCTTCTTTAAGGGTAACTTTGTATACCTTTTTAATGAGAGAGCTAGGATGAGCAAGCTTTTGGGCAAGATCCCCATCGTTGGTAAGAAGAAGTACACCGGTAGTATTGTAATCGAGTCGGCCCACAGGATACACGCGATTTTTCACGCTTTTATCCAGAAGATCGATAACGGTGGGGCGATTATGCTCATCACTCAGACTGGTGATGTACCCTTCCGGCTTGTTCATTACCAGGTAGGTAAGACTTTCTGGTTGGATGACTTTCTTTTTATAGCGGACCGTGTCTTTTGGCTGTACTTCGTAAGCTGGGTTAGTCATAGGCCAGTGGTTGACCGTGATTTCCCCTGCCTTGATAAGCTCATCGGCCTTACGGCGTGAACATAACCCCGATTGGGAAACATAAAGATTGAGGCGAATGGATTTCATGGCAAGACCTTTGTCGTGGATCCGATGTAAAATTACTGTCATTTAAAAGTATACCAGGTTTTTCTGATAAGCGATAAAGCGTCTCTCATGAGAGACGCCGTCCTTGATCAACAGGAGCTTTCTTGAGAAACTAGGACCTAGTTTCGTTTTCCTTAGGTCAGTGTAGGTGTGTGCGTGACAAAAAGTACCCCGTTAATGCAGCAGTATTGGGCGATAAAACATGAGTATCCCGATGCGCTTCTTTTTTTTCAGGTGGGGGATTTTTACGAACTTTTTTTTGATGATGCCAAACGGGCATCGGCTTTTTTAGGGATTACCCTGACTAAGCGCGGTAAGGAAAAGGGAGAGGATATTCCCTTGTGCGGAGTTCCTGTTCATGCGCTTGATCATTATCTTGCCAAGTTAGTAAAAGGCGGGTTTTGCGTTGTTTTGTGCGATCAATTGGAGCAAGCAGTACCTGGTAAAGTGGTGCGGCGGGGGGTGACGCAGGTTTTAACTCCAGGTTCGTTGACTGACAGCAGGCTGTTGCGGGATAAATCGGCATCGTATGTGCTTTCATTTGCGCCACAACATGATAGCTGGTCATTGGTATTTGCTGAACTTTTGACGGCTCAGCTTTATGCAACAACAGTGAGCGCAGGAGCAGTTAAGGCATTAGAAACAGAACTTGCTCGATTTTTTCCTGATGAGATTGTGCTGACGCGTGGTGAGGTAACCACTCAAACATTTCAGACACTATTCCAGAAACAGGGATATTTCACTGCAGCATTTCCGGCCGATACAGAGATGCTTTCATGGGCACAAGAACGTCTTTCTCAGGCAACGTATCAGCAGGTACAAGCAAACAAGTCACTTGAGCAGGCATTAAGTACGTTGTATGCGTACTTTAAAAAAAATAATGAAGTAGCATTGCATGAATTTAATCAGCTTCATTTTTACGAGCCTGATGATTACATGATGATTGACGCAGCTTCACAAAGAAATCTTGAACTGATCAAAAATAATCAGGATGGAACGGTAGCTCATTCTTTGGTTTCAGTGCTTGATCAAACGGTCACAGCTATGGGGGGAAGAATGCTTAAAAAGTGGCTTGTTCGCCCTCTGGTTAATCCGACTATGATACACCATCGGCTTGACGCAGTTGCTTATTTTGTAGCGCATTCTCAAGCTCTCAAAAACGTTCGATTGCTTCTTCAGGTTGTAGCAGATTGTGAGCGTGTAGTTGGAAGGATTGCGTTGTGTCGTGCGCGGCTTGAAGATTTTTTACACCTTTCGCGTGCACTTGAGGCACTTCCCTCATTAAAAAATCTTGAAGGTTCTGTTCCGCCCTTTCTTGAAATGCTGTGTAAGTCGGTTGGTGAATTTCATGAACTTGAAGCGTTTTTAAAAACAGCACTTAATGATGATTCGTCACAAGAATGGATTATTAAAAAGGGATTTGATCAACGGCTTGATCGCTTACGTGGTTTAGTTGCAGATAGTCATGAAGCTATTACTGCTCTTGAACGAGCTGAACAAGCAGCAACAGGGATTGGGTCGTTAAAGATACGGTATACCAACGTGTACGGATATTACATCGAGGTAACTAATGCGAATGCTGGGCTTGTTCCAGCACGGTACAAACGACAACAAACGTTGGTTGGGCGTGAGCGTTACATGTGTCCTGAACTTCAAGAATTGCAGCAAGAAATCGTAACAGCACGTAATGAAAGTGAGCTCTTAGAAAAAGATTTGTTTGCCCACGTACAGCGTGAAGTACGTCCGTACATCGGCGCATTGCGTAAAATGGCACATGCGCTTGCACAACTTGATGTGTTGTGTTCTTTTGCGTTGTGTGCCTATGAGCGAGGGTATACAAGACCGATGTTCCATGAAGGTCGTGACATTTTGATTACTGAAGGGAAGCATCCGGTGGTTACACAAGCGCTTGGTTCTTCGTTTATTCCCAATGATACGCGGCTTGATGATGAGCATGCACTGTGGATTATTACTGGTCCTAACATGGGTGGTAAATCGACGTATCTGCGTCAAGTAGCATTACTTTCTATCATGGCTCAGTGCGGGTCATTTGTTTCAGCTCGGTTGGCACAGCTTCCTATACTTGATGCAATTTTTACTCGCATCGGTGCATCCGATAATGTGGCAGAAGGAAAAAGTACGTTCTTGATTGAGATGGAAGAAACGGCACACATTTGCCAGTACGCTACGGATAAAAGTCTCGTCATTCTTGATGAGGTGGGGCGCGGTACCAGTACCTTTGATGGTCTTGCGCTTGCGCAGGCAGTTGTTGAGTACGTGCATACAACGGTTAAAGCACGGTGTCTTTTTGCCACGCATTATCATGAACTGACCGAGTTGCATACGACCGTTCCTGGTATCGTTAATTACCATGTTGCCAGCAGGCAAACTGACGATGGGATACTTTTTTTACATAAAGTTGTTCCTGGTATTGCGCAGGGGAGTTTTGGCTTAGCGGTTGCTCAGCTTGCAGGGCTTCCGCAAGAAATCATTGAGCGCGCTCATACGGTTATTGCGGCACTTTCAGCAGGGAATGTCTCTGTTAAGCCAGCTTTTAAGCTTGCAGATCTTGAAAAAGAACACCTTAAGCTTGAGCTACGTAAGGCAGAAGAAAAGTTGGGGCTCTTAAAAACGGTTGATTTTGATCAACTTTCTCCTAAAAAAGCATTTGATCTGGTCTGGAAAATAAAAGAATTATTGTAATTATAAGGCGAAAGAGGCTGAGGGACGCATGATTAGTGCTTCTTACCATTTGTCATCATTTTTTTTGGCCGATACACTAGAAGGAATGGAGTTTTTAAAAAACGTGAGGTTATTTCTATGAAAAAGTTATTCTTATTTTTGGTTCTTGGACTCTGCGCCCAAGAAGCTGTGTGTTCCCATTTTGTTCGCCAGATTCCTGGGTTGCGTCTTTTGACACAAAAGAGAACCATCTATCACTCGGGTGAGCGCTCGTCAGAAAAAAACTTTAAAGATCGAATATTAGATAGTGTCGTTCTGGCAGGGCTTGTTGGTTTTGGGGTGAATGCTCTTTACAACAAAATGACCAATGATGGGGAACTTGCTCGTATTGAAAAAGATTTACAACAAGTAAAGGCTAAGCAGCAGGAACTGCTTGATCTAATGCGCGAGATAAGAAATGACCAAATACGGCAAGGTGCTGTAAGCGATACAGTGAGAGAAATGGAGACAAAATTTCCTTCTGTGTTTGCACACCTCGTAAGGACTAATCAAGTTCCTTCATCTTTCGCTAATGATCCGAAATCAACTGATCAAGCTGGGAAAGAAGAGCGGAAATAAGAGTCATTTTTTGTTCAGGTAAAAGTGTCTTGTCTTCGATGTTATCAAGGAATTGACGGTAGGTTGCTCGATATTCTGAGGGCAACTTGTCTTTATAACGGCAGAGCCGTTGGAACCAGTAAAAATATTCTCCTTTAAAACGAGTAGATAAGGTTGCAGGATCTTTGGTATATCGTTCTTTGTTAAAAAGAAGTTGCAACGAAATAAGATCTGTTTTGAGTGGTTTTGCAAGATTGACCGAAAGTACGTGACGGTACAGGCTACGGCCTCCTGCAAAAGTAAGATAAGAAGCAATCATCAGAGGAATAGTGGCACTCAATTCAATGTTAAGACGCATGTTCTCTGAATACGTATGAATAAGATGACCAAGTGCTGCCCCTTTTAACTTCAATTCCAATCCATTTACAATCAAAATCTGAGTGATGAGTGCAACAAACCCCTTATTTTCTTGTAGGAGAATGCTGCTTGAATGCAGAGACTGTTTGGTCTGTTCCAGTGCCACATTAGCTTGACTGAAATAATGTTTCATGTCCTGGATGCCGTTGTATATATCAGGCCTCACGGTGCTATAGTCCTTAATCGCTACATTTACCGCGGGGGTGCAATTGTAACCCGGAACCCAATCGACCAGTGGTACTGGTTCAAAATCGAATTTGTAAACCGCCGGAGGAACCTGTTTCAACCGTTGTTCCATCTCTTGTATATTCGCATGGATTCCTTGAATTCCGTTATAGAGCGATTGCGGTACCGATTCTCCTAATGAGAAAAGTAACGATGTGAAGGCCTCACGTTTTTGGTCAAAATTAAGACTTTCAAGCATACGTCCTTTGAGCGATGCCTGAAGAGTGGGCGCTGTTTGTTCGATGCCCTCTGCTTTTTTGAGTACGAGGGTGAGCTGTTTTTCATACTCTTTCAAATCAAAATCGACATTGGTTGTAAGGGCTCGTAAATCAAGGGGTCGTTCGTTGCGTAAGATGCGATACATTGATTTGACCGGTTCGATACCGTGTTTACGAATGAATTCTGAAATTTTATGTTCTCCCTGTTCGTTGTACCAACACAGAGAGTAACGAGGAGCGCTTTTAAGATAGGTGACCTTGCGTTGAGAAAGGAAATCGATAGCGTCTTCTTCCTGCTTTTTTTTCACTTGCAGGTACTGCGTTCCATCTTTTTCGATGACGTAGTCATGTCCCAAGAAAGGGCGGCTTGCATCCAGTGCGGAAGAAAGTTTTTCATTTTGAGGTGGAATGATAAAAAGAGAATGTGACTGGCCAAATCGGTGCAAATAAAAGGCGACGCCTGCGGCCAGAGCTGCAAGAGTAGCGTATGAAAGCCAACGGCGATTGAAGTGGGAAGGTACCCCATGCTGAGAAATAATGAAAGAGGTCTTTCGGTAGAGTCTGGTGACGCTTTCATAGGAAATTTTTTTTTGATCTTCAGAAAGGGCTGCAAGAAACTCAATAAGCCGATCTTCAGCAACGGTAAGGGCTTTTTGGTGATTGGTAACTTCTGACTTCCACCCCTTGTTGAACCATTGGTGGGCAGGGCGTTTGAAAAAACTAGTCGTTTTATCCCGAGCCATCACCTCCCAATAAGCTTGAGCCTCCCGTACCTGGTCCAGTAACTCGATGGCTTTTTCTGCAGAATATGCCATTGTCTGAGCTAATCCCAAACCTATACATATCAAAAGTAATGATTTTTTTTGCATAAGATCCCCCGAACATAAGCTAAAATCCCCTCGTGATGCCCATTTACTGTAACAAGGGGCGACATTTTTCTCAACAGGGCAAGACAAAAGCCAAAAGTTGTGCTAAAGTTAAACTTCAAAATCAGATTTTTAAAAAAATAAAGGTAAACAGCATGTCCATGATTCCAGAATTTGAGCGTTATGCCATTTTTAAGACCGGTGGAAAACAATACCAAGGTATCGAAGGCAAGACCGTAGCGATTGAAAAGCTTGATGGCCAACTTGGTGATAAGGTCGAGTTCAAGGAAGTTCTCTTCCGTAAAAAAGGTTCTGAAAGCTACGAAATTGGTCAGCCTATGCTTAAAGGTTCTGTGACCGCATCTATCGTTAGACAGATGAAAGGCCCAAAGGTTATCGCTTTTACCTTTAGACGTCGTAATAAGACCCGTATTAAAAAGGGTCACCGTCAGCCAATCACGGTTGTTCGTATCGAATCTATCGGTGCGTAATCTGATTTTGATTTCATTTTTCGAAATATAAAGTGCAGTCGTTCTGGCTGCACTTTTTTTGTTTTACAGAGCTCCTATACATCCACCAACAAGAATGAGAACGACTCCCACAATCTCTGGTGCGTGAATTTCTTCTTTGAGTGTCAGATACGCAAAGGCGAGGGTTAAAGGAACACTGAACTTAGTTAGTGCAACAACAACTGCCTGATCATTGTTTTGGTAGACATAGTAGTACAAGTATTGAGAAAGAAAATTTGCTACTGATGCATAAAAAATTCCTGTTTTTTGGGTGTACAATTCTTTCATAATCGCATGGGGTTTCTTTTTTGCTGCGACCATAAGGTAGAGCAAGAAGATGACGACAAAAAAGAGCGAACTGACTTGGAAATACTCAAGTGAGGTAATGAATTCTTTGGTGAAAAAAGTAATGCCATGCGTATGGAAGAAATGTACGACTTTGTGTGTTGTTTCGTTTGCTTCGGTAGTTAGGTACACAATAAGATTTTCAGAAGTATCTAAAAGTGCCATGGTCAGTGCTCCCACGTACAAATAGAAGGGCAATCGAAGGAGTGGTTTAAAGATATTGGGAAAATGGAATCGCTCAAATCCTGACACAAATGCACCGGCTGAGATGAGGCCAATGCTTAATGTTTCTTGAAATGTCAGATGGTTTCCGAGAAAAAAATAAAGAAGCGCGGTGAGAGGCGTCCCTATTTCAAGAATTGGGATAATTTTTGCAAGCGAGTAATGGTGAAAAAGGTAGGCTTTGAGAGCTATTCCTAGAACGACTATTCCACCAACAAGAAGATAGTTGTAGATGTTCTCAATTGCCATGACTCCAAAATTTTTTGTGATAGCTTCCAGTGATGCCCCAGAAATGAGTTTGCTTTCGTAAAAAACGATTGTCATTCCCACAAAAGTAAAAACGGCGACCCAAAAAGAAAGCAGTAATTTTTCGGGACTCTTTTTAAGAAAAATATTGTAACAAGCTGCTGTTACGGCTGATAGAATGAGCCAGATAAATGCAAGAAACACCATACGATCTCTCCCCTTTACGTGTTTTTACTGCCCAGTGTAAAAGGGAGAACGTTGGTTGTGCCAGAGCTTGTTAGGAAAGGCGTGCAATTTTGTTTAAATCTTTTTCCGTTCCTGAGAACAAAAGCAGGTCGTTTTCCTTTACCTGGTAGTCGGGTGGTACAGGGATAAAGTCATCTCCCTCTTTTCGGGCAATGCAGGAAACATGGAAGTTATTGAAAAGATCAAGTCCTTCAATGGTAGTTCCTACAAATGACAAAGGAGCGGTGATCTGGCTTAAAGAAAATTGCTTTGAAATTCTAAAAAACTGACTGAATGGAGATCCCAAGCGTTCAGCAAGGCGGATACCAATATCCTGTTCAGGGATAATAGTTTCGTCAGCGCCAATCAGGGTGACGATTTCTTGGTGGATTTCGTTGATGGAGCGTGTGATGATGCGAGGAACCTTGAGCCGCTTTTTAAGAAGGGCAGTAATCAAAATTGATTGAGCAAAGTTTTCACCCATGGCAACAATCACCACATCCATTTCATCCACACCGATTGAACGTAACGATGACTCATCAAGGACACGCATACAAATTGCTTGTGTGACTGAGTCACGGATGGAAGAAACAATAGAATCATTGCTGTCGATTGCAAGGACCTCTACTCCCTTTTCGTGGAGTGTTGTCGCTACGCTATAACCGAATCTTCCTAGTCCAATAACACATACTTTCATAACTAAAGATCCTCACTTTAGGTAACCATGACCCGTTCTTCTGGATACGTATATTCTCGTCCCTCGCTTCTCTTACGTAATGCAATAAGAAGCGTGAGTGATCCAACGCGCCCGATAAACATGCTGAGTGCTATTAAAAATTTTCCAAAAAAGGAAAGGTGCGGGGTAATGCCAATCGTGGCACCAAGCGTTGAAAAGGCAGAAATAACTTCAAAAACGATATCAAGAAACGGCCAGCTATTTTCGGTAATAAGAAGACAAAAAATCGTAAGAATAACCCATAAAATACTTAAAGTAACAATCGCAAGTGCTCGATAAACTTGGTCTTTGCTTATCGATCTACCTTTCAAATCAACATTTGCTTTGCTCATAATGGCAGCGTTGATAGTTGCAATAAAAATGGCAGCTGTGGTGAGTTTGACACCACCACCAGTTGATCCTGGAGCTGATCCAATGAAGGCATTGATCATAACCGTAAAAAGAGATGCGTGTTGCATGTCGTCAGGGTGTACGGAAAAGAATCCGCCTCCGCGTGAGCTGATCGAAGTAAAAAAAGCATTGACACATTGGAGCGGGGCACCAAATCCCTCAAAGGTATTATTTTTTTCAAGCAACCAGAATACAAAGGTTCCTGCAACTGAAAGGAAAAAGTAATACCAAAGGATAATGCGAGTTTGGAGTGAAAACGTTGTTCTTCGATGAGTTTTCCAGAGATTGTATTTATCAACCAGCTCTTTCCAGGTGAGAAAACCTAAGCCTCCGCTTATCATTAAAAAACTGGTGATCAAGAGCATATTGTAACTTTCTGCGTAGACAATCATGTCTCCTGCAAAAGGAGTAATACCTGCATTGCAAAAAGCGGCAACAGAAAGAAAAAGTGAATAAAAAATGGCTTTGAAAGTAGGAAAATCATGCTTGAGTGTTTGGAAAATAAAAAAAGCACCGATGCCTTCAATAACCGCTGTCAGCGCCATAATAAAAAGAAGAATCTTTTTTGTGTGCTTCCAAGAATCAAGATCAAGCATTTCTCCTGCAATGACTTGGCTTGAAAGTCCCAGGTTGACAAATAATGAGACAACAAAAAAAGTCAGAGTGATAAGACCAAGCCCTCCAATTTGTATAAGGACCATGATGATCGCTTGTCCGATAGGGGTAAAAGCATCAAGAGGGATGCTAAGTTGTCCGGTGACACAGGTGCATGATGTTGCTGTGAAAAAAAGATCAATCAGTGCTATCGGTTTAACACGAGAAAATGGAAGACCAAGAAAGAATGTGCCAAGAGCGATAGCAAGCGCCATTGACATAAGAATGGTGCGGCTTGGAGAAAAAAAATGAGTTTTACTAATTCCCATACAATAATCCTGAACCCTTTACGTGCGGATCATTACGTGATCGCAAAAAGTACGCACAAAATAATAACGATAAACAGTGCAACAAGGCTGTTAAAATACCGATCGATATGATTTTTAATGGCAGCACCCCAGGTGAACATAACAGTACCAATCAAGAACAAACGAATGCTCCGGACGATGAGTGAACAGACAACAAACGGAATAAAAGGAACGCGGCAAAAGCCTGCAGTAAGCGTGATAACTTTGTAAGGGAGTGGGGTAAGCCCTGCAATGAGAATAGCTCCTGCTTCATGAGTGCGATATTGTTGGCAAAGGTACTCGAACTTTTCGGGCGTGGTGATAAACGACACAATTTTTTGTCCCGCTTGTTCCCAGACATACAACCCGATGTGGTAGGCAGCAATGCCCCCTAACACAGAAGCGATGGTGGCAACAAATGCGTAAAAAAAGGAACGCCGTGGACGTTCCGAACAAAAAAGTATGAGGAGTGGCCCTGCAGGAAGAATAAAGATCGCTTCAATAAAGAAAAAGAGGATAAGAATGAAAATGCCAGAGGGCTGGTGCACGAGTGTCCCCATCCAATCGTAAAGGCGCCGAAGCGCCCTTGCTGTTGTTCCTACCACTGGTACTTTGTTAATCACGACCTGTTCTTTCCTTTTTTCATGGCGTCTTTGATGTACGCAAGGAGCTTGTCGACTGCCACCCGTTCCTGTTTTGTCGTATCACGGTCACGTACGGTGATGCAATGGTCTTGCTCGCTGTCAAAGTCATAGGTGACACAGAAAGGAGTTCCAATCTCGTCTTGGCGTCGGTACCGTTTGCCGATCGATCCTGTTTCGTCAATCTGTGCAACAAGACCTGCTTCTTTAAAATCGTGATAAAGTTTTTCAACCGGTTCTGAAAGTTTTTTAACCAGAGGCATAAACGCAACGGTTACAGGAGCGATTGAAGGGGCAAAAGAAAGCACCACTCGTTTTTCTCCTTCAACTTCATCTTCACGGTAGGAATCAAAAAGCAAGGTCAGGAACAGGCGATCAACACCGATGGATGATTCGACCACGTGTGGGATATATGATTCACGTGTTTCTTCATCAAAGACAGACAAATCTTTACCAGAGTGCTTGGTGTGTTGTGTAAGATCAAATGCCCCGCGGTGAGCAATCCCCTCAAGTTCTTTCCAGCCAAAGGGAAATTGGTATTCAACATCAACACATCGTGCGGCATAGTGGGCAAGTTCGTGTTTTTCATGTTCGCGAACTCTGATCTTTTCTTGGGTAAGCCCAACCATTTTGTAAAATTTCAGTCGATGTTCAATCCAGAAGGCAAGCGCATCATTGGAGGTTTCTGGGCGGCAGAACCATTCGATTTCCATCTGCTCAAATTCACGCATTCTAAAGAGGAATTGCTTTGGAGTGATTTCATTTCTGAATGCTTTACCAACTTGTGCAATACCAAAGGGAACTTTGACGCGGCAGGTAGTCAACACATTTTTGAAGTTTACAAAGAGTGCCTGAGCCGTTTCTGGGCGTAGATAGCAGGTTGAAGCTGCTGTTTCGAGTGCACCAAGTTGTGTTTTAAACATCATGTTGAAGTTGCGTACTTCGGTCCAATCATTTTTCCCGCACGATGGGCACTTGCTCAAATCAGTGTCATCGGCACGAAAGCGATGCTTACAGTTTTTACAGTCGATCATCGGATCATGGAATCCGTCAACGTGACCCGAGGCTTTCCAGACCGCTTCAGGAGCAAGGAGAGAGCCTTCAAGTTCTACAATCGGTCCGAGATTGTTTTCAAGGGAGGTAAGCCATGCTTTGCGGATATTTTTTTTAAGCAGCGTTCCAAGAGGGCCAAAGTCGTACACCCCGTTGATTCCGCCATAGATATCAGCCGCTGGATACACAAATCCACGGCGCTTGCATAGACTCACTAACGTTTCGAGAGAGACCGATGTTTCGCTTGATTTCATCGCAATATTCCTTATCCTTAAGTTCCTACATGAGGTCTCTACTATATCATATTTTTGTGACTGCGCACAGGAAGGTTGCGATGAAAAGATTACACGGTGGGGGAAAGATAATGAAGCGGTATTTCGTCAATTTTGTGAGTGTACTGTTTTGTCTGGCCGTGCCTTTCGAGCTCTGTTCAAAACCAAAAAACGTGAAAAACGGGCAAGTAAAAGCTGTTGGTGTAAAGGCGCAATGGCAAAAGGTTCAGGATCAAGCTCAGTACGGGATTGTGCAAATTATGTCGTATGCAGCCGACCCTCACATCCTGCGTCCGTATGCACGAGAAGGCAATGAAGGGCGTGGCAGTGGTTCGTTTATTGAAGGTGGCTATATCCTAAGCTGCTATCATGTGATTGAAAATGCGGTCAGTGTGGGTATTCAGATGCCGCTGTATTGCGGCAAGCGTGTACTGCCGGTTCGTGTAGTGGGGGTATGTCCGGAATATGACATGGCCCTGCTTGAGCTAGATCAAAAGGTGCGGACTGAACTTGAGAAGACCTTTGGGCCTCTGCCGACCTTAAAACTTGGTGATTCTGATAAGGTTGAGCGCTCTGAACAACTGCTTGGCCTTGGTTTTCCTCTGGGTGCTGAATCGCTCAAAAGTGTGACTGGCGTCGTTAGTGGCTACGAGCATGTGGTGTCTCGCAGTGGGATACGTTTCCATCAGGCATACGCCATTCAAGTCAGTACCCCTTTTAATCCGGGAAGCTCTGGTGGGCCAGTGCTGAACAAACGAGGTGAAGTTGTCGGTATTTGTATGTCTGGCAATCCTGATGCCCAAAATGTGGGGTTCATTGCTCCCATCAATCACTACAAGGTGATTCAGGATCGGCTTAAAGAAGGTGGTTTTGTCAGAAAACCGTATCTTGGAGTTCTCTTTTGTCGTGCCAAAGATAATGAACTTGCGCAGCTTTTGGGAAATCCTGTACCGGCTGGTTGCTATCTCAGTTATGTTTCAACGGTGGGTCTTGCAGGGCAAGCGGGAATTCAAGAAGGAGATATGTTGTACTCTCTCAATGGATTTCCTATTGATCCGTATGGATGCATTGCGTTAAAAGGTCGTGGAGATCGTCTTTTTGTGCAAGATTACCTAGCGTCACTGCCTCTGGGTTCTGATCTTGCGTGTGTGATTTACCGCAATGGCGTTAAGCATGAATTTTCTATTCAGTGGTGTCTTTCAAAAGAACCAGCTATTCGTTGGCGCTATTTGCCTTATGATGAAGTTGACTATGAAATTGTGGGCGGGCTCCTGGTCCAAGAGCTTTCTTTGAATATGATTGCGCTGTTTGATCATACTTCAGCCGGAAATGAGCTGCCGGCAGTTCGTGCACGTCTTGCGCGGTATAAAGAAGATGCGATGCGTCAAGAACCGGTCGTGGTGGTGACGCATGTTTTTGCAAGTTCTGCTGCGTATGCAGCACGTTCCTGCGGCGTTGGTTCGCTTATTGCGGAAGTGAATGGCAAGCCGGTCAAAACGCTCAAAGATGTACGGGCAGCGCTCAGTGAACAAGGGGATAAGCCATTTGTTGTCTTTAAAACTGATGAGCAAGAACCGCTAGCTCTTCCAGTAACAACGATTGTTCAGCAGGAGGCTCAGCTTGCTCAGGCATTTGGCTATCAGACAACTCCAGCGATGGCTCAGTTGATTGCGGAGCGACAAAAATAGAACAACTAAAAAAAGGATTCGATTGCTATGAAATACGTTAAAGAACTTGTTGTCGCAGCGGTGGTTACCGTGCTGTGTGCACTGATGTACCAGTTGTTTAGGAACCAAAAAGAGCTGTGTCAGGCACTTTCGACCTATGGGGTGATGGTAAAACATACGGCAGGTGAAGGTCCTGCGTCACAACAAATGGTATTGATGCCGCAACAGCCATGGGCGCAGGTACAGGAAAAAGCTCGTAATACGGTGGTGCAAGTTATTTCTCAAACAGCAGAAGTCAATATCCTTCAGCCATACAAAACACCAAAACAAAGTATGGGTTCAGGAAGTGGGTTTTTCATCAACGAAGAGGGAGAGCTCATCACGAATTATCACGTTGTCGCAGAGGCTCAGGCGATTTGGATAAAAATTCCGTCACTTGGCCGGGCAATTATCGATGTTGAAGTGGTAGGTAAAGCTCCAGAGCGTGATTTGGCATTGTTGAAAGTAGCTCCTGAAAGTCTTGAAAAAATTAAAGAAAAACTAGGATCAGTTCCCTTTTTGACGTTGGGAAATTCTGACCTGGTAAAACGTGTTGATGAAGTTCTGACGATTGGGTATCCGCTTGGGCAGACGTCGTTAAAGAGTACCTGCGGAGTTGTCAGTGGACGTGAGCATCTTGCAGGAAGACTGTTTATTCAGATCGATTCTCCCATCAATCCAGGAAACTCTGGCGGCCCTGCGCTTAACATGGCAGGTGAGGTGATTGGTATTACCTGTGCTGGAATTCTCGCGGCTCAAAACGTTGGATATATCATTCCAAGTAATGAGCTTAAGATGATTTTGCCTGATTTGCGTAAAACACCGCTCTTGCGTCGGCCATTCCTAGGATTCTTTTTAAACAATGGCAGTGAAGAACTTGCGCGCCACCTTGGAAATCCAATTCCTTCAGGGTGCTATATCGTCGATATTTACGAAACAAGTCCTCTTGCAAAGGCAGGTGTTAAGGCGGGGGATATGATTTATGAAATTAACGGCATTGCGGTTGATGAGTACGGTGATCTTTCTATTTCGTGGAGCGAAGATAAACTTTCTCTTATGGACTATATTTCGATGCTTGAAATTGGACAAAAGGTTGATCTGGTCTTCTATCGTGATGGGAAACGTAAGGAAGTGAATCTTATTTTTGATCGTACCGATCTTGCTCCTGTCAGACAGATTTTCTTGGATTATGATCGCATCGATTATGAAATTTTTGGCGGGATGTTGATCCAGCCGTTGACGTTGAATCATGTTCCTATCCTTGTTGCAAATGCTCCGATTTTGACCCGTTACGGTGTGCCAAAAAACCAGATGGAACCGGCCCTTATCGTGACTCATATCGTTCCTAATTCCCAGGTTCAACGCTTGAACCTTTTAGGAGAGGGTGCCCTGATTAGTGAGGTTAACGGCAAGAAGGTAAAGACCATGGATGATTTGCGTCATGCCATTGCTCAGGATATCGAAAAAGAGCGCATGACTTTCAAAACAGAGGATGGCGTCTTCTTTGTGTTGAATGTGAAAAAGGTCATTGAGGATGAAACAAAGCTTTCGCAAGCGTATCAGTACCCACTTTCTCCTTTCATACGGCAGCTTATTCAGAAGGTTCTTCCTCCCTCTCGACCATCTGTTGCGTCGGGGACGTTATCAGCTGGGCCTGTGGCAAGTGCTGGCCAACTGTAGACACTGAAAAAAATATAGGCTAAAAAAGGGCTTCTTGTATGGGAAGCCTTTTTTTAGGTGAATGTAAGATATAAAGGGACAAATCATGGCTAAAAAGGAACGTCTTGACCTTCGTGTGCAAGAACGATATCCGCATCTGAGCCGTAATCAAATTCAAAGTTTTATAATGCAGGCAAAAGTGCGCGTGGAGGGAGAGGTGGTTACCAAGGCGGGGCACCTTGTGGCAGAAGAGGCGGTGATTGAGCTGATTGATGACACTCCCCGGTATGTGTGTCGTGCAGGGTTCAAGCTTGAAAAAGCGCTGGAAGAATTTGGTTTTGATGTGAATGGACTAGTCGTTCTTGATGCCGGTCTTTCAACAGGCGGCTTTACTGACTGCCTGATCCAAAAAGGAGCCACTCGTGTCTATGGCGTTGACGTAGGGCATGGTCAAGTTCATGAAAAAATAAAGAATGATACGCGGGTAATGGTCATGGAACAAACCAATTTGCGCTATCTCACGTCGGTAGGCCAGCTTGTTGATTTAATTACTTTGGATCTTTCTTTTATTTCCGTTTTGAAGGTGATGGATGCGGTTAAAACACTCCTGAAACCCACTGGCCATTTGCTGGTCTTGGTTAAGCCACAGTTTGAGGCAGAACGGCATGAGGTTGGTCGTGGGGGTGTGATCAAAGACGATGTTATCCATTCTCAGGTCGTTAAAAAAGTGACGGAGGGTATCAGCTCTCACGGTTTTGAGTTAGAAGGAGTTATTGATTCTCCAATTTTGGGGACAGCGGGAAATAAGGAGTTCTTGGCACTCTTTAAGCGGCAGGAAAAACAGTAACTTCAACTGATATCTAAACTTTTAAGAATTAAGCGGGGCAGCATGAGAATGTTGCCCTTCTTTTTTGCTTCTTGTTATTATTCAAATAGAGTATTTGTTTGATGCTTTCAGGTGGTGAAGGATAAGGGGATGATGGTAAAGAAAAAGATAGTACAGATTTTAACGGTTATGACGCTTATTCCCGTCCAATGCATTTATGCACCCGGTGGTGTTGATATAGAAGCTATTCGAAGTCAGATGAGAGCAAATATGGAAAGTGTCCTGGAGCGCGGTGACCCGAACTCGTTTGGGGGAAAACTTACTCCTGCAGAACGTGCGCGCCGAGATGCAAATTTACGTAAGCAAGAAGAAGCAGAGGTAAAAGCCGGTAAAGGTGGAACGTCTACCGGCACTGGTACTGGTGGTGGTTCTCGTGGTACCCAAACGCAATCACAGGAGCCGCGTCAAATAAGTTCTGGGGACAACGGAGGTGGTACACAAGCTCCGGTATATCGATCCTCTATCCAACGAGCTGCTGATCGACGAGGTGAACTTACTCGGGAAGCTGAAGCGGCAGTTGCCGATGTTGCAGCAGCGGCCAGAAATTTTGCAGAGCAAGTGCGAGTGCTCAATGATAAAAAAAGTGGGAAAGATGCAGGACTTGAAAGGGATCGTGACTTGTATTTGAGAAATTTTGAAGAGCAGATCAAGAATGATGGCTTGCAAGATGCGTTTACACCAAAAGAGCGTACTACTCTTGTTGAAGGCCTTGCGCGAGCAAAAAATACAAAAGAACTTAATAAAGCCCAAACAGCTGTCGAAAAAGCGCTTGCTAAAAAAGTTGCATTAAAAGAGCAAAAAGAAAAATTTGAGTCTGATGTAAACGGACTTCTTAGGGAAAATCATGGAATTAAACCGAGTGGTAGTGGAGAAAAGATCAGTCAGTTTAGGGATCATCTTCGTGAATTTGAGCAAGGAACTGTTCCTTTAAAAACGATTGAAAAAGAATTTAAGGCGATCCAGAAGTTTTTTAAATAAATTGAACCGACCAAACATGAAAGGGGAGATGGGGTGAGTAGGCTGCGTTTTTACATTCTTTTTTTCATGGTGCTTGGAGTGAGCGCAGGGGAGTTTGATGAAGGATGGCATCTGTTTGATAGAGATACAGTACTTTCTGTACAATCTGGTACTGTTCGCAAACATGATTGGCTCCCTCGTCGACGACCATTCGATGACGAAGAAAAACCGGTACCTTCTGGGCAACGCAAGGCGCCTGGAAAGCCAAAAAAAGTTCCTCATACTTCCGATCGTTTGCCTATCGTTGATTTGACACGTCCAGTTCTTTCAGAAAAAGGTGAGCGGGGCATTATTGATGCAGTTTCTTTGCATGCTTCATACGGTCCAAAAAAACATCATCGTGAGTTTTCTCAGATGAGTGAGGATGAGATTATGGGAGTGGGTCAGGAGGAACTTCAAAATTGTCGTCAGCTTTTTGCTCAAAGTGCTTCTGAGCTTGCTCGGTTGAATAGTCGTGAGTACAAGCGGGTGCGAGGTGAGTACGAAATTCTTGATGAGCATGTTGAACAACTGCAGGGAAAGCCATTTATTTCTGCTCAAACCGTTATTGAGCTTGGAGCTATTGAACACCAAGTGACGCAATTGAAAGAGTCGCTTATCCTACGGCTTGGTTCCACCCTTTTTAAAACATTTATTCTTGATCCGCTTGATCATGCGCTGAAAAAGCTTTCACATTTACGGTTGTTATGTTCGTACGCCATTGTTTCTCAAACAAATCAGATGCTTAAAAAACGAACAGCACGTAATCATCTGAAAGTTGGGAAAAAGATTCGAGATGAACGAATAGAAGAAGCGAGATATGTTGATTTTTAGGGGTGTAAGGTGAAGTTGATGCGCAGTAAGTTGAGATTAGTAGGTAAACGTTACTTAGAAAAAGAGGTGGAATGTGAGTAGCAAAAAAAGAATGCGCACGGTTGTTATTTTTGCTTTATTTTTACCCGTTACGACGTGGGCTCCTCCCATCGATATGATGCATGAAAGTGGCGAATCAGGAGAAATTGATGCAACAGCAGGGGAACGGAAAAAGCCAGAAAAGCCAGGGTTTTTTGGCAGATTGTTTGGGCGTAGAGGTTCAGTAGATTCAGGTACCGGCGATTCTCTGAAATCAGGTAAAGGCTCTGGAGGTTCAGTAGGCCGTTCAGGATCAGGTTCTTTAGGTGGGAGCAGTGATGTCGTTGTTCAACAAAAGGGTGGTGGTGGAAAACTCTCACAAAAAGAAGACGCTGCAATTGCACGGATAGCGCAAGGCTCTCATGCAAATAGGCAAGAAGAACAGCGTCCCCGTGAGCAAACTGAAGCGTCGGTAAAAAGTCTGTCACCTACAAGATTGACTGTACTGAGACGGTGTCTTTCTGAGTTTCCAGAATTTAATGGTAAGACCGACTTAGAAAAGTTAAAAAAAGCCCTGCAGAATGCTAAGAACGTGGCGTTGAATGGTGAGCTTGCAGATATTGATGCGTTATTAAAGGACAAACAACAGCTTGAAGCATTTGTTCGACTTAATCGTGAAGTGCAGCGAATTTTAGATGCCCAAAAGCTTTCTCCTATTCAAAAACGGTTAGTGATTGACATGACCAATTTACAATTTGGGTTACGAGCGCTTGATGGTAATGCTTCGGCAGTACGTACAGTGACGCTTGATTTGATTGATGGAATTGTAGGTAAGAAAGTTGTTCGAAGAGAGAACACGACGTTCACCGGGGTGCAAGACACAGAGGGTAATGCTCTGCGTTTTCTTGAAAAGCTGTATGAAGGTCGGCGTGACAATTCCCCAGATTCTGGGGACCAGATTGTTTGGGATCGAAGGCTTGATGTCGTGAAAAAATTACTGGCAAATAAGGCCCTGCTTGATCAGTTCATGGATGCGTATCATGATCAAATGAAAAACAAGTATGAGGGTAAAATGAGTGGTCCTACGCAAGTTTCTACTCGTCGCGGAGGTTATTAAAAATGAAATTATCTAAAAAAAGGAGTTTGATCGTGATGAAGAACATAGTACTTATGGTAGCAGCTATTTCTTGCTCAGAAATTATGCCGGCAGGTCGAAGTGACTTTGTGAGTAAACAATTTGAAAGTTCTGTCGATAGCGAAGGTACCGAAACAGCTGGTGAGGGACGAAAAAAACCAACAGAAACGAAGAAACCTTCATGGCTGAGCCGATGGTTCGGACGCAGCAAGAAAAATCTTACTTCCACAACTACAGAAGGAACAGGTACCAGGGCTGAGGGAGTCGCTCAGGGTCGCAATCCTGGTGGCTTGCAGGGTGGAGTTGTCGTTGATGAGCCTGAACAAACAGAAAGCGGTCGAGTGCTTGATCACCAAGAAAAGCTAGCGATTGCTAAAATTGCAAACGAACGGGGCTTTAGGTCATGGTTTAAAAGAAAACCAAAGTTTGACAAGACCCCGCAGCAGTTGACGGAAGCGCAGTTAAAACTTTATGAAAAATTGATTGCAAAATTTGAGAAAGATCCAGAGCATTCACAGACCGGTTACCTTAACGTCTCTGATTTGAATTTTGATATTACCGAAGCTGATCGCCCACTTATTCTTAAAATTGCTAACTCAGCGCGAGAGATTGCTCTGTTTCAGAGAAAAGCAGTTACAGGTCTTTCGCCATTAGGGAAAGAATTGATGAATAAGTATCTGAGTCAGGGTGGCGCAGGAGGGCGGTCTTTCTTATTGGAAGATTCTGTTGCTCAATATGAGCATCGGATTGAGGTAAGTGTAGAGGCTGAAAAATTGCTGAGAGGATTGTTAGAAAAAGAACCGAGTTTGACTGTTGATGCTCTACGGATAAGGCTTACTGGTTTAAAATCTGCCTCAAATGCTGAGCTTGAGGTTGTTGCTAGGGCAAACAAGCTTTTACATTTTATGGGTCAGGAGGAATCTCCATTGTCGCTTATGACTGTCTCTCTTGAAAATTCCCTGGAAAGATTTTCTAAAAAACAGGAAAAAGCAAGTGAGAAGGTTGCAACAGAGCCAACAGAAGCTCAGCAGACCAAAATGCAACAAGTAAGAGCAAAGAGAGATTTTGATGCACAAGCCGCTGCTCGGTTGAAAAAGTTCCTGCAACAAAAATTAAAGGAAGCAAAATTTTCGAAAGCTGAGACCGAGGTTTTTAATAAGCTCTTTTCATTAGACCGTATTAAGCAAGATCAAGCGCAGAATGAGAAAATGCTGCAAGCAAGAATTGAAGCAATTATTTCGATGGAAAAAAATGTGATCGAGGAGATTAGGCAACAGGGATCCGTGCAAGGTGCCAAAGAGTTTCTCGAACAAAAGAGGCAAACAATTAACGGGAACCTTCAAGAGATAGCTGCTGGTAAAGGAGGGAACAACGATCCCGAAATAAAGGCCCTAGAAAAACAAAGATTGAGCGATGCTTTGTCAGTGACAAATGCCTTGCTCGAGGGCGATTTGTATAAGGAAGTTTATACTCAAAAAGATAAAAAATAATGGGAAGTATAAGTAGAAAGAGATGAAGATGAAAAAACTGCTAGGTATTTTATTAGTTTGTTTTTCTACCGGCGTAGTTGCTGCAGCACGTGGTGGTGAGCATGTTTCAGCAGATCTTGAAGGTGTTGGCGCTTCTGGTGAAAGAAAACAATCAATCAAACCGAAAAAACCAAGCCTTTGGAGTCGGTTGTTTGGCCGCAGCAGAGGAAGTTCTGTTAGTACAGGATGGAAAGGTGCTGGACAGAAAGGAGTAGGTGGCGGTGCTCGCAATTCTTCCACAGAAAAAGCTCCTGGAAATCCTGTGACTGTGGCTCCTGTTTTAGTTCGAGATGATGAAGCTCCTGGTAGTAAAGAAAGACAAGCAATTCTAAAGATAGCTAATGAGCGTGGTTTGAGGGCCTTGGTAAGAATAGATTCAAAATTTTACGGGAAGCCTCCCACGTTAACATCTGGGCAGCTTAAACTTTACCAAACGTTGATTGAAAAATTTGAGCAAAATCCAGAGTATTTGCTTACTGAAGACGATTTGAAAGTAGATGGTAAGGATCTCGTTAATTCTCGTGCAGATCGTTCTCTTGTTGTTCGTATTATTAATTCAGCACGTTCAATTGCATTGTTTAAAATAAGGGTCACATGGGACCTTTTACCTTTCGAAAAACTACTGCTGGATAGGTATCTTAAAAAAGGGAACGAGCAAGGGGATTTTTTACAACAAGATTCTGTGGCTGCATACAAATTGAGAATATCGAATGCTTTAGAGGCTGAAGATAAGTTAATCTTTTGGATGAACGAGTATTTATTTGCAGAGTGGGCTGCTAAAGCCCTCCAGAACGTGAGGAGAATAACGGGGGAGAAAATAACCGAAGAGGGGGCTTTATCTCTTCTTATCAGGTGGTCTAAAACACCAGCTACCATTACTAAGATAGCAGATGAATTTTTAAAGCTACCTCATGTAGTCGCTTATCTTAAGACAATACTATTTTTAAAGATGGATTTAGATGAGGCACCTTTTTCAAAGGCTGAGATGGAACTTTTTAATAAAGTGTTTCCATTAGATGAGATTAAAAAAGAGATTGAGCTAAGCGGGCCGAATGAGAAGATTGGAAAGAGGGTTGGGGAAATTATAAAGGCTGAAACAGCGGTGGTAAAGGCGATGAGCCAATTGAGTTCTGAGGAAAATGCCAAAGCGTACCTGGAAAAACAAAAAGTACAAATTACTGGGAAGCAAAATTCGGATGATGCCGATACGTTGTCAGTGATAAATGCCTTACTTGAAGGCGATTTGTATAAGAAAGTTTATGCCCAGGTAAGGTGGAGTGGTAAGTTCAGAAATTCTTAATCGAAGTGAGTTTGATAGAAAATCTTGTTTTTAGATGCGGCACTTTGCTATTATTCAAATTGAAATATTAGCTTGGTGCCGCGTATACTTTTAAGCAGGATAAGGCGGTAAAAAAAGGTTGAAGTAAGGGGATCGAACATGCATAAGCAAAGACTCAAAACATTGTTACTGACGTTGGCAAGCGTCTTTTGCCTGTTGGCTGCTGGGTCGGTCAGAGCTATGCATGGAGTGGATGATCCATTCAGTTTATCAGGAGATCTAGGAAGCGGTGATTTAGGTGGAGGTGTAGGATCTCACTTTCGTAGGACTTCTCCTCATGATCCTGTCAGAGAACTTTCACCAGAGCCGAGTGAAGGAGATTCTGATTATGGAAGCCATTCAGGTGGAGTAAGTCCACGCTCCGAATCACCTACCAGTTACAATTCGTATAATTTGAAACATCGGGCATATAGTCCTGCTCAAAGGCTTTCTTTTGAATCTGTGCAGGGTCAGGATCTGGGTGGTGGACATCTAGAGCTGGTACAGGGAACAGAACAACGTCCTGTGCTCAGCACAGGAGAGCGCGATGCAATCCTGCATATAGCCAAAGAACATGCACCCCGCATTCTTTTTGATAAGGGAGGAAATGTTTTAGCAAGAGATGATGTGAAAACTCCTCTAACGCCTGAACAAAAAGCGTTTTATCGAACAATTATTACCAAGATGCAAGAACAGCGTGCACAGTATTCTTCACGGCAACTTACATCTGATCAAAGAGCAGTTGAGCGCTATTGCATTGAAGCTATAAATGATGGATTGGTTGAACTGCATGCATTAGAAACATCTGGTGTTGAGCCGGAAAAGATTACTGAGATGCAAAAAAATATTGAAACCATGATCGGTCAAATGGATGAAGTTATTGGAGTGCTCCCTACTCAAGAAGAACATGCATTAGCTGCTGTGTTGAGCGGTGATATCTCATTGCAACGATCGGCGCCAGATGTTTTTGCTGACGTTGATGAAGCAGTTGCCGCAGCGGCTCAAGCTGCTGCCGAGGTAACTCATAGTTCTGCAGGACATGAAGGTCAAGAGCCTTTGTCTGGTGGTGCTGATGAGTTACCGAAAGAGAATGAAGAACTGACTGCTAATGATCAGAAAATTAATACATTTCTGAAGGAACTTGGGTGGAATAGGTCAGATTTAGAGAGCGTTAAGGGAAAAAGAATTACCAAAGATTTAAGAACGGCTTTGCGTCAGATTAGCGATATAGAAGCTCTTGCAGCGAGTGCAAGGCAATCATTAGGCACTGAGCAAATCGATTCGATCAAAGTCTGGCAGGGCAAAGCGCTGGCTGAATTAGAAATCTTTGTAGCAAAACAACGGATAAGAAAGGCTGTTGGTGATGCTGCTGATGAAATTGGCCAACTAGAAGACCTGATGGCGCAAGTGCAGAGTACGTTGAAGGGTAAAGATCAGGTGCTTGCTGAATTTAAAAGGACGACGTCGTATTATTTGGGAGCAATCAAAAAAGCGCAGAAGAACCTCGCATCACAATCGACCTATTTCACGGATTTCACGGATTTCACAGTTTTTGAGAAAGAATTCGGAGCAAAAGACAAAGTATTAAAAGATGCGATTGAAAAATTGAGAACCTATTTGAACAGTATCGAAGTTGTAAAGCCTCGTGTGAAACCGATAGAACCGGTGGTTGAAGTTCCTCAAAAGAGTCAGCCGGTACGTCTTGCGTCTCCTGTGTTACATGAAGAAGAACCAATCCCAGCAGAAGGGCAGAATGTTGAACAATTCTTGACGTCAGGTACGGGTGCAAAACTATTGGATGCCCAGATTGGGGTAGTAGGGTTGTCAGGAGTTACCGTAGAAGCATCGCGCTCAGCTGCAATAGCTTTCTTGCAAGATGATTCTGAATTTACACAGTTAGTTCGTTCTTTACAGAAACTGGAAGCTCAAAAAGGAACAAAATCCCGAACATTAGGCGATCTTTTTGGGGATGGAGATAAACAAAGTCAAAAACTGAATAAGCAGATTGCTCAGCAAAAGGCAGCAGTTGAAAAACGTATTGCGGCAGTGCTTAAGCAGGTACAAAAGGTTCAGGCTCTGCTTGCAAAGACCCCATCAGGTAAGGGATATGGAGCGGTATCTCTAGAATTAGGCGAAGAACTGCATGGATGGAAAGCGCGTCTTTTATTGTCTCGCCGGGACGAACTTACGTTGGCTCTTAGGTTGGTGACTATTCTCGAAGAACAGGCTCAAAGCGCTGCACAGGATACTGCACTTAAAAATCTTGCTGCGTGGGAAGCTGAGGCTCAAGAAGCAAAACCATTTTTTGAACAAACAAATCTTGAAACAAGAACGGTACAGGAATTACGTGCAGATGGAGAACTGGTGCAAAAGCAACTTCAAAAAGTGGAGCAGCTTAGGAATGTATTGCCGTCATCCGGTGAAGCATTTGGAAGAAGACAGGCTCTGACGACACAGCTTGAAATATTCCAGAAAGCTGTTCAGGATGAGCTTGCACGTAGAGAAAAAATTGTGAGTGGGCAGCTTAATCAAGTAGAAGAAACCCTCCGATCAGCCGAACGTATTGCGCAATTTTCAGACACGTTGAGATCTGATCAGCTCTTTCCTAATGCATTGGTGAGAGGCTTCAATGAAGAAATTGGAGTATCTCTTGAGCGTCTTATTACGCTGACTATTCCTGGAGAGTATCCGCAGCTTGAAGCACAAAGGAAAGCACTGATTGCACAGCTGCAAGAAGAACAGGCCTATTATCTTCGACAGCTTAATGCTCACCCAAGCTCTGCTACTGTAGTGGCAGGTGGCGAGGAACATGGTGATACGGTATTACCAATGTTGCAAAGTGGTCATGAAGAAGAAGGACGAACGAATGTACGGGCGCTCCCACGTTATGATGAAGACGATGAAGATGATGATGTCCTGTACAGGGATAGCGACCTTTCTTCGTATGCCGCTGTAATAGAGAGAAATTCTGGAAAAATAGGGGAACTTTTTGAACAGATTGGCTTTAGTATTGGAGATTGTTTAGATGAGGAAGGTCATGCGGTGTTGTACGATAAACTTCCTGCACCTATTCGAGAAAAAATTGGGGAATCTGAGTATGCGCAGTTAGAGTTTGGTCTGAAAAAATTGTTGAGCGCTGGAACAGATGAGATGTTTGTCCTTCGACAAGAATCACTTATCAGTACGCTTAAAAAGATACTTTTAGAAAGAACGGGATCTTCAGAGGCATGAGAATGAAAAAGAGAGCAGGAATCATGGAGAATGGCTCCATAAAAAAAATAAAAAGCGTAGGGATGCTCTATCTGCTTACGTTCTCTCTTTGTGCGTTTGGTATGGATGCAATTCATGAATCTACGTTGTTAGTAGGCACCGGTGCTCAAGCGCGTGATGCAAGGGATACTATTCGAACCAATTCTTATGTGGATGTATACCATCCGCATAAATCTGCTCGAGATAAGTTTACTGCTGTAGATCATTTTAGATTGCAAATAGGAACCCCTGATTCAGGAGGTTTTGATGATGGTCTTCCTTCGTCTCCGTATGTTACTACTATTGCTCATGAACAATTTGATGATCAAGGGGTTGAAATTGAAGGAGGAGCTGCTGCCATAGCAAGGACTGCTCATGAAGGGCATGAACGGAAATCTCCCACGCAGCCATCCAGTCATCAGTCTCAAATTAGTAGTGACGAGTTAGAAATTGTACTTGAACGATTGCAAGCTTTGCTCGATGCGCCAGATCTTTCTGCGGAAGATGCGGTAGAGATACGCGAAAAAATTGATTTTTTTTCACAGCTTTTACGATCAGAAAAAGGTAGCCAGCGCGAAGTTACTACTTCTGTAAAATCTGTCCAACCACTTAAGAGACCAGGTTATATTCAAAGGATCGTGATACAACGTGCTGCTCGAACTATTTTAAAAGATCCAGAAGTAGAAATTGCCTACATTAATCTCACGGGGGGAACGGGAATACAGGGACATCCAAAATTTTGTTCTTTCGTTACTCAGACACTTGTTGCACAGCTACGGACAGGTGCATTGCCATTTGAACTGTTTTCAGTTGTTAAGAGTCTTATTGATCAGTCTGAAATTTTTAAAAAATCAATTTCTGTATCTGGCCTTCAGGTGCATGATGCTGTTATTAGAGGCTTCATTAATCATCAAAAAGACACCATTCGAAAACTCATTAGTGCTGTTATACGAGTGATGAGGGAAAAGAAATTGACGACAAAAGCTATGCAAGCAGTTGAGAAGCTTTCAGATGAGCAGATGAAAAAATGGCAAAATTTAGAAGGGAAAGATGAAGAGGTTGATGAAAATGACACTCTTTATGAGATAGAACCTTTTTATGATGCGACAGAACAGCATGATCAACAGATAGAAGAGAATGACTTAGCAATAGAAAAACTATTTGTGCAATTGGGCCTTAGCATACAAGAATGTCTTAATAGTCGAGGGCAACCGCTAGTTTATAAAGATTTGTCTCCAGATGTTCAGAAAAAAGTTACCGACGCGACCTACGGATTTGTACGTATAGCACTGATGCATCTTTCAACTCCGGGAACGGATGAAATGATTATGAGTGCTCAACAAGAAGCGATTGAAACATTGCAAAGAATACTTGCAAGAAGAAAAAGTGTAGTAATTCAGACTGTTCCTAACAGCATGTCTTTTAAAGTTATACGTAATTAAGAAAATAAAAGAGGGAGAGCCACATGAAAAGAATAAAAAATTACCTGGCGTTATGCCTCTTCATGTTCTCCTTTGATCTGTTCAGTATGGTTGAGGGTGTGCATGCACCAGAATTGGTAGAACCGGTGGATACAGTTGTTGGACTTCGTAGAGGAAGTGCGTCTCATCGTTCAAATCCATTTCATAATGACGACGATCTATTACTCCCAGGAAAAGGTATACCGCACAGTGGTCTAACTCATGTGCAAACAAGATTAGGAACTCCTGATTCTTTAATCGATGATACCCCTCCTTCTTCACCTGGGGTTGGAATAGCCCATGAAGGTGGTTTGGACGATGAAGGAGTTGGGATGAAGGGCGCTGCTGCAATAGCAAGAATTGCTGCGGAAGGACATAAAAGGACTGGAGTGCAACGACCAACTGTTCAGCTGACAGCTGAACAAGAGCAGATTGAAATGTTAGAAAAAACGATTGCTCACTTGCGCGCTTTGCCACTGACATCAGAGGATGAGGGTGCTAGAATCCAAACAAAAATTGCAGAATTGGAACAGGTGCTGCAGGCAAAACAACAAGCGCTTACTGTTGAACCAGTGGTCACGGTAGAGCCACTTGTTGTAGCAAAAGATGAACCGATACCAAGTACAGAGCCTTCTGTTACGTCGCCGGTTACGACTCCTAAAAAATCAGGAAGGTTTACTGGCTTAAGGACTGCCTATGCAACAAATCGTGTATGGTTGCAGAGTGCCGTACGAGATCAAGCAAAGCTTGCGTTCAAGGGTAATTATAAAGCTCAGGTTGCTAAGATTGTTACTGAGTTACGGGCTGGTAAGGCGCCGGGCCAAATTCTTGTGGATTCAGGACAAATACAAGATGAAGATGCATATAAAACGCTTATCGTCAGCGTGTATGATATTCTTGCCAAACAAAAATTGCGCACTCCGGTAATGATCGATGCGGCGAAAAACACTGATTATCAGTTGTTTCTTAATCTCAATAGAAGAGAAACTCCGCAAGTATTAAAACCACAAAAACCAAAGATAAAACCACAAGAACCAAAAATAAACAGAAGTAAAACGCCGCAAGCAGCTAAACAACAAAAATCAAGTTTGCTTCAAAGACAATTAACAAAGCGTGCAGTTAACATTGTGATGAAAGATTCCACTGTACTAGCTGACCTCGCGACTCTTGTTTCTAACGGTACCGTGGATGCTCGCATTAGTATCCGTTTGCAAGTTACACAGACTATCGTTGCGCAATTACGGTCAGGAAAATTGCCTTCTGAGGTAGTGGACAGTGTCGTGACTCTGCTTACCAGTGCAGGTGTTGCTGAGGTAGAACAAAGCGCTATCAAACAAGTTGTAGGTGACATTTTTACTGTTATGAAAACAAAAAAACTCATGACGAAAAAGATGAAAGCAGATGAGAATTTTTCAGGCGCTCAAATTGAGCTGTGGAAAAAATCCTTACCTCAATCTTCTGTCATTTCAAAAGGACCTGAACCTATTCAAGAGCTTTCATCGGCCGAGCAGTTTAAACAAGAAGGTACTGCAAGAACGCGCGAGCAGTTTAAGGCGAACGAAGCTGATATTGAAAAATTACTTGGAAAAGATGGAGAGGCGTTTGTCAATGCAAGGAAAGGAAGACTTGCTCAAGCGGTTGATAAAAATTTAAATGAACTTGCTACGATTTCAG
This sequence comes from uncultured Pseudomonadota bacterium, assembly GCA_964604015.1. Classification (GTDB taxonomy): domain Bacteria; phylum Babelota; class Babeliae; order Babelales; family CAIQNR01; genus CANNBR01. The sequence goes on from CAZRXF010000001.1 coordinate 67,565, forward strand.
GATCAATAGTTTCAGAATGGAGTGCTTTCGTTGATACATTGGGAGATGATCCTAAAGGGCGATTGAGAGCTCTTGAGAACTATCTGGAAGGAAAGGGATTCCCTAATGGAGTTGATATTGTTGAGTTTCAAAGACAAGCAAATGTTTTAAAAGATTTTCGGCGCAAGAGATTTGACTATGAAGCCCTTCTGAAAGAAATAAAAAAGCAAATTGCACAAGTGCATGAGCTGCTAGAAAAACAGCGTTTAGCGGACCTGAAAGCCAAGAATGCGCCACAGGTTGAAGCGTACAAAAAGGAACTTGATGATCAATTACAGGGAGTGAAGACTTTCCTTGCATTAGCAGAAAATCAAGCGCTGCTGGAGAACCCTCAGTATGGTGAATTTAAAGATATCATTGATTCTTGGGTGTATCGCATAGATTTTAACAATAAACTGCGCGTAACTCTTTTTGAGCGATCACTTTCTAATCCGCATTTAGAAGATCAAATGGCTGAAGATAAGCAAGAAGTGGATGGCATAGAACAACGGATCCGAAATGTAGTGGAGCAAGTGAAGGCTCTCGATGGTGACATGCAGGCGCTACAAGAACTAGTCACGGATAATGCTGATTCTCTTGCCGATGCTGATCTAAAGCAACAACTAGATGCTTTTGTAATAAAGGCCGAGCAAGCACGGACAACAGGTCTTGCTGAATTTAGTAAAAAGGTAGATACACTTGGTGCAAATGGTGCAGTAGAGCAACTTGGAGAAGCAGCTGATGAAATTGAAGCGTATAAAAATACGGCAGAAGAACTTATTGCAACTCAAAGACTGAAAACTATACAGCTTCGAACCGCACAACGAAAAGCACGAGAAGAACAGGAAGAGAAAGCCACTCTTGATGCAATAAGAACAAAGCGGGATCAAATAGGCAGATTGATTTCAGAAAATGAAGAAGCGCTAGCAGCGCAACCTCAGATAGCTGAACAAGTCCAAAAATTACAATCGATGCTGATTTCAACGGCAAATGTTTTGTTAGGGCAAGTGAAGGTTGAGATGAGCGACTATACTGTTGCACAGGCTCGTGAGAATTTTGATAAAAAATTCACTGAGTTTACGACACTGATTAATGAAGCAAACAGAACGTACGCACAACAAAAGGCTGCTGAAGCTGCTCAACAAGCTGTACAAGCAGCGGCGCAAGCGGCTGCTGAAAAAGAAGCGTTAGAAAAGGCCCAAGCAGAAGCAGCGACGGCTCGCCTGAAACAAGAAGAAGTAGCAGGAAAGAAGCCACCAACTGGTCCTAAAAGAGCAAAAAGTAAACCTGCATACTTTGCTTCAGATGACAAGTGGGGAGGAACGTCGAGCGTATCAAGACTTCATCAGGATCAACAGCAACCAGAAAGCCAAGAACCTGAACCAAAAGAATCTTCAGATACACTTCAAAAGGGATTGGAACGTGCGCGAAGAGGACTGAATGAAGTAGGGCAAAATCTGAAAGGATTCTGGAAAAAGCTTACAACAAAATCTGGTGAAGAACTGGCTTCTGCTTCGGTTGAGTACACAACGTATCCAACCGAGCAAGACCGCCAGGTGGCAGTGGGTCTTTTAGGCGAAGCGGTCAGCAAGCAACCTACTGCTTTAGATCTAGGTAATGCAAAAGATGCAGTTGAACTGTTAGCTCAAGAAGTTGATTTTGTAAAAGCAGTAGAAAAAAGAAGAAGTTTTACAAATGCAGTTCAGGAAAAAACATACAAAAAAGCGATGGCAAGCTTGTGGTTAACAATGGCGTCTCCTAAGGTAAATCTTTTGCCAGAGCAATCTGAAAAACAGTTTAATGCAAATGTACTTGAAGCATATTCTTTGTTAGAAGGGTTAAACGAGGATGGCGAAGAGCTTCTTAGAAGATCATTTGAATTCATACGTGATGGACAGGAGTTACCGCGCGATGTTGCACAGAATGGTATTAAGGATTTGGCTGTTGTTGCAAAAACTTTAACAGCTCAAAGTTCATTATATGCCTTTGCAAAAAAACATAAGGGGTTACTTGACGCGCAAAATCTTGGTGCTTTTAAAGACGCGATAAGGGCGTTGCTTAAAGATAAGAAATTAGACGAATTGCAAGATCCGATGGATGTTGTTCTCTGGAGGGTTTTGACGGACCAAGGAAACCTTGCCCAGAAAATGTTTAGTAATCTTCAATTACAAGAGTTGGTAACGGCTAATGAAAGTACGGTTACGGCTTCCTGGGCAAAGCCACTTCTCAGGAAGGCATTCATGAAGGTGTCCAGGGATGATCAAACGACTCCGTCTAAGGATCTTATGAACCAAGTGGTTACTGGATTGAATAGAGTGGCAAATCCAATTCAACTTAAAACTCCGATCGATATTTACAAACTTGATGTCACAAGCTTAGAAAAATTCGTTGCGACTGTCGGGTCTATGATTGAACAATTAAAAGATGATCCAGTTATGAAAACTGTGTGGCAAGTGATTCTGGGCGACGATGCAGCTCTAAACGCGGTGTTCTCGCTTGCCCAAAAGGCAAAACAACAAGAAGGAGCCGTTGCTCCAGCTCCTGCCAAAGGTGGAGCTGCTAGTAGCGCAACAACTGCTAAAAAATCAGGATTCAGTCTTGATTCTTTAAAAGCGAAAGCGAATAGTCTAGCTGCGCGAGCAAAAGAAGGCGCAAGTAAATTAGCAACTAAGGCAAGTGCAAAAATGCAGGAGCTATCTGATAGATTAGAAGAAGGAGCGGGGAAGTCTGAATAAGCTTTGATTAATCAGATTGCTTTCCCAGCTGACGTAAAAGTTCTGCATTTTCCTGGAGCCCTAGCTCAATTGAGGTGACCGAGTTTGGTGTTATCTCTTTGCTTGATCCCATCGTTTCAAACAAGTTGTGTGCCTGTTGTGTGAGCGCGAGCCCTTTCTTGGTGTCTTCATACGTGCTGGTAATGTGAGATGAAAGCCCTTGTGGTGCTAGAAGTCGAGCAGAACTTTTTTGTTTAAGATAATCGTGTGCGGTTTTTTCTACTTCGTTGATCAAATCAGAGATCTCTTTTTGATACGTTTCCCGTTCTTGAGCGGTATAACGATCCTGATGGGTAACGTGATATGCCTGCGCTAGTTGAGAACAAAGGGTGTCAAGCTGTACCAAAAAAGGTGGTGTTGGAGCATCTTGTTGCGATGGCTTTAAGACATTTGAAAGGTAGAGGAAGAAGCGCGACAGTTCTTTTTTCATGAAGGTGGTGTCTTCTTGTGCTACCGTGGCAAAAAGCGGGATGAATGGTCGTGCGCTACTTGTGTGCATGCGATAGAGTGTTTGACACAAAACGACGAGCAAGAAAAATACTAAGAGATCAAAGAGAAAACTGCCTTTTCGACACATAGGAATATCCTTTTAGAGAAAAAAGAGAGTTTTGATTGTAACAAGTTTTCTTTTTTAAAACAGATTTTCTTTTTTAACTTTCATCTTTTTGAGCACAAGAAGTATGTGCCCCACTGCGCGTGGGGGAGCGTAAAAGGGGTGCTTGCCCACCCCTTTTAAAACAGGGCACCAGCCGTTCCTCTGGACCCCTTGTCGGCTCCAATCCTCGTTGCCTCCTAACGGGGGACAACTCAGTTCCGCCTAATGAGGTGTTACCAATATAGGAGCTGGAACAGTTTTTTGTTTTGCTGTGTGTTAGTCCCGATCAATTCTAAAGTTACTTTTGCCATTGGCTATATATTCTCAATTACGTCGTCACCAGTCAGAGACCCTGCGTAGCCTTGGCAAAGAAGGGCGAAGCGTCGGTGATCCAGTAACATTGGAAAGATTCATCAAAAGTCATTCCCAATGAACAGAGTCGCAGCAGAGTGCAAAGCGCTCTGGCTAGACTCTGAGAGTGGTACGGAAATCCAGACGTAACAGAACAAATTCCTCTTTGTTGAAGTACCACGTTACCCTGTTTGTAATTGACACACACTCCTCAAGACGTCGTCACCAGCGAGGCGAAGCGAGCGTTGGTGATCCAGTGAAATTGTTGAGAGTCCTTTTAGTCTCGTCCTTAGATACGATGTTACCGGTACGGGGGGCTTTAAAAATGTCATTCATTTGTTTTTATGGATTCCCGTACCACTCAGTCGATATCTCTCCTTCGCTGGGAATGACTATATGAGGAATTATTTCAGTCTTACTGGATCACCGACGCTTTGCCCTTCTTCGCCAAGGCTACGCAGGGTCTCTGACTGGTGACGACGTTATTAGGAGGCTCTGACTAATGACGGGAATAGGTTTTAAAAGAGTAAGAATATGACCTCATTAGGCGGAACTGAGTTGTCGACCGATAGGGCGCAATGAGGATTGGAGCCGTAAAAAGCGATCAATCCGCAGGATTGTGTCCTGATTCCAAAGGTATGGACAAGCATACCTTTGGCGCTTCCCTACGCGTAGTGGGGCACATACTTCTTGAACGAAAGGCATATTTTGTGGGCCCTCACAAAAAGGGACCCCTTTTGTGCCTCCCCCGGCGTAAGGGGGTACAGATGTCGTGTTCTCACGAAAAAAAATGAATATTAAAAAGAAGAGATGTTCAAAAAAGAAAATAGAGTTTTTTTCATTTTACCGGTACTCTTTCTCCTATCTAGTAAAAGTTCTTTGATACAAATATGCCCGATAAATCGATCCTGATATGCTTTTGTGGTATATAAAAAAATAATGCGCCTGTAGCTCAATTGGATAGAGTGCCGGACTTCGAATCCGTAGGTTGCAGGTTCGACCCCTGCCAGGCGCACCATCTTTTTCTTGAAGATGTCGGTACACAGTGGGGTGCCCGTAGCTCAGTTGGATAGAGCGACAGATTCCTAATCTGTAGGTCACAGGTTCAATTCCCGTCGGGCACATTTTCTAACGGGCCTGGTGTCATAAACCAGTCGTAAAAAGGGATTGAGTGAGTACGCAAAAGACATACATTGTCATCGGAACTTCTGCAGCCGGTCTGGCCGCTGTCCAAAAAATTCGTCAACTTGATCCACTCTGTCGTATTCTGTGCTTTTCCGATGAGCCAGAACTTCCCTATAATAAATGTTTTTTGGCCGATTTTTTAAGCGGCCGTGCCGAGATTGCTGGTGTATACACTAAGCCTGTCTCATTTTTTCAATCATTGTCTGTTGAGCTCTATTTGGGTGTGCGAGTGCTTTCTATTGATCGCACAAATCAATCTATTACTTGTTCAAATGGACTAACATACGACTATACCGCTCTTTTACTTGCTGTAGGTGGAGTTGCCCGCAAGCCATCATGTCGTTATCAAGCGGGAACTTACGGACTTTTTTCCTTTCATACGTTGCGTGATGCGCAAGCGGTGCAGGCTTCTGCTATGCAGAAAAAATCAGTCTCAAGTGTGGTACTTGGAGCGGGTTTGACAGGGCTTGAGGTTGCCGATGCTTTGCGTGTGCAAGGACATGCGGTCACTGTTATCGAACAGCAATCACGTATTTTGATGCGCCATCTGGATGAAGAAGGAGCTGCGTTTATAACTCGGTGTCTACAAAAACATTCAGTGACTTTGTTGATAGGGAAAGCGGTCGAAGAGCTTATTTCAGACGATGAAGGATGCATTGCTTCGGTACGTCTTTCTAATGGCACAACCATTCTGACAAAGCTTGTTGTGGCTGCACTTGGAGCAACCGCTCGTCTTGAACTTCCGGAAGCTGCTGGGCTTACAATTGAGCAGGGGGCGGTAGTTACAGATGACGTGATGCGGACAAGTGATCCCGCCATTTTTGCAGCTGGAGACGTTGCGCTTGTCAAAAATGTGCTTACGGGGGAAAAAATGCGTACCGCACTGTGGCCTGATGCTGTGTCCCAGGGCATGCACGCCGCGTATGCAATGGTTGATCAACGGCGCCCCTATCGGGGTGTGGTACCGGTGGCGACTGCGACTTTTTTTGGAACTTCGTTTCATTCTGCCGGGTTTCTTGAAGCATCAGGGGATGGTTGGAGTGAGCGAATTGAACGAACGCCTGAGGGGTATTCTAAGGTTATTTTGGATCAACAGGGGGTGGTGAAAGGGTTTGTATGTATGGGGGACCTGGTATCTAAAACATTGTCTTACAAACGTTCAATGGTAACCGGTGTTCCGCTCGAATAGACCGGTCTTTTTGCTCAAAAGATGCCGTTCTGGTATTCTTGGTCTGATCGATTAACGCTTTGAGAGGCTCTTATGCTGAGAATTAGTACGATACTTTTGCTTATCTTTTCTATGCAGGCGCGTGGCATGGAGCATCAGTCCGCGCACGTGCAAGATCAAGAAGTTGTAGTAGCAGTAAAGCCAACGGCAAAGCAGGAGCTTGCTCGGGTAGCCAGCGATGTTGGTAGAAGAGCCCGAGGGCAGTGTGAAAAAGTTGCTGCTCGTGTGTGGAGAAATAAGGCGACGTATGCTTTTTTTGCGGCGCACGCAGGTGCTCTTGTAGCGTTTCTTTGTGCGTATCAATTGGATGCAACTGGGCGACGAGTTCTTTCGGACGCGCGTCCTCCTTTGTGGGTTCCTCTGGCCATCGGGGGAGTTGTTCATTATCTGTTGCTTGGTCGACATCTTAAGAATTCGTATTTCCAGGGGGCACGATTTGAGCGTGAGGCTGAATTTATTGAGCAGCCAAAGATTCTTAATACTGCAAACTGGGTCGAGAAGAACGGCGTCATTATTAACGATGAGGTGTACTCATCGGGATATCAGCTCTGGAGAGGGTATGAAACATCAACTGATAAAGCCTTGTTTTTGCGTCAATTTTTGTCAGTTGTCGCCATTGACAGTAGTGCCACAAAAACGCGCCAAGTCATTGTTGCTGCCATAGAACAACTTAAACAGAAACTTGCCGAATGTTCCGAACCTGGTCATGAGCGCTATACAAATGCAGGACTTTTATTGGGGCGTTGGTTTTATCCGATCGTGTATCCAGGAAAGAAAAAACCGGCGAATATAGAGACCTGGTTGTGGCAAGAAGAACGGGGCGGTGATCTTTTCAAAAAGCCGCTGGGTGAGGGATATTTTGAAGAGTGGTTGAATAAAGGATTCCTCGAAGGAGTTGTCCGCGTTTATGAAACGGATATGTTGGCGCGTATGTTCTCTTTAACCGATTGCCGTAAGAGCGTGGGAAGTTTTGTCTTTCCGTGGTATCGCGTTTCTTCGTGGAGCAGAAACGGAGCTGCGCATTATTACGTTGCGTTACTGAAGCAGTACGTTTTCTTACTTTCCTGCCGTGCCTTATGTGATCAAATTATTTCTTCAAAGATTGTTGACCAGAAGCAGGATGTGTACTGGTAGAGGTTCGCCTTACCACAGCAAGAGGGAAGAACTTTCGTGCTGCGGCAACAATTGCCTGCATTTGTTCAGGGCTATACTGTTGATTACGACGGGTTGTGTTTATGGGCACTGCGATAATGACTGGTGTGAAAGAGTGCATTGTTGAAGAAGTCGTAAGCTGTGACAAACTGTTTTGTGTGGAGTTGGTAGGCGCGACGAATGGGGCAATCACCGGACTTACCAGAGGACCTGGCGTGGCGGTGATATGGGCAACCGTCAAGTCATAGGTGCTATTCCGTTGCAGTGCGAGAAACAGAAGATACGAGCTTGTCGTGAAAGCGCTGTGCAGGGCTGAGCCACAGAAGAGTCCGAGTATGACAATTAGTTTTTTGATCATGATGAACTTTCTCCCAAATGTGATTAGACGAATATTTCGTCACTGTTTTGTGCTGTTTTGAGGTAATGGATAATTTTTTTCCATTTGGCACGATCTGCCTGTGTTTCACTTAATTCCAGTTTGGTGCGTGCAAATTCGATAGGAAGAACGGGTACTTGCCAGTCATCATTCGTATCAGACTGTGGAATTCCTAGCTGATTGACGTCTGCATGGCATTCTCTTACCACAAAGCGTACGAGTTCTGGTTCTCCCGTTTCTATCGCGCACACAAGAAGGGTTGCTCCAGAACGGTCTTTAAGATCGACACTGTTATCGTTGCGTTCGATGGCAGCTGTTATGTTCTTTTTAATTTCTTCGAGAGATGTTTTTTTTGAGAAAATTCTTTCATAGGGCTGAACGTTTGTAGAGTGCCCGAGAACGGTAAAGTTGCTGCAGATCAGAATATAAAGCGCTACTTTTTTACGAAACATACGACTACCTTCCATTTTCCATGGGATTCTGAGCTTACCCAAAAGGTCCATTACTACATCACAAAGATAGCAATATATTGTTTCAAATTGCAATATTAAGATAGAGATAAGCTTGAAAGTTGGGGAATCTTACGGGTGGGCTTAAGCAGGAAAGAGAGAAAGGATTTTAAGGTCAGTGATTAGTTCTCGTTGTTTGCCCTTTTTATCGAGGCGTTTGAGTGGTTTCTTTTTCAAAAGTGCTCGCTGGAGGTCCTCGGTTGTATGGATTTCTTGCAGTTGTTCCTCATACGGAATTTCTTGCACGTAACCATAAAAATGCTCATACCCACGCGCTTCAATCATGAGTCCCCTTTTAACGTCGGTGATAACCGTAAGATGTCCCTTCCATGCAATGAGGTCTCCCTCCCGAATCGTATCAGTTGGGGAAAGTTGTCGTAATGTTTCGACAATTGAGCGAGAGTTCGTAGCAGTCAGGGAAATTCCGGCTATTTTACAGCCAAGTCTGATAAGCCCTGAACAGTCCACACCGGTTTGAGGGGTTGTTGCGCATTCAGGACGGGTGAAAAAAATTCCTTTTTTCTTTCCAATGGCAAAACTTTGTTCCTTAAAAACAGGATTCGTGAACGTTTGGATGATGCTTGCTCCTCCCCATACATACGGGATTTTGTGCGGAATTCCCTGTGCCCAGGTTCGCAGCGTTGTAACAAAAAGGATCCGTTGTTCAGCTAGCGATCGTTTTTTGTTAGGGATCGCATTTTGTGTGGGAATGACTGAGGTAATGATGTCCGAGGAGGTGCCTTCGTTGGTGAGAATTATGTGGTAACCAGCGGTGTCATGTGTCTGTCCCATAAATCGGGTTCCAGCAGAGTAGGTAGTTTTCGTCTCTTTACAAAACCAGGGCATGGTAAGGGTGACGATTTTTCCCTCTGATGCGTGCAGATTGGTTGGTGGAATAGTTGCTCGAGCTTCAGGTGAAAGAACAGAAAGGGGGCGAAGATTTTTAGTAAGGGTCCAGAATCGATCATTTATGGAACCAGGGCTTTTTGGCGAAGGGGTTTTAAGGTACCAAAAAGGAACTTCGATAAATGATTGATCGTTACGTTGTTCAATAATGGTGACCCGTTCGTTAAAAAGAAGTTGTGTTATGCGGCAACAAAAAGAAACCGGCTGGCGTTCAGAAAGAGGTAATGCGGCATAAAAGTCGGCAGCGGTGCGGGAAGCAGTAGGTGAAAAACGCTCAGAAAGAAGATCTGCTACCGGCACAATGCAGTAGGCAGGCGAAGGAAGTTTTGTGTAAAGGGGGGGCATACATCCAAGGAGAAAAAGAAAGCTGAAGATGATTGGCATAGTGTGATCCTTTTATTTTAAATGCCGAGAGAAAGGAGAGTACGAGCATGCTGCTTTTCTGAAAATATTGTAAGACTGTTTTCGGTCCAGTTAAGCTTGTTATAAATTTCTTTGCTAGAAAAAGGGGAAGTAATGAAGGCGCTGACTGCGATCAGTATGGCAGTTGGGATGTGGGTAGCTCTTGAAGCATCGGATGGAGCGCAACCCTGGTCCCGAGTGTATGGAAAGGTCTATACACAAGAAGAATGCGAACAGCATCAATTTGAAAAGAAGGTTGTTTTTACCTCCTCGGAAACAATTCCGTTCACACAATTGGTTGTGTGTTTTAATGCTGAACGTCCGCAGGAAGGAATGTTTGAATTTTTTCTTCGAGCACACACGAAAGGAAAAGGGGAGAATGAATGGCAGCCCTGGTGTAAAATTGCTTCCTGGTCTGATAGTGCGCAACGGAGTTTTTCAAGTAAAAATTCTGATGCTGCTTTTAAGCACGTTCGTCTTGAAATGAACGAAGGGTTATGGGGTGATAGATTTGAAGTGAGGGTTGAAGGAACGGGAGATGCATCTCTTGATAAGGTAAAAGGATTGTTTGCCTGTGCTTCAAACTTCAAAGATTTTAAACCTGAAAGGGTTTCCCAAGCGGCGCAAGGGCTTTCTTCTGTGCGTGTCAGCGGGGTACCAAAAAAATCTCAGAAATTAATCGATCATCCTCGAGTGGGGGCACTGTGTTCACCTACTACCATCAGTATGATTCTTGAGTTCTTAACCGGAGAGACGGTTGATCCTTTAGAAACAGCTCGTAATGTGTATGACGAAAGCCTTGATATTTTTGGTAATTGGCCGTTCAACATGGCGTACGCTTTTGAAAAGGCAAAGGGGGATTTCTTCTTTTACGTCTCACGTTTTTCTTCTTTTTCTCAGTTGCATCACCTTCTTGCTGCAACCCCTGTTGGAGTAAGTGTCCGCGGCACTATCAAAGGAGCGAGAAAAAATTATCCGAATGGACATTTGTTAGTTGTTGTTGGTTACGACGCTGTAAAAAAACAAGTTATTTGCTTTGATCCTGCCTTTGACACGCTCAATCGAGTGGAAGTTGCGTACGATATTTCAGAATTCATTCCTGCTTGGGAACGATCTCACCGGCTCGTGTATTCAGTGCGACCGCGCGCAAAAACTTAAACCTCTAGATCATTTTTGTTTCCCTAAAAGTGGCTTAGTTCGGCCTCATCTTTTTATTTTTCAAATAAGGTTTATTGACAATTTGAAAAATAAGAAAGTAGTCTGATGGATGAAAGAGGGATCGTTTCAAGAGATAGGGGAAATAATGAAGGTTATGTTGAAAGTGATGGTAGCCACCACAGCTTTTGTGGGTGTTGGCTCGGTGGAAAGTAAGAAGCAGGTGAAGGAAGAGATCGAGCATCCGCTACATATTCATCCGGGGAAAGTAAAAATTATCAATGTGGCTCATCACAAAGGACCATTAAGTGACCGAATTACTTTGCGATTTGATGCCCCCCCCCTTTTCAACTTGTTGCCGCTTTCACCAGTAGAAGCCGAGGATCACCGATTTGAAGATGTTGAGGAATTTCATTTTTTCCTTCCGCAGACGGTGTTGAAGGGTGAATCAACAAAAAAATTTGTGTCTCACATGAATGCGAGTATGCATCCAGCGTTTCATGTGTCTCTTGAACGGGTAGATACGCCGCTTGAAGGGCTGCGTTGTTCCGTACGGTTTAACCCTAAAAAGGTTGGTTTTCAGGTTGAGTCAGGAACATCGCCTAAGCTTGAACCAAGTATCACGTTCACCTTTTATGATCGCAATGTGCTCCAGGTCATTAACAATAATCACAATTCGATTTTGCGTACGGCACATCTTGACGGCGTAGGCCGATTCCTAAAAAAAAAGTATGCATAGCGCTTGATTATGGCCATGGGGGAGATGACCCTGGGTATCAAGCTCCTGATAATCCCGCAGTGCAAGAAAAAGAGATCAACAGGCTGATCGGTCAAAAAATTCAGAAACTTCTTGTGGCTGCAGGATATGAAGTGGTAGTGACGCGTTCTGGTGATACAACGACAGCACTCGGTGCACGAACTTCGCTTGCAAATCAAAAGCAAGCGGATCTTTTTTTGTCCATACACGCAAATGCAGGAGCTCCAGAAACGCATGGAGCAGAGACCTTCTTTTTTGATCCGGCTCTTTTAAAAAGTGAAATGACACTCCTTGAACCAGCATCACAAAAGACTGTTCAGAAAGTGGGACATGACTGGCAGATATTAAGTAAGGAGCTTGCTTTGCTTGTCCAGGAACGGGTGGTGAAAACTACGCATGCTCGAGACAAGGGAATAAAAAAGGGAGTGATTCAAGTGCTCCTCGGTTTTCAAGGACCTGCGGCTCTTATCGAGGTAGGGTATCTCAGTAATAAGCAAGAGCGAGCATCGTTGTGTTCCGATGACTATCAAAAGAAGGTGGCAGAAGGGATCTTTGAAGGAATAAAAATGTTTATAGAGAAGCATTTTGCCTGATTTTTGTGATCGTGTTATGTTCTTGTGATCTGTGGTTTTTATCTGAATATGTTTTGAATGTAGAAGTGGGATGTTGCGTGTTGACTGGCATTTGGCAGGATTTTTTGCAAATTATGCGCGAAGAGATGGGGAGTCGTGTTGTTGAAACATGGCTTAAATCAGTCTCATTCTATCAGTGGGATGCAGAAAAAAAATGTGCCTACATTCAAGCGCCCAATGTGTTTGTAAAGGAATGGATACAAACGAAATATGAGACCGCATTTCGCGTTCATTTGGGAAGACTGTTGAACGTTGATGGAAATCTCAAAATGGTTTTCCTCACCCCGTCAGAAAAAAAAGAGCTTGTTGCCCCTGCTGTACTTGCAACAATAAAGCGTCCTCTTGCACGTGTAAAAAATCAGGGATTGATGGCAACCACGGTTAAGCAAATGAATCGCCTTAACCAAGAATATACGTTTGATACGTTTGTGGTTGGGTCTAATAATTCACTTGCCTACGCTGCGGCGCGTGCTGTTTCTGAAGAAGAAATTTGTCATTACAACCCACTTTTTATTTATGGCGGATCAGGGCTTGGTAAAACCCATTTGCTGCACGCCATTGGCAACGCCATGCAAAATAGAAATCCACAGGCGGCGGTGATGTACCAGACAACAGATCGGTTTGTGAACGAGTTTATTACTGCCATCAGGTTTAATAAGGTCCATGTGTTTCAACAAAAATATCGTAAGCTCGACCTGTTGCTCATTGATGATATTCAGTTTATTTCAAACAAAGAGCAGACGCAGGAGGCATTCTTCCATATCTTCAATGCACTGTATGAACGACGGAAACAGATTGTTTTTTCAAGTGATGTGTTTCCTCGGCATATTCATGGGCTTGAAGAGCGCTTGCGGTCTCGTCTTGAAGGGGGGTTGGTTGTTGATATTCATAAGCCTGCTCTTGAAACAAAAATCGCAATTCTTAAGAAAAAAGCTGCCTTGCATAACGAGACATTGGATGATCAGATGGCAGAATTCATTGCATCGCAAGTTATTTCAAACGTGCGTGAGCTTGAAGGGTTGTTAGTAAGAATTTTGGCCTTTGCTTCCCTGACTCGTCAGCCGTTATCACTTGAAGTTGCTCGTAAAGTGTGCGCACAAACAATTCCTGAAAGTCGCAAGGAAAAAATTGATTTTGAGCGTATTACTTCGTGTGTTTGTAAATTTTACTCCTACAAATTGTCCGACTTGCGTTCTGATAGCCGTGCAAGGGAAATTGCCCTTGTTCGTCAGGTTGCCATGTATCTCATGAAAAAAATGACTGACAAATCGCTGCGAGAGATTGGGATCTACCTGGGTCGTAAAGATCATTCGACCGTTATTCATGCCTTTGATCGTGTCCGTGAAACGATGGAAAAAGACGGTGAACTACGTGCTGTTGTCGAAAAACTTGAAAGTGAAATCTTACGTTAAAGATCTATTTTAGACTTCTGTCTCGATATCTCCCAAACGTTCTTCAATTTCACTAATCAGTTTGCTGACCTGTTTATCGGATGCCTTGATACGTTTTTCAAGTTCGTCGACCTCTCTTCTTCCCTCTTGCTCAACCCAGTTCCAACCGGCGTCTTTTGTTGGTGTTGATGCGTGTGAGCGATAGCTTTCTGGTCCTTGGTATGGTGGAATATGGCTTGCATGAAGCGCCTTTCGTTCTCCCTTGGTTCTGCCAAAGCATTCGTGAAGTCCTTTTTTAACGAGGTAGGAATACCATTCGGCATAGGATTCTATATGAACTGGCTCTTTGAGGGCGACCATGGTAGGGCAATGTTCGGTATCAATAATGACGATTTTTTCGGTGTCTCGTTCAATGACAAAATTATTAAAGTGTGGATCCATTAATGAGCTCAGATAATTAAAAATACCGACGACCGTTTTTTCATCTTGCTTTTTGAGTAATGAAAATTCGCGGTCCACGTTGATGGCATCTTCTATGATGGCATAAGCCCCTGGAAAATCGATGGAGAACCGTTCATGACCACTGATATGATACGCGACCAAATGAATCCAAGGATAGTCGTTTGGTAGCCAGAACCATTTGCGAGGAAAATCAACCTTATCTTTCCAGGTTGGGCTGTCATTGATCATCCTTTTGATCATTTCTAAATTTTTAAGGCGCGTGAAGCCGAGCATGTAACGTGTACATCCGTGCCCCACAATAAAGTGGCAGATGGCGATGAGCCCTTTGTTAGAAGCCCTGATGAAACTGCGTGGTGTTTCCATAAAAAGTTTTACGACGAATTGGTTGAGTGGCCAGCTTTTTCCCCGCACTACCAGAAGTCCGGCTTGTTTGCGTGAGTTGAATGCCTCATCTTTAAGCACTTCAAATTCACTAAAATGCCTTTTTCTTCCTTGGCGAACTTCATAAAAAAGTGTGTTCATAGCGTCTTTAAGAACGGAAGGATCAATCTTTTTTTCGGGGAAATAGCGGAAAGAAATCGGTGTGTTAGGAAGCATATGGCTGTAAAAATAATCGCGATCGAACGTTTTGAACGGGAAGATTTCCAAGTGGGAATCTTGTAGATAATGTTTGCGTTCCTTGTTGACCCAGCTTGTTACGATAATGGGGCTTCCATCATAGGGGCGCAGGGGGCTATAGGGTAGCGCGGAAAATATGGGAAGAATAAGAAGGGTTATTCCCAGTTGCCGCAGGATCAATTCACACAGTTTTAAGCTTTTTTTCATACACACTCTCTCTCATTTCATCGTAGAACTTTCTCTAAGAAGGTACTTCAAAGAGGGCATGTACGGGAAGTGTTGATTTTTCCCCCTCATTACCACTACGATTTTCAGTAATATTTGAAGCCATATTTGATACCAAAAAGGGGACACAATGGGAGTGAACGAAAAAAATAAGCGAGTGTACGAGGTCCTTGTGGCCGTCACCATGATACCAAAGAACATTATAACGCTTCATGGCATTGATAATATGACCGAATTTCTTCTTCATAACTTGAGCCAGCGTGACTGCTTTAATTTCTCTAAGGCGGCTTATTTTATTGATAATCCTGATTTTGACCATTTGAAGGGTGTTGCCGGATTTGCTCAGATTGATTCTTATCATCCCAAAGGATCTCACTGGACAGAGCCAAAAGAATTTACTGATCACATGAGGCAAGCAGCATTTAATACCTCAGTTCGAGACGTGTGCCGATGCAGTATGAAACGAAATAGTCAGTCGGAAGAAAAAGTGGTGCAGGAACTTTCTGATGCGTTGCATTTTTCAAATCCTCGTTACGTCATTTGGCCAATCAAGCATGACAATCTTGGTCTTCTTGTCTTTGAAAAAAATGAACGGGAAGATGACGTTGAAGAACACCTTGAAAGCGCCTTAAATCTGTTTGGTTTTTGCCCCGTATTTTGAAGTTCTGTATCGAGTGCCTGTGCACTATTTCTGATCGCCTGTCTTAGTAAAACTTTTTATCTATTGCAATTAGAATTTTAATGCTGCTACTCTAAGGTGCAGGGATACGTTTATTATAGGGAGGGGAAGCAATGATTAGAAAAGTTGCACTCGTAGTTGGTCTGTTTCTTGTGGTTGATCGGGTGATGTATCACAAACTCGGGCAAAGTTCTCAAAAAGAGCAGTACGCTCTTTCATCTGTTTCAAAACCATCACTTCATGAAGTGGCGGCAAAAAAGAAAAGAATGCGGGAACGTATTGTTGCTCATGCAAAACAGCTTTTTGCGGCTGAAAAACGGCTGCAGCTCCGGCTTCTTTCCTGAACTTATTCTGAACGTAAGGTGTCAGTTACATTCAAACGTCTAATAAGGCGCAACGGAACGGTGGAAGCAAAGACACTCAGGAGCATGACTGCTACAAAAACTAGCACAAACAAAGAGAGCTCGAGTGTTACCGGAAGATGGCTGACGTAATACGCATCTGGCAGCTGAATAAACGGATAACGTTGTAAGAAAAGTCCAACAAGAAATGCGCAGGTAATGCCGGTACAGGCAGCGGCAGCTGCAATAAAAAGGCTTACGAGTAAAAAGAGCGTCATTATTTCGTAGGACGACATCCCAAGCATCTTAAAAAGTGCGATGTCGGTCCGTTTGTACGTGATGTACATGAATAACAACGAAACAATGTTCATGCTGGCAACAAGGGTGATCAAAAGAAGCAGAATGAACATGACATATTTTTCCAGTTTTAATGCAGAAACAAGTGAGGGGTAAAAGGCTTTCCATGAATACGATTCAAACTCTTTAAATGAATTCAGGAAGGTGAGTGCTTGTGTCTCGAGCGAAGGGTGGGCAAGTTGGAGTCCCACATAGGTAACACAATCATGGCCCCAAATAGTTTGGCATAAAGTAAGAGGAGCGAGCACTAGGCGCTCATCATAATCAGAAATTCCTGTGGCAATAACTCCCGTAATAGTAACCGGTACTGAACGTAGACTTGCTTCTTTAAAATTGTATTCTTCGTCATGTTCGTTGCACAAAAGTACTACCTGGTTTCCCACGTCAACTCCAAGAGCATTGGCAAGATCTTTACCAAGAATAACGTTTTGTTCAGTGAGGGCAGCCAAAGCGGTGGTTGGGGTGACCATTGGTGCGATGTTTGTTACGAGGCTTTCGGTTGTAGGATCGATCCCTTTGATGGTTGCAAGTTGTGTTGGTTCTTCACTTGTTCCTGGGTGGATCAACGCTTGCCGTAGCAGATACGGAGAAAGATGAGTAACTGTTCCTGCCATTTTTTTCTCTAAGAAAGGAATGAGTTTTTCATATGCAAGTGTGGTTCCATCGGGTGCTTTGACAATTAAAGAAGGGTACATCCCCTGTAATTTTTTGTGTGTTTCATACTCAAACCCGCGCATGATAGCGGTGATCAAGGCAAGAGAAAAGGCGCCGATAAAGATGCTTGCAAAACAGACACCAACCATCGTGCTGACGGTAGATGAAGAGCGCCCAGTCACATAACGCCAAGCAAGCCGTTGTATAAGAAGAAATCTCATGAGGTCGACCTTGTAAAAGGGACTGCTTTTTTTTACTCTAACTGCAGATAACGTTATGTGAGTGTACAAGAAAGAGGTGAATGAATGAAGCCGCAAACGATGCTAACAGTCTTCATGAGTGTGGGAATCCTGCTGTGCTTGCCCGGATGTGGCGGTAGTTTTGTTGATTGGGCGGATGAAACGTTCTATCAAAGCAGAGTAACGGGTGACCATGTTGCGACGATAAAACCCTTTTTGAAAGACGTACGTTTGTACGATCAGTTCGATACACTTGCCATGTTTGATGCGCTGTGGCTTTCAGATCAAGTACGGACCGCGTATGCACAGGTGTATGCAAAAATGGTGGGTAAAGACGAAGAAGGGTACACCGATTTTTTACGTCGTGAATTGAGTGCTAACACGTACTTTGTTTCATTCTATGTTTTGAGTTTAAATACGATTCAGTTGACTGATGTTCCGCCGCTCTGGTCGATGCATCTTGATATTGACGGAAAAAAATATGCTCCGTCAGAAATTAAGTCAGTGGAACTGAGCCCAGAATTTGTTACTTTCTTTGGTAAACGATTGACCAATCATAAACGTCCCTATGAGGTCCGGTTTAACCGTAAGGATGCAAACAGCAAGGATATTCTCGAGGGGAAGAAATGCATGAAGCTCTTCTTCTGCAGTCCTCGTTATTACGATGGTACGCTTGTGTGGGATCTCGATAAACTCAATACATCAGTTGTTGCGCCACTTGATTTGAGCGATCCAGCTATTGTGGAAAAAGAAAAGCAAAAAAATGAAGATGCTGCTGCTCAGAAAAAAAAGGATGAACATAAACCACGCCGCGGACGTGTCGGGTCTTTCAAACAAGAAGAAGGGAAAAAGGAAGAGCAATTGTCTCAGCCAGTAACGCTTGAAGAACGTGAAGCTCAAGCTGACAAATCTGAATCGGTAGAATTTGACGAAGATTTGGCCGAACTTTCTCCGGTTGACAAAGAGATTGCAACAGCACTTCCTGCAGGTGGGTTAGGAACATTCGAAGGTCTCGAAGAATCAGAAGCGGATAGCATCGAAGGATTTGATGGCGCACTCCTTGGTGGGGGTATGCAGCAGTAACGAACGCTTTATATTGCTCTATTTTATCAGGCGCTTTTTAACGAGAGCGCCTGTTTTTATGTGCATAATCGGTCTTATTTAAAGTCACCCGTACCGGGGACTTCCTTTTTTGCCAAGGCTGCAAAAGATAGGTCATAATCTGGGGGAGACACGATAAGGAGTCTTACAAGTCGACTGGATCCCCGACATTCGCTTTGTCTGGTCACTGTGTCACGCACAGTGCTGCGACTTTAGCTCATTGGGGACGACGTAATGGGTGATAGAGGCTTCTTTTTCGAAGGTCAATAATTTTTTCTTCAGCGGAGAGCCTGTTTGTTTCACTAAGCATTATCAAAAATACACAGGTCCTAGTTCTCCTCTCACTACGTCGTCCCCAGCGTAAGCGTCGGGGATCCAGTACAATAGAAAAAAATCGAATTGAATCACCTACATGAACACAAAAAAAGAGCGCCGGTAAAGGCGCCCTTTTTGTATTCTTTAGTCTACTGAAAAACTAGGCTGTTGGAGCCGGGATCACAGCAGACTCTTTACCAAGAAGCTCATTGATATGGCTTATTGACAAGGTCTTGTACTGTTGAAGTCCTTTGACAATCTTAGAAAGATCATCTTTGTGTTTTTTCAATAGTGTTTCCACTTCAGCTTCGTACTTTTCAAGAAGACGGTAAGCTTCAGTTAGCTTCTGGTTGCGGATATCTTTAGCCATTTCTTTTGGATCAAGCCCTTCAAGAACGATAACTTTTGCCAAGTTAAATGCTTCTTGTTTATCGAGCTTGTCAAAGGCACAGCTGGTAAGACCATACACATGTTGTGCAGCGCTGCTTGCAAGCAAGATCTTACACTGCTTGACCAACTCGTCTTGTGTTTGGATATCGAGCGCATCATAGAGATGGTAGGCAAAGATGTTACCGTAACGTACGGTGTTCTGGTCTTTCTTCTTCATTTCACCAAAGTTGTACTGTTGCGTTACATGTTCTTCTTCCAGTTCAAGCGTGATAGGAAGAACAGTCACACTGCACAGCGTCTTAGCAGGAGCTAACAACAGGTTGGCAAGCGCTTTACCTGCTTGGCGAACTGCGATGACTTCTTCTTTTTCAGCAGGAATGCTGTAACCAGTTGGTACAAGCTTTCTGATTTCAAAGTCGATTGCTCGTTCAAAGTGCATTTGTGTTACTGGAGTGTTTTCAATCTTTGCGTGCATCAATGCTTTCTTGAACACGATATCGAGTGAACCGAATGAGCAGCCTTCTGTTTGTTGAGCAAGAGAGATGAAGTTGAAGTTGTCTGGGTTCATGCAACGTTTTTCGCATTCTTTGATGAAGAACTCAACGCGGTGTTTGAATGTCGGCTTACCAAACCAGAACATCTTACCAAAGCGACCATGTTGACGAAGTGCAAAGTCCAAGTTTTCCGGTTTATTGGTTGCTGCAAGAATAATAACTTGATCTTTTTCATTGTTGTTCAAGCTACCGCTCATTTGTGTCAAGAATTCGCTGAGAGCTTTTGCATCACCGTCACGTTGCAAACGCATCAAGTCAAGTTCGTCAAGGAAGAGAATGCATGGTGAGAAGGTCTTTGCAAGATCCATGTAGTAGCCAATACCCTTCTTTGCAAGGTTTTCGGTGCTGATTTCAAAAAGGCGCATCTTTTGGTTTTTTCCTTGGCGTTCGAGCGCTGCAGAAATTTCACCTGCAAGTGCTTTTGCCATCAAGGTCTTACCTGTTTGAGGTTCACCAGCAAGAAGGTAACCACGTTCTACTCTGATCCCTGCTCGTTCAAAACGATCTGGGTTGCAGATGTAGTCAATAACACGGTTGAGTTCTGCTTTAACTTCTTCACGACCTACAATGTCTTTGAAGCGTTCGGTACGAACACCAACCTCTTCATGAGTATGTTTTTTTGCTGTTCCAAAGAAGTAATCATCAAGACGATTTTTGTAAATCTTGATCTTTTCATAGGCGAGTTTGGCATCACTTACAATGTAGTCAGCAAACAGTTTACCGGTGGTGATGGTAAAGATCGGAGCCTTGTTATCGATTGCAATGACAGCAGCGATTCCATTCTGCATGGTGGTAACAAATGAATGATCATTCGAACTGTTTTGAGAGGTTGATTCTGAGCTACCTTCAACTTGACCCAATCTGAAACCGTCAACAATAACGAATTTTTTTGAATCACGAGGGTCAATTGCTTTATTGCTGAAGGTTGCTCCATCAAGAGTAATTGCTTGACATGGCAGTTGATCATTATATTCACCAAATACGCAATAGCGACTTGTTCCTGTACTTCTCGTTTTGCCAGTTGCAGGGTCGATTTCTGTTATCGGTTCAATATATCCCAAGTTTGCAGGTGTTTTATCAGTTTTTTCTGAGCTGCTTGGTGAGCTTCCAATAGCATCTTCTTTGAATTTTTTAATGCGTTTGCCAAGTGGTCCAAAGAGGGGAAACTCTTCTACTTTTGATCCACTGGTTACGTAGAGGTACCAGACAACAAAAGCAGAATAGACTGCAGCATGTTCCATCCAGAACCCAACGTGCCAATCTTTATTGAATTTTCTGATGTCACGATAGAATGCGTTCATCCCGGAAAGACCGATTTTTTGCGAATCTCTTTCAAGTTTTACCAAGCGAAGACCGTTGTTTCTGAGTACCGAAGAGATTTTATCAACTGTTACATCTTTGCCGGTTGCCTGATATTTCTTCTGAATCTCTGCAAAATCGAAGGGAGGAATCGAACGAAGGTTTGTTTTTACTGCCTTTTCAAGAACGTTGATGACCTCTTGGTTGAAAAGAGCAAGTTGGTACAGTTGATCTTGCGTGACGTGTACTGAGGCAAATCGCTTGATTTTATCGATGTCCTCACTACGCAGGTTACTCAATTTTTTGCGGGTAAGCGCTTTACGTTTTGCAGGGATGTTGCTTGCGCCGCTTGCAAGACTTTGACCGATGGTGTCAAAAATAGACTCAATAGCGTCGATTTGTGAAAGAGCTTCAAGCTGTTTTTGTTGAATCAAACTGCCGCTTGCGGGAGTTGAAGGCGGTACTGCGATCGCGATTGCGTCGTTCTTTTTGGGAGACGCAGGCTTTTTTGCGTGAATCTGTGGAGCGCCGCAGATGCTGGAAAGAAGCGCTATACACAAAAACCTGACTACTCTATTCCGGAATTGTGCCATAGAAAATCCTTTTGGGGATATGAGGTTTTATAAAACTTGATTACTACCATTCTTAAAGGAGAATCAGGGTAGCCAAGAGGGGGTATTTTGTCAAAAAAGCCCGATTCCTGCACTCATTTTCCTGTCAGTGCTTTTTCCTTTTTCTTTTTGTTATACTGGCCAAATATTTTGAAAATGCTTTGAAAATCGTTGTTTTAAAAGGCTGCAGTATGAATCGATGGAAAAAGTTCGTAGGCATCACTGTTCTTTGTGTGGTGGTTACAGGAAGTGGTGTTTTTCTTTTTCGTTCATCGCGGGTTGATGTACGAAAAAAGCCTGAAATTAGCCTTAAATTGCTTGAAGGGAAGGACAACATTGTGCCGTTTTTGGTACTTGGTTCGGGTCCTGCATCACTGAGCGCCGCGCTCTATGGTTCACGATCAGGGATCAAAACGTTTGTACTTCGAGGGAACCAACCGGGGGGGCAGTTGACCGGTACCTCGTATATTGAAAACTGGCCTGCCATACGAAAAATCCGTGGTATTGAAGTCATGAACGATTTTGAAGATCAGGTTTCTCGGTTTGGAACAGTCATGATGAGTGATTCTGCCGCAAGTATCGATTTTTCCTCTTGGCCTTACAAAGTGATCACCGAGGAAGGACATGAGCTTTATGCAATGTCCCTTATGATCGGAACAGGAGCTGCTCCACGTCGTCTTAACATCCCAGGAGAAGGTGAGTATTGGGGTAAAGGAGTAACGACCTGCGCCATTTGTGATGCGCCTTACCATCGAGGAGATAAGGTGGTGGTGATTGGTGGCGGTGATTCTGCCATGGAAGAGGCTCTTGAACTTTCTCCTTATGCCAAAGAGGTCCATGTTCTTGTCAGGTCTGATAAATTGCGTGCTTCAGTGAGCATGATTGAGCAGGTAAAAGCATGTGTAAACGTAACCGTTCATTTCAATAAAGCTCTGACGCAGATCAGAGGAGACGGCAAGCATGTTATGGGGGTGATGGTTCAAGATACAGCAACCAAGGAAGAATCTGAGTGGGCTGATACGCGCGGTGTTTTCTTAGCCATTGGTCACGTTCCTAACACCAAGTTATTCAAGGGGTATGTGGATGAAAACGAGGCCGGGTACATACGCCTTGATGGTCGTGGGCAGATGACAAATTGGCCGGGAGTGGTTGCTGCTGGGGATGTTTCTGATCCTGAATATCGCCAGGCTGGAGTTGCTGCAGGTGATGGGATTAAGGCAGGGCTTGATGTCGTCTGGTGGCTTGCATCGATTGGCTACAACAACTACGTGCAGACAAAATTGGAAGCATTTTTCTTTGACCAAAAGACCATTCAAAAGAAGAAATTAGAAGAAATTACCAGTGTGGGCGAGTACAACGAATTCATGAAACATGTGACAGAATCGGTTGTTGTTCTTGATTTCTTTACGCCTTATTGTCCGTCGTGCATGCATATGTTACCGATTATTGAGTGGGCCGCGGCAAAGATGAGCAATAAGATCAAATTTTGCAAAGTTGATGCATCTATCGCTTATGATCTGGTCAAGAAGTTCAAAGTTCCTGATGTTCCTCATATGGTGATCATTAAGGATGGTCAGGTTGTTGATAGGCTCAAAGAGACGATGCCGCGGGCAGAATTTTATGAATACCTTAAAAAGTTCTTGTCATAATCGTTAGACGCGACGTTTCTCTGTGCGGGGTTTTTTTGGTTTTGCCTCATGGTTGATCAGAAGCTCGGCTGTTTTTTTAAGGCGCTCCCTGTCATCTGTGGTGATGGTATTTTTTTCTCGTGGGTCGAATTTGCTTCCTGGGTGTTTGATGATATGCAATTCGGTTGCGAGTGCTTCTTTTTCATGAGGAAGAACCATAAATACGAAGTTTGACGCTTTGAGTTTAAGCGGGCCTTTGCTTGTTATAAATGCATCTGCTCCAGCATCGAGAAGTACTTTAACATAGCTGGGTTGAGCGTAGTACGCAGCAAACATTAAAGGGGTCATCTTTTCTCCAAGGTGAGCATACATGATATCGAGCTGCTTTGGGTCTTTCCCCTTAATTTCTTGAACAAGCGTAGTGAATCTCTTTTGTTGTTCAGGGGTAGGATCAGTGACCCCCTGTTTGATGATACATGTTATGAGGTCCATACCACGTGGTGTGCGAGCAGAGCTTACAGCAGTGGTGAGCGCTAGCATGCCTGTTATGAGCAGTAATCCTTTTTTCATATGATTTTCTCCTTAAGGTTTTCTATTTTCGAAACATGACTTTTTTTAAGGTAGCAGAGGTTTTATTGCATCATCAATTACTGGGATGGAGCTAGGATCTTAAAGGGTGCATGGATGCCGATATTGTAAGAGTCTACGGGGGGTGCCCTCTCTTCAGAATCTGGTTGGCAAGAGGGAAGTTTCTCAAAAAGGTGTAAAAATCAGCTCGTGAAGAGAGTAATAAGCTCTGTTTGTTGACTAAATCCGCTTTTTTCGTCACATTTAAAAAATGCGACTCTTTCCGTGGTACGTTTTTGGGGGTCGTTCCTTTTTTCCATTTATAGTCACAGGTAGGTAAAATGAAAAGAACTCGTCCCGATATAAGAAATGTCGCTATTATTGCACACGTTGACCATGGTAAAACTACTCTCGTTGACCAGCTTTTGCAGCAGTCAGGCACCCTTGAACAAAAGTTTATAACCGACCGTGTGATGGATTCAAACGATCTTGAAAGGGAACGAGGGATCACGATTCTGGCAAAAAACACCGGGATTAAATACAAAGATTATCATATCAATATCGTCGATACCCCTGGTCACGCCGACTTTGGTGGGGAAGTTGAGCGTACCTTGCAGATGGTTGAAGGCTTCCTTCTTCTTGTCGATGCGGCAGAAGGGGTGCTTCCTGGTACTCGATTTGTGCTCCAAAAGGCGTTGGCGCTTAACTTAAAACCAATTGTTTTTATCAACAAAATTGATAGAAAAGACGCCGACGTAAAGCGTACTGAATCGTTGGTCTATGACCTTTTTGTCGATTTGGTAACGCATGAAGATCAGCTTGAATTTCCGATTCTCTATGGATCTGGAAGATTAGGGTTTGCTACTGACAGCATGGATAAAATGACGGACAACATGAATCTCATGTTTGAAACGATCGTGAACCAAATTCCTGCTCCAACAGAACAGGCTGATGGTTTGCAGATTTTGGTAACCAACATTGATCACTCAGACTTTTTGGGGACGATTGCGGTCGGTCGCGTTATGAGTGGTTCTTTAAAGGTGGGCGAGCAATTTATCTATTGCTACAATGATGTGGTCAGTAGGCCGATGCGAGCTACTAAATTGTATACCTTCCTTGGGTTGCATAAGATCGAGCAAAACGAGGTGCGTTTTGGGGATGTTGTAGCAGTTGCTGGATGTGATCAGATTGAAATTGGCTCAACGCTCTGCTCTGTTGATAATCCGATCCCTTGCACCTATGTTTCAATTGATGAACCAACAGTGTCTATTTATGTTTCGGTAAACAACTCTCCATTCAATGGAAGAGAAGGTAAATTCTTGACCTCGCGTCATATCAAAGAACGTTTGGAAAAAGAACTTAAAACGAACGTTGCGCTCCGTGTAGAGCCGACAAATAGCCCTGATACGTTTAAAGTGTCTGGCCGTGGTCAGCTTCATCTTGGAATCTTGATTGAAACGATGCGCCGTGAAGGGTTTGAGCTTCAAATTTCTGCGCCTGAAGTTATTTACAAAACAATCGATGGTAAAAAACATGAACCGATTGAATACGTCACCATTGACGTTGAAGAACAGTACCAAGGGGTAGTTATCGAACACCTTGGTGTGCGTCGTGGCGAAATTAAAAATCTGACCAAGCTTGATACGGGTAATCGGGTACGTCTTGAATTTACTATTCCAGCTCGTGGACTTCTTGGCTTTAGAGGACAATTTTTGACCGATACACGTGGTACTGGTGTGATGAGTTCGTCGTTTCATGGCTATGAGCCATACAAAGGCGATATTCCTGGCAGAACCCGTGGAGCATTGATTTCTATGGATCGTGGTGCCGCAACGGTATTCGCGCTTGATGCATTGCAACCGCGTGGTGAATTCTTTATTGGTGCTAAGGAAGACGTGTATGAAGGGATGATCATTGGTGAACATTCCCGTGAAAACGACCTTGACGTTAATCCGGTAAAGGAAAAGAAGCTTACCAATATGCGTGCTTCAGGAACTGATGAAGCGGCAAAAATTGCACAGAAGCGTCAGATGACACTTGAAATGTGTATGGAGTGGATTGGGGACGATGAGTTGGTTGAAGTAACACCAACCACTATTCGTCTTCGTAAAAAGATTCTTGCTGCGAACATGCGCAAGAAACGTTAATTTTCTTACTCCAACAAAGTTTTACCCGGTCTCTTTTTTGGGATCGGGTTTTCTTTTTATTTTCAAATATTGCAAATAGAAAACTTTTAGTGTTACTCTATAACTACTAAGAGAGTTAATAAGCTCATGATGAGCATAAAGAGAATGAAAGATTTAAGGCGGTTACGGCGGCTAAAAAGAGGGAGTGGGGGAGATGAACTGGAAAAAAATTGAAAAAATAATCGTACTGCTGCTGATTGGCGCAGCCGTTGGTGGCGGGATTTTCTGGTTAGCAGTGGGCGGGCAAAAACGTGCACAATCTCGTCATACTCGTTCACTTGAAAAACACCTTTCTACGTTTAGTCATCGTGCTTTAAAAAAGAGTGAGCGCCATGGATTTGACGAAGTAGTTTTGCAGGTTTCTGAAAATGATAAGGGCGATATTTCATTGCGTCGCGGAGAGCTGATTACTCGTCCTAATGCCCCAGCAACCGTTATTATTTTCCATGGATTTAAATGTAAACGTTCAGACGTTCGGCCACTCAGAACCTTTATGTTTCCTGATTACAACACCCTTATTTTTGATTTCCGTGCTCATGGGGTACATGCCCATCCGCAAGAATGTTGTTCGTTTGGTGTTGACGAAGTAAAGGACGTTAAGGCTGCCGTTGATTTTGTTAAAACGCACCCGCTGCTTAAAAATAAACCAGTGATTGCCTACGGTATTTCTATGGGTGCTGCGGCAGCTATTGAAGCTCAATCCCGGTATGACAATTCTCTTTTTGATGCGCTTATCATCGATTCTCCGTTTGATAGCATGGAAAATGTGGTAACTCGAGGCCTCAATGATCTGCGTTACCCTATCTGGGGTTTTGATGTGCTTCTTCCTTTACGAACGTTACTGCAAAAATCGATGTACTCATCACTGACTAACGGTATTTTGCGAACGCTGTTACGGTTGGTTGGGCTTGATGCTACCCCAGTTGCTACCTGTCTTAAGCCGGTAAGTCCGATTGAATCCATTAAGCATGTAACTGTTCCATGCCTTATTATTGGATGCGGTCAGGATGCCACCGTTCCAGTACAGGCCTTTGAAAAGGTGTATGAAAATGCGGCGACTGATCAAAAGGAACTGTGGATTGTTGATGGAACTGAGCATCTTGATACGTTCTTCCATCGTCCTGAAGAATATATCCACAAAGTACGAGATTTTCTTACCCAAATTCTTTCCCAACTTAAAATGAAGGCATGGAAAGAGTGGCTCATCGGATCTTGATCATTATAAGCTTACTGGCAGTTTGAACATTTTAAATCCTTGTGAGAGCATCGATCATTCTTTTAGAATAAAATTCAAACTATTCGATCTAAAAGGGGTGGGGATGAAGAAAAAACTGATACTTTTTGCGGTGTTGTGCGGATTGTTCGCGCCACGTACGGTAAGGTCTGCTGAATTCGCAGAAGCTTTAACGAGTTCTCTCAGCGACGGGCTCAGGTCATTGGGTGAGGCTGCCGGTGATTTAGCAGAAGCGGTAGGTTCTATGGCCAAAGAAATGACCGAAGCTATTGGAGATAGAGCAGAGGTTCAGGCTGCAGCAAAGGGGCTGTTTAAAAGTATCGGCGAACAGATGGAAAAGCTCGGTGGAGTACTCAAAGATCTAGGCTCCGGCGAAGAAAAAGCAGCTATCATGAAGTCGTTTGCGGACTCGCTTAAAAGTTCGCTCAGAGACTCAGTCGAAGCACTTAAAGCTGCAGTGAGAGATGATTCAGAAGGTGCTGCGGAATCTCTAACTACTCGCTTGAAAGGTTCATTGGAGGGTGTTTCGGGTAAATTTCAGAGCGCATTCAATGAAAGTTTAAAAGGTTTAGCAGGCGCAGGAAAGTTAGGGGCTCAGGCAATAAAGGCACTTAATCGTTCAATGGGAACAGCCCTTGATGAAAACGCTGGGTTAATCGCAACTGAAGGCAGTGCTGCGGCTCTAAGGCCACCAAGCGCAGCTCCAGCTCCTGCTGGTATGTCAGATGATGCCGTTGCAGGCCTTGATGATGCCACTTCTGCATTACAAAGTAGAGCTGAAGATGTGGCTGAAAGAGCCGATGCTCTTCCTAGTGCTAAAGCGGCAAAGGCTCAACAGGAAGACCAGTTTAGCCTTTTTGGAGAAGGTGACGAATCGACTTTTAAAGATGTTAATTGGGATGATGACCTTGACGTAACACCAGAGCCCTCAGGAGAGAGTCCTGCGCAGGGTGAGGAACCAGGAGAAGAGCCTGAAGAAGAAGATACGGTTGAACCAGTAGGGCCAGAAGCTGGTGGATATGGTCCTGCAGCTCGCGGAACGGTACGTCAAAGAATGAAAAATTGGTGGGGTGGCCTCAAAGAAAAATGGGCAGGTCAGGCACGTGAAGCTGAACGGTTAACAGAAGATATTGATGAACGTGCTGAGGAGTTACGTGGTCTTGAAGCTGATGCCAAAAAACCGCAACGGATGACGTTTAATGAAGAAGACGGCACTGTTTCCATGAGCGGAGATCATTTTGATCGTGTGGGAGGAGATGAAGAATCGAGCGCTGTATTAAATGATGCTCTCGAAGAAGGAGATGGAACCGTTTCTGTTTCATCCCGTGATGTGACGGTTACCAAGGATTGGGAGGGAGACCTGACCGTCAGAGTTAGAGTTAAAAATGACGATGGTCAAGAAGCTGATGTTGTTTACAAATTGCGTAATGTATCAAAAGCAGAAGAAAAGTTGCTTACAAGTCCAGAAGCGGCATTTAGGATAGGTAGAGATGGCAAGTTGTCAGTTGAGGGCACGGAGGACATCGGAGCAGACATTAAGCTTGATGGAGAAACTCAAACTGCAAGAATTGCAAAACTCAAATCAGATCTTACGACTTTACGTGCTGCGCGAAGCGAGATAGAGGGATTTCTACAAAAAAGTGGGCGTCTTGCAAATCAGGGAGCACAGAGCTTTGAACGATTTGGTACTGCAGTAAAACAGACGTTTCGAAGTAAAGAAGACTTTCAGGATACATTTGTAAAAGGAGCTAAAGCAACAGGACGAGGAACAGCAAGAGGCGCTAAATTTTTGGGTAAAAACACCGTTGCTGGAATTAAGAAATTTGTATCGGGAACCGTGGAAATTCTCAAAATGATGATGACCGGTGTGTTCTTTGGTATCCCCAGCATGCTGTATCAGACCTTGATGCAAAATGCACAAGCTAAAGCATTGTATGAAGAAATAACGGCTGTCTATCACATAACACCGACTCTTGCTGTTCAAACTCCCGCATCACTTATTCCAGAGGCAAATGCTGGCCAAGCAGGAACGTACTTATATGTAGCAGTAGATCCATCTACGAGTGGTTACGGAAAAAAATTTAGTGCAGCTGAATTGGAAAATGGAAGTTACTACGTTGTCTACCAAACTGGTGCGCAGTGGGGTTCCACCTACGCTACATCACAAAATGCGTTTGGTGTCTGGGTTAACCTTAATACAGGGCTTATTTTCATGGATGGTGGGGTTCCTTACAGCGATCAAACCCCGTTTGCCTATCTTTTGGAACCGAGCAATGACTCGACATTGCAGGCTGCAAAAGGAGCACAGACAACTCTCTCTGTTGCTCAGTACACACAGCAGGCATTCGATGCGGTCGGTAATCGTGCCAATTACAATTATTCAGAAGGGTATTTAGATAGCGTTGCTCCGTGGGGAATTAAGGCAAGTAATGACGTCATAAAGCCAAATGGAGAGCTTCAGACGTTGTTTGCGCCAGTCGAAAGTACTCATACGTTAGGACATGAAAAAATTCAAAAGCCAAGTCGCTATGCTCCTCAATTGCTTGTTCCAACGTTGAATAAATTTAGAACGGGTATTCAAGATGTGACAGGATTCCTTCCTTCTTCGCAAACTGCGGTTGCACCGGCTATTTCCATTCGACAAATTGAAGGAACGGGAGTTCTCAATACATTGCTTGGTTCTCAATCGGCCCAAAATAATATTGAAGAATCGATTAACATGATTCTTGCGCTTACTACTATGCCTGCTCCATCTGGACATGAGGCAGCTGGTGTAAAAAATCCGCTTGAGGCTGTGGCACAGGCACAAGCAGCGTTGCAATCTGCTTTGGAAGAAGTTGGAAACAAGCACTATGGAGATGATGTTTTTGCAGCAGTTGCAAGATTAAAAGAAGCGCGTACGCACTTGCAGAATGCAATAGGAACAATCACTAACGGTGCAAACCCTGGGTTTGATCCTTCAGTTGATGTGAATGCCGTTAACATTTACGTTTACGAGACAGAAGACACACCTATCGCTCTGTTCACGAAGAAACATCGCGCCTCTGATGTTTTACCGGCTAAGGATTATCTACTGTTTCTTGATGTGAATTATAATATAGTCCCACTTTTTGCAACGGGGCTGATTACGCGTGCTGATGGCATTGGGGTTATTGACTATGATGTGTCGCAGATTAATCCAGCAATCAATTATATGGTCAGCTTGGTGACCGGTCTTGCATACCGTTACAGCAACAACGGACCAGGTACTTCGGTAACAACACTTGGCGATGTACCTGCAGCTCAATACATTGCTTCAACAATTATGGCTGGATTGTTCCAAAACATATCGTTAGTACTTGCGTCTTCTGAGGCAACTAATTTTATTAACCAAATTCTTACCATGGCTAACTATGCTACCAACCTTTCATATCAAGGGCCTGTGATAAAAAATGGCTGTATTTTTGACAAAGTGCCGCTTGAAGCATCTTATCAAGATACAGCAACATCTGAGGAAAATCTTGTTCTTTCAGATATTAACGGTGTGACGTTCCCTCCTGCTCAATCTGCAACAACACAGGCTCCATTCGGTCCTTTTTCTTCCGGCCAGAAGGCATGGTTGCGCAGCTTGTATGTCTACAAAGTTTCTAAGTTTATTACGGGAGGTTCAGCAACAGGGGGGCAGAGCAGTAGAGAGCAAGGGGTGTTTGGAACCAATCTACAAGGCGGTCAAGTGTATGATTATGTTGTTCCATTCATGCCGGCGCAAATACAAAATCAGGATGGTTCTTACACTACCTATTACCAAACCATGCCATTGGGTATTTCCGAGACAGGTGTATCAATAAGTAATTCATCCTCAGCGCAACTTTTGATGGCAAGCTTGGTAAGTGGGCAAGTCTATGACAGTAACTACGCCGTTCTGACCAACCCTCCGTATACAGCAAATATTATGGAACGTACGGCTGCCTATCAACCTATTGCAGCACAGCCTGGTCAAACTTCAAGAACCTTGCAAACAGCAAATGGGCCGATGCAAGTGGCGGTAGTGGAAAACGTATCGTTAGGAACGGGATTTATGCCGACGTTTGCTAATCCCTACAATTTAATTTACAGCTCTATGCAAGGTAACCCGGCATACGCAGGTGATTTTTCGGCTGTTTCTAATGCACAAGCGCAAGTTACTGCGCTTGCGCAAAATATTAATGGCATGATCGATACGGCTGTGTATCCTAAATGGGCAGAAGATATTTGGTCAGCAGTGCAAGGGATGAATGTTCAGACGAGTGCAACTCTTTCACAACAGTATGTTCCCTACTTGGTGTTACCAGGTGAGTCAACGAGCCAGCCTGGACAGCTTTTCACTTCAATGCAGTCGTGGTTGACTGAAAAAGTAAAATTGGTGAATGCGCAGCAAACACTTGCTGCAAAAAAACAAGCGTTTGAAAAAGATCTTAAACCTCCGTTTGCTCCTGTTGCAAAAACAACTGATCAGATGCTTCAAATGTGTCCAATGTACTGGATGCATTTTGCGCAGTTTGCCTATGCTCCACAATCAGCTTCCATGCAGCAAATTCAATATAACAATCCATCCCAGCAACAAGAAACTGCAAACATTAACTGGATCAACACGACCGTTAATGCCTCACCAACTCCTCTTAGCTGTGCCTTGGGTCAGGCCGTTCCACAAAGCTTTGTGCAAGATGTTATTACTGCCTACAATGGGTGGGAAGATATCATGAACTCAAGTAATGGTGTTGCTCAAATTTTGCAATCGGGGCCCTTCCAATTTACTCAAAATATGAAATGCAACGTGTATCTGACCCTTCCTCCAACCAATGGTTCAGTGACCTCAATTGGAACCGGTAACTTCTTTTACAACCTCGTTCCGGTTGCTCCTACAACGACATTGTTTGCTATCGGTGCTTTAGATGGAACGGTTGCGTCTAACATTACCTCGAATCTTTCTGCTGCAACTCCGGTAGTGGGGCTTTCTTCACCGCTTACCATAGATCAATGCAACGTAGGATCTCGTCTGGGTACTTCCTTCTTGGAAATAGCAAATCCTGTTGCTATCGATCTTTCAACTGGTGATGTGTGGTTCCCAACGCCGCTTGGTACGGCTGCTGTGTGCTATGGTAGCGGTGGTAACATTGCAACAGCTAAATGTAATATCACCAAGATTGGCACGCTTGATCCTGAAAAAGTGTTGGATGTTGCTTTGAAAAACCAAGGAAGTAGCAGACAGGATGTGGCCAATAATAATCCAGGACTGTACTCAATGTTGATGAACTGCCAGTCAGTTGCAAGTCAGGCCGCCCAGTTAGCGCTCTCGCCATTTTATTTTGCAGGAAGATTGTTGAGTTTGTGTCAGGAACAGATCACGCATGGAACCTATATTTACGCAGTTAATGTGACGGCGGAAAATTACTATGGCGCGACTGATTATTGGGTTGCAACTGACGCAAACTGGAATCCTATCGGGCGTTTGACACCACAAACGAATTACATGATGAGTTTAGTGTCGGGCAACATTTATCAAATGAACCTTCCAGCGCAGAATGGGCAAGGGTTGCAGCAAACAGAAACAGCACAAGGACAAGATCAGCAGGTGGGAATAGGGGAGGCAACATTAGAAACTCCGCAAACAGCGTTCCAAAGGCTCTTTGGTGTTGGATCGTATGGAACATCAGAAACTTCAACGCTTTTGACTCCTGTTCAATCAAACAATCCTCAACTTTTTGATATCATCGAAAGTCTTAATCAGGTTCAAAATCAGAACTTCCTGCAAGCGCAATTTTCATCAAGTGCGAATGGTCAGTTGGTCGCAGCTCCATTGCCATTAAGTCAGCTCAAAGGAGCTGCGCCGGTCAGTGCACTCTACAGCAATATCTATCAAGTAAATGGCAAATATTATTTGGCAATGCCGGGAACGGGAGGAAACCCAAGTTACTACTATGACTTTAATGCGCAGATGCAGGACGTTACTGTTTCTGCACAAACAGGTCAGCCTGTCTATACCGCTATCCCGGGAAACGCAAAACGTGGAATGTACTATCTGGTTGAAGGAGGAGTGGCTACTCCAATGTCTGAACTTACCGGATACGGTTCTGAAGCAATGCGGATGAGATTTGGTATCCAAGTTGCAGCAGATGGAACAGAAACTATTGGGCTACCTGTCTACAATCCACCACTTCCGATGGCATCAAATGATGTAACCTTGGCTCCAGGAAGCAGTGGAACGAACATGAAATGTCTTTCGATACCAGGAAAAACAACTCCTGCCACAACAGTTACTGACACCTACACGTACTATTATTACAAGAACATTGTTTCCGATACGTATCTGGTGCGCAATGTGTTAAACACAACCATTCCTATCTATGATGCAACTACTCAAAGCTTCTCTTCTTTAGCTGAGAAAAAGGATTATTACGTTGATATGGTAACTGGTGAATGTTACAACTCTGACGGGACGCCGAAGCTTTCGCAGATAATGGTTGCCTACAACTTCTCTGGATCATCATCGACGGGCATCGTGGCAAATACGGCGATGGATTTCTCAAATCCGTTGTTTGTGTGGGGTGATTTAGACCTTCTTGGTGAATCGCTACAAACTAATATGTTCTATCAAGATACCAACAGTGGTGATCCATCAAATGGGTACAATCAGTATCAAGTGCAACAGGGCAGCACTGTCTTTACGGTCTTTACTCCTGGATCATCAAAAGGTGTTGCAGGAACACAAACAACGTATGCCTATGGAACAGAGACTGATGCAAATAATAATTTATTGATCACACAAAATGGCACAACGATGGTTCCAAATCAAACAAGCATGTCTACGGTGTTGGTCAATGCGCTTAATGGCGGAGCTTCACTAGTGAGCAAATCATACATTATGAACATCGGTGGTATTATCCCTTCAGGCACTCCTCCAGCAGGAGCTTCGGTGACCGTTACTGAAACATTCACTAATCCAAAACAGTACATGGTTTCATATACCAATAGTGGAGGAACTCTAACCAATGACATGTTCCAAGTACCAGTGCAGGCAGGAACAGCTCCTGGGGCAAGTCAAAACGCCTGGAATAATCCTCCCCTTGACGCAACGTTACAACAGCAATTGATGCAAGCAAAACCGTTCTGTGCGTCGGTGTTTGGAAGTTGCCCGTATCTTAAAGAGGTAGCAAATCAGGTAAGTATCACTGCCCTTGGAACGGTGCCCGTGACCTGTGGTCTGTTGTATCAACCGGCAACAGCTTCAACCTTTACGCTTCCTTCAGCAGGACTTTTGAGTATGATTTTCAGTGGGGCAAATCCAAACAGTTCAGCAAATGCGACAAATGGTCAGTACTTTGCCTTCTATGATTCGTACAATAATGGTGCAGGAACAAGTAGTAATGTGGTTCCAAGCAAAGGTCAGTATGGTACTTTTGTCTCTGTGGTAAGCAGCATGACAAACAATCTTGATACAGCAGTGTATCCGGGTCTGTATGCAGGTAATTTCAATGTGAGTTTCCCGCTTTCATCAGCAGCAACTCCAACCTATGGGGCGCCGTACCTGCGTGTTGTTGGGTCATTGCCAGGAACTATTGATTCAAATACTTTACACACCGATTTTCCTGTTCCTACGTCAGGTACTGAATATCTCTACAAGTATATGTTTGATACCGTTGCCAATGCATTGCTTGCACAGCTAAAGGCCACGATTAACGTGTGTGGAAACATTAACGGGTTCATGCAGTTGGTAAGTGCCCTGGACGCAGGAACCATAGAAGCTGCTACGGTTTCTAATCCTACGTTTAATCCGGCAGCAACGGCAGTGATTCAAAATCAAGTATCGTACGCAACGCCCGTGACGCCGACAACGCAGGAACCAACAGTAGGTGGACGCTTTGTCTACAAACTTTCTTGCAGTTCAGGCGGAACTGACGCTGCTTCTGGTGCTCCAACTAATCAACTCTGTCAGATCTTCTACCCAACCCAGGCTAGTGGATCTCCTGCAGCAGGACCTGATACCTACATCGACATTCTTAATGGTCTTGTGTTCCAAGCAAAAACAACAACGGCTGGTCAGGCACTGCTGTATCCAGTTGGGTTCTCGGTTACAAATAATCTGCGTAACGGTATAACGCTCATGATCGGGGGTGCATTACCTGCTGGAGCTGCTTCGCTTACGGTTCAAACAGCACCTGCAGGGCAAGCGACAGTCTCTGGGATTGCAGTAACTTCACCAGTAGCTTCCTCATCAACGCAGACGGGGAAAGGGTCTTCAACAGGTACAAGCAGTCCTGTGCCGACCAAGTTTCCATCAACTACTATCACGCCTGTACCAGCCAACCTCTCACCAACGAGCTCTGCACCGGTAGCAGCACCAGCGGCCTGATAGTAAAAATAGTCCAGTTTTACAAGTTCAAGAGGGATCCACACCGGGTCCCTCTTTGCTTTTTACTTGCCCCTGGTAACGTGTTACCCTTACGTGCAGAAAATGTACACCTCACGTAGTAAGGAGTTTCCCATGACACAATATCTCGTAAATGACGCACCGTTGCTCTCTCAATCAACGCAAGCGTTTGCCTTCTTTGTTCCTGAAGGTGGTTCTGTTTCAAAGATTGAACCGAAGCTGGAAGGGGAATTTTTTCCTCATCTTTCAAAGTTACTCAAAGATAAGAAATTTACTGGGGGGAAAGGGCAGTCATTTGTTCTTCCTTGTGCAGTAGGCAAAAAGATTGTCTACCTTCTGTTCATCGGTGTCGGTAAAAAAGAGGCAAAAGATGCGCTTCTTGAAACCTATCGTAGTGCCTACGCCACTGTTGTTCGCCTCTGTCAGGCTCATAAAATTGAATCCGTTGCGTATGAACTTCCTCCAGCAAAAGATCTGGGGATAGCGGATGAGAAAAATGGGCAGCTATTCACGTTAATGAGTGAAATGGCCCAGTACAAATTTGATCAGTTCATCACCAAAAAAGATGACAAGGTAGAGTCCCTTGAAAAAGTAGTCGCTGTTGTTGATAAAAAGGCAGTTGCTGCAACAAAGGTAGGAGTTAAAGAAGGTGAGATTATTGCCCAAGCAGTGAACAGAACACGTCTCTGGGTCGATCTTCCTGCAAACGTTATGACGCCGCATGAATTTGCAAAACTCATTAAGCACCTTGGCAAAGAACACGCTGTTGAAGTGACAGTGTTTGACGAACCAACTATTGAAAAAATGGGTATGGGTGGTCTGAAAGCGGTTGGTATGGGTTCACAGCATGATTGCCAGTTGGTGATTGCCCAGTACACCTGCAAAAAGAAAAATGCACCAACAATTGCGCTTGTTGGAAAAGGTATTACCTTCGATTCAGGCGGTATCAACTTAAAACCAACCGGCTATCTTGAAACGATGAAAGAAGATATGGCTGGTGCTGCTGCTGTTATGAACACGCTTATGGTTATTGCGCAGCTCAAACCGGAAGTAAATGTGGTTGCACTTGCTGCCGTTGCAGAAAATATGCTCAGCGGATCAGCAAACCATCCAGGAGACATCATCACGTTCTACAATGGAAAAACAGCAGTGGTTGGAAATACAGATGCTGAAGGGCGGTTGGTGCTTGCTGATGCGCTTGCATACGCGGACAAACATTTTAAACCAACAGTGATGGTTGACGTGGCAACGTTAACGGGTGCCTGCAGCCATGCAGTTGGACCGTTCTTTAGTGGCCTTTTTACACAAGA
Source organism: uncultured Pseudomonadota bacterium (assembly GCA_964604015.1). Classification (GTDB taxonomy): domain Bacteria; phylum Babelota; class Babeliae; order Babelales; family CAIQNR01; genus CANNBR01. The sequence continues at coordinate 104,152 of CAZRXF010000001.1, forward strand.
TGAAGATCTTGCAAAAAAGATTGAAAAGTCTGCCCACGCTTCTGGTGACGCAGTGTGGCGTCTTCCGCTTATTGATGAATACAAGGTAATGGTCAAATCGGATCATGCTGATCTTTGTAATGATGGCAAAACGAAATATTACGCAGGAGCGACCAACGGTGCCTGCTTCTTGAGCAATTTTGTGGGTGATACCCCCTGGGTTCACTTGGATATCGCGCCATCCGCCTTTGATGTACCTGATAAGCCCTATTTTAGGCCTAATTCAGCAACAGGGGTAGCCGTACGTCTGCTTGTTGATTTTGTGATGAGCTGGCCCTCGAAAACTAAAGCTTAAAAAAGACCAAATTTTCTGAAACTAAGGGGCCCGACTGGGCCCTTTTTTTGGCGCAGGTTATTTGGTTCAAAATGTTTGTGGTAAGAGCCTTTGTCTTAAATTCTCATTTGTCATATTTGATGCGCTAATATAAAATACTAAGAGCTTTTTATACTAAGGAAAAGGTTTCTATGAAAATTATCAAAAATACTACGTGGATTGTTTTACTGGTGGTAAGCGGAGCTTGCGCAGGTGAAAGACCTACGTTGGGATGGACTGGTGGGGCTGCTGAGTTTGTGAGAGAGCATCCGTATTTGGTTGCAACTTGTGGCATTGGCTTACTCGGTGGTGGAGCATACGTGTGGAGCTCGAGATTTCCAAAGGCCGAACTTAAGGAAACTAAAGAGATGGCTGCCGCTGGGGTTGTTGTAAGAGAGAAAAAAAAGGAAGAGGGAGACTTGATGGGTGCAGTAGGAGGACAAGCAGCTGCTTTGACAGAAAATGAGCGTCTTCTTGCTCATTTTTATAAAATGCAATTGGTGTACCAACTTATCTTTCTACCTCGGGAGGGATGGACTTTTTCACATATTGATGAGCAAAGTTGGGATGGAAAAAAGCAAGTAGTATGGTCAAAATTTGTTGCGTCGGAAAGTTTGTATGGTACGAGTCGAACAGATACACAGCGTGTTCCTTTACACATATCGCCTGAGGAGCTTAAATCTATCAGTGCTCAGATAGACGCACAACAAAGGTTGTCGAGACCATTTGCAGGACTCAAGCAAGAATTGGGGTGTCCCGAAGAGCAAGACATCGTACAGTGGTGTTTGCGCCAACTTGAGGATTTAGGTCCTAAATTGCAACGGCAAGGTTTACTAAAAAATTAGGTTTTTTATTTGAATAGTGCCGCTAGATGGTATGGCAGGGATGGTTCAGAGTTAGTTGCGATCAACAAAGAGCGCAATAATGCCGATCATACATAAAAAACAAACAAGTGATGAGTTTCCGTAGCTGATGAAGGGTAATCCGATGCCTTTAGTTGGCAGTAGTCCCGTCGCTACAAAAATATTAATGAGCGCTTGTAGTGACGTCAAAATCACGAATCCAAGGGTGGTCAGAAGTGCGAACTTGTTTTTAAGTTGCCAGGCCACCTTCATCCCAAAATACGTAAACAGTGCGTAGAGCAGAATAATGATGCTGCTCCCTACAAATCCTGTTTCTTCTGCGATAATCGAAAAAATAAAGTCGGTATGTTGCATGGGCAGATAAAAAAACTTTTGTTTTGAATGTGATATGCCACTTCCCAACCAACTTCCTGAACCGATTGCAATCAGCGATTGAATAACCTGAAATCCTGCGCCTTGTGGATCTTTCCAAGGGTCAAGAAAGGTTAAGATTCGTTTGACCCGATACGGCTGTGTGTAAATCAAAAGTCCCACGAGTGGAATGAGTGCCCCTCCGACAAGAAGAAGGTGGGTGATGGGAAAGCCTGCAATAAAAAGCAACGCGCCTGCGGTGGTGGTCAGTGTAGTGGCAAGTCCAAAATCTGGTTGGCACAGAAGTATTCCTCCAGTAAGTCCCGTGATGAGCAGAAACGGAAGATATGCTGATCTGAAGGTAAACGGTTTATTTTCGCGTCGAGAAAGAAAGTGTGCGATGTACATGACAAACGCTATCTTAAGAAGTTCGCTCGGTTGGAATGAAAACCCACCCAAAGAAAGCCAACGGCTTGACCCGTGAATCCGTTGTGAAAGCTGGGGAACAAGGGTAAGGGCTGTTAGGGTCCACGATCCAAGGAAAAAGAGTGGAGTGCATACGTAGACCAACTCAAAAGAAAGCTTGCGCACCACAAATAATGCGCATAATCCTAATAAGACACCAATACATTGTCGCTTTAAAAAGTAGTGAGCAGACCCATACTGCTGTGCTGCGTAGATAGAACTTGATGAGTACACAAACAGAAGTCCGATGATGGTAAGCGCAGCGACAATGCCACACAGAATGGAAAAGTCATTTTTAAGATGTGAAGAAGTACGAAATTGCATGTAAGGCCTTTCCAGAATTGGGTAACTTTTTGTCAGATGTACCAAAACGTGTGGAAGAAGGCCATGTCTGTGCAGGTTCCGTTCCTGTTTTTCGTCGATTTTGGTGGAGTAACCAGTCAGTAAAAAAATACAATATCGTGCCAAGTGGTGAAGGAGGGTTTCATGGGTAAAGGGATAAAGTATTGGCAGGCTAGTCTTTTTTTGTGATTTAAGTACAGTAAGGTGCTATCGCGAGTGCGATAAAAAAATAAAAACAAATAGGGATCAAATGGACAAAGGGGTAACTGAAAACATGAAAATGAAAAATATTTTTTTGGCCATGTGTCTTGTGAGTGCATCAGAGGCTGTGTCAAGTGGTGTACAAAAAAGTAAAGCAGTGTGCCAAAAAACACAGAAAGCATTGTTAGAAGTTGCTATTGCGGTACTTAAGAATGGTGATAATGTGCATAAGCTTCGCGCTTGGAATCGTGTGTGTGAAGAAGCGGGTAAATCTTTCATACTAGTACGTAGGGATCACCATACAGAGGAACAGAGATTTGAAGTGAGGGGAGTATCTCATGAAAATGCAGGTGCATTTTGCTACAATTTTAATGGAATCCTGGCTGCTTCAGGAAGAGATGGACGTAGATTTGGAGATTTCAAAAAAACTGCTGAAACGGAACTGAAAGGAATGTTTGGATTACCTCTCAAAAAAGATCTTTGCGTAGAGACTCTTCAGGAGAGGCTTGCTCTGTTGAAAAGAACTAAATGAAGAAGGTGGCAGTAAAATTCGCTCTTTTTCTGTGGGGTGGTCTTGTGTATGGCATGGGGCCTTCTCTTGGTGGTGCAGTAGCTTTGCGTGAAGCACGGGGAACGGGTGCCGTTAGAAGACAGCTTGAAAATCCGGAAGTTGCCGTAGCAAAAGAGATGATTCTTATTACCGCACACTTTCTGAGTAAATGTCTTCACGAAAATGATGCTGTTACTCGTGGTGGTGCATTAAGAAGGTGTTCCATCGCTCATAATATGTGGCTGCAAGGAAAGATTGTCTTTAAAGATGGGGATACCGTACTTGGTGAATGGATGATTGCGCATTTGTCTCAAGATTGCACTGCTGGGCTATGCAGGGTTCTTAATAAACGTTGTTATACAGGTGATGAAGCGGAGTTGAGAACAATACTTGGTATTTCGCAGGAGATGGCAGTGACACAAGAGGTGTTGCTACAGCATTTGCGAATAGTAGTTGGGCGCATTAGATAATGAATAAAAATGGGGGGGATGGTGGTTCGAGGAATTGACAGCAAAGAACAATGTACGTGATAGCTATAGTAATAAAAGGAATTATTAATTATGAAAATCAGAAAAAACATAACGTTAGTGTTGGCTCTTGGTGGTTTGAGTGTATACAGCGTGCATGGGGCTCAAAGCGAAGCGGATGAGCGGTCGACGCTCATCACAAAGGCATTCCAAAATAGTAGGATGGTGAAAATCGATTTGGCGCAACAAGAGGGTCACGAATATACACCTGACCGTCCTGCCCTTGAAAATTTCTTTCACAGATTGTTTAAGGGGCAGCTGGTGCTTTCTGAAATGTCGGGGCAACATGGAGACAGGTTTCTTAAATTCTCCGATATGGTTACGAGAAAAGTGTGGGCGATTCCTGTTTTGGATAAAACGAATCAGTCGAGAGTAGCAACTCTTTTAAAGCAAATGAGTGGTGCGAGAGATTATTCTCGAGTGCCTGTAATGGAGTATTGGGACATTCAGGCAGAACCTGCTGTTGCGGTTTGTTTGTATGTTTTGTCGGAGCGGTTTAGGGACGCATCTGATGAACGAGTAGGACGCTATCGTGGTGGGGTTCCAGCGGGTGTTTTGCCTATGCTGGCAGGTAGTACACAAGCTGCTCTACCAGTAGTTACGCTCACTCCTCCTACTGGAGAACTGCCTGCGTTACTAGATCAATCAAATTAGTAATAAGTCAGGAAAATTTTTATATTTTACAAGTTAGTGCATGGTCGAAAGGCTGTGCACTAACCTTTTAAAGGTGTCTCCGCGTTCTTCGTAATTCTTAAACAGATCGTAGCTTGCTCCCGCTGGAGAAAAAAGTACTGCATCACCCGTATGGGTAAGACGTGTGCAGGCGTGCCATGCATCTTCCAGCGTTGTGTACGAACTTGCTGTAAACCCCGCTGTTTTACAGAGACTCATAATAGTATCTGCTTCTTTTCCAAAACAAAGAACGTGGGTGATGTTATGAGGTAACTGGTTAATGGCAGGAGCTCGATCGACTCCTTTTGAAAGACCGCCCAAGAATAAAATGACCGGCTGTTGCTGCAATTGATTAACTGATTGCAGCAGTGATTCAGCGATCGTTGCTTTTGAATCATTGTAATACGTCACCCCTTCATACGTTGCCACTTTTTCAAACCGATGATGAGGGATGTGAAGACCTGTACACTGTTTAAGAACGGTCTCAGGTTCAATGGAAAAGCGTTCTAAAATTGCGAAAATGAGACGCCAATTTTGTAAGAAGGTAACCAGTCCTAATTCTGGTGAAAGATATTCTTCGTAGGCATCATCGGAGAGCCACAACACTTTTTGGTGTGCAGTGTACGGGATAAATGCTTCAAGGAAGGCAAACGGAATAATTGCCCAGTCATTTTCTTGTTGATGCGCAAATATTTGTCCTTTGGCATGAGCATAGTCAGCAAGATCACCATGACGATCAAGGTGATTGGGAAACAGGTTGGTGACAGCGGCAATGGAGGGGGCAAAGGAATGAGAGAGTTCCAACTGAAAACTTGAAAGCTCAAGAACAATGACATCGTACTTTTCCTGGTCTTTGACAAGGTCAAGAAGCGGTACACCAATGTTTCCACCCGAGATGGCACGTACCCCACAGCGATTAAAAAGTTCGGTAAGCAGGGTAACGGTGGATGTTTTTCCGGCTGAACCGGTAATAGCAACAGTCTTTGTGGTGACATGGTCGGCAAAGATATCAAGCTCGCCTATCCACTTTTCTGCCCATTGAGTGTGTGGGTGAAGATCTACTCCAGGGCTGGGGATGATGATGTCATTTGCTTCAAGAAACTGTTCAAGGCACGAGGGAGGGACAACGAGGGCATTGTGTTTTTTCAAAAGCGCTTGTTGTTCAGGTGTTAGCGGGGCAACTTCGAAGACCATCACTCTTTCTGCGTGGGGGGCTACAAAGGTAAGGACGCTTTGTCCGGTCTTTCCAAATCCCCAGATGCCCACTTTTTTACCCGCATAGAGGTGGTGTTTCATGGCAATGCCCTTTCCATCTGTGTAGATAAGTCATTTCTTAACGAAAGAAGTGTAGGGAAAAGATAGGTATGTGTCCATGCGCGTTTCTTAACTTTCTTGAATGGTTACGAAATACAGCTTGTAAAAAACAAAAAAGGGCGTAGGATGCTTGCGATTTTTTGAAAAAATCGGGAGATGTCTTTCGGATTTTTACTGGTTTTTATTTCAGAAAGGTTTGAAATGAAGAATATTGTTTTAACAGGGGCACTGTTGGTGAGTATTCCGCTGTGGCTGAGATGCTCGGGTATGCCGGAAGAGATGCGGCCTCAGGAGGGGGAGCTTGTTACGCAAGTGAGCAGGAATTTGACATTCGATGAGGCTGCGCATTGCTGTGTTGAGTGGGCGAAGAAAAGAAACTCAGAAGCGGGATCGCGAATATTTAGGAAAAGTTTATCTATTGAGTTACAGCTCTACGGTGATCTGGTGCGAATTTGCCTGAATTGTGGATCTCAGGGTTGCACGGTTTTTACGAATCGTCCGGTCGGTGTTGAATCAGTTGAAGGGGTTGGGCGTCTACTTTTGGATAGGCTTGCAGGTTTAACGAATCTTTCGATTTCTACAAAATCAAGGAGAAGATTTAGCGGCGATCGTTAGGATTAGAAAATGGGGTGGGGGTGGTTTTGCTGCCCCCTGCTCCAGAGCGGATCCCATGTTGGAGGTTCTTTGGCTCGAATAAGTAGGGTGGTGGGGTGTCTCCTTTCCAGGGGGGCTTAAATAAGCTTGAAATCTGCAGAAGGAGCGGTTTTTCATATTGAGAAATTGCGCCGAAGGAGTATACTCGGATCTTCATACTCAGGAAAAAAGGTTCGTATTTTATCGTATATAAAGGGCTTTCTATGGCGGAAATAAAAGACAAGGCCACTGGAACAGTGCACTATAAGGACACACTCAACTTACAGCAGACGGATTTTCCGATTCGCCCGAATGCAGCGGTGGATGATGTTGCGCTTATTGCCCGCTGGGAAAAAGAAGAATTGTACGATAAGGCTTTTATCAAAAATAAGGGAGCGCGCAAGTTTATTTTGCACGACGGTCCGCCTTATGCTAATGCAAACATCCATTTAGGAACTGCCTACAATAAGATCCTCAAAGATATCGTGACCAAGTCGCAACGCATGATGGGCAAGCATGTACCGGTGACCCCAGGTTGGGATTGCCATGGCCTTCCTATTGAATTGCGCGTGACTGCATTGCACCCTGAAGCTCAAGGCGCTGCTCTTAAAAAAGAATGCCGCGACTATGCTCGCCATTGGATTGGGGTTCAAAAAGAGGAATTTAAACGCCTGGGCGTGGTAATGGATTGGAAACATCCTTACGAAACTATGGCTCCAGAGTATGAAGCGGCAACTGTGAAGGCGTTTGGTACGTTTGTTGAGCAGGGATATATCTCTCGTAAAAATAAGACCGTTGCCTGGTGTGCTACGTGCCAAACGGTACTTGCTGCGGCAGAAATCGAGCGTCATGATCGAAAAGATCCTTCTATTTATGTCCAGTTTCCTCTAGCTTCTCATCCATTTAAAGGAATCGATGAGGAAGTAAGTTTATTGGTATGGACGACGACCCCATGGACGTTGCCACTTAACCGTGCGGTGTTTCTAAAAGCCCATGCAGAATACGTAGCATTGCGCATCAATGGTCAGATTATGGTGGTAGCAGCTGCGCTTGCGGATAAAATCTGCGCCATGCTCGGTGTTCCAAAAGAGGTAGTTGGGACGTGTACAGCGGAAGACCTTGCAGGAAGAAAAGCTCATCATCCATTTATTGAAAATCTTATGGTGCCCGTTTGTGCAGATGCTCAGTTTGTGGCTCTGCAGGATGGTACAGCGTGTGTGCATTGTGCGCCAGGCTGTGGTCCAGAAGACTATGAAGTGGGAATAAAAAACAACCTTGAAATTTTTTCTCCGTTAAGTCCTGATGGACGATACACAGAAGGTATTGAGCCGCAAGAGCTTGTGGGCATGTCAATTAAGGATGCTCTTGGGTGGGTAATGACTAAGTTGCAAGAGACAAAACGTCTTGTGCATAAAACATCAATCAATCACGCCTATCCCCATTGCTGGAGATGTCGTAATGGCTTGATGTTTAGAGCAACACGTCAATGGTTCTGTGAGTTAGATCACAAAGGGTTGCAAGAAAAATCACTGCAAGAAGTTGAAAAGCTGCGCATGTTGCCTGAGGCAATGCGCAACCATTTACGTGCATCGGTAGGCGGTAGGCTTGAATGGTGTTTGTCACGTCAAAGAACGTGGGGAACACCGATTGTTGCCTTGCTGTGTACTGGATGTGACAAGGAAATGGTCGATCCACAGATGCTTGCACAGGTGGTCGCAGGGATTGCCAAGGAAGGTATTGAGTATTGGGATAAGGTTGCGCTTACCGAATTGATGCAGCCTGGTATGACGTGCTCTGATTGCGGCGGAACAAGTTTTAAAAAAGAGCAGGCCATTCTTGATGTGTGGTTTGATTCAGGGGTGAGCCACTACGCAGTTCTTTCTCAAAACAAAGAGCTTGGATATCCAGCAGACATGTACCTTGAAGGTATCGATCAGCATCGTGGATGGTTCCAGAGTTCACTTTTGACCAGTATGGTGCTTGAAGGTTCTGCGTGCATGAAAGAAATAGTCACTCACGGGTATACCGTTGATGACAAGGGCCGTAAGATGTCAAAGTCGCTTGGCAACGTAACGGCTCCGCAAGAACTGATTGATCGCATGGGAACAGATGGTCTTCGGCTTTGGGTTGCCAGCATTGAAATGCAAGGGGATGTCGTGGTATCCAACGTGCTCCTGAGCAATGTTCAAGAATCATATCGAAAAATTCGTAATACGTGCCGGTTCTTGCTTCAAAATCTGTATGACTTTGACTATGCAAAAGATGCGCTTTCGTATGATGAGTTGTTGCCACTTGATCAGTATGCATTGCATGAATTGGCAACTTTTGCAGAAAAAGTTAAGAAAGCATACGAAGAAACAAACTTCACCGGTGTGTATCATGCATTTGTGGATTATAGCACCGGAGAGTTAAGTTCATTCTATCTTGATATCATCAAAGATCGTTTGTACACGGACAAGGCGGATGGTCGTGAGCGACGTTCAGCGCAAACAGTGTGTTGGATAATCCTTGATACGATGACGCGGTTGATGGCTCCTATTCTTTCTTTTACAGCAGAGCATCTTTCGGATTACTACCAAAAAGATAAGAAAGATTCGATTCATCTCCAGGATTTTGCTCAACTGACACCTGCATGGAGCTTTGCAGATGGGCTTGTAGATCGCGAAAAAAGGGAAGTGCAGTGGGGAATAATGCGTGACGTACGTTCTAGTGTATTAAAAGCACTTGAAATGTTGCGCCAGCGGGGAACGGTTAAACATTCTTTAGAAGCGAAAGTAACGATTATCATGAACACCAGTACAGAACCAATGGCGCTTGTAAAAGACCTTCTGTCAGATATCCAAAAAACGGGGCAGTCACAAGAGCAGTTTTTAAAGGAATTTTTCATTGTGTCAGCATGTGATGTTCTTGAAGAAGACATTCAGTATGAAGATGCGATGGATGAAGAAGAGGGCGACGAGGCGTATTTTGAAGATGAAAAGCTTGGCCTTCAGGTAAAAGCGAGTCATGCACCTGGTATAAAGTGTCCACGCTGCTGGCAATGGGAAGTAACCGATCATCAACATGGTCTATGTGCACGTTGTGAAAAAGTGGTTGCAGCGCTGAACAATTAGTCGCGTGCATCTATCTGAAAATAAATTAGGGGACCCAGAACGGGTCCCTTTAATTTTGTGAATGGGAAGAATTTTTAGAAGGCGCGGGTTGAGGTCAGAAGCTCATTGATCTTTTTTGCATGCGTATTGAAAGCATCAACATAACCTTTTGCCTCAGCAAGGGCAGCCTCTTCTGCTGGAGTTAATGGAGCGCCGGTAAATTTCAGTGTCTTATATTCCGTGAAAACATCCGTGAAAGCAGTCAGGTTTTTATAAAAATCGGCAAGGTACTGCTTATTCTTTTTGATGGCTTGCACATCCTTCTCTCTACTTTGCATTTTATCAAGGTATGTTTCGACTTCTTTTTTAACCGGCTTGAGTGAGATAATAAGGGGTTCAAGAACATCAAGATCCGCTTTGTCAGGTGCTGTTTTTGACTTCACTTTGTCTGCAATTCTCATGAGTGGTTCTTTGTTGCGAGCGAAGTCCTGGTTCATACCGCTTAAATCTTTTTCTATTTTTTTAAGTTGTTCATGAGGGGAAAGTTGGACATCGCCAACTTCCTGATCACGCTTTTCTTTGGTGTCTTTTCCTTTGTCGTCAGCTTTACCCGCTCCTGCAGCTCCGCCGGCCTTCGGAGCTTTTTGTCCATCTTTTTGCGCGGCTTTGAGCTTTTCATTATTTTGTTGGAACTGTTGTTGTGCTGGAGAGGCTCCTGAAGGCATGCCACCAGGGCGATATGCAGGTTGTTGCATACCACCACTACCATAGCCACCGCGAGATGCTTGCTGTGCTTGAGAGCGCATTTGTGGGTGAGTAACGGGGGATGGTTTTGCAAAATGCCCGGTGTTGGTGGTGGAGAGTTTCTTGATTTGTTCACCGGCTTTTTTCTGTTGTTCCTCTATCTGTTTTTTGATCTGCAGTGCTTCTTGATCATGTTTTTTAAACAAGTTTTCGATATCAGTAAGGAGCGTTTCACTGGTAAAGGCATTGCTCATGTAGACTTTAAATTCCTGAAGGAGTGAAGCTGCTTTCTTCAAATCTTGGGTACGAGATGCGGCGGTCGTTTTAGCGCTTGGTGTCCGTAGGCCAAGGTGAGGTACAGTTAAATTTGCATCGAATTCTTCAAGCATGGATGACATTTTACGCAGCTTCGTTTTCAGTGCCGCAAACTCTTTTTCGGCAAAGTGTTTGAGATGGCGATCGTAATCCAAACGATTAACGTAGGCAGCTAAAAGATCAAGTTCTTGTTGGATCGGTGCCAGGTGTGGGTGCAACGTTTCATCACTGGCTGCTTTTTGCCTGATGGAAGCAAGAGATTCACCGAGTGATTTGATCATCCGAGTTAAGGATTCACGCTCTTTCTTGGTTGGTTCATCGATAGAAGGTTTTGCCTTGTCTTGCTTTGGTGCCTCTGGTTGCTTGGTCGGTTGAGGGGCAGGTAGTGGAGCAGGAGCGGGTGCAGGAAATGTTTTGGCAATTTCATCAAGATCATAGCCACTTTGTTTGAACATCTGCTTGCCCAGTTCTTCGTAGTATTTGATTTCTTCGGGGGACATTTTGGCAAGGTCATCCATCAATTTATCAAGCTCTTTTGGGTCCATGCTGTTAAGAAGCTCAAAGGGATCAATTTGAGGAACGTTTTGAACGGGGCCTTGGGTAAACCCAAAAAGAAGAGGCGCGAAAGTAAAAAAAATCAACGAGAGAAACTTTTTCATAACACGGCTCCTAAGAATTTTCTTTTATTAAAAAGTAAGGAATTAGTTTAAAAGACGGGTTTTTCAAAGTCAAAGTCTTTGCCCGGGCAGGGGTTGTTTTCATGTAGAATACGGAGTACAGTGAAAATTGTTGTAAAATCGAGTCAAGCTCTAGGCTCCTGGCTCATGTAACCGAGGAAACAGCATATGAAAACATTCCTTTTTGCAAATGAATGCGATTGTTCAGACGAATGCTACTGCGACGATGAAGATGACTGCGACGATTGCGATTGTGATTTTGAAGATGATGAAGACGAAGATGAGTGTGATGGGTGCGAGGACTGGGAGTAACAGCTAAAAGCTTCACATCGTACGTTCTTACTACTGTTTCGGCGGCGTTTTACGCCGCTTCTTTTTTGTCTGAAATTTGTTGGTTTTTTTGTTTTTTTTCTCTGTCCCCTCTTTTTCTTATCCGTTCTTTGTCGTGGCGCGCTGCTTTTTTTCACGGACTGTTGTGGGGATTTGTCGCCTATACCGCTGTGATCAGCGCTCTGCTTGACGTGATGTGGCGCTTGGGGAATAGCTCTGATGTTATATGGTACATGGTCGCGTTCGTCGCCTACTTTGCGGTCTTTTCTAGCGTTTGGTTTTGTATTGCACGTATGGTGGCGCTTCTAACACAGTCATGGCAAGTAGGGTGGTTGGTAAGCTCGTTTGTTTACTGGGCCTGGGTGCAGGTTGGTTTTTTTTATTTCATCACGGGACGGTTGCAGGGATACGGCCTCGCGCTGCCCTTTGTGCCGGTGATGGAATACCCTGCATTGCTTTCATTCTTACCCATGATCCGGTGGTGGGGAATGCTTGCAGTGCTGCTTGTGGTTTACCTGGCAGTTGCTCAGAAAAAATGGTGGCTGATAACGCTAGGCATTCTTTTTTTTGCAGGAAGTTACGGATATGCGATGTGGCACAAGCAGGAAGAAAAGAAGTGTGAGAATATTGCTCTTATTTCAGGAAGGTTTGTATCTGCCATTGCGTATGAACGGGCCCATGAAGTCTGTGAAAAGTTGCTTGAAGCGGAGCGACAAAATCACCAGGCACAACTGCTTGTGCTGCCAGAATCTGCGTTTCCGCATCCTTTAAATGAGCATGGGTATGCGCTTGAGATGTGGTCGAACAATGGGAAGTTGCACGAAAAATATCTGGTCGTAGGAACTCATTATGCGTGTGAGCGATGCGGGAGTTTGCATAACAGTGCTTGTGTTATTCATGCAGGGCACGTGATCTACCGATACGATAAGCGTTGGATGCTGCCGTTTTTTGAAGAAGAGGTTTTTGCCACCGGGGAATCTCCTTTTTTACACGACAAAAAAGAGATGCAGTCTGGGTGTAAGCAAGAATCGATCTTTGCGATTCCTGAAGTAGGACTGGTTAATTTCTGTATCTGTTCAGAACTTCTCTGGGATATGCCGAAACAAAAAACGGTGATCGCATTGGTCCATGACGGGCATTACCGTTATTCGTACTTTCCTCGCCTTTTTAAACGGTATGCGCAGATGCGATCTTTAGAGAAGCAAAGTCAGCTGCTCTACTGTGGGTGGAGGATATAAAAAAAGGGACCTTTAAAAGATCCCTTTTAGTTTGTTTCACGAAGTGAATTTATTCTTCTCCACCGCCAGTTCCCATTTCTTCTGCTAGAGCTTTATCAGCGGCTTCCTGAGCAGCAGAGCGAGGTGCGCGCGGTTGTGGTCGTACCAATGGAGTAACAGCTAAAGCGGGCTCATTTCCACCCGTTTCATTTCTACTTAATGCCGCCACGAAACTATCCCTCTCCGCTTGTGTGAGATGGTCGGTCTGTAGAAGTTGTTCTATTTCAGTCGTTAATTCCTGGCGATCGCTATTGGGGAGGTATGAGTTTGCAAGGAGTTCTTGTGCCTCTTTAAAAAGGGTTGCTCGCGAGTCGATGATACAGTTGTTGAATTCAGTGTGTATTCCTCGACGAATTGCCTTAAGAGGTCGTAGTACCATTTTTTTTGCCCAAAATTCTTGGCTTTTTGTTTCTACATCAATCATCTTTCTTAATTGTGCAATTATTGCATCGATGTCGGCATCTAAAGTTACATCGGTTGCTTTTTCCAGATAATGGGGAATAGTCGCATCGTATGGCCATGTTCTAATCGATACCGGATTGAGTCGGCCGAGATGGTTCGCGTAGTTGTCAAGAAGCAACTTGAGTCGTTGACGTTCTTCGCTCGCTCTTGCTGATCCAAGAACGTTTCTTATAGCATCATCTTGTACATCAAAATAGGGGTCAGGAGAGTGAATAGATAGTACATTATTAACATAGGAGTAAGGATAGCGAATATTTCCGTCTACCATATAAAAGCGAATAAACAGGTCTTGCACCCGCATACCTCGACTTGCAAGTATCGCAAAATAATTTACGAATGCTTGTCGTTGTAAGATATATCGGGCTTCATCAATTCCTATGTTCCCTGTCCTTGCAACATTCCTTGCTTCTTCCTCAATTTGTTCTTGATTCCAAAAATCACGTGTACCTATATAACCTCTGTCTGTGTCTCCTCCACTGCCTATCATGTCTTCGGGATTTTCGAAAAGACTGTGTTGCGCTCTTTCTCTGGCAGATTGAAGATTCATCCCAAAAGGAAGATGAATTTCTGCGTGCATTGCGTGCAGAGATCCTGCGCTGGTTATTAAAATTGTAAGTATCAGTAACTGTTTTTTCATAATAAGCTCCTAATTATTTATAGTATTTCAATTTGAATATAAATAAGTTTCTTGATTGATTGCAAGGGTTGCTTACGGAAAGGCTTGTCTTGAGCAATTCTCTAGAAAAAAACGTGAAATATTTTTATACTTGAAATAGATGGTTTCATTGTAAAGGGGATCAACATGAAAAATATGATAAACGTTTTGCTATCTTGGTTTTCAAGCTTATTTTCAAAGCGTCAGGCTCAAAAAGTGTGTGTTCTTGCATGCAAACTTGAGGAGAGTAAGCAGGAGGCTCAGAAATACGGCAATCAAAAGGAACTGTCTCGACGTTGGCGTTGATACGTACGTATGCTTCAAAACCTTGATCAGGAAGTAAATTCTCTGAAGTAAGGCGAAATCACAATTCTCGTTTTCCAGTTTTGTTTTTTTCTTTATACTAAGGGCAGTTTTTAAACTCGTAGACGAGGGTTCTTCCATGAAAGTATACATGCTCAAAGACGTTCAAAATGTTGGGTTGGCGGGGGAAATTGTCAAAGTAGCAGAAGGGTATGCGCTTAATTTTCTTATCCCACGTAAATTGGCAGTAAAGGCTACTGAGGGGCATGAAGTGCTCGCTCAAAAGCACAAACGGGACATTGTTAACCGACAAGAAGTGCTTTCTTCAAAAACTTCTATGCTTGCCGAAAAGATTAAAACATTGAGCTTAGTGCTTAAGCGCAAAGTGCATGATGACGGAAAACTGTATGGTGCGGTTAATGCAATAGAAGTTGTTGAATTGATGGCGGCAAATGGTGTGGCTGTTGCAAAGAGCCAGATTGAGTTTGACAAGAACATCAAGGAAAAAGGCACCTTTGAAGTCACCGTAAAATTGACCAGCAAATTGAAACCGAAAGTTATGCTCAAGGTTGTGCCAGAAGCAACAGCTGCGCATTAGGTTTGTAGTATACGTGCATGATGAACACTCAAAAGGAATTTCTTCCCCGTAAAGTTGAGAACGCAGAACGAGTGCTTGGAAAAAAGCTTCCTTGTTCGCTAGAAGCGGAAAAAGCTGTCCTGGGCGCTCTTCTTTTAAATGATGAGAATGTGGCGCAGGTGGTTGAGTTACTGCAACCGCAGGATTTTTATGTTCCGTCACATCGCGTTATTTATCAGGCTATCGTTGAGATTGCTCAACGGATGGAGCGGGTTGATCTGGTAACGCTGCAAGATGTACTTGATAGAAAGGGGCAGCTTGAAACGATCGGCGGGGTGGTAGCATTACTTTCCCTGCAGGAAGATATTCCTTCGTTGGGGTTGGTTTCTCAGCACGCAAAGATTATCAAAGAAAAAGCTGTTCTGCGTGATCTGATTAATTCAGCAAGTGTCATCATAGCGTCATGCTTTAATCAAGAAGATCGAGAAATTAATTCGGTTCTTGATGAAGCAGAAAAAACTATTTTTCAGATATCAAACAAGCGTGCTGAACAAAATTTTGTGCAGCTAAATATTTGGGTCAAAAAGACGTTCCAGCATTTGAACGACATTAAAAGTAGCAGTGGCGGATTGACTGGTATTGCTTCTGGATACAGCATTCTTGACCAGATGACTTCTGGTTTTCAAAAGGGCGATCTGGTTATTCTTGCGGCTCGACCTTCCATGGGTAAGACGGCGCTTGCACTCAACATTGGTGCACATGTGGCTGCTAACGGGTTGCATGTTGGTGTGTTTTCGTTGGAAATGGGTGGCGAACAGTTAACACTACGTCTTCTTTCAGCTGAATCGAACATTGCGCATCACAATATCAGGAATGCGACGATTACATCAGATGAGTGGGTTGAGTTGATCAATGCAGCTTCACGTCTTTCTGAACGGAGGTTGTATATCGATGATACAGCCGGCCTTGATATCATGTCGTTGCGCGCTAAGGCGCGTAAGTTGAAGGCGCAACATGGTATTGATTTCTTGGTCGTCGACTATTTGCAAATGCTGCACAGTAGCAAGCGTCATGAAAATAGACACCAGGAAGTTTCTGAAATTTCACGTGCATTAAAAGCGCTTGCAAAAGAACTACAGGTTCCGATACTTGCGCTGTCTCAGCTTTCTCGTGCGGTTGATAGTCGTATGGATAAGCGACCTATGCTTTCAGATTTGCGTGAATCGGGTGCTATCGAGCAGGATGCTGACGTCATTATGTTCTTGTATCGAGACGTTGTGTATAATCCCGACACGGAAAATCCTGCGCTGGCAGAACTCATTGTGGGAAAACAACGTAACGGTCCAACAGGGACGGTACAGCTCCAGTTCTTGAGAGAGCTGACAAAGTTCGAAGATCTCGAGGGTTTTTGATAAAACGCGCATAGCAACGGCAGATAAAAAAGGGGAGCTGCAATGGTGTTACTTGGTGTCGATCCAGGGTTTCGTTACGCCGGTTTTGGGATCATACGCAAAGAGTTACAACGTACGGTTGTTGCCGATTACGGGTATTTGCGTTTACCCCAGACCAAGACACTTATTGAGCGAACCGGCATGTTCCATGCATTCTTCGAAGAGAAAATAAAAGTATACAACGTTACTCATCTTTCGCTTGAGACACCGTTCTTGGGAAAGAACTCGCAGAGCTTTTTAAAGCTTGGGTATTTGCGTGGCATTCTTTATTTGCTTGCGCATACGCATGCTTTAGAAGTTCATGAATTTGCTCCTCGTCAGGTTAAGCAGGCGGTAACCGGTTTTGGGGGGGCAAGCAAGGAACAAGTAGCGACCGTTATTGGGCGGCTTTTTCCTAAACTTTCTGAACAATGCAAACACGATGTTACGGACGCGTTGGCAATTACGCTGTGTGGCATGTGGGCAGTGAAACAACATCCGATGCAAGGAAGATGAAGAGGTGATTGGAAAAAATCACTTTTTTTTATATGTCATATAATGTCTGATAATACCTATTATGTTGTGACAAGAGGGGGCGAGCTTAATTCGATAATCATTAAGCTTATTTGAGTCGTATTTTTATCAATTTTTGAACTTTATGATGTGTTTAAATAAGCGTGGCGGCGATCAGACGCTGGCTTCATTGGGCAGTTCGCGCTGGGGCGTCTTCTCTTTCCACGCTTGCGGTTTCGCGTTATGACATCGTCCCATCTTGCAGCATGGGAAAGGTAAAAATCTGTTCGCCAGCGTCCCCGTCTTGCATTGTTGGGCCTTCGGCCAAGGAATTTTCTTCTGTTTTTACCATTCCTCCGCAGAATCCTTGCTGATTATAAAAATAAGGAGTGAAGAAATACCGCTCAAGGGCGCCTTGTGCCAGACACGTGCTTGAAGCCTCCAACGTGTTGTACCGATACACGTTCAAGTACCCTTCTTGAGAGGCGCTTACGTAAAAAATGAAATTTCCTTGATAGTTGGGTAATAACCTCAAAATGGCTTCGTAAAGCCGTTGTTCCCCGTATAAAAGTGTGAGCGGTATGGAGAACGTAAATAATTTTTTTGCGACCCACTTTCTTCCCACTGTCTCTTGTGTGAAATGCCAACATTCAAAAACCATCACCTTTTCGTACCGTTCAATAAAGGGATGATCGATATGCTTCAAAAAGTAGCCTTCTGTTTCACTTTTCATAGTGAGGAAGGTAAGCACCTGATCGGATTGATTGCAGGTAAAAAGAACGTCAGCTTTTTTATCAGAAACACATGATCGAGGCATGTCTTGATCGGCAAAATCTATTTTTTCAGCAGCGGTAATCTCATTATTTTGAAAATGTGCTTCACATGAAGAAATTTCACTCGTCGGATACATTGTTCTTTCTATCGAGCACTCTCCCTGATCGGTTCGTTTTATATAAAAAAGTGAGGAGCCAACTTTTTGAGGATAGGTATAGTCGCAATTAGTAGCACGCGCTATACGATATAAATTTCCTTCTGCAGTGATGTGAAAGATTCCGAAGTTATGGTGTTCCCGGGCGCTGCAATAACAATTTTCATCATCAATCCAGTACACCAATCCAAAATCATAGAGAGGATACATATCAAGCGCCTTAGGAGATTTTTTTGAGAGTGATTTTATTCGGATGCGCTCATGATCAATGAAACTAAACTGTGTTCGTGATGGTACTATCGTCAATCCTGCCGGAGCATAATGGGAAAGCCCTTTAACTGCCTGTTGCGTAAGAGGATCCCAAAGCCAGAGTTCAAGATGGGCATTTTGCTGGTACAACACAATGACTCGCTCAGAATCTTCAAAAAGAACGGAACCAACAGGATACAGATACTCTGATCGAGAAAAAAGTGACGCGGCGTGAGCGCACATCATAAGAAGCATAAGATACCTACAAAAATCATTCATGCCTGACTCCTGTTTTGACTGTTCGGTTCTAACGGTATGGTTAAAAGATAGCCATTCACGCGGCAGAAAGAAAGTGGTTCTTGGCACTAATGCGCTTGGTGATGGCTTCAAGGGCGTCTTCAAGTGATACGTGTACCTGTTTTTGGTAGGTATCGGGTAACAAAAAAGTGCGTGTTGTATTGTAATAGTCGATAAACGATTTCGTGAAAGAAATGGTCAGTTTTTTCTCCTGTGCATATAGAGTAGGAAGCGTAAGAAGTTCGTCAGTAATGGCAGTAACAAGTTTTTTAAAATTTTGCGTGATGCGTGCATGACCATACCTTTTTTGTAATCGAGTCAGTACATGAAGCGTGAAAAGTGCGGTCCTTACATCAAGTACCCCATAGGTGACGTTCTTGTTCCATTCGACGGTATCGTACAATCTAAAACATGAGTTCTGACAAACGGTCATGATTTCTTGAGGGGAAAAACTGTTTTTATGTTCCCCTAAAATAAGAGTCAGACAGCCAGTTAGGTAAGCAGTAGCATAGGAAGTTCCGGTGTGAAGAGCATAGAACGGGTCTTTTCCTGGAATGACTGACGAACACCCAAGAATGGCTTCTCCTGGAGCGACAAAATGGGGGCCAACTCCTTCTTCATACTGACTGAAGGGGGAAAGGTGACAATCGTATGTTTTTGTTCTTGGGTTATAGGTACAGCCAAAGGATCCCACGGAAAAGAAAACATTTTTGCTGCGTGCCGGGTATCCCAGGGTGCCTTGCTTAGTCTTTCTGTCATTTCCTGCTGCACAACACAGAAAAGGAAATTGAGCACACTGCTCTTCAAACTGTTGAAAGCGCTTATCAAAAAATGCGTGTACCTCATCAATTCGCAAACTAAGATTGACGATATCAGTTCCGTACAAAGCAGCTCGCGCAAGTGCATTACTGATGTGTGTGACATGTGTGGTATCTGCGCCTTCTTGCAAAGCTTTAATAACGCGGATCTGTGACCGAGGAGCCAATCCGCTTAGTCCTTTTTCAGACATGAGACATGCTCCAAAAGAAAGCTCTTTTTTTTGTACTGATGGTGTGCGAAAAAGTGGCCCTGCAAACCGTGCACCAACAATACTGGTGGTGTGGGTAGCATGATCGGCAAATGGTTTTGAGATAAACGGTGATGACGTTTGGGGTACCGATGGCAAGGGCATGAACTCACATAGAGCTTGGGCGCCCGATGCAAGTGTCACAAGCGTAAACTGTCCAAATCCTTGTTCTTTGTGAGTAAGCGTATGCTTTACTCGCTTTCCTTCCGTTGAGAACTCTTTTCGGTTCCCAGAAGTAATAAAAAGGTCAGGTAAACCATGTTCCTGAAGATACGTATCAAGCAGGTGTGTAGTCCTATGAGACAGAAATTCTTCTATCCAGAGTGGCAGTACTTGACGTATCTGGTTGGTATCTTTTTCTTTTGTTCGTGAGGTAACAAACGCAACTAGGTCTTCAAGAGGATCTACTGATCGATCTGCAAAGGGGCAGGTATTCCATGATTCACGTAAAAAATTTCCTTCTATTTCGCTATTCGGGTGACGGGCAAATGTGCCGCCTTTGGTTGTAAGATTCCACCCAAAAACACCGGTATCAATAAACGTTACCATTATCCCTGCCCCGAGCGAAGGAGCAAGTTGCCATACGGAGAATGCATGGGGAAGGTAAGGGTAATGAGGAGACACAAAAAAAAGCCCGGTGAGAGGAAAGAGGTGCCACCAGAAGGTTTCTTCAAATGAAAGTTGGCTGTGTTTGTTTTGATGGGTAGAAGGTAAGGTGCGAGAAAGAGAAGATGGTGAAATAAGGGAGCTGATTTTTTTTAGAGGGGGGTTTTCTGGGCCGTTTGAAAAAGCGCCATGTGTACTTTCAGGAAACGTGACGCTTTGCTGAGGGGGGTGATTTTGTTGTTGTTTAATAGCTTCAAGCTCGGGAAACGTAATGATCCGTTCCTGAGGTGCGCTTTTTACCAGGTTGCAGCACATGACCAGGCAGATAAAAACTTTTGTTACCACCCTCTTTTTCAACATGCTTGTCCTCGTTTGTTCAAGTATCTGATAAGGCATCAGACTAGCATACTTGTATGAACAAAATAGGATCGTTTTGAATTATTTTGAGAATGAGAAGATAAAATTTTTTGGATGTTTTGAAACTAAGAACAAAAAACTCTTGCGGTAGTGGTGAAGACTGGTTTACTGTCCGACATTGGTATTTCGACACATCGGGCATGACCGCGGCAACTCCTTAGCACGCTGTCCGGCAAACCAGCGATCCAAACATGACGAGCCGTGGAACGTGTGGTTGCAAGGAAGCGTGACGGCGCCACTCGAGATAGGTTCAAGACAGACGGCGCACTCGGAGTCACAGCACACAGGCGCAGGAGCCGGAGCAAGTTTAGCAGCACGCTTCATAGCAACGAGCGCTGCGGTGGCTTCTTGTGATTCGCTGTCGATGGCTTTCTTGTTAGTGATGTCGCATAGGATTTTGCGGTCTGAGGCGTCCTCCCTCGCCTTCAACCCACTCTTATCAGCTATCTCCGGATCTCCCCCAGCATTTAAAAGTAACGTAAGTGCCGTCAGATGTTTTTCGCGATCGGTTTTTGGTCCGCATGCCTTATGAAATGGAGTTGCCATCGTGCGGCGGTCTTGCAAATTGGGATTGGCTCGTCGACCAAGAATCTCTTTTAAAATTGTGAGTGTTTCATCATCAAAGTCGCTGCGATCAAGCAAAGGATGGAGACACGACTCCCCATCGGCGTTTGTTGTGTTAACAAACTGACGCCCCCGACGACGTCTATCTGCTTCCCTCAAGATCTTTGTTATCGTATCAGATGAACATTTTTGATTTCTGCAGGCTGCATGTAACGCGGTATCTCCTGCGCGGTGAAGTGGATTATTAACTTCCGTAACAACAATGAATGGATCAGCATTTTTGCCAAGAAGTAAGTCAGCAATCTCATTAAGACCTTCGGCGCATGCTGCATACAGTCCGGTCCTTCCTTGTGGATCTTGACCGTCGACGTTCATCCCTTTTCCTACCAGGAATCTAACCATATCAGTGTTGTGTTGGAGTACCGGGGTTGCAAGTGCAACTGTGTTTATGTTCGCCCCTGCTTTTAATGCCCTCTCAGCTGCCGGAATATTACCGGCACATACCGCTGCATCAAGCGCAAGGTCATACGTAATCTGTTTTGCGGTACGTTCTAAGGTTGCCAGTTCACTAGCTTGTATTCCAAAAGATACACAGACACAGAGAGAAAAAAGGGACAAAATTTTCATGACTTTCCACGCTCCAACGAACTTACACATGACGAGGTACTAAACGGCCTACCAATAGTTGCCACTTGCTGATAACTTACAAATAGAAATTATAATGCTTCAAAGAGGCGATGTCAACAGCCTAGGGCGGATTGAGCTAAAAAAAACCACCGCACTGACCGAAATCAATGCGGTGGAAAAAAGGAGAGTAGTAATGAAGCCTTCTGCGAAAATCAGGTGACCATTTTAACGTCATCCCGACTCGTAATTTTTGTATTCGAAGGCGACCCTTTTATTTCAAGCTTTTTGCCCGTTTTACAGGGGCTTTTCTCGCTAATCACCTTTTCAATGTAATTCTTTCATTCATTATTGTCAAACGCGCATGATAGCTAAAAATAAAGGGTTTATCTACCTATATTTCATATAGAAATTTTTAGAGGGTCGCAACCAAGTGCCTTTAATGCAGTAAGTTCAGGACCTGAGCTTAACGGGGTAGTAAAAATGAGCTGGGCTTGTAAAGTAAGGCATATTTTCAAAACCCTTGAGAGCGTTTCTGAGTCAAAGTCAGAAAGAAAGTCATCAAGGAGAAAGATAACCGGTCCATGGGTGGCCTTAAGGGCTGCCACTTGAGCTATTTTAAGGAAAAGTGTCAGAAGTTTTTGCTGTCCCCGGGAGGAGAAAATACGAGCCGGCTTGTCTCCAAAAAGAATTTCAAGCTCATCAAGATGAGCTCCAAACAATGATCTGCGCATAAAACACTCTTTTTCAAACAGGTGAGAGGAGGCATCCCAAAACGCTTGATAGCTACCAAATTGCCCCTCTTGCTTGGGGCGATAGGTCAGAGAAAACACTTGAGAATCAAGAAAGTACCCTGAAAGTTTTTGTGTTTGTGCAAGAAGTAAGTCCAAAAAATCTTTGCGTGCTGCCTGTACGTGGCGTGAAGATTCCCATAACTTTTGTGTCCATAGAGCAAACTCATCTCCTTTGCTCGTACTTGTACCGCGCATGAGAAATGCATTGCGCATTTCAAGGATGTGGCGGAACGTTTTTAGCAGCTCTGCACTGTGTGGATCATGAAGTGCTAACGCGTGGTCCAAAAAACTGCGCCGCTTTTCAGGACTTGCTTTTACAATTTCAAGGTCTTCCTGGGTAACCGTTACCACACGACACACTGCTCGTAATTGTGCATACGAAGTGATCGGTTTTTTATTAATCTTGACCTGCCGCTTTGTTCCTGTGACTCCCACCGTGAGTTCATCTTCTTGCAATGTCGCTGCAATAAAGAACGTGTCCTTCTCAAATGCAATGAGATCTTTTGGTGTGTGCGTACGAAACGATCGGACATAACAAAGATAATGCAGCGCTTCCAGCAGCGACGTTTTGCCTGATCCGTTGCTCCCTTCAATGAGAACAACCGGAGCATCGAGCAAAAAGGTTGCGTTATGAAAACACCGAAAATTTTTGAGAGAGAGCGCTTGGATGCAGACGGAACCCACGTTATGCAGCTGTCGTCGACACCGGCATTACAAGGTAGGTCAGATTGTAGGATTCCTCGTGGCCGGTCTCAAAAATAATAGGTTTTGATGAAGAGCTGAGGTAGAACTTCAAATTCTCATCGGGAAATACGTTCAAACCACTCAAAAGGTATGGAGCGTAGAACTTAACATCAAGATTGTCGCCTTCAAAAGAGGTAAGCCCGATGCGTTCTTCCATCTTGCCGACTTCCTTGTTGTGCAGTGTTACGTCGACAGCATCGGTGGTGAAACCAAACGAGGTAGCGATGAATTGACCAGACAGTAAACAGGCAGAACGGCGTAGAGTTTTCACAAGGCTTGAGCGGTCGATAGTTGCTGGTACGAATCCTTTCTTTTCCAAGATCCCTCGATACTCAGGAAACGCTGGGGCAAGGATCTTTGTAAAGAAGTTGAATGACTCGCCTGAAAAGACCAGTTGATTTCCGCATGTTCCTAAAAATACGTGCGCTTCTTTAAAATCTTCCAAGATCTTTTTTAGTTCAATAACAGCACGGCGAGGCATTAACCACGTGTGTGGAGTTTCCAAGTGATAGCGAGATGTTTTTACTTGAGCAAGGCAATGACCATCAGTGGTAGTCATTGTTAAGGAGTCTTTATCAAGTTCAAGATAGAGCCCATTGAGCGCTGGATTTGAATTATTCTGCGGGATAAGGAACGCAACTTTATCAAGGAGCATAGAAAGGAATGATGATTCAAGCTGCATAAGGTTTTCAATGCGTTCTGGAAAGGGAGGGAACTCCTGCGCATCTTTAATATTGAGCGCCAGTTGTACGCTTCCTGCTGAAAGAAGGAGCTGATTTTTTGAGAGCGTAAAGGTGATGTCGCCTTCAAGTTCGCGTACCAAATCAAAGAGTCGCTTGCCACTTACAAGAAACGATTGAGGCTCAAGAAGAGAGCTTTCTTTCAGTCCGTAACTGGATTGCAGGCTTATCTCAAGGTCGGTGCTTTTCAGTACCAGTTCTTTTGGTCCGATATTGCAGAGAATCGATGCAGTTGTTTCAATCGTTGTTCTCTTTGAACAGATTGGCTGCATAGAAGAAAGTATCGCCAATAACGATTTCTGCTCAACAACAAATTTTTCAGCCATAACCAGTTCCTTCTTCCTTACCTGCCACATTGACTACAGAACTATGCATGTGAATGTTCTGGATGTGACGTACATTTTTCAAAAATAACAGTAAAAGTATAGCGAATTTCCTCTACTCTGACAAAGTGTGCTCCATTGTTTGTCCTGTTCATCTTATTCCTAATAGGTGTGCTTTTTCGAGTCGTTGCCAAGCGCGCTGTACATCGTTTTTTGTAATCAGAGTTGTGTAAGGGAAGTAGTGTCGTAACCCGTGTGTTTGTAGAAGAGCATCGAGCGTAAGATACTCTGAAAGGAGCTTTTTTTCTTGGTGGAGCGTCAAAAGGTTTTTGCGCTGTAAGTGTCGACGTCTGCTGCGGTGTAGAGCTAGTTTTTCGTAAAGCGTCTCATCGTCTAAAAGAAGTTCATCATCAGAACACCAGTTGATCCAGGAAGTTGCAGTTTGTGCAAGGCGATACACTTTGTAGATGACATAGGCGCACAAGAGGTATGAGACCACTCCTAAGCTCAAGGCACCTGAAACTATCGAAAGACCAACATTTTTGAGGGTAAAACTTTCTGAAAAACCGCGCCATTTTGCAACAAGTGATCCGGAGAGTGAAGAAAACCAAGTCGTTTCTGGTACTACATGAATGGTGCATCCACTACCTGCGTTGTCACGCGTGAATTTTAATACTTCAGGAAGCTGTGTGGCAAAGTCGGCAACGGTGAGTGTTGGTGGAGTAGGTTGTGTGCACTCACTGCTGGCATAACCGAGTAACAAACTGCTAAGAACGAGGATGTTTTTTATCGTAAATAGTGCGCAGATGATCTGTTTCAACATGTGTATACACCTGGACTGTCTGGATGGATTCATGCCCCAAGAGCATTTGAAGCGAACGTAAATTGACCCCTCGCTTAAGAAGATGGGTTGCAAGAGAATGACGCAGTTGATGAGGAGAAAGTGAGTGAGTCAAACCAGCCTTGTGTACCAGGTCAGTCAAATACAGCCAAAAAGCTTGACGGGTAACAGGGCGGAGCGATCCTGCATGAAAGGTGGGAAAGAGAATGGAAGTAACAGAGTGGGTACCTTTTCGGGTGGTAAGGCGAGGGTGGGTTGTCTCAAGATACTTTTTGAGAAGATCCATGACCTGCTCTGGCAGTGGTATCAGGCGTTCTTTTCCCCCCTTCCCCTCTACTGTTACGTTGCCTTCTAAAAAATTTACCCGTTCTACGGTCATGCTCACTAGTTCGCTAATGCGCATGCCTGAACTATACAAAACATAGAGCATCACCCTGTTTCGTATTCCTGCATCTGTTTTTTCTTCTTCTGATGTTGCAAATAATCGTTCGATATCTTCTTCCTGAGCGTAATGAGGGAGGCGTTTTTCATGGCGCGGAGTAAAAAGTTGTTTGCCAAGATCAGTAAGGCCATGGTGTTGATTGGCATAGGCATAAAATGTTTTGAGGCATGAAATTTTGCGGGCCATGCTGCGGGCTCCTAACCCACTTTCTTTGAGATATTTGAGAAACCCCTTGAGTTCTTTGTCACCGATTGTTGTAAGTGTCTGTTTCTCTCTGGCGAGGTACTCTTCATACTGCGCAAGATCACTTACATAAGCCGTAAAGGTATTGCGAGATACTCGTCGTTCGGTTAGCAAAAATCGTTCGAACCCGGTAAGAATAGTGCGATCATTCATAGATACTCCCCTCTACCGAGTTAAAGATCTGTTTCAAAATGCAAAAAGATGGGAACTATAGCTCCATCAGGCCTTGTATACTGGTGAACTGGTTGGTGGTGAAATCCACAAAGTGTCGTTCTATGTCCAGATTCACCACTATCAGGGGCAAAAAATGTAGCAATAACTCTTTCAAAGGCACTATTTTTTGGTTCTTTTTTTCGAAGATATTCGATGAGTTGTGCAAGTGTAACGATTAGTTCGTTTCTTTGTAATAAAACGTCCCCCGGGAAAAAATCGAAAGGTTTTGTTTTTTCAGGAATGGAGTCTATGCGTCGTCCAAATCCATAAAATGGTCTTCCTACTATCGGTTGAATTCTAATATGAGCTCCCTCTCGCATCAGGTCCCAATCTTCGCTCATAACCTGTGTGAGAAAATATCCACCTACTGGTTGTGCGGTGGCTGTATGAATGACTCCGGATACAAAAAGGAATGAAGCAAAACAAAATTTTTTAATCATGACGTTTTTTTCCTTTTTATTCGCGCCGTGAAAAGGATACTTGCTTCTTTTCCCTCTTTGGATGCCATTTCGTACATGCCACGGTAGTCAAACTTGGTGAGCGTTGAGTCGTTGTGAAAAAAAAGTTCTTTAACGATTTCAAACTCAGGTCCGTGTCCGATTTGATCTGCGCTTTTTCCTAAAAGTCTGAGAAAATGGGTAAGTGACATTGCGATTTTTTTACCGGGCAATTTAAAAAAGACTTGTTCAGAGGAGTAGATAAGGGGAGCCCCATTTGGTCTTTCCACCCGTATCCTTACCGTGTCAGGTCCTAATTCGCAGTCACGACGTTGTTGTATTTTTGGTTCACACTCGTCTGAGAAAACGGCTACCTTTTTGAGGAGGTGTTGTTCTATCGCTAGTCTTTCGTTTGCAGTGTACATTGGTGCAGGAAAAAGAAAGATGCACAGAAGAAGCCCTGTGCGATACGTCATCATGCTGTTTTTCATGATGGGTGAACAGATGAAGGGGGTACAAAAAAGAGCCATATACTATCTCCTGCAAGGCTGTTTTCTACTCGATAACCACGTATCGAGGAGTATGAAAGATTTTGTAACGTTCTGTCACCATTAAAAAAAAGTTTTATGATCTGTTCAATGAAAGGACCTCCTGTTTCTGGTTCAGGAATCGGTCCACCGAGAAGATATTCATAGATGAGCCTGAGTGGAACAACCTGTCCCTGTCCTATCGGAAAATGAATGAGGTGTGAAGTCAGAGAAACGCGGAAAGGCTGTGTGATGGTGCGGTGAAGGTGACTGTCTCGGGAAACAGTACCTTCTGGGCCGGAGGTAAAACCGAGTCCCTCAAGGCCGGGTTGTAACAAAATGTAAGGTGTGAAATTTCCGAGACATATTGAAAAACTTCCTTTGATTTGAGTGGCAGGAGCGACAATAGAAAAGACGTCTGTATTGAATTCAACAGGCATTCCCCAACCATTATATTCGCCTGTCCAATCGGGTAATACTATTTCGTTATTAGGAACTCCTGAATGCGCTATAAAGCATATCAAAAAGATTACGTACCATTGCTTTTTCATACTTGTTTTTCCCCCAGTTTTTTAATCTTTGGATACAGGAGTACATAAAAATCAGATGGTCTTGTCGAATTTTGATCGCGGTACCCAAGAACATTTGAATAGGAACAACTACTCAAGTCGTTTGGTCCATTAAAAAATTGTTGGATTACAAGATCAGCCAAGGGATCTTTCTGCCCTTTTACATGGGCGTGAACTACTGTGAGTGGTACCAAGTAAGATGTTCCAACGCTATCAACAAAGTTATCGACAAAAAAGAGTATGTTCTCTGGATCAAGATCAAAGGTGAAAGCGTCTCCTGTAAGCTGCAGTTTAGAGTCAACCGTACGCAGTTGCCCTTCGCGCGTTACAAAACCGATGCCTTGAAAGCCGGTGCGCATTGTTATCTGTGGTTTATCGCCGAGAGAAAGGGAGAAATTCCCTCGTAGCTGGAATAATGTATAAATCAGCCCACTGGGGAATTGAACTGTTTTTCCAGCAATTGTCGCATAGTCTGAAGGATCACCAAGGTGCATGAATGCAGAAAGTTGGACCTGGGCTAGAAAAAAAACAAACAGCAGTGATTTTTTTGGCATAGAGGCCCTTCAGCTTTATTGGCGGCCAGTAAACAAAACACACCGTGGAGAGCCATCAAAATTTTCCACGTTAAAAATCTGGAAATAATCAAAGTTGTTCCTTACGTACTCCTCGACGCTTTCGCCTGCTTGTCGTTCCTTGTTTTTGAAAAAGAGACGTTTAGCCTGATGAGACTTTTCTGTTTCCTTGTTTTGTTGTGCTGAGTGCATAAAAGCACAAAGCGTAAGAGCACTATTTTTTGAAATTTGTAGAAGAATGGCTCCAGGTGGATAGAAAAGTTCAGCGCCATTAGCCTTCGTTGCTGTTATGCCTATTTGATTATTCCAGATCTTCATTTGGCAAAGGGCAAAGGTACCATTTATACGCCAGCCAACCTCTTGTTGAACTTCTGGAGCCTGTGCGGCATAAGCACTTGCTGAAACGAGAGCGAAAAAAAACAAAAATTTTTTCATGTACTAACCTTTAATTTTAAAATGGCACAGCCGGATTATTTTCGCGCTCGCCTCTTTTCTGTTTTCTTTGCGGCAAAAACAATACCTGGTTTATCTGAATTGTCTAGATCGGCTATAAAAGCAGCCCTAAAAAAGAATTCTTTACATGCACTCTCAGAAGTATTCCCATTAAAAAAGGATGTAGCAATTGTAGAGAAATGTGGATTTCGTTCTTCGTTGCGAGTCATAACAAGATGCGTGAAATACAAAAGAGACATAACTTCACTAGATCTGGGAATTTTTAAAAAAACTATGTCGGCATCGCAGATGAGTGGATCTTTACGGGGTCGCGTAATTCTAATGAAAAAGGCATAGGGCTGGGATTTTTTGTATGTCGTTCGTTGTTCCATCGTGACAACATGGCCTTCGGGAAGTTCTTCTCGCAGCAGGACACCGCGGCGTTCCTCTTGGTGCGAATTGGCTGGATGGCAATCGACGGTGGACGACAAGAAAAGTATGAGCAATGATCGCCGCACAGTCTTCATTAAAAAACCTTTCCTAAAAAAGAAAACACCCTCAGTGTAAGGCGTTTTCAAGCAAACGAAAAGAACTTTTAACTACTAGAACAGCTTTTTTCCATTGGGAACGCGTGGTGCAACGGTGACCAAACACACCGCTCCTTCTTAATCAGGAAATCCGACGAGTAAAAATTGTGAAAGAAAGCCGGCAATATTTTTTTCACCAAGGTTGATACAGCCGACAATTGATCTCCCTAGCAATGTTTCTGGTGTGTAATGAACAGTCACTTGTGCGGATGTTTGCAGTACGCCAATTTCAGGACCAAAATCTGCCCACACTTTATAAGCGGGCTTTTTTGCACGGGGAAAATCTTCAACCTTAATAACTGTTCCTGAGCGCAGCTCGACCTGTTCAAATTCTTCGTAGGTTATTGTTTTCATAAAGGTTCCTTCAATAGGATCGAGCGACAATACAATCTGTTTTACTTGGTTTTTGGCAGACGCCACAGACAGAACATTGTTTTTCCTGTAGCAGGCAACGAACAGAGAGCTTATGGTTTTTCAGCTCAGCTTCACAGGAGCGTTCGCCACAGAACCCAGTTTGTATGAAATTCCATTCAGAAGCGGTGATAATTGCATCAAGGTTATGCTGTACCACTTTCATGGTTTCAAGTCGTTTTTTTGCGCGTTCAAAAAGTTCTGTTTGAAGGGTGTTGAGTTTTTCAAAAATTATACGACCAATTCCTTGCAAAGGTGTGGGGGTTTTTATCGAACTAATGCGGTCGGTCATAATAACTTGGTCTTGTGCCAGATCGCGAGGCCCTATTTCCAGGCGAAGTGGTACCCCTTTCAATTCCCAATGATAAAATTTATTTCCCGGTGTTTTTTGGTCATCTTCGTCAATATGCACTCGTACTTTGTCGTGGAGTTCATCTTTGATTTTTTGAGCAGCTAAAAGTACTTCTTCTCGCTCAGTTTCCGTTTTGTAAATAGGAATGATGACTACTTGGATTGGTGCGATACGGGGAGGAAGCACGAGCCCTTTGATATCACCGTGACTCATGATAAGTGCACCGACAAGACGGGTTGTGGTTCCCCAGCTGGTGAGCCATGGGTAGGCAAGATCACCCTCTTTTGTCTGGAACTTCATTTCAAACGCATGCGCAAAACTTTGTGAAAGCAAGTGAGAGGTTCCCATCTGGAGTGCCTTACCGTCCGGCATAAATCCTTCAAAGGTGTACGTGGTTACAGCACCTGGGAACTTTTCCCCTTCTGACTTTTTACCGGTAATCACGGGAATCGCGAGGTAATTTTCAGCAAGATCTTTGTAGATACTGAGCATCATCAGGACTTCATCGAGCGCCTCTTTTTCCGTTGCGTGAGCGGTGTGCCCTTCTTGCCAAAAGAACTCAGATGTTCGTAAAAATGCGCGTGGTCTCATTTCCCAACGGACCACGTTGGCCCATTGGTTAATCAAAAGAGGCAAATCGCGGTAGGAACGTATCCATTGAGCAAACATGTGATGAATAATCGTCTCTGATGTTGGACGTACGACCAATGGTTCGGCAAGTTGCTTTCCCCCTGCGTGGGTTACTACCGCAAGCTCAGGTGCAAAGCCTTCAACGTGCTCAGCTTCTTTTTTCAGGAATGATTCAGGAATTAAAAGCGGGAACATCGCATTTTTATGCCCCGTGTCTTTAATTTTTTTATCAAGAACTCCCTTTATCGTCTCCCAAATCTCACACCCATAGGGGCGGATTACCATGCATCCTCGTACGGGGGCATTATCAGCCAATTCTGCTTGGTGAATTACCTCTTGATACCATTCGGCAAGGTTTGTTTTTGGATCTGGGAGTCTGTTGCTCATGAGAGTCCTTATGTTAAGCGTTTAGTTTTACTGGTCTGTCAGTATACGGACCCTGCAGGTTTTTGTAAAAAAGAGCTTACGTAAAGGCCTGTAGATTGCGTATTTGCTGTACTGTGCTACGCTTTGGCGGCAAAAACGTAAGACACCATAACGAAAGTGAGAAAGTGCACATGCCTGAATCCATGGCTGATACAAAAACAACACTCTCTGATATGAAAAAGATGGTCGATGACTTTCTTATAGAACGTGACTGGTACCAGTTTCACAACCCAAAAACTGACAGTGTTGGCTTAGTTATTGAAGCAGGAGAGCTTCTGACGCCTTTTCTTTTTGCAAAACCTGGTATGGGTGGTCGTGATATTCTTGCTTGCAAAAAAACTGAAGTGGGTGATGAGTTAAGCGATGTTTTTGTATGGCTTTTCTGTATCGCTCTCGTTAACAAATTTAGCCTTACCAGATTACTTTGTTCGGCTTTTCCTGGTTCTTCGTTTGATGAAGATAAGACAACGCTGGAAAATCTTAAAAAGATTGTTTCTCGTGAATACCGCGGATATGGAACGCCAGAAAGAGCAGTTCGTGCTATTGTTGTGGCGGCGACTGCTTATTTTGAGCTCTTTTTAAAACAGTCGCAGGATGATCTTGGGTATGATGTCATTGAGAACCATCGTAATGCTAGTGAGCATGTGTACGTACAAGTTTTTTTGGCTGCTCTACATTTTGCAATAGAAGCAGATCTTGATCTTTCACATGTTTTTCAAACAAAAATGGAAAAAAACAGGGAAAAATATCCTGTTGAAAAATCTAAGGGCACATCATTGAAATATAATGAATTATAAAAGGAACTTGTTATGAAAAAAATGAAAAAACTAAGTGCTTGTTTTGTAGCACTGTCTCTTGTGTCAACACCCCTTCGCCCTGTTGATCCTCGCGATATTTTGCGTGATATTGCTTACGGTAGCGCTGTTATCGCAATTGCTGCTGGAGTTATCTATCTTGGTATAAATGCCCCTGATTATTGTCCTGAATGTGGTTTGAAAATTGAAAAGGATGATCCGCACTATACGTTCTGCAATAAGTGGCTCCATAAACATCATCCTTACTGCTATGCCAAAGCTAATGGTCAGTGTAAAGCTTGTGAGGTTCATGCGAAATACGTTGCTGAACATGAAAGAAAAAAAACAGAGGCACAACAGATAGCCGATGATCACGCGCTAGCCCAAGAAATGGCTCAACAGGAAAGCAGTGGTGCTCGCGGAGGTGGTTATGTATCTCCTGGTCAGGCAAATAAGGATCAGTGTGAAGTTCATGGCGAACGATTTGCAGGACGCGATGCAACACATGAGAGTGCCCGCGCTTATGGATCAACCACCCCTACTCAGACAACGAATCGCCAAACCGATGCACATGGTAGTTATTATGCTCAAAAAGTTGATCAACAACAGCGGCAAACTGGTGTACAGAACAGAACAACTTCGGGCGGAAAAGGGTCTGCCGAGCACGCCTTTACGCAAGAGGAAATGCAAGAAGATTGCCAGATATGTTACACCGGTAAATTATGTGAATTAGATAATGGAACTGCTGTTAATCTTAATGATTCCCGCTACAAGAACCATGTTTCCAAGATTCCGTGCAGATGCAACAATGGCAAAGGCCGTTGGTTTCATACTGCTTGCTTGAAACAGTGGGCAAAAACTTGCCGAAGCAAAAACCAGAATCCTCGTTGCCCCCTTTGTAAGGATCAATTTAACGAGAAAAATGTATTCAAAAACAGCTAGCGTTTGATGAGTATTCTCAGAAAAGGAGAGTAGTATGTTGCAGTATCTGTATAAAAATTGGGCTCATATGTGCGGTGTCATGGCCCTCTATCTGACCATCCTATTGGTTAGTGTCTTTCATTGTCTTGATCCATACGTTTTTCTCGTGTGGCTTCAGTTTCCGGTGTATCTGATACACGAATTTGAAGAACATGCATGGCCCGGCGGATTTAAGCAGTTTATTAATAAAAACATCTTCGGTATTCAGGGCGTGGATCAACCACTCACTGATGCGCGTGTATTCTGG
Organism: uncultured Pseudomonadota bacterium; assembly: GCA_964604015.1. Lineage (GTDB taxonomy): Bacteria > Babelota > Babeliae > Babelales > CAIQNR01 > CANNBR01. The sequence continues at coordinate 136,853 of CAZRXF010000001.1, forward strand.
ATTAATATTTTAGGCGTCTGGGTTCTTTTCCCCGTTGTGGCTCTTGCTACACAATGGATTAATCCGTTGTATGGGTTGTTGGCGCCCTGCTTTGGGCTTTTTAATGCATCGTTACATATCGTGTGGGCAATCGGATTAAGACGGTATAATCCTGGTCTTCTTGCAAGTGTTTTCCTGAATTATCCAACAGGTATCTACACTATCTTCGTCGCTCATAACATGGGCTATTTTTCAGTACCTGCGCTCCTTGGAGCTTCCGTTTTTGCTTTCGTTAGTCACGTCATAATTTTCTTGGCTGTCTTACATTGGTATCGAGAGTACGCAAAAAGAGGTCAGATTTCTGACTAATTATGTATGGGTGTTCTACCAATTTGAATGAGACCATTTTTAAAGCGAACCACCTGGTACCGAGCAGTTCTTTTTCCCTCTTTTTGATCATCGAAATAGCCGGGGTCGTCTCCTATCACATCGACAGCACTTGAAAGTGAATCACCGTTTATTGCTTTCTCCAGGCGGTCAATGATTGGTGCCAGCTCTTCAACTGAGGGAATAATGCCCATAGCCAGTCTTCCTCTCACATTTGAGAGGTAATCAGATATATGGTTGCGTCGTCTCACAAGATCTGCAAGCAGTAAATCGAATCCCTTTTTATTTCCTGCGTAAGCATTCTTCTTTGTCCTGACCGCTTCTATCATCTCTTGCAAGTATGTCGTATAGGTTCTTTCCACTGCATAGAATCTGTGAAGTGCTTGAACCGTCCTGTCATGTTGAAGGTTTGTGTGGAGTTGGAGTGCACTATCTTCGGTTGCGCGTGGGTGTTCGTTCGCCAGTGTTTTTATGGCTTTTTTAGCAGATGGAGAAAGGTCTACCTGTTTGGTAAGTGAGGTAGTAGCGGGTTCTGAAAGTACTATCGAAGGACTAATCCTGTCTGTTTGTAGAGGAACAGATTTACGTGGACTTAAAAGATCATCTGATATGCCACGAATTTCTTCAGTATCCCCAATGATTTCGAATGGGTGATCAACATGTTTTTGCTCACGATCACGGACTACTACATCATCGTCAGCTCGAAGAACATCGATTGATTCCAGCGTGGCTTCTACTGGTGCGTACAAAAGGGATGTAAAACAGAAACAATAAAAACCCAACCTCAAAATCTTCATAACCACCTCCATTTTTATATGGTCACTATTAGAATAGCGCCTATGGACTATGAAAATCAACAAATTAAGCGTGCAACAATCGACCTGTCGCGTTTTTTCGAAGAATTAAGCCTTAAAGTGTCCAGTAGAAAGGTAATGTCGCTGAAAAATTCTATAGAAACTAAGACAGCAAGGTACGCTTATCTCGCTGCCGGCATTTGTTCACGAGCTCGTTTCAAGGCAGCTTGTGCTTGTTTCAGTTGTTCCTGAACTCGGGTAAGTTCCTGTTGAGCTTTTTCCTTTTCTTCTCGTGCAGCGTGTGCCTTTTGTTCTGCTTGTTTTGCACGAGCTTCTTGCATCTTTATTTTCAGACGAGCCGCTGTCGAAGCAAGAAATTCTTTGGCAACTTCCGCTCCTTCATGCATGCTGCGCTTTACCGTTTGCGCGGTATCGGTGACGATATCTTTCACGGTAATCGCGACGACTTCAGCTTTTTCTGAAAATTTTTCTTGATGAGCTTCTTCTGCACGGCTTTGGGTTGTCAATGCAAGCAAAAGTGTTGCGATGATCTTTTTTTTCATAGATACCCTTTCATTTTTGGTGTGCGATAATCTCTTCTTTCAGTTCTTCTTGGTAGAAGATGTAGAGCCCTACTCCGACTAACAGAGCAGTTACGTAGAACCAAGGACTTACTTCTTCTCGCAACCAGAACCAGCCAAAAAGTGCGGCAAAAAGTGGCGTAGTGCATCCGAAGAACGAAAGTGTGGTGGCAGAATACCGGTGAAGAAGCTTGCCGTAAAGGTTGTAGCAAATAATGTTACCGATGAGGATCAAAAGCAAGAGTGATCGCAGGAATGTGGTACTTGCGCACAATGTGGGTACCGAGGGCCACACTTCAAAAAAATAAGAAGTGGCCAGCGAAAGAAGGCCGCCTAAGAACATTCCCACCCCATTTACAAACACATAGGAATGATCATGAAGGCTGATAAGGCGCTTCATAAAGATCCATCCAATGCATGATGCGGTAACGGAAAGAACCAATAGAAATTCCGCGTAGGACGAGTGAGTTGTTGATTCCGTTGCTCCCGGAGCTGTCAGTAAAACGGGGATAAATGCGAGAAAACCTATCAAAAGTCCAACCCATTTTTTTGCAGATAACACTTCTCGGAAGAAAAAGTAGGAAAGCAGTGCAGTGATGAAGGGGGTGAGGTTGTAAAGGAGGGAAACCTTTGCACCAGTCAGGTACTGTAGACTGATGAATTCGAGCGCGTACGAGCCATAAATATGAAAAAGAACAATTCCCACAAACCAAAAAAGATCTTTTTTATGAAACTTGAATGATTCTTTACGAAAGAGTCTAACAAAGCCAAGCAGCAAGATACCGGCCAGCACCATTCGCACCCCAATAAAAAAGAGTGGTGGAACTGCTAGAACGGCCTCCCTTCCGATGATGAACGTGCTTGCAAAAAATGCATACAAAATGAGTAAAAGTACCATGAAAAGATTCCTTTTTTAGGGGGTATTATCGCTCTAAGTCCTTCAGTTGTTCTTGTACCACTTCAGAGGTTGTAATGGTTCCTGCAAGCTCTTCTTGGTAAAACAAATAGAGACCAAATGACGTTGCAACTACCGTGGCAATAAAGAGTGGACCAACTGCTTTGCCGAGCCAGAGCCAATCAATAAGAGCGGCAAAAAGCGGTGTGCTGCAGTTAAAAAGTGAAAGTGTGGTTGCAGAATAGCGATGAAGAAGTTTTCCCCAGAGGTTGTAGACGATTACGTTACCAATTAACACGCTGCTTAAAAGAAGCATCCAGAACAATGATCCATGAAGAATGGACGATGCGGGGCATGGTTCACTGACATATGAAGTTGCAAAAGACAAAAGGCCACCAAAGAACATCCCGAACCCATTAACAAAGACGTAGGAATAGCCCCACTGAGTGGTAATTTTTTTTAGGAAAATCCATCCAATACAGGTTGCAAGTACCGAAAGCACCAGTGAAAGCTGTGCAAAGCCAATTTGTGTCGTGGTTCCTCCGATAGAAATTGAAGTGAATTTTGACACGATCATAGGAATTGATGCCACCGATCCGATAACAAGACCAAGCCATTTTTTACGTGTCATGAGCTCTTGCAAAAAGAAGAAGGCAAAAAGTGCGGTGATAAAAGGAGAAAGGTTATACATCAGGGCAACGTAGGCGCCAGAGAGGTATTTGTAACTATAAAACTCAAGAACGTATGAGAAATAGATGTGGAAAATCACGATACCGACAAACCACCACGCATGCTCTTTTTTAATAGTAAGCTTTTCTCGCTTAATAAATGCGACATAGCCTAGGAGCAGAAGACCGGCAAGGGTCATACGAGCCCCTACAAAAAAGACGGGCGGCACAAGCGCCACCGCTTTTTCGCCTAAAATGAAGGTGCTTGCAAAAAGTGCATACAGCGTGAGGAGTAATACCATAAAAATTCCTTAATGAATGAGACCTTCTCTTTTTTCTTCGTGATAAAAAAGAGCAAAAGCTACGGCAAGAGTAATAACTGAGAATAAAAACGTATAACCAATCGGTTGATCATAGAGAAAGAACCCAAGAACAGCGGTGGTAAGAGGGGTAACTAATGTGGCAAATGATACCAGCGTTACGGGATATTTCTTAACCAAATAACCGTACAATGGTTGGGAAATAAGATTATGAGTAATAAAAAGAAAGAGAATGAGTGGAGCTACTACAGAAACGTTGGTAACAGGGAATGGATTCCAAGATTCAAAGAAGAGTGACACTAGTCCAGAAGCTACCCCCCCAAAAAAGAGAGCCGTTCCCAAGCACCAGATGACTGGATATTTTTCTTGAGTGACAAGCCGTTTGAAGAAAAAAGTGCCGATGACCACAGAAAGAACGCACACAAACATTGCGGCATACCCACCTGCAAGTTGCATGCTACTTGCGCCGTTGTTTGAAACACGTGTGGCAAGAATGTTCTGGATGATCAGAGGAAGTACCCCGACAAAGCCGAGACATAAAGCGCCCAGCTTTTTGAGGGTAAAGGATTCTTTAAAAACAAGATTTGAAAGCAGTGCAGTAACAAAGGGAGTAAGCGCACTCAGTAACGCCGCGTGCGAAGCTGGGATTTGTGTGAGCCCTACAAAACGAAAGGCGTCCATAAGAAAGTAAAAGAAGGCGACTCCGGCAAAAAGTGGAACAGCCTTTGCGCGAAATGTAATGTTTTTACGATGTAAGACAAAAGATAAGCTCATGAAGATAAGACCAGCGGGAACAAGGCGTACAGCGGTAAGAAAGAATGGTGCAGTGTGCATGAGTGCTCTTTTTCCAATAGTGAACACACTTGCTAAGAGGACATACATACAAATGAGATCTATCACTTTTTAACCTTTCATTACACACAGGGAAAGCGAATTCTCTTAGTATATGAAACCTCTAGAGCATGTGTCTACAGCGGATCATTATCAACAACGTACACCGGTTCGATGGATAACGCTTTTCCTGTGGCTGTGTCAGCGGTGATAACTGCTCCACTCAAGACATAGGGAGCGTCAGTTGCACCCTGATATCGTGTTGGCATCTGGGTAAGAAAGCGATTCAAGAATCCTTCTTTTGTTGCGCCAATCATAGAATTGAGAGATCCTGCCATCCCAAGGTCGCTGATATAGGCAGTTCCGTTAGGAAGTATTCGTGCATCGGCTGTTTGTACATGTGTGTGGGTTCCTACGACCGCCGTTACTTTCCCATCAAGGTACGCTGCTAAAGCAACTTTTTCGGCATTCGTTTCTGCATGAAAATCAACAAACATGAGCGGAGTAACTTTTTTTGCTTCTTCAAGAAGATCGAGTGCTTTTTGAAAGGGACAGTTAATCTGTACGGGCATAAAAAGGCGTCCCATCAGGTTCATGACCCCGACAGTAACTCCTTTGCAGGAAAAAAATGTCATGCCTTTTCCGGGGCATGCATCAGGGTAGTTTGCCGGTCTGAGGATAGTTTCTGATTGATTGAGATACTCAAAAATATCTTTCTTATCAAAGATGTGATTGCCCGAGGTGATGACTGTAACACCGTGATTGTGCAAAAATTGTGCGATTGCAGGAGTGATTCCTTTTCCATCAGCGCAGTTTTCTCCATTGATGATGATTGCATCAAGTTGGTATTCAGAGCGTAGGTGTTCGACATGACGTGCAAAAAGATCTCTTCCTGGTCTGCCTACCAGATCTCCTAGCAGCAAAACACGTATGACACTGCTCATGAGAGGTCCCCCAATTGTTCTGCATCTGTTTTTATAAAAGGTTCGATGGCAAGTGCCTTACCGGTTACTGGATCGACCGTGATGATTGCTCCTGTCATGTGGTAAGGTGCTGTGACTACTACTTCGCCGTGATGTGGCATTCGCGTGACAAATCCTTGGACAAACGGTTCTAGTTCAAAACCAATAAGAGAGTGAGTTGAGCCTGACATACCAAGGTCAGTGATATATGCTGTTCCACCAGGTAAAATTCGCGCATCACTGGTAAGCGTATGGGTGTGCGTTCCAACAACAGCGGTTACTTTCCCTTCTAAAAAGTACGCGAGACCCAATTTTTCTGAAGTAGCTTCTGCATGAAAGTCGACAAACATGATGGGGGTAATGGCAGCGCTTTCTTTGAGCAGCTTTTCTGCTTCGTAAAAAGGACAATCAAGGACAGGATCCATGAAGACGCGACCCATGAGATTCATGACTCCGATGGTGTATCCCTTACAGGAAAAAAAGGTCATCCCCTTACCAGGACAAGAAGCGGGAAAATTTGCAGGGCGAATAACGTCTGTATGTGCATCAAGGTACGGAAAAATGCTTTTTTCATCCCAGCTGTGGTTACCACCAGTGACGATATCTGCTCCGTTCTTTCTTAAAAACAAGGCGTCTTCGGGGGTGATGCCGCATCCTGAATCGGTGCTGTTTTCTCCGTTTACTATGATTGCATCAACAGCATGATCGGCTCTGATTGCGGTACTGTGACGGGCAAAAAGAGCTCTACCCGTCCTACCAATCAGATCACCAAGCATCAGTACGCGTAGCACCTGACTCATAAGCTCTCCTTTTTATCGAGCGTATTCAATCGAACGTTTTTCTCGGATAACGTTAACTTTAATTTGTCCGGGGAAAGACATTTCGTCTTCAATGCGTTTTGCAATGTCACGCGCCAAGATTCCTGCTTTTTCATCGTCAAGAAGGTCCTCCTCAACAATGACGCGGACTTCCCTACCTGCTTGCAACGCATAGGCTTTTTTAACTCCGCCAAAGCTATTTGCAATGTCTTCGAGTTTTTCAAGCCGTTTGATGTATGCAGTGAGTGTTTCTCTACGTGCACCAGGACGTGATGCTGAGATGGTATCGGCAATCACTACAATCGGGGCATAAATAGAAAGGAAGGGAACTTCTTCATGGTGAGCCGCAATTGCGTTTACCACAAGAGGGCTTTCTCCACAGCGTTTTGCAATATCGCCACCGATGATAGCATGCGGTCCTTCAACCTCTGCAGTTACGGCTTTTCCAATATCATGTAAAAGACCAGCGCGCATTGCTATTTCACCGTTTAGACCGAGTTCTTCTGCAATCATACGGGCAAACATACCGACTTCTTTACTGTGATCGAGGACATTTTGAGAGAATGATGTTCTAAAATAGAGCTTACCCAGCAAGGTTACGATTTCAGGGTGAATGCCTTGGATATTGCATTCAAGGATTGCCTGCTTTCCGTATTCTTCAATTGCTTCTTCGATTTCTTTTTCGTAGTAAGCAACCGTTTCTTCAATACGTGTTGGATTGATACGACCATCAAGAATCAATTTTTCAAGGGTACGGCGCGCTATTTCTCGTCGTATCGGGTTAAAGCCAGAAATGGTAATTACTTCCGGTGTTTCACCAATAACAAATTCCATCCCCGTTGCCATTTCAAGCGACTTGATGTTGCGCCCTTCTTTTCCAATGATGCGCCCTTTCATTTCTTCCTTTGGAAGGTGCACTACACTGGATGCGTTCGGCGTTACTTGATCGATGGTGTAGCGCTGCATGGCGCTTACGACGATTTGTATAGATTTTTCTTTTGCCGTTTGACGTGTTTCTTCTTCAACCTTTTGGATCCATTTTTGATTAGAAAGATTCACTTCAGCGTATAAGATATCGGCAAGTTCTTTCTTTGCTTGGTCTTTGCTCAAGCCACCGATATTTTCCAGCTTGGTGATCAGCTCTGTGTAGAGTGATTTGAGCTTTTCCTCATTTGAGTGCATAAGCTCGCTCATTCGATTGAGCTTGCGCTCTTTCTCCTGGAGTTCTCGCTTGAGATCATCAAGTTGCTCTTCTTTTTTATCGAGCGTGTCTTCTTTGGATTGGATCTTTGATTGTTGGCGATCGAGTTCAATGCGATCACGCTTAATCTCAGCTTCAAACTCAGTGCGTCGTTTATAAATCTCGTCTTTGACTTTTAAAAGCGCTTCTTTTCGTTCCGTTTCTATTTCTCGTTTTGCACTTCTGTGCTTTTCTTCGACGGAAGCCAGCAACGCATTCGCATCCGCCAATTTTTTCTTGGCGTACATGAGCATTACCAGGGCTAGTGCAATCCCCACAAGCCCAAGAAGAACTTCACCTATTCCTAATAACATTGGTCTTTCCTATTTCTATGCGCTGCGATCTTCAACCTACTTAGTTTTATGCGCAACGTTACATCTGTGCGTTTTCCTGGCACGCACTGAGGAAAATAACCGTAAAAATGATAGGTCAAAAAGTCAAACAAGGAGCCTCATTTCCCGCTCCACCTTTTCCAAAAGACGTTGAATTTCTTCCTGCTGCATTCCCTCAGATGCTTCATCTTTCAACATCTTGCTTGCCAGTTGAAGGGCTACTAGAACAGCAACCCTCTCTCGCTCTGCAACTCCCGCATCAAGGATGGCGCGCATTGCAGAATCAACGTAAGCAGCAGCACGAAAAACATGAGAATCATCCTCGTCCCCTACCAGTGTGTAAGGAACATCACAGATAGAGACCTTTACCCTGTTCTTAGCCATCGTGAACTCATCTTTCACTTTCAATGAGTTCGTCGATGCTTTTGAGTAACTCACTGACTGCTTTCTCGGTAACCGTTAGTTTTTGTTCAAATTGCTTGTTTTCATTCAGCAACGAACGTTCAAGACGGACGATCTGCTCCTCTAACTGCTTTGCCTTTGATTCTAACTGCACGTTTTGATTCTCGAGTGTGGCGTTTTCTTCCTTCAACGTGCGCAACAATTCAATGAGGCTTTCGATCTTCTTCTCGAGTATGGCTATCATTTCCACGCTTCTCTCCCTCTTTTTGTTATCTACGTGCTGAGTTGAGATTCTACTGAGAAGCCAGTTTTAATGTCAAGAACGAGCCTGTCTTGCAAGATCGACGATCTTTGAAAAGCCTTGTGGTTCAAAAATAGCAAGCTGGCTGAGCATCTTTCTGTTAAGAACAACATTTGCTTTTTTAAGACCGTAGGTGAACACAGAGTACGAAAGCCCAAGTGGCTTAACTGCCGCATTGATACGGGTGATGAAAAGCGCACGAGTAGAACGTTTTTTCAGTTTTCTACCAACGAATGCGAATGCCATTGCACGAAGCAACGTCTCCTTAGCGCGTCTAAAAATATTGCCGCGCTGACCCCAGTAACCCTTAGTTTGCTTGAGTAACTTTTTGTGTCTTTTTTTTGTCGCTATACCGCGTTTAACTCTTGTCATGTTTTATCCATTTACCAGTAAGGAAGTAAGAGACTGATTTCTTTTACGTTCACGTCAGCAATATAACCACCCTGACGTAGCTGTCGCTTTTTCTTGCGCGTTTTCTTTGTCAAAATGTGACGTCGCAATGCGCAAGCACGCTTAATCTTGTTTTTACCAACGCGTTTAAAGCGTTTTTTTGCAGCAGAATTTGTTTTTACTTTTGGCATTGTGTTCCACCTATCACTTCTTCAAAAAAAACATTTTAGACCACGTTTTCCCGGCATTTGCTTCTTTTTCTTCTCCGAGCTTGTCGGACAAGCCATGCGCTTGAAAACTGCGGTTTATTTTATCAAATAACTGGCCGCCTTGCTCTGCTTTGAAGGCAACCTCACGTCCATGAAATTGAACTGTGATCTTAAGCCGATTTCCTTCTTTCAAGAATTCGATTGCTTGACTGATCTTCCGCTCATAATCATGCTCGCCAATTTTTGGACGAATTTTTATTTCTTTTACAAGAATAACTTTTTGATTTTTCTTAGCTTCAGTTTGCTTTTTCTTGGTTTTATACAGTTCTTTTCCGTGATCCAAAATTTTGACCACCGGAACGCCAAGAGCTCCACTTTCTGCAAGCATTACCAGGTCAAGACCCGCGCTCCTTGCTTGTGTAAGCGCTTCCATCCTCGAAACTACTCCAATATTCGTCCCGTCAGCTGTGATAAGCTGAACCTGCGGAGCACGAATACCTTCGTTGATGAGTTGTTGAGTAGCCTTGTTTGTTGTAGGGCTCTCTTTTGACGGATCATTTCCTCTAAAAACCATAGATCTCTTCTGCTTTTTGATTTTTCATGACGATACCTATACTGCCCCAGCAATTGCCGATTGAACCTTTGTTCTAATCGACCCGGCAACATCTTTCTCTTGTTTAAGATAGTGAAGGACTTGCTCTCTACCTTGAGCCATCTTATTCCCCTCATAAGCAAACCATGAACCGGACTGGGTTACCACTCCGTAAAAAAGTGCCGCATCAAGAAGGTCAAGCTCTCGACTGATCCCCTCATTGAAAAGAAGGTCAACTTCAATGCGCTTGAAAGGAGCTGCAACCTTGTTCTTTGCAACTTTGATTGCGACTCTGTTTCCTATGTGGACTTCGTCTTTTTTCAAACTTGCAATTCTTCGAACATCAAGCCGAACGGAAGCGTAAAATTTAAGCGCATTTCCACCGGTGGTTGTTTCTTTATTTGCAAACGCCATACCGCCAATGGTGTGGCGAATCTGGTTGATAAAGATCAAGATAGCCTTCGATTTGTGAACGATAGGGGTTAATTTTCGTAAAGCCTGCGACATCAGTCGAGCCTGAAGCCCAACGTGCGTATCACCCATTTCCCCTTCAAGTTCAGCCTTTGGAACAAGTGCGGCAACAGAATCAACAACGATGATGTCTATTGCCCCTGATCGAACAAGCATCTCAACAATATCGAGCGCCTGCTCACCATAATCAGGTTGTGAAATAATGAGTTCGTTTACGTTGATACCCAACTTGGCTGCGTGCTCAGGGTCAAGTGCGTGTTCCGCATCAATGAACGCGCAAATGCCGCCATTTCTTTGAGACTGGGCAATTGCCTGAAGTGCCAGTGTTGTTTTACCAGAAGCTTCAGGTCCATAAATTTCTATGATTCTTCCTATAGGATAGCCACCAACTCCCAACGCTTGGTCAAGAAGAATGGACCCCGAGGAAACAACCTCAACCGTGCTACCCGCAGATTGACCGAGGAGCATAACCGCCCCTTTGCCGTACTGCTTATCTATCTGAGCGAACGTAACTTCAAGAGCTTTTTGTTTGGCTGAAACATCACGGTTTTCAGCACCCTCCTTCTGCCTTACCGCCGAATCAGAAGTCTGTTGCGTTGTCTTTGGTTTCATACTAGGTCTTTCACACGGGATATTGAATCATCGACTTTTATTGTAGCAGTTCTGAATAAAGACGCAATAAAGGCATGGGAGAAAATGGAGTTGCTGCGCTCAAAAATCGCTTTTAGGAGCTCCGGGCGTTTCTCAGTGAAATCGCTTTCTTTGACTTCTTCAATGTCATCAAGCCTTACCACAACCCCGCTTTTTGCGGAAAATGAGGCAAGAACTGCACCCTTCCAGTCAAGTCCCATACTTTCTTGAGGGAATCCAACATCAAAGAGTGCTTTCATGCCGTTTTCATCATCCATAGTAATAAACTGTGTTGAGCTTATTTTTCCTCCATCAACCGGAGTAAAGGTGCCCGTCTTAAGAACGCTAGACTTTGCCTGTTTTACCGCAGCTTCAAGAGCTTTTGTTGCCTGGTCTTCATAAAAATCATTTGCGACTTTTGCCTTAACCGATTCAAAGGGAGCCTGTTCTGTTTTGGTTTTTCCATCAAGTTGGAGAATAATGCCTTTTCCATTTGCTATGAATGCTGTGAAGTCGCCTTCATTTCTTAGGGCAAAAAGACGTTGTTCAAGCGGATCTTCTGTTTCACGCTTAACTTGGCGCATGGTAGTTTTTGTACCATTGTGGGTTGCTACAAAAGTGTCACGTGCTTCGTGTGGTGTTTCCTGACGAGAAAGCTGTGTTGCAAGTTTGGTAAATTCGGTTTTGAACTTTTGCTCAAACAAGATCTTTTTGATCTCTTCTTTTGCGCTTTCAAATGATTGAAACGATGCATCCTTGCGCGCTACACGTTGCAGAATAATGAACCCTTTTTCGACAGGAACAACGGGAGAGACTTCTCCATCCTGTTTCAATTTGAAGGCTGCTTTTTCATATTCTTTTTCGTGTGTTCCGCGTTTGAAAAAGTCACCAAGCCCACCACGTGATGCAGTTTTTTTGTTCATGGAATGTTCTTTAGCAAGTTTTTCAAATTGCGTTGGATCTTGTGCAAGTTGTGCATAAATTTCTGTCGCTTCTTGAGCAAGTGCCTTTAATCCCTTGTTTTCAACATCATTCAGGATTATTTCTCGTACCTGAACCTGCACTGGTTCTTTTATGAAACGAGTTGATTTGTTCTTATTGTAGAAAGCTTCTAATTCTGATTCTTCAAGAGTGATACCATAGTCAGCTGGGGTGAACGTCCAGATAGAAGCATCACGTTTTTCGGGAGTCCAGTAGCGACGGGCAAGTTTATTTTGTTCGTCAAAGAATGCTTTCAGTTGCTTATCTGTGGCACCCTTTGTTTTTTCAGCTGCGAAAAACAGATCAAAAGAGAACGTTTGATAGGAGAATTTTTTTGCCAACTTACGCTCAATGTACATTTGTCGAATATCATAAGATGGCACAAAGAACCCGGATTGAAGCATCAAGATGGCAAACTGTTTTGTGAGCTTTTCTTTCATCATTTTTTCAAGGAGTGGCATTTGCCCTGTTCCTTTAAGAAATTCAAGTGCTGCAAAGGTGTCGAGTGTTCCTTGCTTTGTAAAAACTTCTTGAGGGAGTAGCTCTCCTGCTTCTTCAAGCAAGAAGCGAGGGTCGGCAAGCCGTGCTTCAAGGTAACCATGCGCAACATGAACACTCAAAGAATCAGCAAATTGTTCCATAAGTTCGGCATGCACCAATGTGTTGAGCGCACCAAGTTGCGGGTCGGAACTCACACCCATCATTTTCATATAGAGATCCGCATTCTTTCCATAGTGTTGACGAATTTGAGAAAGCTTACGGTCTTCTTGTGCAACAGCCTTTTGAAAGAGCTGTCGGGAGATTTCTACTCCATTTACTTCAGCAATGCCATCGATAGACCCACCTTTAAGATATTTGAGAAGCACGCGTGAAAGACCAAGCCCACCAAACATGGCAAGGAACAGAAACCCCATAAAAATTCTGCCCGCCGTCCCTTTTATAGCTTTTCGTAATGATATAATGATCGCCATGTTACTTTAACCCTTTCTTTTTTCGATAATGTCTATCGTTTTGATGTGCTCTCTTTGTTGGATTGTACTCGTAATTTTTTGTAAATCTTGCTTGCTTTCAAATTCCCCAGTGGTTACTTGGTACCAGGTTACCGCTCGGCCACGCTTTGTCTTACTTTCCCGCTTTTGTACAGCAACTTGTGGGTCGAAAATTTTCACTCGCTGTGCAAACTGAGTAGCAGCAAGCAGTGTACCAAACCCTGCAAGGGGAGCAACAAATACCGTGGTCGGTTGGGCCGATGTCACTTCTGTTTTTACCTGTTCTTTTTGTTTGGAAGATTCTAGTGCATCCTCAGGGACTTGTTTTTCAGTGTTGCTTGCTTCATCTTCTCCATTTTCTTCTTGTTCTTCGCCCCCGTTGATATCTTCTGTTGCCGTTGATTCTGAAGTGTCGGACGTATCTTCTTGTTCGAACTCGCTCATATCGCGGTCGTTCATAGTATAGAGAGCATAGTTTATGCGGTCAGCAAATGACTCTTCTTCAATTTTGGCGACAAATCGCTGTATGGCACGCCTGTGTCCCCAGAAATACCCTAAGATAAAGCAGACAAAGCCTAGTATAAGAAGGAGAGAAAAAAGCCAACTTGCTTGACGATGGGGAATAAACAGACCCACCTGATCGTCTTTATGTTTGAGTACAATGCCTAGGGAATGTTGTATTTTTGTGAGCCAGGATTTCATAGGGAACCTCTTTCCCGAAGTGATGTAAGAAACTTCATAACTACCTCTTTTACTTTATTGAATGATGCTTCTGTATCATCATCAAGTAGGATTTCGTGAAGGGCATCTGGAGTTTTGCAGTGCGGCTCAAGTGCTTTTTTAAGCATACGCCAAAAAGTCATTTGTCGTTTTGCATAGTGTCTTGTTTTTTGTGCTATCACAGGTATCAACACTTCCGGATCTTCACACTGTTGTTCAAGAGCCTTTACGATAACGTCATAGCCTATTAATTTTTTTCGTTTTAAGAAAGCTCCCCACGGTTCTTCAAGTCGTTCAACCTCCTTGATCCATCCGCCTTCGATCATTTTTTTTGTTCTATCATTAATACGTCGATAGAGATTTTCTCTTGTACGGGTAAGGCAAAAAATCAGGTAGGAAAAGTCAGGTTCTTCGTACTCCAAAATAGATAAGGCTGAGGGTCTATGTAATGCAGTCATGGTAAGCGCTCGTTCAATTCGATACCGATCATGGGGATGAATAGCCTTGGCTCGCTCAGGGTTGGCTACAAGAAGCCGTTCCCATAATGACCCTGTTTTTTCATGGGCGTAGTCTGCCGATGGTTCAGCTGATGTTACACATTCTTCGTGCGGGGGAAAGAAAAGTGATTTGAGATAAAAACCTGATCCACCAACAACAACCGGGATCTTTCCTCTTTTCCAAATATCATGACAGGTGGTAAGGAGTGCTTTTTTATACTCAACTACGGTGTAATCGCATGCCTCATTCAGAATATCAAAAAGATGGTGGGGTACTGGCTCCTGTTTCCAGTCTGGTTTTGCTGTGCCAATAGAAAGAGGAGTATAAAATTGGCCCACGTCGCAATTAACGATTTCAATAGGAAGCGATTGTGCAAGAGCAACAGCATAGTCAGACTTTCCGACTCCTGTTGGTCCATAGATAAAAATAAGAGATGGTTTGTGCGACATCCTAGTTTCCGGCTTTGATTTTTGCTTGATTATGTATTACCAGTGTACCTAGATGTCGCTGTTCCTTCAAACGAGCTTTATTTTACAAAAATCCTACTCCACCATAAGAGGAGGTAAAGGTAGTCGGGGTGAAAGGATTGATATAACGAAGAGTGAGAAAGTCTCCTGCTGTAGGAGCTCCTCCAAATCCGGCGTCTATGTTAGTTTGTCCTACAACTACAATGTCCCCGCTTGGTGTGAGTGCGACTGCATGTCCAGCATCGCTCAGAGGTGGTCTTGAGATGTGAGTGATAGTGTATCCAGTTCCATTTGGTCCATATGAGGAATCAAGTCTTCCTTCTGATGTGTAGCGCAAAATAAGGATAGAACTTCCCACTCCACCAACACCCCAGATATTTGTAGAGCCGGCTACTACAATGGAATTATCAAGTTGGAGCGTTACGCTGTAGGCACCATCAACGTACCCTATTCCGGATATATTCGTTGTTACAATGCCATTTTGTCCAAATGCATGATCAATGGTGCCGTCTGAATTGTAACGTACCAAGCCAACATAACCAATAACGGGTCCTCCCCCCTGATCAATATTGACTACCCCTGCTGCTATGATTTTTCCATCAGGTTGTAATACTCCAGCAAAAGCTTCATCTATGTAACCAACAACATTGGGTGAAATGTGTGTTGTAACGATTCCTGTTTGACTTGGTCCAAAAGTCTTATCAAGATGGCCGTCTTGAGAAAAGCGCATAATCAGAAACGAACCAATAGCTATTCCTCTTGCTGTTACATTAGTTCCACCGATAGCAATAATTTTACCATCAGGTTGGAGAAGAAGTGCTTGAATGGAGTCAACTTGTCCTACCCCTGAGATATTTATGGAAAAAGTGCCATCCCCATTGGGACCAAAATTGTTGTCTGGTGTACCATCTGAATTATATCGAATTAAGGTAGCATCGCCTGTTCCCAAACCTCCCTGATAGATGTTTGTGAAACCACCAACTAAAATCTTCCCATCAGGCTGAATAACGACACTTGTTGCTCCGTCAATGCGTCCAGAAAAATTTTTGGTGACTATTCCATTTTTGCTTGGTCCAAATGAAGTATCAAAAGAACCATCAGAGTTGTAACGTACTACACCAAAATATCCAATGTTAGGAGCGGCATCGTAAATGTTGGTTGATCCTACAACCACGATTTTCCCATTGGACTGTATTGCTACACCATTGGCACCATCAATGTAACCGGCGCCACTAAGGCTTGTTGTAACATAGCCAAGGTTATTACCAAAAGAATGATCAAGAGTGCCGTCAGTGTTGTATCGCAGTGTAGCAAAAAGTCCGGTAGGTGGAGGGCCACCAGCACCGTTAATATTCAGTTCTCCTACTGTTACAATTTTCCCATCTGATTGTAGTGCTAATGCATAGCAACCATCCGCCTTGCCAGAGATATTGAGTGTTGCATACCCAATGCCATTAAATGTGTGGTCAAGAAGACCTGCAAGGTTAATCGCTTGTACATAACTTGCAAAAACCGCAGGCGGAGTCTCTGGGGTGATTCTAACCATAGCACTGAGGCGTAAGAAGCTTATTGTTAACAGAATGACCAATGAAAAAATGGAAGTTAGTGTGTTTTTTTTCTTTTTCACGAGGAATCCTCTTTTATAAGAACCCTACTCCACCATAAGAGGAGGTAAAGGTAGCCGGGGTGAAAGGATTGATGTAACGAAGCGTGGTAAAGTCCCCTTCTGCAGGAGCGCCCCCTGCTCCTGCTCCTACGTTCGTTTGCCCAGCAACTAGAATGCTGCCATTTGCGGCAAGAGTAACACCATAACCGGCATCATAAAGAGGGGGATTTGAAATTTGCGTGGTAACATACCCAATTCCTTGTGGGCCAAATGAAGGATCAAGAGTCCCCTCTGGGGTATAGCGCAAAACAAGAATTGATCCAGGAGCTCCAGCAGTTCCTCTT
This sequence comes from uncultured Pseudomonadota bacterium, assembly GCA_964604015.1. Lineage (GTDB taxonomy): Bacteria > Babelota > Babeliae > Babelales > CAIQNR01 > CANNBR01. Next base: position 153,260 of record CAZRXF010000001.1, read on the forward strand.
TCATTTGTGGCACCTGCGACGACGATAAAGGCATCTAATTGAAGAACTGCTGCATTTGCATAATCAAGGTAACCGTTACCAGAAATATTTGTCGTTACAATTCCACCCTGCCCAAACGAGGCGTCGAGAGTGCCATTCGAAGTATAGCGCACCAAACATACATCTCCGATTGGTATTCCTGTGCCTTGGGTGTTGGTTGATCCTACTGCCACAATTTTTCCATCGGGTTGGAGGACCCCTGAAGCTGCGCCATCAGCATATCCAACGGTGTTTGATGAGATGTGTGTCTGTACAATGCCTGTTTTGTCTGGTCCGAATGTTGAGTCAAGAATGCCTTCTTGAGTAAGCCTCATGACAAGAAAGGAACCAGTTCCTCCTGCCCCTGATATATTAGTTGCTCCGATGGCAATAATTTTTCTGTCAGGTTGTAAGAGAACGCTGTTTGCAATATCGGTCTTATTGTTACCCGAAATGCTTACAGAGAAAGCTCCATTACCGTCAGGTCCAAAACTATCATCTTCCGAGCCATCTGCATTGTATCGAAGAAGTGCAGCCTTTCCTTGTCCGCCTACTAGTGCAAAGGCAAGAATGTTTGTAAATCCTCCAAGTAAAATTTTACCGTCAGGTTGAATGACAACACTGGTCGCTCCATCTACATTACCTGAGAGGTTCCTTGTGACCGTTCCGTTCTGAGCAGGTCCAAAGGTGGCGTCAGGGGATCCGTCGGGATTATACCGTACGATGGCAAATGATCCTACGGGGGGAAAACCGTTAAGTCCACGATTTGTTTGTCCTGCGACAACAAGTTTGCCATCTGATTGGATAGCAATAGCAGTGGCAAAATCGGCAGTACCAGGTCCACTAAAACTTGTTGTAACGTATCCAAGTCCATTTCCAAATGAGGGATCTAGAGAACCATCAGTGTTGTAGCGGGCGGTGAGGAAGACGCCTGTTCTTCCTCCTCCAATATTGAGATTTGTTCCTCCAACAACGACTACTTTGCCATCAGATTGAACTGCGATCCCGTGTGCCCTATCAGCAAATCTATCAATGTTCAGGGTTGCATACCCAATACCATGAAAGGTGTGGTCAAGAAGGCCTGTAAGATTGATTGCTTGGACGTAACTTGCAAAGACTGCAGGTTGAGTTTCTGGGGTTATCCTAACCATAGCGTTGAGGTGTGAGAACTTTATTGTTAGCACAATGGCTAGGGAAAAAATAAGGACAAATACATGCTTTTTCTTGTTCACTAGAAGGTCTCCTTTTAAAGACAAACAGTTTCAACCGTAGTAAAAAGAGCTGGTATTTTTCAATAAATAATTGAGAGTTGATCGGGCAATCGCGATCAACTCTCAATTATTTTAAAAGAAGCTAGATGACTGAGGAGCTTGAAGACGTTATAGCCAAGGAAGGAACGAGGTAAGAACGAAGGCGCTCCATTGCCTTATCTTCATCGAGGCGCTCTGCCGCTGATATTTCCTCAACAAGAAGAGCTTCTGTTTTAATAAGAAGGCTCTTTTCACCAAACGAAAGTTCCTTGTAACGGGAAATGTGTTTAAGATCGCGGTAAATATCGGAAATATCTTTGAGTGACCCAGTACGCAACTTTGATTGATAATCTTTGTTTCTCTTGTTCCAGTTACTTGCGCCTGATTCAGCAGATTTAATGTGACGGGCCGGCTGTCCCAGGGTTTCAAGCATGGTGCTGATTGAAGAACTCGAGCTGAGTGGTCGAACGCCAACCTCTTCAACTTTGTCCCTTGGTATCATGATGGTCATATCTTTGTTTGAAAATTTGAGTTCATAAAAAACCATCGCCTGATTGCCCACGTTTCGTTCAAAGACGCGACAAATCGACGCAACTCCGTGTCCCGGATAGACCACTTTATCGTTGAGCGAGAACATAGTGATTCCCTTTCTCAGTGACCCCTACAAGACTTGTTGAGTAACGCTCATGCATTGTAGGAGTATAGCATATACTACATTATTTACATCAGACTCATTTGGTCAGAGCAGCACAAGGAAGAAGGATTGGAAGATAGGCATAGAGATGTGTGATGAGGTAAGAGTTGTTGGAAGGTGTGTTATACTCGTCTTTCATAGTGTCTCTCCTTTTTAAAAACAAGGACCAATAATGCAAAAAGATGTCCGTAGCCTAGCAAATAGCGCTGAGCCGGGTAAACAGACTGAAGAATATTTTTTTAAAAATTATAAGGAAAAGTTCTTTCGGGCGGTGAAATGGAACGTCGTTGAATCGATTGGCTATCAAGTAATTTTTATGCTTCATCAGTGTGGACTTTTTTGGTATTGCGATCGAAGTTTGTATGGGAAAATAGGAGCACTTCTTGCTGCCTGTTACTTGGGGGTAACCGTTCTTGTGGCAGGATTTGATGGAGGACTTCTTCCTTTTTTTGAACGGTTTACTGCAACAAAACAGGATTTTAAAAAATTTATTTTTGGCAAACTTGTGCCACACCTGTGCCTTATGGTCGGGACCGTTGGTCTGATCGGCATCATTTTTTTTATAAGCGGTCGAACTTTTTTTTCTTTTTCAGGATGGTCACTCTTTCTTGTGGGGCTGTTTGTTCTGGTTGAAGCAACCAAGAAAATTTTGAAGCAATTGTTGTATCTTGGTTTTCATAATAAACAGACTGCCCTTTTTGAGGTCCTTCAGATCGGACTCTACTCAGGAACCGTATGGGGTTGTTACATGGCGGGCATTCCGTTTTCGATACCACTTTTTATGATTCCATTTATTGTGTGGTCAACCGTGTTTTGTTTTTTATGTGTGTGTATCTTAAAAGTTTATTATCGGACACTTCCTTTTGCGCATACGACCTCTCTTCCTCTTATCTCTTTGTCATTTATATTTCTTAGAGGCGCTGTCCTTATTAATCAGTTAAGTCGGGCATTTTTTTCCAGCAATTTCCTAGTTCCCCTTTTTGCAATTCATGGTGGGTTTAGAGAAGCAGGTGTTTTAACCTTCGCAAATTATCTGACACATGCTTGCACCTTTTTCATTCAAAAGATAACTCTTCCTCCTGCAGAGGCATTATTTAGCAGAATAAAAAAACTTTCACTTGTTGCTCATCATAAAGCTTTTTCATTAGTCCTTACCCTTTTTTCATCACTTACACTTGTGTTCGGATTTTTATTTTTTTTCAAGGGACGCTCATTAGCAACTTCGTTCGGATATAGCGTACTGGACCATGTTACCTGGAAGCTTCTTATTTTCTTTTTCTTTATTCACCTGCTTGAAAGTATCTTCATGTTGTATGAAAAATTCTTTCTTTTGCAAGAGCAGATCATGTTTCTTGCTCTTGGTAACGTAATCACATGCGTCATTTGCTATCTTCTTTTCCTCCTGAAGTTACCATTTTTTGTTCTTGTTTTTACCTGCATTTTTATGAGATTTTCCTTCTTTATCTTCCTCTCGCTCCGCATCTACTCTTCAAAATTGGCATCTGGAGCCTCTTTTCAAGGGCGGTTGCAACGATAGCAAATAAACAGCTTTCTTGATACAGGTAACCCATTTAATTGTCGCGGCAAAAAACTTTTGTCATTTTTGATTTTTTCAAAATACGCCCACTAGGAGCTTGTTTTGGACGATATAAAAAACAGGTATCGACTTCTTTTTCTAATAGGGTTTTTTTGTAAAACTACAACATGAAATTCTGCTGGTTGCTGGAAAATGTTTGGAATGATGCAGGAAATTAGTTATCGGACGCTTGCTTTCTTGATGTGTAAGGTTTACAAGATGTGCACTGACCGTTATGATGGTTTCCTTGGTTTGGTTTAAAATAAAGGAGCAGTATGAAAAAATGTCAGGGATTATTATTCGTTATAACTTTGTTACCTTCTTCTTTGTGTGCTTCAAATACTTCTCCATCATCTCCTTCTTCAAAATCTGTTAATGCTGCACCCGCTGCATTTCCCGTCTGTACGCAGGCTTTCAGGAAAATCTATGACGGAACGTTATCAGTTACTGACGTACAACAACAATCATGGTTTACCTCGTATGATCTTCTTTACAAAGAATATAACGGTGTTCAAACATCAGACTCCAACGTGCTTTCGCTACTTTCACAATTAAAGAAGGAAGCCATTACACCAGAAGCTGCAACTACATCATTTACAGCTCTCCAACAAACATTGATCAATCAAACGAACACACTACTTTCTAAGCAATAACGTGATTCACAGAGGGTTTTCAAGGGGGCTGTCATGGTAACGCACACGACGGACAACACGAATCGTTTTTTCAAAGCATTTACCACAGCCATCAACTGGAATGCCCTCTTTTATATTCTTTATAAAGTTTGCTTTGTCGCTCTCACGTTTGTCCTATACCGTATTTTGCCAAGTGTTTACTTCTCGCAATGGGCAACCGCAAATAGCGTCATTTTCATCTTCCTTCTTTGGATCAACTGTGGATTTAAAAAATCTATCCCCCGTTTTGCGCCTGTTTTTAGTAAGGACTACTCCTTTCACCGCGCCTTTATCATCGTTCTTTTATTGTTCAAATCTTCCATACTGTTGCTTGGGATCCCTCTTCTTATAAAAGTACTTTCGTGGGTTTCTCCCGATCTTCCCTTTCTGCCGCTTATCCTGGGTATTTTTGCAACAGAAGGCTTGTGTTCTCTTTTCCTTCTTATTTATCACGCACATTTCTGGCAGAAACAGTTCAATCTCATACAAGCACTCTTCTTGCTCATAGAAATGATCATCTCGTTCTCATATCTTGCTTTTTCATCAGGGCGCCCTGATGCGGTTGTTTCCTTCCTTTTCTTTGCAAAACTTTTAAGCAATTGTGGCATCATCATCTCTTCTCTTATCTTGCTCCCTTCTTTGTATCGTGCCACGCTCATCCCCCCTACACAGCACCTTGAGAAACGCCTTTCAGTCAGAGCCTTCATCAAACATTCTCTTGTCATGTGGGTCATCGCCATCTTTCAATCCCTCTCAGAACGCAATTTCCTCTTTCCTTTCATTACTTCGATACAAGGGCAAGCCATCGGCAACATCTTTAAGGTCACGAATGATGCTGCTATTTTCTTCCAGCGCATCGCCCTTCAAACCATCGGTATTGCTGATACGGCGCTTCTTTCCTACGTGGAAGTAACGGATAAGCGTATTTCACAGATTAGACTGGCTTTCAAGATGATCTTCAAGACGGTCTTTGTCTTGTGCATGCCGCTTCTTTGTGTAGGGATAGTTCTCTTTTTTAAGAACTACACCGATGTTCCAGCCACCTCAGCATTCCTCTTTCTTTTTATTGCGACAGGGACAACCCTTGAGATCATTCTATCGCCTTATGCACGCGTTCTTGAGGTGAAGTTGTGTTACAAAGAGCTCTTCTTTTCCTATTTCCCTTACGTCTTGGCATACGGAGCCCTAGCGCTGTTGTATGCGTACTCTTTTGTATCCCTAGTCTTCTTTGTATCTGCTGCTCATGTGGCGCGTATTATGTGCGCTCTCATTATGGTGTATTATGCAAAAAAAGATTTTCGCGTGCAGCTTCCTTCCTTCTTTACGACCCTTGTTTTGCTCTCTTGCCTTGCCGCACTCTTTGCAGCTCTCTTTGTCTAAAAGCACGTCAGCTTTCTGCTTAAAAAAATGTCCCTGAAAACTACGCGGGCCCCCTTTTACCTTTTTGTGTTTTAACTTTTCTTACTTAATAAGAGAAGAAAGAGAATCAGTTTTATTCTTTCTCTACCGCGTACCTACGTAAGAGTACTTTCTCTGTTTCTGTATACGTGCAATTGGTACGGTTTAGATCCTTACGTTTACGTGTTCTTTCTGTGTCTCTGTCCCTTTATGTCTTCTTACTGTTCTAACCTCTCTTGTCTTAGCTCTCTTCTGCATACCTATCTGTTTACCTAGTATCTATCTTCTCACTTATCTTCCCTCGTCGTCATTCCACTCTGTCTACGTGTCTGTCTACATATGAATGATACCGATTAGTATAGAGAGGTATGGAGGGTGACTCGGGAAAATAGGGTTAAAATAGTCCTTTTGAAAAGACGTAAGCAAGCCCCTCGACCCCGGCAGGGATACTTCGTCAGCCAATAAGGGGAGAAGGGGTGCAGATGGAGTCTGAAAATTCGCGCGCCGTGTCGATACCAAGGGCTAGACCGAAAAAAAGAAAGGAATAAAAAGCTCCCGTTAATAACCAAAAACAGGCTTTAACCTTTCTAAAATACACTCAAGGCAAAATCGTCTCCTATTACAAAATAAGATCTCCAGATGAGCAAAATTCATAAAAAAACCTCTAAACTTTCTCATTCTGTAAGTTATACGACCCATGCTTTAATTTTACCGTTCCACGCGGCGAAATGCTCAGATATTTTATATATTATAAAAAATGAGCTTTACATTGACACATAAGACGTATAAAATCTTAGCCGAATACACTAAAGTAATATGACAAAATCTTCACTAAAATAAGGACTATCATGGCTAAAAAAATAATCGGCATTGATCTTGGAACAACAAACTCAGTTGTCTCCTTCATGGAAGGCGGAACCGCCAAAGTAATCCCAAATAAGGAAGGAAACAACACGACCCCTTCTATCGTGGCGTTTGATAAAGATGGAAATAGGCTCGTGGGAACTCTGGCAAAACGCCAAGCGGTTACCAACCCGGAAAATACCATTTTTTCTGCTAAACGCTTCATCGGACACAAATATGACGAAGTCATCAATGAATCAAAAAACCTACCCTACAAGATCGCAAAACGATCAAACGGAGACGTGGAAATCATTGCTCAAGGAAAAGGGTACACTCCTCAGGAAATCTCTGCAGCCATCTTGAGTAATCTCAAACAAGTCGCTGAAGACTATATTGGCGAGACAATCACTGAAGCAGTCATCACCGTTCCTGCTTACTTTAACGACTCGCAACGACAAGCTACCAAGGACGCTGGAAAAATCGCTGGACTTGACGTAAAACGCATCATTAACGAACCAACAGCTGCCGCACTTGCTTACGGACAAGATAAAAAGAAACAGGGCACCTTGGCCGTTTTTGACTTCGGTGGTGGAACCTTTGACGTCTCTATTCTAGAAATTAACGATGGGGTTATCGAAGTCCGCTCAACCAACGGTGACACCCATCTTGGTGGTGACGATATTGATCAACGAATCATCGATTTTCTCGTAGCAGAATTCCAGAAAACTAACGGCATCGATCTACGAAAAGACAAAATGGCTCTTCAACGCCTTAAAGAAGCTGCTGAAAAAGCAAAATGCGAACTTTCTACGTTGCATGAAACCGAAATCAACCTTCCCTATATCACAGCAGATGCAACGGGTCCTAAACATTTAAGCGTTAAGCTTTCCCGTCCAAAACTTGAAAGCCTCTGCGCAGATATTTTTGACCGTCTTCTTGAACCTTGCAAAAAGGCAATGCAAGACGCAGGCCTTTCTAAAGATGACATCAAGGAAGTTATCTTGGTTGGTGGATCGACTCGTATCCCTAAAGTACAGCAATTGGTCAAAGATTTTTTTGGCAAAGAACCTTCAAAATCAGTAAACCCTGATGAAGTTGTTTCCCTCGGTGCTGCTATTCAAGGTGGTGTTCTTGCTGGTGACGTTACCGATGTCCTGTTGCTTGACGTAACTCCCCTCTCTCTGGGTATTGAAACCATGGGTGGCGTGTTTACCAAAATGATTGAACGCAATACCACTATCCCAACCAAGCGTTCTCAGGTGTTTTCAACCGCTGAAGACAATCAACCTGCCGTTGATATCTCTGTTTTCCAAGGCGAACGCCAAATGGCACGTGATAACAAAGTGTTGGGTCAATTCAAACTTGATGGTATTCCTTCTGCCCCACGCGGTGTTCCTCAAATTGAAGTAACCTTTGATATCGATGCAAACGGTATTGTAAACGTTACGGCAAAGGACAAGGGAACTGGAAAAGTGCAACACATCACCATTACCAGCTCAAGCGGCCTTTCTGAACAAGAAATCGAAAAAATGGTAAAAGACGCACAAGAGCATGAAGCTGAAGACAAGCGCACAAAAGATATCGCAGAAAAACGCAACAAGCTTGACGGGCTGATTCACGATATCGAACGCACCTTGACTCAGAACGCTGATAAAATTGCACAAGATGAAGCTGAAAAAGTAAAAGCTGCTATTGCAACAGCAAAAGAAAAACTCAAAGAGCATGAAAACAACCCAGAAGAACTTGAAAAAGCAGCAAACGATCTGATGCAAGCATCACACAAAGTAGCTGAACAGCTGTATAAAGAAAAACAAGCTGAACAAGCACAAGGTGGTACGCAACACGCAGATGCTCAACCAAAACAGGACAGCGACACCATTGATGCTGAAATTACTGAGTAACGATCAGAGTAGTACGTAACTTTAAAACCGGTCCGTAACAGGGCCGGTTTTTTTAGTAGCACAAACTAACTAAACAGAAGTTTCTCCTGCCAAAGCAGCTTGAGCTGCTTCATTCTGAGCGGCCGCCTTTTGTATCTTCACTAAAAGCCCCTCTATATTTCCAAGCGTAGAAGTCACCGTGTACTGAGGGTACGTTGCCAGAATCTGTTCGTAACCCTTTTGTAGTTCCTTATAATCAATAGGAACGGATCTACCTTCTAATTTCATTCTTTCTAAATCCCATGCAAGCGGATTATCAAGCACAAACATAAGATCACGATACCGTGGATCTGCCTTCACTAATTGTCCATTAACTTCTGTATCCCTCGTTTTTCCTGTAGCAACAAGACGAGCCAGCAATTCCTCCCGTGGAGTATCGATAATGCCTGACGGCGGAATAAAGAGAGAACCTGGTACACTCAAAACCTGCGCCATAAACGTCAGGACCTGTTCATTTGAAAGCGGAGCGCCATTAGATCCCTTTTCAAACGCTCTTAACGCTTCCCTGCCAAGTGCTGGATTTGTCGATATAATGACATTGTAGGTTTTGTAGATCGTTTCATATGGATCAGAAACCGCCCGAATTTGTTTTAACTCATCCCCTAAGTTAGCCAGCTCAAAACTAACGTCATATGTTGTCATGCGCCCTTTCTGAACTTGCCGTAACAGCTCTTGCGTCCTTGTTTCAAGGTCACTAGCTCTTTCTTGAGCTCCTCGAATACCACGTTGTGTTGGGACTATCTGACTTTGAAGATAGTATGCAGGACGCCTTAAAAATTGCTGATTACTATCAGAAAGATGTATTATCGGAAACCCATAATCCGGATGATAATAAGGATCAAAATAAACTGATAACCGCTTCCAGAACGATATAGCATCCGTCACTTTATCTTTACGAACTAACTCAAATGCTTGTTCTATATCCGATAATCGTGCGTACAAAGGAGCAAGAAGATCGTATGCCTTAAACGCTCCGTTAACACTTTGAGCAACTTTAAGTTCACTATAAAGACCTTCACACATCGCACGATATTGATGAACCTCATGAACATACTGTCCCAGTTTTGCTCGCGTTATCGTGGAGGAATCAAGCGACAAATTGGCATGAATGGCAAAAATATAGGCCGTTGCTCTGTCCTTAAGATCTTGAGCACGCAGCGCAAAATACAACGATTCATTATGCGCTTTGAATGCAGCTTGCTGATCAGAAGTAAGAGTATCAAACACTGCGACCATATACGATTTTTCAAGCCTTGCTAATTGAATGTCAACAGCAGCAATAGCACTCTGTAGAACACCACCCTCATGATCTGCAAACGCTTGCCCAATGCCTGACTCGGGATCGTTTTTCATACGACTAAACTCCGTTGCGTACTGTCCGGCATCAAATTCGCCTTGCAATTTTTCTTGTTCTGCTTGAAGTACATCAAAGAACCCCTTACTATTTTTAGCGCTCTTACTCAATGCCATTTGAGCGTTTTGTAGAAATTCATTGGACGTCGACCCTTGTACATTCTCCCCCTTATGTGGGGTCAGCAATTCCTGCGCACGTGCTACAAAAGCAGATGTCGCCTTCGGATACACCGCAGTACCCCAACTTGATCTAAAACTTTCATACGCACCCTGCAATGATGTAACCACAGTCATTTTTTGACGATTGATGACATACTTAAGAAGAATCTTAAGATCCGCAATCTCACTTGCTAAGGTACTATTTTCTTGAACCATTAGTGGCAATGCTTGTTCATACGTCTCAACCGCACGTAAGAGTTGCTCAGCCAACCCGATGCTATCAATCGTATTTGGATTATCCACGAGCTTTCCTGCAACTGTCTTCATCGTTGCAAAAGACACACGAGCTTTCTCAACAAGTGCCTGCATTTCTACTGGTAACGCTTCCTTAAACTGTTCTAATTCTTGTTCTGCTACCTCTTGCGCCGTTACAAAAGAACCTCCATCTCCACTACTTGCTGCTCCACTTGGTACCGGCTCATCATGATGTTCAACCACAGGCTCTGGCACCACCTGTTGCAACTCCCGAACTCGTCCAGCAAGGGCTGCCTGGTCTTCACGCACTTCATCAAGTACATGATTTTTATAATCAACCACATGGTCAGGGAATCCTTGATTGTGGTACCTACTAATGAGCCCATCATAAAAACTTTGTAACCCTTGCTGTAAAGCTTGAATGTCCTCAGCCGTACCAGTCTGAAGCACCTGCTGAACCTGCTGATGATACATTTGAAGCTGCTTATAATCGTCTACAATCATTCGGTCATACGTCATTTGCTCAGGTGTCAAAACCTCCGGTGCTCTTAATGCTTCTTCAAGATCTTGTAATGCTCGCGCCTTCACCGTTGCCTGGATAGCAGGGAATGTAGCATCTTTAAAAAACAGAAGTTTTGTAAGTTCATATTCCGACGCTGAGAAATTAAGATTAAGGTCACGACCTACTCCCCATGTTTGAGCACGCGCAACAGTACTTTTAGCCGCCTCTAAATTACGTAAGGCAAATTCAGCCTGACCAAGCTCAGGAATCACATCCCAAACAGGCGATGCATTAAGAAATACCCTCATCCGATCAACTTCTTGCGATACCTGAGCAACCGCCTGGGCAAATGATTGATCACTCATGCGATCAAGCGGATATCTTTTTAATAAAATAATGTTTTGCTCTATTTGCCCAATGAGCTTTCCAAGTCCCTTTTTAACCGTTGGAAGGCTTGCTGAATCTTTAACCTCATCTGCAAAGCCCGTAACAAACGTTTGCTGCCATGTCGTAAGTTGCGTCAGCAAATCCTCGGGAGCCAGAAGCGCCGATTGAAGCTTGCTCTTCTGTATACGTAACCGCTTTAAAAATGGTTCCATAAATGTCTTTGGTAGAGGTGGCGTAATACGTTCTGTTTTAACCTCTAGTTGTTCAAGCTTTGTAAGAGCTGCCTGAGCCGTTTCAATCTCTACCTCCTTTTGACCGCTCCATACCCCAAGCAATTTGCCAACAACTTTTTCCATCCCCAAAAGTTCTCGTCCATAATCAAGCATCAATCCCGCATTTTTATACCGCACGGGAGCTTTAAGTACCGCGTCTTGTAAGAATGTCTCAGTGACCCCTCTGACCATCTCTTCCATTTCAGAAGCCCCAGATTGCCAGAAGAACAACCCTCCCAGCGTATCAAGATTAACGGCAGGACCAGAAGGCACAGGTTGAGCCGCCGGTTTACTCCATCCAAGCAAAGAACTCACCCTTGCCCGTAACCCGCTCTCTGCAGGAGCTGACTCAATTCTCGGGATAGAGCTTGTTGCAACATCAGCATCATTGAACGCCTGAAGAATTTCAGGAACAGCTTCAAGGTTATATGCTTTTAACTGTTTTAGTCCGACCTCGTAATCAGCCCTAAGTTTTGCTAGTTGTTTTCTGATTGCTTCTTGTTGAGAAATTTGTGCACGGATTTGATCGAAAAACTCACCGGCACCAGCAGCTGCGTTACCACTCCAAACAGCATCAACCTGTTGTTTGTATCCAGCAAATTGTTCTGGCACTTCTTTCTGGAAGGTGTTGTAAAGAGTGTAGGCTGATTTGAGGTCGTCAACACGAAGAGGTTTTTGGGAGAGAGTGGTGGTGATTCGCTCCATTCGCCTACTAACGCTGATTCCATCCACCATCGTCTCTATTCTCTCGAGCGTTTTCCCCGCTTTCTCCACCTGCTCCTGCGTTAGGGCTGGTCGTGGTCGGCTTGCGGTCACCGGTAGGGGGGCTGGTTTTTCAAGATCCAACCCAGTATCACCAAGTTCTCGTAACAAGCTTACCGCCTTTGTGTCAACAAATTGTGTGATGTTTTCAAAAGACCCTGCCGAAAATTGAGAAAGCGTCCTTAAAGATTCTGCTGTTCTCCACACGGATGTCGCTTGTTGGGGCCCTTTACTTGCTCGCATCAAAATTGACTGCGCCGTATCAAATACTTCACGTACAGACATAAGTTTGAATAGCAATCCTTGGTAAGGAACAAGACTATGCGTCATGTAACTCACCATGCTTGCATAGTTCTCAATGACGGGAGCAACAACTAGATCTTGTTTATACGTGGTACGTGCAAGTCCAAGCAACTTTTGAGATTCAAGAGGAAGCGCACTAACATCCGTCTGCAACTGTTTGTACTGTGCAAGTACCGCTTCAAAAGCGGTATCATCAAATAGTTTCGTTTCTAACAGTTGCTGGAATTTGACCATCTGCGCCTTAACATGGGCGTAGCCTTCTTTGATAGGGGAAAGTTGCTCGTCAACGGCTGCTAGTTTCGCTGCATCCTCTTCAGAAAGCTCAGGTTTTTCAGGTATTGTTGGTGTTCCTGTATCAGAATGGAAAGGTGCAGCAGCAGTCGCCGCCGTACCTTGCTTGCTGCCTTTACCAGAAATTCCCTGCTTGGGGCTTGCAAGGGCTGCACTTTGCGCTGCCGCCTCTTTTGCTTGTAACGCAGCAAGCTCACTCTCGATCACGCCCTGCACACGATATTTTTTTATCGCAAGCTCACTATCAGGACCTTGCATCTTAGCTGCATACGCCCGTTCAAATCCAATGCGCAACTGAGCAAGTGCTTTTATGAGACCTTGTGCCGCTTGTAATGGATCTTTTCGAGCCGCCTGCTGTGCCTCAAAAATTGCCGTATCTACCCCCGTGCTCAATCGACCAAGCTCTGGTGCCAGAAAAGAAGCAACACCAGCTTTTTTAAGAAATTGCTCTAATTCCTTAACTCCTGCTTGTGTTGAAGAACCAAATGCTTCCATTTGTTGCATAACTGTTTGCTGAAGTTTACTACGCTGCTGTATGGCTACCAATGAAGGCGTCTGTTGCACAAATGCATCTTTTTGATTTCCTAAATCACGTATTGCCTCTTTTATTTTTTCTAATTGAGAGCTAAGTTGTGCATTATCTCCAACCGCCTCTGTAAGCCATTGTAACTGATGGCTCATAATAGAACTACTAGTAAACATTCGTATCGCACCAACTGGATCATTATTTTTCAATTTTTTATCCGCATCACTAAAGAGCCGATTCATTGTATCTTGAAGACCAGAGGCTGTTTCTTGCGTTCTCTCAGAATCACTCTGCCCTAACGTGGTAAGCGCTTCTTGTATACTACCCTGTGCTGTACGCAGATTTTGACCCAATGCCTGTTCAGCCATATGTAATTTTGCAAGAGTGGCGCGATCTTCATCTGACACTGTCGGTATATTTCCAAGTCTTTGAAGCGCTTCAACAGTATCATTAAGACGGGAAATCGTCATATTGAAGCTGGTATCTCCCGCTTTTACCCCTTTTACAAAAAGCTGCAATGAATCTAAGGAAGGAGGGAGTACGCGCTCAAAAGCACTGACCAATTCATTATACACGGCTGTGTTGTAAGTAAGTTTCTCAACTTCGGTTCGAGCCTGATCAAGTACCTCAGCCGTAAGAGGGACGGTTTTCATAATTTCAGAAACCGTACGTAAAACACCGTCTACCTGCTCGTCAGGTAAGGAAGAAGGTTGCTTTTTAAGAACCAGCTCAGTGCTCCCATCTTCATGATGAATAACATCATAGACTGGATTAATAAAATCACCAGAATTCTTCGGTCGAGCCGTTTGAGGCCCCTCCTGATACATCGTGCGTGCCGCACTCAATGTTTCTTGTATTGGGTTTTTAAGATAAGCATCATAAAGCTTCATAAATGCAATTGCAGTTTTTTGCTCAAAACTTCCTTTTGTAAATGCTGGTACAAAAATTTTCTTGTATAAACCATACGCCAATCTATTCACAGCCTGTTGGAATTCAGGCAGCTCAGGGAAAGAAAAAAAAAGACCTCGTTGTACATCTCCCAAAAGGGCCGCCGAACGAAGATTTGCTATGTCGTGCTTTCCTTTCGTAAGTAATCCATAGAGCTTCTCTGCAGTTCCGAGCCTTTCCATAACCCCCAAATCTGTGCGAAGTCCTTCTACGTCAAATGTATCCGGCTCAAAAGTCGCTGCTTGTGTACGATCATGCAGCCTCTGCAACGCATCAAGCAACACTTTCAGTTCTGCAATCAGATTTGGTAATACCTGTTGTTTGTAATTTTTTTTATTTATAAGAAGGCTTACTACTCTATTCTCCAAAGTTTCCTGCAATTGTTGATCCGAGGCAATATCAGCAGGCGTAACATCCTCTGCTAAATGGTGAGTAAGCGCACTTTGTTGTTTAATTCGTGCAATCGCAGCCCGTTGGTCTTCGGTCAGATGGCTCAGGGTAGGATCAGGAGCTACAGGCTTAGTAATAAGCTTCATTCCCAAAAGGCCACGGACTTGATTCCTTCTTGTAGTAACACGATGCTTTAAAAAATCCCCCGCTCCCTTTGCGGCCTCACCGACAGCCCGTCCGCCCGCGTCCAAGGCGCTTCTTACCCCAACACGCACCAACTCCTTTCTGCTTGAAAGCACCGATGGTGCATCTGGCCCAAGAACAGGAGCATGTTCAACCACGTCCCCCGCGCTCACGCTTCCCACCCAACCCCAGAGTAAAGCTAACAGAAAAAGTCGTCTTACAAACATCATGTCATAGCCCCTTCTAAAAGCTGATCAATAGACGCACACAGCTGATCTTTAAACCGGATGAAGGGTGTTTTAACTACGTGAACATTAGCCTTAAGCCGTAGTAATTCGCCCTTTGCAGCATCCTTGCATTCTTGGTCATGCAGTTTTTGCTTCCACAGCCAGAAGGTCTGTATCGTTTCAATAACCCAACGAATACTATCTGTTGGGGCTACAATTTGTATCTGTTCAAGCAAAGCGTATGCCTTTCCTCTGACAGCCTCCTGCACAACATGCGACGAAGTGGTCCAAAACAAAAGCTGAATAAGCTTTTTTATCGATTCTTCTGCATACAGAGCATCCCAAGAAAACCCCATTTTTCGCAGCACTCCTGCTAAACCCAATCCCTGATTTCGCGCAAGATAGGCCTCTACACATTCGCCACTCGAATTAAACACATTCTGAAGCAACTCAAGCTCGGCAAGTCCCTGCCTGTGAAACTGTTCCATATGTTTTGAAAAATTCCCGTGAAACCGCTCATAATCACTAAAAAAATGATCTCTGGCAGCATAAAGTCCCGGATTATCAAAAATCGATACGGAAACCGCATCAACTTCTCTTTTAACCTCCACATGCTCGAAGACCAAAACAGAGTAAAAATTTTGATAGAGCCGTAGGAGTATTTCGAGATCTTCTCCGGTAAGTCGGGTTTTTCCCAGCACGGTTTCGATATGTCGCCCCAGTCTAAAAAGCCTCTCGTTCTGTTCCCCCAACCGCTCAAAAGCCTCTTTGATTTGGGATTCCCCTACCGCAATTTCTCGTTCTTTTTGATCTTCCGATGACTTCACCACCACGGGAGCAGCAAGCGTCACCCGTTTGGGAGCCTGAGAAATAAAGCCTACGTGCTGTGCTTGCGTAACTAATTCTTTAGCAGTTGTTCGAAGATACCTCTCTAATCCGGCAGATCCAGGAAGAGACACCTGTTGATAAAAAGACAATTTATCAAAATTAAGAGGGGCCAACATTCCATGCCGATGTTTGAGAAATACCCGTACATCACGGAATAGCTGGTGAGCTTCTTTAAGCATCTCAACCACACGATTTGTATGAGTCAGGGGAGTTTTTCGGTAAAAATCGGCGTATTCAGCCACAAGAGCAGAAAGTTTTGTATCATCTTTGTAAGCTTTTTCTGCTTCACGCAGACCTTTTCGATACATCAGCGGAAAAATATCGAGAGCCCGTTCAAGACTTTGGTACATCCCAAGAACCTCTTCTGTCAATTTTTCCTGCCACGCTTCATGTTTAAGAAGCGTATCAAGCTCAAGGAGTCGTGCCTGAATGGCCTCACTTGCCTGTTTGAGCGGAGCAAGATATGTACGAATGCGAAGTTCTTCATCTTGGGCAGAGCGCTCTTCAGAACGAGTAAGCGACTCAGCACTTTGTGCACCATATACGCTTATCATCAGCATAACCAGCACACTTGCTCTTACTACTACTCTTTTTTTCACGACCTGTTCCTTTGTTTGATAGCCTTAAGAAAAGGGTACCATACTCCTTTCCGCTTGGAGAAGACTTTTTCGCTTAAGCTTAACGGGTTTAAGGCTAAAAAACAGTCTCGTAATTGCGCAATAACAAAGAACCTCAAAGCCTACCTTCAGCTTGACCAAGCTTATCTTGATAGAAGTTGAGCAGGCGCTTACCATCCTTAAGTTTGTCGTACAGGTCACGATGAGGAATCTGGTCAAGAAGCTTTCTGATTGCCTTTGAAGGAACCGACACATCTTTTTTGGTGGTAAAGACCTGAAAAATGGCCGCTCGCGATTGAGGAATCCTAAAGAGATCGCGGACTTCTGGGTTTTCGTGATTTCTGATGGAAACTAAAAGTTGTAAATCTTGCATGGTCGGATTTTTTTCAAGTTTCTCATCGAGTGATTCACGCCACGCCGCGTACACTTTGCGCAGAAGCAGGCGTTGCTGATAGGTCAGTGGTTGCTTATTGAGAATTGCTGCAATACCCGCCTGAGCAATCTTTTTGGTCACACCGTGTACTGATTCAAAGAACGTGATGGCACTTTCTCGATACGATGCAGGACTTTCAGCACTTTGTACGTGGTGCATAAAGATAATGTCACTTGGAAGCGTATTGACGACAAACCACCGCTTTAAACGATGCCAGGTAAAAGCACCCTTACTTCTGACAACTGCCTCAAGTGCCTTCAGTTCTTGTTGAATAGCTTGTGCTTCCACGAGCGTTGTTTCCAAAGCGGTAAGCGCTTGTGAAAATTCACGCGGATGCTGTTTATACTCTCCACGAAACTCCTGCACCCGCTTGAGTGCTGCCCGATAATCATTCAGTTTTTTTTGTGTTGCTGTCACATACCTTTGATCAGGCCACGTTGCGCAAGAAAGTACCTGAGTAGCACACGCAACAACAAGTAAGGCGTACTTTATTCCCCTGTTCACACTACACTCTCCTCATTGAGATGTTGAACACCCTGTAAATCATCTTCCACAGAACTCATAGAAGCTTTGTCTTGAGCAGCCTTTTCTGCCCCTGAACGGTCGTCAGCAACTCCAGACTTTTCTGAACCCACCAACTCCCACGCTTTCAACATCTGCTCAAGTGTTTCATCTTGCTGTGCAAATTTGAAAGCAAGCTGTGCTTCTTGTAATGGCATGCGAACTGTTTTTTCATAAGAAAATGCACGCAGTGCATAGAGGGCTGTTTCTTTGGTTTGTAAAAGTCTTACAAATGCAGGGCTCGCTCCTTGATATTCAGCAAGTATCTGAAGGGCCGTAAGATCTACTTGAGGATTTACACTTTCAATCGTTGTTCTTTTTGTAGATGCAATAACACTGTTCCTCCATGCATCAAACAATGTTTTTATAACCGCTGCTTCTTCAGAAGTTGGAGATTGCCACCCTCGACCATCAGGTAATGGAAAAATCTTACCCGCTATTCTTTGAGCACTATCATGTTCTTCTCCTAAAGCAGTGGTTCTCTCCAGGAGCATGCGAGCTAAGTTGCGGTACTGTTCTGAACCAGTATGAGCGGTCATTTTCAATATAAATGAATCATCTGTCATATTTAC
This sequence comes from uncultured Pseudomonadota bacterium, assembly GCA_964604015.1. GTDB lineage: Bacteria > Babelota > Babeliae > Babelales > CAIQNR01 > CANNBR01. The sequence continues at coordinate 171,279 of CAZRXF010000001.1, forward strand.
GTCTGCCCAGTTCAAAGATTTTTCTGCTTCTTTAGGTGAAACAACTCCTCGTAAGTCTCGAATTCCTGCAAGGGCTGAAAACTCGTTATGAATAGCGTCAATTACCTGTGGTGTAGGATTGTCTTTTCTCAATTCTACACCTGCCGTTTCTACATACCCTTGAACACGCGCTTTTGCATTGAAAGCAACTGTTTGAAGACCAAACCCGCCATCTTTATTGGCTTTCATTTCAGAGGCATAGTTCAATCTCTTACCTCGCAATGCCGTTCGTGCATACGTAAAAAAGCGTTTGAACTTGTATTTCACAAGAGCAACCCCTTTTAAAGGAGGCGTTATCAGACCCTGCATAGTTGCTAGTTTTTCTTTCATTTGTCCAAGAATTTGGTTGGTCATTTTTTGCAATCCAACCCTCAAAATATCAGCTGCCGTGTCGTGGAAACTATCTTGAAACGTTCTTTCATACAGATCACGCAGTTGATCCTGGAGTTTTTGCAATGCAACCATATCACCATTCTGGAGCGCTTGCTGCACCTCTTGGCGAAGTTTGACAAACGATCGGGCGTAAGAAGCCATTTGCCTGAGTGAGGTTTGCGTTTCTTTAGGAAGACCAATAACCTCACCTGCTCTTTTTTCAATTTTTTGTGCCACCAACTCAGTAACAACATCAGACGTTTCCAACGCAGTTACCATAACATTCGCTAGTTTTTCAGGATCAATCGTATTACCCATCGAACTGTCGTCACGAAAAAGAAATGCTTCCAAATGCACAGCTTTTGTAAGGTCGAGGGACATTTCTTTATACCCCTCCAACTGTGCTCGCAAATCCTCATTTTTAAAAAGTTCTTCCAAAGAAGACGTTCGCGCATCCAAGCCCACGAGCACACTTAATGATGGATCATTCTCACCCTTACTAAGTGCTTCAAAAAGTTTTGACGGATCAGACTCTGCTACCTTAATCAAATCCCTCAGAGTAAAAAGATCTTTCATCGCTAGCACCTGCTTACTGATTCGTTCACGTTCTTCAGAATCTTTGATGCTGTTTTTTTGTTCCATCATCTTTTGAAGAACCCGATCTGTAATAGCTCTTGGAAACTGTAGGCTCAAAGAAAGTGCCTCTTCAAAATCTTTATCTGCAGGTTCTTTTTTTTGTAAAAGCCCATTTAATTTTTCAAGAGGAGAGAAATTGAGTTTATTGATTTCCAGAAGCTCTTGTTCAAGCCGAATACTAAGCATAGGATCAAGATACCCCCCTTCTCTAACTTCTTTGATACGTGGAGCGAAATTGGTCCATTTTTCTAAATCCTCAGAAATATCTTCACCCTGTTCAATTTTTTTCAGAAGAAGCTCAATCCCTGACGCTCCCCCTATCTCTTGAATCAACACTCTCGCAATGCCATCAGCTTGCTCGCGAGGAACCTTTTCTTGTTCCTGGATTAACTTTTCCAGAACGCTCTTTGCCGCTGAAGCTCTACTCTCAACATAACTCGTAACAGCAGCAGTTTGTTCTCCGGTAAGTCCGGCTTTGCGCACCACTGACTTTTCCTCTGCTCCTCCTAGAACCGTAATTACTGAAAGTTCATGCCTATCCATTTCCCTAAGAGCCGCATCAGAAATATCCGGAAAATCAAAGGCAACGAAAAGGTCTTCAAGTTTTGACTGTGAAAATTGTACATCCTTAAATTTTTCAGATGACTGAACGAACCTCAAAAAATCAGCTTCATTTGCAAGTGCAGTGAGATACTCCTTGACCTCTCTAATACGAGTTTCGTCATGGGGATTCTCCCTCATTATTTGTTCAAGAACTACCCTAACACGAGCCATTTCATCGTCTATGCGATCTTGTGATGCAACATCATAAGATCTTCTTTCTTCATCCCTATGCGGTCTATCCTCTTGGGCGATGCGTCCAATGGCAGCTTCCTGCTTTTCTGTCAGGGCACGATCTCCATCACCGGAGTCGGTAGGGGAAACTACAGAAGCCTCTTCTTGAGCAGGTTTGGCAGGGAAAGCTTTTACCACAGAAGCTTCATTAAATCTGATGCCCCCTTTCTGTCTTGGCGCCGCCCCCTCTTTTACCAAAATTGAACGCGGTCCCTGGTCATCCCGTCTGACACCCTCACCCGTTTTTTCGAGCACCTCTGGTTCTTCAGCGAATCTTACTCCACCTCGACCAGCCCCCTGCACCACACCAACAAGAAATAACAGCCCAATTTTCAGAAACTTCATAGTGCCCTCTTTGTAACTCCCCCAGAAACATTCAGCCCCCGTTACTCACAGGGGCCAAACTCAGTGATTTTAGCTCTTGCAGCAGTTGCCCATGGAACGTTCAACAAAGAACATTACCAAGCTCCCTGCACCGAGGCATCCCACGGCGTAGCGAATGATTTGATCAAAACCTTCAAGATGCAACATCATCTCAACGTTTACTCCGACCACATTTAAACCAATGCACACAGAGGTAAGGGCGATAACAAGCCAGGAAACTCTTTTTAAAAGTCCGTATCCCATCATAAAACTATCCTTTTTTTAGAACTGTTATTTTTTACAAGAGCCGCAATCGCTGCAGCATGAACGAATCCACATGATCAAGCTGTAAGCACCGCATAGCCCTACTGCACATCGGACAACATCGCTGATGCTTTCAAGATGCAGCATCGCCTCCACATTAACTCCCATTGCCCCTAGTCCCACGCATATCGCAGCTACTGCAGTAACGATGCGGATGAATGATCCGACAAATCTCATTGAGCCTGAATCCATACCCAACTCCTTGAATAATAGAATTAATAAACAACCCTGATCGTACACCCCCCTTGCCTGCCCTGCCAAGAGCTTGGGTAATTTGCGATGCCTCCCATGACCTGGTAATCTTGAGTGCAAGCATTTTTTCACCGTTCTAGCAAAGGTAAAATCGATGAGTATCAAGGCAGGCTTGGTCGGACTTCCTAATGTTGGTAAGTCAACCCTTTTTAACGCTCTTACTAATTCCCAAGTTCCGGCAGAAAACTACCCATTTTGTACCATCGATCCACATAACGCTATCACTGAAGTCCCTGATCAAAGACTTTCTGACATGGCACGTGCCTACGGTTCTCAAAAACTGATCCCTGCCACCGTGTCGTTTGTGGACATTGCAGGGTTGGTAAAAGGGGCCTCGCAAGGTGAAGGTTTAGGAAATCAGTTTTTAAGCCATATCCGTGAAGTAGGTCTTATCCTGCACGTCGTTCGTTGCTTTGAATCTGCAGACGGTCCAGTCGATCCTCTTGATCATTTTGACATCATTGTTTCTGAATTGGGACTCAAGGACATTGACTCAATCGAAAAACGCCAAGCAAAAATCACCGCGTCATTTAAAGCCGTACAAAACAAACCGGCAGAAAAGAAGGCGCTCGAAAAAGAACAGGCCGCCCTCACCGAAATAGCTGAGGCGCTAAACAGGCAAGATCTGGATACGGTGCGTTCTGTCTTTGAAAATGCTGGTGTTGAAATGCTTCCTCTTTTGACAGCCAAAAAATTTCTAGTGATCGCTAACTTGGCCGAGCAAGATTTTATGGAAGATGCCTATCTAAAAAACAGTTCCTACCAAGCACTTATTAAAAAATTTGGACAAGAACGTGTCATCCCGATTTGTGCACGAACCGAATATGAACTTACGCAGCTTGAAGAAGCGCAACGCATCGAACTCATGGAGATGCTCAACATGAAAGCACGCGGTCTTGAGACCATCATTGCCCGTGCTTACCAAGAACTTGATCTCATTACCTTTTTTACCGTGGGCCCAAAAGAAGCACATGCTTGGCCACTCAGGAAAGGAAGAAATATCCGTCAAGCAGCAGGAGAAATTCATTCTGATCTTGAACGAGGATTTATCTGCGCAGAAATCTACAACTACAAAGACCTCGTTCAGTACAAGACTGAACAGGGCATCAAAGAAGCAGGTAAAATGCGCACCGAGGGCCAAAATTATCTGGTGCAAGACGGTGACTGGATCCACGTTAAATTTAATGTGTAACAATTTTGAAATTGAGAGAAGCTGACACCATGAAAATACAAATATTTATACTCTGTACAGCTCTAGCGCCAGCCGCTCACGCTGCAGGGAAAATGCCACAAGCCCCCGAGATAGGATTATTTTTTGATGCTGCATATTGGCCTGTTAGTGACAAAGGAGCCCCAGCAAATCACCAAGCTGCAGGGTCAGGATGGCGTGACCGCGATGAGGTCTGGTTTACTGGAAACGGATACGAACCAGCTAAGAAGGATCAATTCTCCTTTAGCTCGCCAGCTACAGCAGAACTACACAAACTTCTTTCTGATGCCCTTGCAAGCAGAGGAGTACAAGTCAAACCACACAGCACACCAGCTGAACGGTCTTACCCATTCGCACAAGACATGCCTGCCTATTCACGACGAGGACAAGAACCGTCTCCGCTGGTGGAAAGAATTAAAGAACTTCGCTCACAAGAAATTGATGTCAACCAAGAAATTAATGGTGTTTCCATTCAAACACTCATGGCCTACGTTACTGCCCCCGAGATAAAAGAAGCACTCAATCCCCTCAAGCCACAAGCTCAATCGGGAGATGATCGTCGATGAATTTCACAGTATTTTTATGCCTTTTTTCTTTTTTAAGTTCCTCGTTCACCCTCAACGGTGCTAACAGAAAACGGCCTGCTGAAGAAGATTTGGTAGGGCAATTGAAGGATCTGCGCTTCAACCCAAATACACAAGACGAAAAAGGTAACACGCAGCTTCACTGTGTTTTGTACGCAGAACTGGAAAGAATCAAGCAAAGTCGGCAAGCTGCAGGCGGCTGGAAATATGGACGTCTTTTGTTCGTTCCACAACCTGCTCTACCACTTCATGAAGAACACGCCCCCCATTCTCTCTTTAATAGAGTGCAGAGGCTCCTCGCGCAAGGCGCAAGTCCAAGCATAAAAAACCTTGAACAGCGATCTCCTCTCGGACTTGCTTATGACCTTAAACGACAAGATCTCATTGATCTGCTGACAGGAGCTACCAGGCGTGAAGGGCTTGCACGACAAGCAGCTCATGCACGGGCTCGTCATGGCGCTATAGCAATGGAATAAGATCTACCACGGGTTATTACTTTATTTTGACTTGTCCAATGGCATAGAATTCTTGTGATTAAAATGTTTCAGGTAATCACGGAGAATGTATGAAGAAAAATCAGATAGCGTTTGTACTCGTGACCGTTTTGTTTTCACCAATGCTCCACGCGGGCATCATGGATTCGTGGCCCTTTTCATTCTGGACGGATAGAAAACTAACGCCGCTTGCAAAGAATATTAAGAAGACCATTGTCAACTGTGGCAACACCTCGCTTGATACAAAATTTGATCTTGTATCCTTTCTTGAACAACAAAGCCCTCGTGAAGTGTACGAATGGGTGAAGATTTTGAGCATTAATTTTCAACTTACCGAAAACCGAACCCTCTTACAAAAAGTGCATCAAGATACAGCAGGGAGCAATGGGTGGGCATATGAAGAGAGAAACGCTCATTACAACAAACCTGCAGCCATCAATCTTTTTCAAGGCAGAATCAACGACCTACTTGCACAACGAGCACCCCTTCAAGAACGGCTCTTCTACTTGCCCTCACTTGATCTTTCTAATGAACAACAAAACGCACTTGCTCCAACCTGTGCTGATGTTATCGTAAAACTGATTGTCAAAGCCTTACCAAACGTTGCCGCGCAAGCCTCTCTTTCAGATCCCCTCCCGACAGATCAAATTCCTGCTATCGCCTTTCTTACTCGAACGCTCTCTAAGCCACAGCAAGATCTTATCAAAGGAGCTATCTCCTCGTACTCTGTCGCCCAGCTCCTTGTCCTCATTGATCTTTGGAAATTGACCAGTTCAGGGACCAATCAAAACCAACAAGAAGCACTCCTCCAAAATCTTGCTTCTCTTGCCTACGACCTATCCCCTGAAGGGAAAAATCTTCAAACCGCACAACAACAATTTACCGAGGCTAACCAGGATCTTCAAAGCTGCTACGCTGGTATGGCAGCGCACGACATGGCCGATTGCAGTGCATGGGAAAGTGCCACTGCTAACGCTCGCGCAGCCTTAGATCAAGCTCAAAAGGCCCATGACGCACAAAAAGACTCCTTTGAAAAAACCTTCCTGCAAGGATTTTCAACAAAAAAAGAAGCGTCTTTTGCTCTCCCTGCAGCAATCGCCGATTCACTTACCCGCTATTTACGAGCTTATTATCCTGCCAGTTAAGCCCAAGCACAGCTCTTTCTTTGCCAAAAGTTGGCATGCGTTGTAAAAAAAACTGTGCTACACTACCAGATGTCGTTGCAGATGCTAAAAAAGGAGCATGGCTATGGAACAAGAAACATCACTTTTCCCGGGAAAGCGCATGAAGCGAAGTAAAGGTTTTTTTTCTATCTCTGCTGTGGCCAAGATGTTCTCTGTCCACCAGCAAACGATTCGGCTCTATGAGCGTGAAGGGCTCCTTACCCCAAAGCGCTCTGAAGGTAACACGCGCCTTTTTTCTGAAGAAGATGTTGATCGACTTGAACAGATCATCTATTTGACTCACAAATTGGGCATCAACCTTGCCGGTGTGCAAATGGTGCTTAAACTCCAAAAACAGATCAAAAAAATGCAAAAAGATATGAATCGCATTTTTGATGAAACCAGTGATGATTTGAAGAAAGAAGAAACTCTCCAAAAAGAGGTTGTTAAAACAAGCTTGCAGCAACTTGCGAAAATAAAAACTAAAAGTACACTTTCCTCCCAAGCTCAACAGGCCGAACAGACGACAGATGAACAGACCGAATTCAATTGGGATATAGATTACGAAGAGTAACAGGTGGTACATTCAAATGAGTAATCGTAAAACCCTGCACCATAGAACATACACTAGCAAGGCAAAGATGATGAGGAGGTACTAGTATGGTAAACAATAACCAGCTCACTATTTCTTACGAGCTTCTCTATCTCATGCAATGGCTGTTGGAAAACGAGCCAGAAAGACTCAAAAAGCTCATTGTACAGGCACTCCACAAGGGATTGAAGGAGGAGATGCAAAAAGCAGCCAAGGACAATGTTCTTACAACTAATGAGGATTTGCATTACAGCGTCGTTGATTTTCTCACGTTGCTTGAGAGTCTTCTTCAGGAAGCCATTAGCGAACAAGCACTTAAGGCGATGAACGAGAAAAAGCTGATGCCCGCAATCGATCATCTTGATAGTAAAGAATACGACGAGTCGATTATACAATCGAGCGTAGAAAAAGCATCGCATCGCTTTGAAACACATCCTCAGGAAAATCCGCAAGAAGTTCTTTTCAAGGAGCTTCTTAAAAACTGGAAGCCTGATAAAAAATCAGCAGTCAATTAAACGCTAAGACACAGATGGTGGTGCGCATGATTTTCACGCGCACCATTTTTATTTGTTTGAATCGGAATCCCTAACATTTTCTCTGTTGATCCTCTTAAATCTTGCCAGGATCTACGCTCTTTTCGTTAGTACGTCGTCCCCAGCGATACGTTAGTGAGCGTCGGGGATCCAGTAAGACTGAAACAATTTCCTTATTGTGTCATTTTCCAATGAGGAAGAGATATCAACTGAGTGGTACGGCAATCTTTGAGAAGACTGTTAACCAATTGACTGGATCCCCGACGCTCGCTACGCATCGCTGGGGACGACAGAGAGAAATGTATTAGTTAACTAAGGCCGCGCAACTTTTCCACTCACTCACCAAAAAAAACCAAGCTTCTCTAAATCTTCTCGTAATTCAAACATCGGCAAACCCATGATGGTAGTATACGAACCATCAATCCATTGCAAAAATTGGGCACCGTAAAATTCAATAGCTATAGCGCCTGAAGCCTTCATGCCCCAGGAATGTTCCAAGTAGCTATCAATCCATCGATCAGGAATTTCAAATCGGTACCGCGCTTCTACCACCCGCTCACACCGTGCAATGGTCGTCCATACTTGCCCATTCCATTTTTTCCGATCAAGACAATACGCAGTTGCAGTTGTCGCCCGTTCACCAAGCGTTTTTATCTTGGAAATAGCATCTTCCCGATTTTTTGGTTTTCCATGCACCACGCCCTGAGCGTCATGGCCCATCGTGTCTGCCGAAAGTACAAAGATTTCCTCGCCTACCACAGCTCCTGGACGCAAGCAGGCGCGCTCCATCTTATCCCATGCAATCTGCTGCAAAAGCTCTGTAAAGGGTAATGAACGATCTGCCGCTTCTTCATCAGCTTCATGGCCAATCACTTCAAAGGGAATACGCGCCTCTTTTAAAAGCAATTGGCGTATCTCAGAACTTGATGCAAGGTACAAAACACGATTCATACGAAAAATCCTCTCTAAAAATAAAAAATCTCATGTAGAAAGCGAGTGTAGCACTAGCGTGTATTTTTTACTTATTTCGCATTTCTAAAAATGAACTGAAATACCAAACGCTTCGTTCCTCGTCCTATTTTCTGCATTCTGATAACGGTAAAGAGAAACAAAAATAAAAGGAGCTCAAAAACCATGGACTTCAAAAAGATTCAAAAAAATCTCATGCTCATCATTGTATTCGGCATCTTTCTGTTTCTTGGTAAAACGGCAGTACAGAGCCTTTATGCAAGCTGGCAAGCAAAGCGCCACCCAGCTCCGGGCGCGATGGTCGATATTGGCGGCTATAAACTCCATGTCATCGAATCAGGGCAAGGAAGCCCTTCAGTTATTCTTGAAGCCGGATTTGCCTGCTTTTCTTTGGTGTGGGACTTAGTACAACGCGATGTTGCCCAGTTTGCTCATGTCTACAGTTATGACCGTGCCGGACTGGGGTGGAGTGAACCAAGCCCCCTACGAAGAATTAGTCCCAACATGGTACAAGAACTTCACACATTGCTTGAAACGCTCCATGCACCAAAGCCGTATATTCTTGTGGGACACTCATTTGGCGGACTGCTGATGCAACTTTACGCAAACACCTATCCTGATGATGTATACGCCCTTGTTCTGGTTGATTCATCGCACGAACTGATGATAGAAAAGTCAGGGGAATTCAATCGTGATTCTTATTCGCTTTTACCTTCATCTTTTCATCGCAGATGGCACGAATTTTTAAACGCCCACGGCATGGAAACGCTCTCAAATTTTACCGGAATCAGGGCGGTGTACCTACGCTCACTTGCAAAGAATGCCTGGGGATGCATTCCCCCTGAGATAAAAAAGCCATTTGTTGCACGATTGCTGTCACCACAGGGGGTTTATACTCGAGGGCAAGAAATGCGCCACATCGCTGAAAGCCATGATGCAGCAAAACAGGCACAAAATATGTTTTCTGATAAGCCGCTCATTGTTATCAGCCGTGGAAAGATCATCGATGAAAAAACAGACCCTGAAAAGTTCTGGCCCTATCTAACCAAAGCGCATCTTGAAGTATGGAGCCTTCTGCAAAATGATCTTGCAACTAAATCAAGCAACAGCACCCATATCATTGCACAAAAAAGTGGGCATACTATTGTCTGGTCAGAACCCGAGCTAATCGTCGACGCAATCAGAAGTCTCGTTGATCAGTACCACGCAGAACATAAAGGAAGGTAGCCTTCTGAAATTTTTTACAATCCACGAACTTTCGTACAGAATCCCTTGACCCAATAGTAATTTCTACAAATAAAAAAGACCGCCACTTTCACGTCGGTCTTTTTTATTCGCAAATGTCGTCTTTTATTTTTTCGTTTTCAGCTGCTTTATGACTTTTGTCAGATGTGCCACTCGATCCTGAGGCAATGGATGCGAAGCAAAACGATCGTCTTGGTCAAAAGAAAAAAGCATCCTTACAAGTTGCTTTACGCGGCTTTCTTCATAATGTCGTAAAAACTCTTTAAGTTTTTCTCCCAAAAACTCGCCCCCTACCTGTACTACAAATTCATCTGCTTGGTATTCTCCAAGTCTTTTTCTATAGGCACAGTCTATAGGAGAAAAAGAAAGTGCCATTTCTTCATGCAAATCCCCATGTTGATGATAAATGTGCCCAAGTTCATGGTAAAAAACGGCAAGCGCATGATCAAAATTGAAGGGTAATCGTTGGTAACGTTTTCCATTTAAAATGGTTTTTAGTAATTCATTGCAGATAACAAGCTGCCCCCCCACAACTTTCTTTGCCGCCATGCCACCTAAGTAAGCAGAGTCAAGTCCAACGAAAATAGTTTCTTTTATTTTTGCTTTTTCAACAGCATCACTCAACACATCACAGGTTGTTGATCCAAATGACAACGCAGAATCAAAAACAATATGCGGTCGGCCATCTGCATGTACTTTAAATGGTTTTACCTTTTCCAATTTTTTAAGAAGCTTCTTTGTTTCTTCAGCCTGCTGTTGATCTAATGAATAACCACTATAGAGTCGTAAATTCGTAGAAAACACTCGCCCAATTTTCGCATACAACCTTGTAATGCTCTCAACTGAAACTCCTCGAAATACCCCTGCTGCTTGCAAACTATTACATCCACTCAATAAAAACCCAAGAAGTAAAAATACTCCATTTTTAACCATCTCTATCTCCATTTCTATTTTGATATTTTCTATTTGAATATTAACAAATAGAGTTGCTTTGTCAAGGAGGTAAAAAGATAGTTAAGCTCCTCAGAAGAGAATTTTAGGGAAAAATAGGCGCAAAAAAACCGGCACGGATGCCGGTTAATTTACATGGCTGGGGCGGAAGGATTCGAACCTCCGGTGCCGGGACCAAAACCCGGTGCCTTACCGCTTGGCGACGCCCCAACTAAATTTTTTAATGATTATCGTAAGAATAATCGTCGGAGTCACCACCAACAGCGTTCAATCTGCCTGATTTTTCAAGCGATCTGTATTCGTTAATGATGCTTTCTTCGATGTGTTTACGCATTTCACCGTTGAGTGGGTGAGCAATGTCACGGAAGGATCCGTCTTTTCTACGACGTGAAGGCATAGAAACAAAAAGACCTTTTTCCCCTTCGATGACTTTCAAATCACGGACGATAAAGGCATTCTCAAAGACAATCGTCGCATACGCTTTAAGACGTGTGCCACTTTCTTTTGCCGGATAGATTTTAACTTCTGTTATTTTCATATTTATTGAACCTTTTGCCTCATGAATGACCCACTACTTCGGGTAAACCACATGTCGCACCTTAATGTAATAGGACTCCATCGTTTTGTCAAACACTAACACGCCTTCTTTTTCTCTA
>CAZRXF010000002.1:0-10080 GCA_964604015.1 uncultured Pseudomonadota bacterium
AAAAAAAACGCCGCAGCCATCTGCACACGTATCTTAAAAAAACAGTCAACGCCTTCTGGAACGTATTTATCGATGGATTTTTTACACTCCTGCCACTCTGTTTGACCATTGGCATCTTTTCGTTTTCGTTCTCACTTTTAAAATCGCTTCTTTCCCCACTCCAAGGATTGGGTATTCCGTATCTGGATGTTATTCCCCACCATGAGTTCTTAGTTGTCCTTACCATCATCATACTCGCAGGGCTCTTTCTTAAATCGTTTGTTCTGCGTTCCATGCTCGATTTTTTTGAAATACTCTTTTCAAAGATTCCTCTGGTACGCCCGATTTATCTGAGTATCAAACAGCTTGTGGAGGCATTTTCCCCGAGTGATAATCCAACGTTTAAAAAAATCGTGTTGGTCGAGTTTCCACGCAAGGGAATCTACAGCATCGGTTTTTTAACCAGTGAATTTTCATCCCAACTTACCCCTGCCAACAAGCACGAGACGTACTATTCCATTTTTGTACCGATGACCCCCAACCCTACCAATGGTTTTTTCATTGCAATCACTGCCGATGATTTTACCGAAATTGATCTGACCACGCAGGAAGCAATGGCTTTGGTGATGTCCGGTGGCATCATTCAACCAGAGCGTCTTAAGAAAAATGGCAATTAAAAAAGGGAACGAATTTCTCCGTTCCCTTTTGCTTTTTCTCATGGAGAGAAATTTTATGCACGTCGTACCTGTTGTTGTACCTGTTGATGCATCGCTTGAGCGACCTGCACAACTTCTTTTGTTGTCTCAAATACTTCTCTTTCACTCCTAAGCGCCTCTGCTTCTTGCCTAAGCATTGCAAGCTGGGATTCGTGCCTTCTTTGCGCTGCACCTTGCATCACCACACCAGCTCCCTGAAAAAGTGCTGAAGCAGCAGCAAATGGAAGATCTTGCGGCCCTTGCGCTGTTGCACCACCAAGTACACTCAGAGCGCGCCCTAACAAACTTCTTCCGCTCTGTTGGCTTGCTTTATCCAATTCCCCCTGCTTGTCACGACCCTGTGACTCAAGTAGACGGATTCGTACATCAATATTATCCAGGATATTTTTTGCTTTCTGGGCAAACTGTGGATCTTGGGAGAAAGTACTGATACGTATACGCAGTGTCTCTAGTACGGCCATTTCTCGTCTATTTCTATCAAGAAGATCATTAGCCTCTCTCACTCGTGCCTGAAGACCTGTATTGTCGGCAGTAAGCCCGTGATACCTTTGTTCTAGATCTCTAATCCTTTCTCTCAATTGCTGTCCTTGCTCTGTCAGTCTACGTTGGGCAACTGCAAGCTCTCCAGCAATTCGATCTTTTTCCTCTTGAATGCTATCAACGAGCGAAGTAGATGTAGCAGCCTGTTCACTTAGTTGCCTTCTTAGCTGAGTAATATCTCCAAGATACACTTCATTTGCTTGCCGTTCCCTTGTAAAAGCATCAGAATGTTTTTTAGCTTGTGCTTTTTCTTGTTGCGCCTCTAACCGAAGAGCTCTTGCAGAAACTTCAGCTCGCTGAGTCGCATCTTGAGCTACTCTTAACTCGGTTTGTATCGTCGCGATTCTTGCTTGAAGTCCGGCAATTTCAGTTTGCAGTTTTGCATTATCCCCACCAGTTGAATTCAAAGCAGCTATCGCACGCTTGTTTTCTCCATCGGTGACGTTTAATCTTTGTATCTCAAGCTTTGCTGCCGCAAGAGAACGCTCAGATTGTGCAAAAGATGCTTGTAAATCTGCTTTTGCTGAAGTGCTTTCAGTTAGCTCTCTTTTAATTCTATCTCTTTCTGCAGTTACTGTTGCTAATTCTTTCTCTAAAGCCGCAACTCTTCGAGAAGTTTCATCAGCAGAGACAGTAAGCGCTCTCATTACCTCTTCAATCCGAGCTTTTTCAGTTTTCATATCCTGAATGACACGCAACTGAGCGGCAACACTTGCTTGCGCCTGAGCAATGTAAGTTGCCTTTTCTGAGGCACTTGCACGTTTTATTTCTTCAATTTGAGCAGTCAGTACACGTTTTTCAGATTCGAGTTTGCTATTCAGACCAGTTGTGCCTGCCATCTGTTGCAGCAATGTTTGATTCAAATCACGCGTTGATTGTTGCTCCCTTTGAGCAGCTTCCAATTTTCCGTGAAGTCCAGCAATGGTTCCTTGTAGATCCGCTATTTTTGCCTCTAAAGCTTGCGTAGCAGCATGTGAAGCTTGAGCAGCAAGCGCTCCTCCCAATTCATCCCCCAACGATCCAGCGGCTACTACTGAATCGTGCAAGCTACTACTGCGCGTAGGTGAAGCTACAGCAAAATCTTGAAGATCCTTTTGCAATCTTTCAATTTGTTCATCCTTGTGCTTATTTGCGGCAACAAGTTCATCAACCTGTTGTTGAAGGCCGTCAGTCTTTGCAATAGCTGCCAAGCTTTCATGAAGCACTGCTTCCAGTTCTTGTACTCTTTTAGCAAGACGTTCTCTTTCCTTGTTTCCTTGTTCTGATTGATCCTTAAACACTTGTAGTTCTTGAATTGTTTGCATGTGTTCTTGTACCAATCCAGCCTGCTTTACAAGTTCATCTTTCTGCTTTGCAACTTCAGCCGTCAACCGTACTATTTCCGTAGTATTTTGCTGAATTGCATCTTCCAAAGCTCGACTAGAAGCAGTAAGACTTTCTTTTTCTCTTCCCATTTGAGAAACACTAGATGCGAGTTTTTTATTTTCTTCCTGTGCTGCTTCCAAAAGCCCTTCTGAGCAAACAATCTGTTCCTCATAATTACTACGCATACTTCTTAAATCATTTTCCATATGAACCAATTTAGTTTCTGCTACAGTGCGCGCTTCTTCAGCTTCATTCACTCGTGCTGCAAGTTGCTCAAGGAACATAGCCATATCAGGTGCCACTTGCCCATCTGAGACCGATCCTGTAGCAAACTCTGCAGCATAAACTGCTGGCACACTCAAAAGTAAAAAAAATGCTAATTTCTTTTTCATGTTTGTTATCCTCCATTTTCCTGTCGTTTTCTGACTCATGCTTCATTCTACTTACGCACTGATTTCATTTTCGTTTTTACTTCAACTTCAAAAGCTCTTTAGCCTTAGCAACCATTTCTGACTGCCCCTCAAGTGCTGACTTTGTTGCTTGTCTCTCTACAATTTTTTCTTGCAATGCAGCGATTTCCAACCGTAATTTTGTCTGATCTTGTTCTTTTTGAGATCGAGCACGATGCGCTTGTACTCCTTGGACAACAGCTACCGCAGTAGCCGTAACAGCAAGCGGCAGCGCTCCTCCCATTTCATCAACAAAACCAGTAACCAAACGTGACGGCAGAGCAGACCAACCAGATCCTGAGGCTAGTTGTTCTAATGCTTGAAGTTGACATTCTTTTTCTTTTTTTTGTCCTTCAAGTTGAGTAATTGCTTCCCCAACAATTTGTATCTTTCCAGCAAGCTCTGAATCATCCGCAGGGACTAATTGCTGGAGACCTTGGCGCAAACTTTCTTCTGCCGCTTTCTTTGCCTCATGTGCTGCCTTTAGTTTCCGACACATTTCCTGTAGCGCAAGAATTCTTTCGGAAAGTCCTTGCATCCTGCCAAGCTGCCCATCGAGACCTGTATGTTTTTGCTGAAGTTGGACTAAAGCTTGATGCATTGCCTTATAGCCATCCTGCATTGCAATAACTTCCGCATCCGCTGCGTTAAGAACGGTCTCATGACTCAAGGAATTATCAAGGTATTGCTCCATCAACTCACCTTTTTCAGATTCAAGTTGAGCATGAGCATCACCGAGCTCACGTAATTTGACAGAAAGATCGTGCACTTGGCTTTCTAGCCTTGTATTTTTTTCCTGCTCAAGTTGATAAAGCTGTCTAAGTCCATCCCCAGAGTTACCGATGGAAGCTACGGACGAAGTAGATGGCACCTCTGCTGCATGCACTACCGGCATGCTCACAAGAATTGAAACTGCTAAGAGAAATAGTTGTTTACTTTTCATCATTCCCCCTTCCTTACCGGCGCAATAATGTCTGTAAGTTCCGAAGCACTGCAAGAACTCGTGTTTTTAGTGGTGAAGAATCAGGTAACCTACCAGCAGCGCTCATCATCTGCGCTAATTCAGCTGATTCTTGTGCAGGGACATCACCTTCCAACAAATATGCAAATCCATGCTCTTCTTCTACACGCTTAAATGTTTCTAACTCGCTAGCTCTTTGCTCGCTCTGCTGAAGTTGTTCTTGCAATGTCACAATTTCCGCATTCTTTACAGCTAATTGCTCGGTAGCACGCTCAAGTGATGCGGTTGCTGTATTTTTCTGAACCTCAAGCTGCCCTAGTTCTTTCTGAATTCTTTCTACTCGAACCTTTTCCTGAGCTCTTTCTTGCTCCATTTCCCGTACAATATCACTAAAATTTTGTGCAGGTTTAAGTGCCGTTGCAGAAACAACCCCTACAGCACGCGACCTAATGTAGGAAGGTTGTTGAGCAACAGAAAGTGAACCGGTCAATTCGGCAATCCTAGCCGCACTGCTTTCTTGCTCTCGTCTAAGCTCATCACGTTGTATTTCCAGTTGCCTGCGTAATTCGGTTGCAGTTTTCAATTGCGCTTGGTTGCTCTCCATTTGTGCAGCCAACTGTGCTAATTGTTCTTGAGCTTTTCCTTTTTCTTTCCGTTCTTGATCCAATAATTTTTTACGTTGTTCAGCAAGATCTTCGGCTGCTTTAAGCGCCTGTTCTAAATCAGCCGCTTCATCTAAAAGCCTAGTTTGCTGCTGCATTAATTGATCTCTATCTTGAGCAACTTGGCTAATCCTTCCTTCTGCATCAGCAGCTCTTTTTTCAGCCTCAATTGCTCGTTGCACTGCTTCTTCAAGCTGCGCTCGAGCTTGATTCACTTGCTCAGCAAAGCCAGCAATCTGAACAGCTAGCGCTGGATCAACCCCAAACAAAAGAGGAACCGGAGACGACGCCTGGGCGCCTTGGAGTAAACTCCCGCCAATTCCCAACAAAAAACCAAATAGAATTTTAAGCTTCATGTGACAAACCCTCATTTTTATATGATTTTAAATTTGTATTTTACTAATAGTAACAAATATTAAAAAAAGTAAAAGAGGCCCTCTTTTGAGAAAATAAGCTCAAATGTTTAAAATAGGCTTATACAGCGGTCAGCGGCCCTACCGCTCTCCTAGAGGCTGCAGTTACGGGGATCGCTCGTTGGACCTGACCCATCTCGCTCTCTGATCTACGCCTTGCAGCAGCCAACTCACTTCTATCAGCGCAACGCGAAGTCTCCAAAATTCGAGCAGCCATACAAGCTATCTTAGAATCATTCTCTCGAGATAGAGGCTGACTCTCCTGCCAACGCCCCTGCCATTCATCACGAAGCCGTCGTATGCGAAAGCTACGCACAGAACGTAGGGTTATGGGCCCCCTTGCTTCTTTTTCAAACCCTCGAATTGTTGCTCGAAGTTGTTCAATCTGACTAGCAATACTTTTCCCATCACCGTCATTTTGACTTCTCCTCGTAGAATCAACTGCTCGCTCAAGTTCCGTAACAACACGCGCATCTTTTTCCTGTTGCTTAAGAACCGCTAATTTCAAGTACAATCCATCAAAATCACTGAGCGGTGCAAAATCCGTGGGAGCAGTTTGTCCATTACACAAACGAAGAAGTGGTTGATGATCGGCTGCACAACAATGTGTCACCACAAGGCAAAAAAGCGTAATCAAGACTTTTTTAAAACTCATACCATTACTTTCATTCTGTAGTGTTCTTCTAAGATTTTATCGCATTACTGTACTCCGTCGTAGTTTCTCATAAAAAAGGTGTCTTATGAAAAGAATTCTTTCACGAGAGGGAATTACTCTGAACTAACTCTATTCAGGAAAATCTGCAGACTAGACCCTATTTGATCTCAGGGGATATTCTGTTTTGGAAGTTAAACCCTTTTTTAAAAAGGAGACAACCTTGATGCGGCTACTTATTTCTCTATTACTTGCAAACTCACAAGTATCGTCAGGCACAGTAATTGCGAATAAACCTGCCCATTTGCAACTTCCAGATGAACCTATCGAAGAAGCTGTATCTCACAATCCTGGCAATGAACTTGCGTTACCTCAACAACAATAACCCCTAAAACATTAAAAGAGCCCTCGTGATGAGAGCTCTAAAAAAGTTGTCACATATTGAAAAAACTAAATCTGCTTTGCCAAGAAGGTGGCATAAAAAACTTCTAAGAAAAACTCAGATGCCCCGTTCTTAAACGCATGATCCCCTTCATACAAAAACTGATGTGCACGCTGTAATTCCTCAGCAGAAAGCTGTTTCCAGTCACGCTGCAAAAATGAAAATGGGAGACGATATGAAAGTTGTTTTGCTTCGGTAATCCGATTTTCCTTATACAACTTGATCACGTAATGCGCACGCCACAGCTGTTCTGACCAGTACGTAGTCCAAAACGGTGCCGCATATTCATCTTTCAAGGCAGCCCAACAATTCCAAAACTGTTCCGTCTTCCGACCAAAAAAGTACCCTGACAAATCAAAAAGCGAAGCTTCTGGCGCAACAATTTTACGTAACCACTGTTGAGTAAACAAAGGTACATTCTTCCCAACCACTCCCCCATATTGAGCAACGGCAAGAAGCTGATCCAGCGACGACAGCCGAATTCCCTTAATCATCACTTCAACCGTTTGGACAGCAGATTGTTGAGGAAACAAAAATGCTACAAGAGCACGTCGTTCAGACTCAGAAAAGTCAGCATCAAGAGAAATCGCTGTTTGTGCAGGAACATTCTTTTCGTCCGCCTGTATAAAGGCCATCAGATTATGAGGTCCTTGGTAAGATCCTACTAACGTAAGAATCTGTTTTTTCACAGCTGTTGATTCTAAAGAAGAAAGGTCACCCAACCATAACAGGTCTGACCTTCCTAAAAAACTTGTTGCCAGCTGTGCCTGGAGTGCCTGAGAGGACATCTGATCAACTGGAACTGTTTTAAGAATGCGCCCATGGTCGTATGACCGAAGACGTGTAAGAAGATGCGAAAAAAAGAGCGCTGGATACTGTTTTGCAGAGAAAACAACTACAGGTACTGTATGAAGCTCCCCCTGCGTGACTGTCGTAAGAAATTGACCAAGCTTCATGTAGTATCACCCTTTTAGCAAGACGGTGACCAACCAGTACTCAATGAGGCGCTCAACGGTGTTGAAGTCGGAAACGTAGAAGGAGACGTTGCATGTACAACTGACAAAATTTGCGAGATTCCCTCTCCAGCTACCTGCTTCATTTTCTCTACTGCATCCCATGAAAGAGGACCTTTTTCCGTAGTTCCTTGTACCTCTACCACTTCCCCTTTGCCGGTCATGACAAAATTAAAGTCAGCTTCGACTGCAGAATCTTCCTGAAAATTAACATCCAACAACGCTTCATTTTCATTCCACCCAACTGAAACAGCCGCTAACGAACCAGAAAGAAAAGAAGCATACGACTTTTTTGCAAGAGCAAGTTGTTGTGTTGCATGGTACAAGGCACAGTAGGCGCCACTAATAGATGCCGTACGCGTTCCACCATCAGCCTGAAGCACGTCACAGTCCACGTACAATGTTCGTTCACCTAGAGCAGAAAAATCGATAATTGCTCGGAGCGACCGCCCGATGAGTCGAGAAATCTCAACCGATCGACCATTACGCTTCATGGTAGTGACTTCCCGTGGGGTACGAGCACGTGTTGCAGCAGGTAACATCGTGTATTCAGCAGTGAGCCATCCCTGCCCCTTACCGCGTAGGAACTGCGGTACCCCGTCCTGCACCATGACAGAACAGAGCACCTTTGTATCTCCTAGCTCAAAAAGAGCAGAACCATCAGCATTGCCGTACACACCGTATGTCACCTTAACTGGGCGCATTTGATGTAACAAACGCCCGTCAGTGCGCTTCATGCAATCATCCTTACGTGTAAAACGAGTTAGATAATACGCAGACGGATACGATCAAGTTCAGGATCGTAGTCAGTGACTTCTACCTTGCACTTGCTGCCAATAGGATAGTTCTTTTCGAGTGCGTGCTTTTTATCTGCTGGAATAGCTGAAATATGTACAAGGCCATCTTTGCCTGGAACAATTTCAACAAACAGACCGAACTCAGCAGTACGACGAATAATACCTTCGTAGATAGAACCTTTTTTGATCTGACCAGCGAGTGTTTTGACCCACATCACTGCAAGATCAGTGCCTGGCCCAGGCTGCCCGAAGATCTTAACGGTACCATCACTTTCAATGTCGATAGTAGTGCCGGTCGCTTCGATAATCTGACGAATAACCTTACCACCACTTCCGATGACCGCACCGATTTTGTCGGTATTGATCTTGAAGGTAACAACTTGTGGAACGAGTTCTGAGAGAGTTTCATTTGGTTTTGACATGACTTGCTTCATCTTTCCGAGAATATGTAAACGGCCCTGACGAGCTTGTGCCAAAGATTTTTCAAAAACTTCACGCACTAAACCGCCTTTATATTTGATATCCATTTGAATTGCCGTAATACCACGTTCGGTACCAGCAACTTTAAAGTCCATAAGACCGAATGCGTCTTCAAAACCGCTGATATCAGTCAGAACGGTAAAGTCGCTCTTGCGGCTCTTCAGCAGCCCCATTGCAACGCCAGCAACCATATCTTTGATAGGTACACCACCGTTCAAAAACGCCATTGTCGAGCTACAAACTGTAGCCATCGAACTTGAACCATCTGACTCTAAAATGTCCGATACAATTCTGATGGTGTAAGGGAACGATTCTTTGTCAGGCAAAATGTATTTGAAAGCTGACGCTGCCAAGTGTCCATGACCGACTTCACGACGGCTTGGAGCACGTAATGGACGAACTTCACCAACCGAAAATGGTGGGAAATTATAGTGAAGCATGAATGAACCATCAACTTCACCGCCCATAATATCTTCAATACGTTGTTCGTCTTGCCCACTACCCAAGGTCAGTGTTGCAAGAGACTGAGTATTTCCACGAGTGAAAAGCGCAGAACCGTGCGTGAAAGGAAGAATGCCAACTTCGGTCACGATATCTCTGATCGCATCGAACGAACGATTATCGATACGCTTACCGCCTTCGCAAATAAGCTCAACAACGCGTTCTTCAAACTGTTCATCAAAGATATATTCTATAATTTTTTTAGCCCCTTCCACAGCAGCAAGCTCTTGCTCGTACTGGGTAAAGAAGCCTTCCTTAAGCGCATCGATAAATTCGTTACGCGCAACTTTTTGGCGTCCGAAAATCCCTTGGAGGCGTTCGATAGTGAGATAGTCGTAGGCATTCTTTTCCCACGTTGCCCAGTCAACAGGAAGATCAGTTGTTTCCTTGGTTGGAACAGGATTTGCAGAAACAATCTGCTCCTGCCACGCAACAATTTCTTTGATGGAAGCATGAGCCAAGAACAAAGCATCAACCATTTCTTGCTCAGAAATTTCGTTCGTTGAGCCTTCCACCATGCAGATACCTTCTTTTGTTCCTGCAACGGTAATCTTCACGTCAGATTCAAGCGATTGTTCATAGGACGGGTTAACAACCCATTCACCATTAAGGCGACCAACTTCTGCAACACCGATAGGACCCATGAAAGGAATCTTAGAAACAGTCAACGCAAGCGAACTTGCAAGTGCTGCAAGGGTAGTCGTTGTATGTTCTTTATCAACAGAATATACCGTTACGATTACTTGAACTTGTTCAAAATAATCTTTAGGAAACAGAGGACGGATAGCACGATCAATGATTCGAGAGGTCAGAACTTCCTTATCGGTCGCTCTTCCTTCCCGTTTGAAATACCCACCAGGTATCTTACCGGCAGCTGAGAACTGCTCACGGTAATCAACCGAAAGAGGGAAGAACCCCGGAAAATCCTTAGAAGGAGCCGAAACCGCCGTTGCCAGCAACACGGTCCCACCCTGTTGCAACCACGCAGAACCATCTGCTTGTTTTGCTACATTATTTACTTTTACTTGGTAGCCATACTTTGGCAACGTGAAGTCTCTCGACATAACTTAATCTCTCGCTCTCGTTAAAACGTACGCGCGGGGTGCAACA
>CAZRXF010000003.1:0-45422 GCA_964604015.1 uncultured Pseudomonadota bacterium
TTTTTTTGCATGGCTTAGTCCTTGGTAAGGGCTTGGGTAAGTTGTTCTGAAAGGAGACTGCTGATTGCGTGAGCAGTGTCAGCGTTTTGTGCTTCTACCATGATGCGCAAAAGGGGTTCTGTGCCTGAATAGCGAACAACAATTCTTCCATCAAGTAATTTTGTTTGTTGGGCTGCGATAATGTCAGTAAAAGGAGAGGTAGAAAGGTCTTTCCTTTGTGCTACAGGAACGTTGAGCATGATGTGGGGGAATTTGGTAAAGCTAGTAAAGTTCCAATCATTGGTGTGCAGCGCCGTTTCACACAGGCGTAGGAGAGTAAAAAGGCCGTCAGAGGTATCAGTGAAATCTCTCAAAATAAGATGGCCTGAAGGCTCTCCACCAACCAGCGATTGTCTGCTTTTCATCTGCTCAATCACGTGTTTGTCTCCGACCGGTGTTCGTTCAAGCTTTTTTCCGTGCTGAGCAAGATGATGGGCAAGTCCTTGGTTACTTAAAATGGTTCCGACAACGGTTGGTTCGTTGTGATACGCAGGATGCTGTAAAAGAAAGGCAAGCAATTCGTCTCCATCTTTGCATGCTCCATTTTTTCCAACAGCCACGAGACGGTCACCATCTCCATCAAAGGCAAACCCAGCATGAGCACCTGTTGTGATGACTAGTTCTTGTAGGTGCTGAGGATGTAGAGAACCACAGTTTTCGTTAATGTTTTTTCCATCGGGAGTAACACCTGTGGCAATAACGTGCGCTCCGAACATCTGTAAAAACTGGGGAGCAAGGGACGCATACGAACCATGAGCGCAATCAATAACAACGGTAATGCCAGCAAGAAAGTTTGCAGGGAACAGAGCTTTCAAAGCAGCACAATACCGATCCTGTGCTTGGGTATCTACCAGATCTGTGCCTAGATTTTCGTACGAAAGCGTTGTGCATGCATCATAATAAAGATCAGTGATACTGCCTTCATCTTCTGGCGTGAGTTTGCCAGTGGATTTTGTGATGATTTTTATGCCGTTATCGTGATACGGATTGTGTGATGCAGTGATCATGATCCCGTAGTCGTACGGCCCCTGTACCACCTGATGAAAGAGCGCTGGAGTTGGCAGTACCTGTGCATCAAAAAGGGTGAGTGGGTGTTGCAAAAGGCCCGTTTTTAATGCTGCCTTGACCAAAGGAGCAGAATGACGAGTGTCATGAGCGATAAGTATTGACGCACCAGAATGTTTTTGTTGTATCCAAGTGCCGATTGCAGATCCGAGAGTGATAAGCTCAGGTGCAGTAAGGGGGGAGTGTCCAACGCGTGTGCGAATACCATCGGTTCCAAAAAATGAATGTCTGTTCAAAGCTTCCTCATGAAGTGACAGGTTCAGGTACTAGTTTTGTTACGGAGAGTGCAATTTCAGTAGGTACATAGTGTAACAACCTCACCGATTCAGGCAAAAAGATCTGTTCACGTGCGATAGCCTGTGTGTAGTGACCTTCGTGCATGTTTTGTGCATCAACGTGTATAGCACTATCAAACGCGGTTACAAAAATATTTTCGCGTGTGCCTTGATAGGTGACGGAAATCATTTCTGGGGCTTCAAGTCTGATGTCGGCAGGAACGTTGTAAAAACAAAGAGGAACATCTTTGGTGAGAGTGATTTTTTGATACTTGCTCGTGGTGTGCCAGAGTGCGTATCCGCACAAAAGCGCACCAGCCTTAAGAACGAGCGTTCGTAGACGAGATGGCTTTGTTGACCGGGACATGCCATTCTCCTTGTGTGTAAGGGGGATAACCGAGATATTTTTTGATTGCGTTGCATGCTTGTTGTGCTGCTACTTTTTCAATAATTTTTCCTTGAGCAACTAGTGTGAACATGCGTGTTTCTGGTGCTAGATGCAGTACAAGCGTGTCTGCTTTTGTGGTAAAAAAAAGTGCTTCACGCAGCCAGGGTTCTTGTGCCTGTGATTCTTCTAACAACCAGTCGGTGACGGAATTTTTCTGCCAGGAACAGTTGTAAGCGGTAACGTGTGCGTGAGTATTGATCCACAAAAACTGTTGTGCGTGGAACAGTGTGCTGGATTTTAAAAGATTGAATAGCTCAAGAGAAATGGGTGCATCAAGGCGATAGGGAGCAATCAGGAGTGAATCGAGGGCTTCGCTTTTTTCAAGCACGCAGGTAAGGGGGCGATTATCGCTTGCAACTGAAAGGGCACCTCGCACCAGTAGCTCAATACAATCAGCGGCTGGTTTTTGTTGTGGGGTAAGGGCGTGAAGTGTAACGAAGTTCTTTTGCAACGTATCGCGATGAATGAGAAGAAGTACTGCACACAGAATCGGGAGAAAAAGCAAAAGAAGTGCATTGATGGTGGAAAGGTACAGATAATCAGAAGCGTACAAAAGCGCGCAGTAGACGTAGAGCACACCAAGAAGTGGTTTTTGGGTATCTTGAGAAAGCCAGCAAGAGAGGTAGTAGAGCAGTCCACTCAGAAGTAGGATTTCGATACCGTCTTGCCAGCGGTACAGATCAAGATGCCACCAGAAAGGAACAGGGTCTATCATGGCACATTTCCTTAGGTTTTAGGGTTCTTGTATTGCATAGTGGCCACCATAAAAAAAAGTGCTCATGTCTGTCGACTTTCTGCAAGGAGACATTTTTATAGAAATCGTTATCCTTTCTGAAAAATCATTCATCTCAAGGATCTAAGTATGAATAAACATCTATTTGTTATATTTTTTATGACTGTTCACGGTAGTGTG
Organism: uncultured Pseudomonadota bacterium; assembly: GCA_964604015.1. GTDB lineage: Bacteria > Babelota > Babeliae > Babelales > CAIQNR01 > CANNBR01. The sequence continues at coordinate 2,741 of CAZRXF010000003.1, forward strand.
TGGGCTCCTGTCAGTGATGGCAGTGAAGTGGTTGGTAGTGCATCGCCAGTAGAACAAAGAAGAGTGATGCTTCCTGCAGGTTGTCTTGCTCAAGAAGATTATTGGGTTGCGGCTGGCCAACAGCATGCTCAGCAACAGTTTGGTCAAGAAAGGGCTGTTCATGATGCGCTGCCGGTACAGGATATGGATGCCCTTGTAGCACAATTAGCAGCGCTACAGAGTGCACAATAGTAAGAGATGGGGAATCGGGCGTTGCATGTTCGTTTTTTTACCTAAGCCTATTTTTTGTTACAGTGTCTGTCAGAAAGTATGATGAGATTATGAAAGAGAGACATGGATAAAAAAGAAACTATTTTGACTGGCGATCGTCCGAGTGGGCGTCTTCATATTGGCCATTACCTTGGTTCTTTAAAAAACAGGGTGATGTTTCAGGAAACCTGTAAACAATTTGTCATGATTGCCGATGTTCAGGCGTTGACAGATAATTTTGAAAATCCTCAAAAGGTGCATGATTCAGTCTTTGAAGTCATGTGTGATTACCTTGCGGTTGGCATTGATCCGAAAAAGACGACGATTTTCATTCAATCGATGATTTCCGCCATTCCTGAGCTTACGTTGTACTACATGAACTTGGTCACTGTTGCTCGTGTTGGTCGTAACCCGACCGTTAAGACGGAGATGCGTCAAAAGGGGATGGAAGAAACGGTATCGGTTGGATTTCTGACCTACCCGATTAATCAGGCTGCTGACATTACTGCATTCAAGGCGACACTCGTTCCTGTTGGTGAAGATCAACTTCCGATGATTGAACAAACGAATGAGATTGTTCGATCGTTTAATCGCATTTATCAAGGTGATGTACTGGTTGAGGCAAAAGGGCTTACGCCAACGGTAGGAAAACGCTTGGTTGGCATTGATGGGCAGGCAAAGATGTCAAAATCACTCAATAACGCAATTTTTCTTTCTGATTCAGCTGATGAATTAGCAAAGAAAGTGCGTAGCATGTACACCGATCCGCACCATCTGCGCGTAGAAGATCCAGGTAAGGTTGAGGGCAACACGGTGTTTGAGTACCTCGATATGTTCGGGACTGACACTGCAAAGATCGAAGAACTGAAAGCCCATTATCAACGTGGTGGTCTGGGTGACATGGTTGTCAAAAAGTATTTGCTTGAGGTGCTGGAAGCATTCTTGGCTCCGATTCGTGAGCGCAGGAAGGTGTATCAAGAAGACCGTGCTCAGGTTATGGCAGGACTTCTTGCAAGTACTCGTGAAGCTCGTGATGTTGCGCAGCAGACCCTTGAAGAAGTAAAAAAGGCGATGCATTTGACGTACTAGAAAAGAGGGAGAGAAGATGAAGCGATTTAAAAAGGCGCTTTTTATTTTTCATCGTGATCTTCGTCTTGAAGATAACCGGGGGCTTAATGAAGCACTTTCCACTTCTCAAGAGGCGCTTCCCGTCTTTATTTTTGATGATGTCCAGGTTGGAGAGAAAAATCAGTATCGAAGTATTCCTGCAATTCAGTTCATGATCGAATCGCTTGAAGATCTTTCGGCTGCCTTAGAAAAGCGCAATGGTAAGCTTTTTTGTTTTTCTGGGTTGACCCAGGAGATTGTTAAAAAACTGATCAAACAAGAAAACATTGATGCAGTTTTTTCCAATCGCGACTATACCCCATTTGCGCAAAAGCGAGATGCAATGCTTGCTCATGATGCAGCGCAGCTTGGTGTTCACTATCAATTAGTTGATGATGCTCTGTTATGCAATCCCGATACGATTCTTACCGGCAAGGGAACCCCTTACACGATCTACACCGCCTTTTTTAAACGTGCAGTACAAGAAAAGTTTACAGAGCCACAAAAAGAGGCGCGAGGTTTATTTGTAAACGATCAGATTAAAGGATCTGTTACGTTGACAGCGTGCAAAAAACAGTTGGGATTAAAAGAGCAGTCGCTGTTACAAAAAGGAGGAGCGCAAGAGGCTCACAAAATCCTAAAACATCTTGGGGACTTTAAAACGTATACACAGTTTCGTGATTACCCTGAGCGATCCACGACTCATCTTTCAGCTCATCTTAAATTTGGAACGATCTCACCACGGCAAGTCTATGCAGCAATACAAGATCACAAAGCTGATCCAACACTTATTAAACAGCTCTATTGGCGGGATTTTTTTACCTACCTTGCGTATCACTGGCCGCATGTTTTTGGAAAACCGTTTCATAAAAAGTATGAACATCTGGCGTGGGAAAAAAACGATGATTGGTTCAAGCGCTGGTGTGAGGGAACAACCGGATTTCCCTTGGTTGATGCAGGAATGCGAGAACTCAATACGACTGGGTACATGCATAATCGTGTGCGGATGGTGGTCGCCTCATTTTTGACCAAAGACATGCATATCGATTGGCGCCGGGGTGAACGATATTTTGCTCAACATCTGATCGATTATGATCCGTGTGTTAATAACGGGAATTGGCAGTGGGCTGCTTCAACGGGTGCTGATGCGCAGCCATATTTTCGGATTTTTAATCCTTGGTTACAGCAAAAAAAGTTCGATCCAGAATGTAGCTACATTAAAAAATGGATTCCGGAACTAAAGACTCTTTCTGCTCGCGAAATTCATGGGTGGTACAAAGTACAAGCATCAAAGAATGGGTATCCGGTGCCACTTTTAGATCATGCAGTAGAAAGTAAAAAGGCAAAGAAACTGTTTCTCGCGGTTTAGCAAAATCCTTAACATTCCTGATTATTGTTTAAGCTGAAAATTAAGGATGATCTACAAGAAACTCTTTTTTTTAAAGAATAGTGTGTGCTACGATGAAAACTTCAACAAAAAGGGTTGAGGGGGTACGGACAAAAAAGGAATCACATGTTGCGATTTATAAAAAACAGGGATCACGCACGATCACAGGCCAGGTGCTATTTTCCCATCTTTTCCGCAGTTGTTTTAAGTCTACTTTTTTCAATCTGCGTGGTGCATTATGCCAAGCGCCCGCTCTATTTTGCTACCAACCCACTTTCGGTGATTGCCTCAGGTTATATGAACAGTTAAGCCGCTTTTAAAAAAGATGTATCAATCTTTTTGACGCCCGCCTTGAACTGAACTTGTGCAAACACTTTTCCCTTTTTTTCTTCAAGGTCTTTGATGACCCCCAAGCCAAAGGTTTCATGTTTGACCGTTTGGTGTTTTTTAAAGCCACCTGCAGTAGCTACACCAGGACGGGCTGGAACTGTTTTTTCAGAAGCTGTGGCTTTTGGTTGGAAGGGTGGTTTGTGTGCTGGCGTTGAGGGGATTGGTTTTGCAGCAACGGTTGTAGGACGTGGTTGTGAAAAAACGAACACATCAGGGTTGTGGTAAGAACTGACCCCTAACCACTGGGAAAGAAACGTATCGACTTCGTAATACTGCCATTTATCTGCCTGTTCAAACTTACAAAATTGATGAGGGATTTCCTCTAAAAAGCGTGATGGAATTTGATCTTCCATCTGGCCGTACGCTTGTCGATAGCGGGCATAGGTAAACAGAAGACGATTACGAGCACGGGTGATCCCGACGTACAAAAGACGACGTTCTTCTTCTAGGTTGTCTTGCGAATCAAGTGATCGAGAAGAAGGAAGCAGGCTTTCTTCAAGCCCTGTGATAATCACGTTGTCAAATTCAAGCCCTTTTGCAGCATGGAGTGTCATTAACGTAACGCTATTTTTTTCCGTTTCACTTTGCTCGTTAATTTGTTCTTGCAGAAGCGAAACCTCTTCTAAAAATCCGGCAACGGTTCCTTTACCCTGATTTTGGAAGAAATGAGCGGCGTTTAAAAGTTCTTTGATGTTATGGTGACGTTCGTCAGCTTCGTGCGGTTCGTACGTTTTTTTGAGGTATTCAAGGTAGTCGGTTTTTACCAGGATGTCGCTGATGGCGTCCGTTGCTTTGTCTTTGGCAGAAAGTTTTGCAAACAGAGAACAAAACTCATCTAATGCTTCAGCTTTTGAGCCAGAAATAATTTTTGATTCTTTTGCTTTCTTTGCCATTGCTACAAAGGTTAGAAGCGGTTCTGATTCCCAGAAATCAAGGAGTGCTTCTTGGTTTTTATCACCAAGGCCGCGTAGAGGGCAGTTGATGACTCGCGAAAAAGCAACACGGTCAAATGGATTGGTGATTAAACGCAGGTAGGCAAGAACATCCTTAATTTCTTTCCGTTCATAAAAACGAATGCCACCGATGATGGTGTACGGGATCGAATGCCGAAGAAGCGCTTCTTCAATGACCCGAGATTGAAAGTGGGTACGATACAAGAGAGCGGTTGAAGAAAGTTTCTTTTGCCCATGAAGCAGTTTACACAGCCGGGCAACAATTTCTGCCTCTTGATACCCCGAAAGGCATCTGACAGCGCGCACACAATCAGAACCTTGTTTTGCCGACCACAACTTTTTCTCGTTACGTTTACTGTTGTGTTTGATGACCGTGTTGGCAACAGAAAGGATCGGCTGCTTTGATCGGTAGTTCTGTTCAATCTTGATTGACCGTGCGTCTTTAAAGTCTTTCTTGAAGTTTATGATATTGTCGACTGTTGCCCCACGCCAGGAGTAGATCGACTGGTCTTCGTCTCCCACCACGCAAATGGAATCGATGCAAAATTTCCCTTTCTTATCGAGAGCCATCTCCAATAGCAACGCATGTTGAATCGTGTTCGTATCTTGATATTCGTCGACAAGCAGGTGGCGCACCCGTTCTTGGTGAGCCGCTTTGACTTCCGGGAATTTTCTAAAAAGAGCAAGTGCTTCAAGGAGCAGATCATCAAAATCGAAACATTTACTGATCTGTTTCTCTTTTTCGTATGCCTTAAAAAGTTCGTAAAGTGGCGGATTTTCAAAGGCAAGCTCATTAAGCGTGTTGTGTTCAGGTAACTGATTTTTAATGCGAGAAATATGATGCGAAACTGCCTGGGCCGTTAATTTTTTATGTAACGGGCTTTGTTTTAAAAGCTTGGTAATGAGTGCCCGTTTGTCGTCTTCGTCGATGATGGAAAAAAGCTCAAAAGGCAGGAGATGTGCATGGCGTTTCAAGAGTTGTAGGCAATACGAGTGAAACGTTCCGATGAAAGGAACCATGTTTTTGTTATTCGTAAAATGGATGACCCGTTCACGCATTTCTTGAGCAGCTTTGTTGGTGAACGTAAGGGCGACAATCTGCATGGGATCAACACGAAGTTCTAAAAGCTGGTATGAGATACGTGCTGTGATAAGACGTGTTTTCCCTGACCCTGCTCCGGCGATCACCAGAATACTTCCTGTATCGTGAAGCACTGCTTCTTTTTGTTCGGTATTTAGTTGTGTTTCTACAAAATGGCTGAATGAAGCAGGAGGTTGAGGGAGAGAAAGATCGATGGTAAGCACGGCTAGATCCTTTTACGAAGGTGTTAGGGTAAGGTGCTTTAGTCTACTACAACTTTTGGTATCCAGCGAGCATGCCTGAAGGCAAAAAAAGAGCCGCAATGAGCGGCTCTTCCTTCCAGGAGTAGGAATAATTTACGAACTTCCTTTTTCTCCAGTTCCAGAGGCAGCTGCTCCAGTGAGTGCGAGCAGCCCCGCTTGCGCTGTGTCATTTATTCGCGTGTATCGTGCGCCTGCTGCTGTGGTAAGGTCTACAAAAGACTGGCAATGTGCTGATGCAGCATCAAGTTGTGCTTGCAATGCTTGCTGAGCACGTTGTTCTTTGCTGCCTCCTAAGGCCGATGGAAGATATGCTGCAAAAGATTTTCTTCTTCCCGCAGGAGAACCGCCTGAATCGAGATTGGCTGGTACGTAGGTTTGTAAAGCTGCTTTGATACCTGACATAGTTGCAGTGTCGAGTTCTAAAAATTTTTCGAAGGCTGCTTTACGTCTTCCTTGAAGGAGTTGTAGTGCCTGTAGGAGTTCTCCTGGGGCAGTTTCGAGAGGAATTGCAGTGCTTGCAAGGTATACAGTAAGTGCTTGTGTGGGGTCTGCAGAGTCTGGTCGGGCTGTTAGGTATTCGTGAGCTTGTGCGCTTTGGAATGATGAATGTGCGGCAACTGATGGGTAGGAAGGATGTCCTAAGCCCCATCCATAACCAGGGCCTCCCGCCTGAGGTGGAAACGAATATGCCCCGTAGGGGCCTGCTTGAGGAGGATAAGGGTAGATTCCAGCATATCCAGGTGGTGGAGTGTAACTTCCTGGACGGGGTGCAACGGGGCCATCTGAGGATGAGTCACCAGTTGCGCTACCTAAAAGTGGATACAACGGAGATGGAAGCCCTGGAGGAGTTCCCTGGTGGGTTGGGTAAGCGCCTCCTGCAGGTGCTGCGATAGGGAGTGACCCTGCAGAACGGTATGCAAGCTGGTGTTGTTGTTGATCTGCCGTGTGTAAAGTGTTACCAAAACAACCAAGAAGAACCACTGCCGGAAGAACTGTGGTCATGGTCTTCATGATAAGCTCCATGGGGTTAGAGGTTAAAAAATGACGCTAGCGTGAATTTTACCACGTCACCGATTGAGACAGATAGAGTTTTTGCGTTTCTAGGCTTTATTATCCTTCGTTTTTGTCTGAACTGGTGTGCCCTAAAGAAACTAAAAAGGGCCCCGATGAGAGGCCCCTTTTGATTGTCTAGAAAGTGCGAGTAGGTTTTATACTTCTGCTGTAGCGGCTGCTAGAGCAGAAAGAGCATCCCCTGTTGCAGGAGCAGCAGGAGTAGCATCATCATCATCGTGGTGTTCGTCAGCATCAGCGGTTCGCATTTTTGCCATCACAGCAGTGTGGCTTTTTTTCCAGGCTTTAAGGTCCGGCGATGCCATAAGTTGCGCCATTGCTCCGAGAAGAGTTGGTGCTTGGAGCGTATCTTGAGCTGGACGTGGTTTGACGCCTGAAAGATCTACTGAAGATAGAGTAAATCCACCTCTACCTGTGGTAGCAGGGTACCCAGCTTTTACTTGTCGTTTAAGATCAGTACGAGGAGTGTCTTTATAGCAGGCTGCTTGTGCTTCAGTATTCTTGGTGTAGCTGGCCAACCGTAGTTGGTGCAGTCTTTCTTGTTCTGATAACGCTTTATGTGCTGTTTCTTCCACAACATCAGCAAAGACTTGCTGAATGGTGAGAGAAGCCGGCTCACTGGTTGCAGCCGTTGCCGGTGCAGTAACCAGTGAACTGCCTGAGAATGAGAACCAGCTACCAACGGAGGCAGTTCTTTCGGATGTTGCTGCTTTTGGAGCCTTTACTTGTTTTGGAGCAAAGTGCTCAGTCAATTTTGCAACTGCTGCATCGCGTGCTGTGATCAGCGCATCAAGTCCATGGAGTTGTTCTTCAAGGATAGCTAATTGAGGGCTCAATTGTACGATCTCTCTGCCGAGCTTGAGAATCATATCGGTGTTGTGGATTTTTTCACCCTTAAGAGTGTTGAGTTTCGCTCTCTTTTCTGAAAGTGAGTCAGTAACTTCTTGTACGCGAGCGTTGAGGGCACCACGTTGTGTTGGCAGGGTGGCCATGAGCTCATTGGTAACTGTGCCTTGGTCATTTCTACCGGAGAGTATTTCCACTGCGTGTGCCAAAGTTGTAACGCCTTCTAAGGATGGAAGATGAGGGAGGGCTTCGGTTTCAAATGAGCTTTCCATGTGTGGAGCTCGTGAACCAAGTTCACCACGAACTGCCGCAAGTTTTCCTCGATGAGCAACAAGAGCAGCCACTGTGTGTGGGTTAGCTGTGTCTGCGTTATCAGAAAGGTGTTGGAGACGACCCAAGAATGTTACTTCTTCTGATCCATATCCCGCATTGATCGTGCCAAGAGGAAGGTTTCCACCGATGATTGCATCAACTCGTGATTGCAGTACTTCTTCGACGTCGTCACTTGCAAACTCATCGTTAACGTTTTTCATGACGGCAGCGGCAACTGCTTTAGGGAGTCTTTTAACAGCAGCGTCTTCTTTAGTGTGTTTCTTTGCTTCTGATTGTGAAAGCATTGGATCTTCTTGTGCCTGTTCAGCATAGACCGTGTCCATAACAGTCAGAAGATTTTCTCTCAAGGTAGCAAGGTTTTTGGAGGTTTTTAGCGCCTGTGCCTCTTGCTCAAGATCCCTTGCTTCTCTGAGAAGTTGTTGTTGGGCTTTTTGATCTTTGGCATTAAGCGCAGCCATCTTTTTCCCAAGAGCTTGTTGTTGCAGGTTTGCTGCTCGTGCATTTCCTGCTTGAAGTTCGTCCAATTTTCCGAGGGCATAGTGGCTAGTAGCGCGTAACTGTTCCTGGGTTTTGTGAGAGAAGTCACGCGGAGTCATATCCGCATTGAAGGTTGTGCGAACAGTAGGATTAACTCTTTCGGCGACAATTTCTAAGACAGGAGCGAGTACTTGAGCATAGGCTGCATGGTAGTCGCTCTTATTTCTTGGAAGTTCTGGAAGTGGAAGAAGCTCTTCTTGCGGCTCTGCAACAATTGCCGCTGCACTAGCCACTGTAGCACCAGTGTCTTCGGTAATAACTGAATCTGGAAGTGCTGCGGTTGCAACTGGTGTAGGGGAATGAAGTTGTTGGGCGTCAACAAGATCAGCGCTTGGTAATGCTGAAAGATTTGAAAGAACTTCTGATACAGCAGTCGAACCGGCTACGGTTGCACTGTCTGCGTGGGTAGGAACTGGCCCTTCATGATCCGCGCCATCTTCTTCAACATCAGCTGCTTCTGCCGCACCATCCAATGCTGGTTCGTTTTTATCAACTTCTCCTGTTGAATTTGCTTTGATTCCAGAAGCATCTACCGCTGCCAGGGTTGGTTCGGCTGGTAGAGTATCTACTGCGGCAGCCACAACCGCTGGGACCGTAGAAGTTGCTGCTGCCGCTCCTGAGTTTGAACTGGCTGGTGCGCTAGCTCCGGCCGGAGCTTTTGACGGGGCAGCCCCCGTAAGTGGAGCTGAGGACTGTTTTGCGCCGGAATTTAATAAAAACTGACTTAACGGCACAGTGGCAGCTTTTGATGTACCTTTTGCGCCTCTACCTCCACCAGACGCCTCAACGTCCATAACTGGTGCAAAGGCAAGAAGTGCGAGTGCTAGGTTTTTCATGGGGACTCCTTTTTGTAAGTGGGTTTAAAAAACTTGGTGTAAAGATCTACCCACGCCTCTTACAAACGTCAAGAAAAACCACGCAAAAATAGTTGTACGCTGCCGCTTTAATTTTTATGCCACGCGCGCAAGAAGTTGATTAACGGCTCAAGCCCTTCTTTTGTTTGTGCGGAAACAAGGACATTAGGCTGGTAGCGGTCACGTAAGTTTTCGGATAAATGGGTCTCGACGGGCCTGTCAGCTTTATTAAAAACGTATAACATTTCTTTTTCGATACCAAGCTCATGAAGTATTTGTGTTACTATTTTGATATGTTCTTCGCAATCGGGATCTGAAACATCGACTACCTGCAATAAAAGGTCTGCATACCGTAATTCATCGAGGGTAGATTTGAATGCGTCGATGAGTTGGTGAGGGAGTTGTTGAATAAATCCAACGGTGTCAGAAATGACCCCTTTTTTCTTCCCATCGATGAACAGCTCGCGAGTGGTGGTATCCAATGTCGCAAAAAGCCTATCTTGGGCAAATACATTCGCTTTTGTCAGCTGATTTAAGATGCTTGATTTACCCGTGTTGGTATATCCCACAAGACAAATTTGAGGAATCTGATTATCTATGCGGCGTTTGCGTTGTGTTTCTCGCACCTTTTGCATGGCAGCAAGTTCTTTTTTGAGCTGATTAATTTGGCCTTCAATGTGGCGTGTTTCTTTTTCTTTTGCCGTTTCCCCGGGACCGCGTGTTCCGATTCTTCCTGCCTGCTGACTCATGTGCACTCCGGCACCAGCCATGCGCGATTTTTTGTGATGGAACATTGCAATTTCTACTTGCAGCTTCCCTTCTGCAGAATGGGCAGACTTTTCAAAAATCTCGAGAATGAGTTGCGTGCGGTCATAGACACGAGAATGAAGGAGTTCAGAAAGATTTCGTTCCTGCATAGCGGTCAGTGGTTCAGAAAAAACAACTTCTCGAATCTTCTTCTGTTCACACAAAAGTCGTATTTCCTCAAGCTTTCCTGTCGTGAGAAAGTAGCCGGTATCGATACTGCGCAATTTGAGATAGACAATCTCGTCATACTCAATGCCATTCGAAGCGATCAGATGCAAGAATTCGTCATAATAAGATTGAATGTTTTTTGTTTTATTGTGGGGTGAATGAACGGCTACCAACAGGACACGTGGGCGATCCGCATTTGGCACAAAAGGTTGTTTCGACATAATGGCCCTCCCGAGAATGTGAAGAAATATATACTGGGTCAGTATAGCTTATTCCTGATTTTTCACAATAAAGCTGGTAGGCCGCTTGAGCTGTAGAATGAGGGGATGGTTCTTGTTGGAGAGAGGGATAGTAAATGCTGCCAGGGTTCACGGTTGCATAAAAGCGGGCATCTGCTACAATTAAACATCTCATAAAGTCTTCAGAACCCAGATTTTTTAGAAGGATGGTGTGCATGGCAGTTAAGATACGGCTTGCTCGAATTGGTAAGAAAAAAGCTCCTTTTTTCAGAATTGTTGCGGTAGATAGTCGTTCAAAGCGTGATGGCGAATACCTCGAAAACCTCGGAACTTACAACCCATTGACGGGTGAGTTAGTTCAATTCCACGTGGAACGCATTCAAGCTTGGCTTGATAAAGGTGCGATTCCAAGCGATACAGTGGTTAAGCTTCAAAAGCAATCTACACGAGCAGCAAAGGCTCCTGTAGCTCCTAAAAAAGAAGCAGTTAAAAAAACTGTGAAAAAGCCAGTGGCTGTAGAAGCTCCTGTAGTAGAACAAGTACAAGAAGCAGCTTCCCAAGAATAAGCCTTTTATGAAAATCTCGATTGCTACTGTGTTTCCCGATTTGTATCGAGAGTTTCTAAACACCAGCCTTATAAAGCGTTCTTATGAAAAAGAGATAGCGTCTTACGATGTTGTCTCTTTTTCATCTTTTTGCCAGCCTAAAGAACGTATCGATGGTCCGACCGTTGGTCACGGAAGTGGTATGGCAATTCGTCCTGAAGTTATTGAGCGGATGGTGGAAGCTCAGGAAAAAAAGCACGGGCTGGCCTATAAAATTTTTCTGACCCCTCAGGGGAAAAAACTTGATCAAAAACTCGCGGCACAGCTTGGTAAGGTGTTTGTGCAGAAAGAGCACATTATGCTTGTTGCTGGCCGGTATGAAGGATGCGATGAGCGCGCCCAGAGAGAATACGCAGATCTTGAAGTTTCCATTGGAGATTACGTTTTAATGGGTGGCGACTTGCCTGCGATGGTCCTTTTAGAAACGGTCATGCGCTATGTTCCGGGAGTGGTCGCCAAAGAGGAATCAGTCGAAAAAGATTCGTTTTCAGGATGTTTTGTGGATTTTCCGACCTACACCGTTCCTCCTCGTGAATGGCACGAGCGTACGATTCCTGAGGTACTTCTTTCGGGTAACCATGCGGCAATGGATACTTTTCGACGTGAAGTAGCCGCACAGCGTTCAGTCAAAGAGCATTTTGGATGGGTCAGAGCGCACTGTGTTCAGAAAAAAGATAAGGCGCTTGTTTCAAAGTATATGCCTGCGCATTACGTTGTTTTGATGCATGACCAGGTTGTAGTGCAAGAAGGGCAGGTGGGTACCTCATCCATCACCTCGTTGGATATTCACGATATTGCGCGTTCTTGTCGGACGTACGGAATTAAGAACTATACGCTTGTAACTCCGCTTATTGATCAGCGAAAAATTGCAGAAACGATTCTTGATTTTTGGCATGGAGCAGGAATTTCGTACAACCAAAATCGAGCAGAAGCGGTTGATTTGGTAACGATTGAACAATCGCTTGATGACACCATTGCTGCCATTGAGCGCAAAGAAGGCAAAAAACCATTGGTGATAGCAACTTCGGCTAAAGATCAGGCACATCTTTCCCGTACCATTACGTATTACGATCAGACGTTGGTCTGGGCGCAAGATCGACCGGTATTGTTTGTTTTTGGAACAGCCAAGGGGTTGAGTGATGAGCTTATTGCTCGGTGTGATTACCTGCTTTTGCCGCTTGAAGGATTTTCTGAATTTAACCATCTTTCAGTGCGTTCTGCTGTAGCAGTAATTCTTGATCGATGGATGGGAATAAACCTGCAGTCTGTGGACTAGGCAGAGGGGGGCAATTGCAGTATACTAAAGGCTTTACGAGGTTTATAAAGCGCGTGTGGCTTCCCGACGGGGGTCCATTCTGACCTATCAAAGTAGTATGTTTTGGTAACAGGTTGTTGGCGCAGTTGGAAATTGGTGAGCCGCTTGGCAGAGTAAAAGCGGTGTTAAAATTAAAAATAAGGGCTCTTTCATGAAGGCAAAAGGACTTACTAGGGAAACAATTCTCGGTCTTGCAACAGCAGACCGTAACTTCCCCGACTTTGAAGTTGGTGACGCTATCGCTGTCTCCCAGTGGATCAAAGAAGGTGCAAAAAGCCGTGTTCAGGTATTTGAAGGTGACGTAATTGCAATGCATAAAAACGGCATTTCAACGACATTTACTGTTCGTAAAATTGGTGCTGATAGCGTTGCAATCGAACGTATCTATCCAATGTATTCCCCATTGATCGATAGCATCAAGCTCATTCACAAAGGTGATGTGCGTCGTGCAAAACTTTACTATATGCGTGAACGTGTTGGTAAGAAAGCTCGTGTAAAAGAACGCGTATTTACCAAACAAGAAAAAGAGTTGGCCTTACAAAAAGCAGAAAAAGCTTCTCAGGAAGTAGCTGCAAAATAAAGTTTTTGTAAAAAAGCTTGAAGAGGGCGATCAGGAAATGATGTTGAAGCTATGTTCCATCATGTTACCGGTCGCCCTTTTGTTTTGCTGTACCGGGTGCGTGAGTAAGAAAGTGAGCAAGGGGATACAAAAAAATAGTTCCCCATCAACAGGTGTGTATGATCAGCGTACTTCTCGAGCTTCATTAATTATGCCTACTGCGCAAAAGGTGGTACGGGAAGGGCAAAAGAGTGAGGGTGGTGACCAAAAAGCGGTCTTATCTTCTAAAAAAAAATCTCGAAAAAAAACGCATGTTACCCAACGACTTGCTCAAGTAGAAGCACGATTGGGAGAAGTTCCTGTTCCTTTGATGGCACGTGCAATTGATGCTACAGAAAATGGTAAAGGGGGGTATCAGATTGTGTATGAAACCCAACTTTCACGCAAGGATCTTTCTATGTTTTACTGCCAGGAAATGTTGCGATTAGGATGGGGTTTGGTAACGATGATAGAAGCTGAAGAAAGCTTTTACTCGTTTAGGAAGAATGGTCAGATGTGTACCGTTCTTGTTCGTCCGGTAGGAGGCTGGTGGAGAACAAAAAGACATCAGTTACATCTGTATGTGCAGGTCTAGAAAAACAGTACGATGAAACGATAAAAAAGGTGTGATCATATAATCACACCTTTTTATTTTGTGGTTCGATTAAAACAGAATCGAATTACATCTCATCGCTTAGTTGTGCTTCGATCTGATCTATTTTATCGCTGACTTCATCGATTTCCTGTTCTACGGCTTGTTCTTTTTTTAAAGTACGTGCCCTTTTGTTAGAAGCTTTGCTTGAAGAACGTCCACCTTCAGCTTGTGAAGAACCGTCAGCTGGTGCTTGTGGTTTATCTCCTTCAAGTTTTTCTGCGTCTTTGAAGCCTTGTTCCTTGTAAGCTTTGACACGGGTAAGTTCTGCCTTAACAACTTGTACGGTTTCTTGAAGTTCTTTTTTGCTTTTTTGCAAGTCATGTATTTGACCACGTGTATCATCATCAGTGCCGTTTTGGTTATCAAGGTCACGTTGAAGTTGACTTAAGCGTTGTTTAAGATCGTCCATCTTGTCATTAAGTCTGTCTATGCGGTCGTTAAGAACAGAGACCGTTGAGTCATAGTTGCTTGCATTAATGCTGCTAAGCGCAATGGTACTTACCCATGTTCCTAAGAAGAAGTAACCCCAACCAAAGCCGCCCCACCAACCCCAGCCGCCCCAGCAGTGTCCATAGCCACCCCAGTTGTGGTGACCATAATGACCACCGCGTCCAGCGCGACCTGCTCTGCCAGCATGACTTCCACTCCGGCCAGAATGACTACCAGATCGTGCGCCACTACGAGAATGACCGCTGCCTCCGCCACGACTTGCGTGAGAGCCGCCTCGACCTCCACCACCACCATGTCCTCCACCGCGACTGAAAAGGTCAAACGGAGTAGTTCCGAGTACCAGCGTAAAAAGGATGAGCGATCCTGTTATTTTTTTATTGTTCATCGCTTTCCTCTTCGTTTTCATTTGTGCTCATGTGTAATTTTTTACGAAGGTTTTTATTTTCTCGTTCAAGTTTTTTCATGGTTCGCTTGCACTCAGAAAGCTCATCTTTCAACTCTCTGACCTGGCTACGACTATCTGCTAGTTGGTTGCTCAAATCATCGATAGTAGCGCTTGCATCACCACCACTAGAATTTCTATTTCCACTTTGAATGGCACTATCTAGTATGACACCGGTTGCTAAACCACCTCCAAAGCTACCACCATTAAAACCGAAAGTGGTTCCTGCAGTAAGAAGCGCAAGGACTGCAAGAAAAGGTAAAAAAAGTTTGTTGTTCATGTTGATTCTCCATTTTTTAAGTAATTAAAAAGAGAGCAGAAAATTACTGCTCTCTTTTTTTCGTTGGGTGGGTTATTTTCGTTTTGCTGCTTCAAGACGTTTTTTAAAAGCGTTTACTTTAGGAGCTGTAAAAATTGTTTTTACAGCATCCTTGGTTTGTTGGAACGCTTCTGGAAAAGTGTCTTTTACCATGTCAGGATTTACTGCCATTGCAAAAGCGATTCCCCAACGAGCGTGTTGCTCAGCCAGGTATTCCATCTTTTTCATGTGCATCATAAGAGCAGCATTTGCTTTATCAGCCATAAACATTTTCTGGAGCATAGTAAGTTGAGTTTGGACTGATCTTTCTAGATCTACGATCTTTTTAAGATCAGCGCTTGGATTTGCTTTTGTGTCGGTACTTTGGACATCCATTCTGAGTGTTCCCCACGCTCTTTGATACTCATCCCATGTTCTTTCGTAGGTAGCAAAGGCTTTCATAAAGTCTGCGTTATTACCCATAACTTGTTTAACCATATAACTTCCAAAAGGAGGAAAATCCAGCGCGCAGTAGGCCATATGAAGTTGCTGCATCTTCTCCATTTCTTGGATGTTCATTTCATGAGTAAAAGTGAAGGAATTCTTTAATAGTTCAGCAAAATCATCGGGAAGTTGCACACTACCCCCATGAAATTCTTCGATTTGGTGATAGAGCGATTTTGCTTCGTTTTGCATAGCTGTAGTTGGTATGGGTTGCTGCATATCCCCCATCATAGCTGTTGCATAGGGAGCGAGAGCCAACAGGCTCAGTGTAAGTGTGAGTTTGGTTGTTTTCATGGTTTTCCTTCCTTTTTTATTTGAAACCAAGAGTTATTTCGACGTTATTTTTTTAACTTGCTCTTTGAGTTTTTTGGTGGCGAGATTAGTTTTTTCTACTTTTCTGTTGAGCACCTTGAGGATCATCTGTGTATCCCCCATTTCTGCATCGAGGTCTTTAAGATGTTTGTTAATGGCACTCAGTGTCGCAGTATCGGGTACTGAAACATTGTCCATCGTTTCATCGGTGATTTCTTCAGAATCAGGAGTAATAAGTGATTTTTTATCGTTAAAGAAGCTGAACTCTTCACGTTCTGGTCGGACATCGCGTTCATCGGCTGCTCGTCCTCCATTAACGCGCGCAGAAAGAGCGTACGTGCCCGCAATGAGACATATACTGAGTACAACTATACGTTCTGTACGATTCATGAGTTCTCCATTTTATAACTAAGCAAGCGGAAGGTGGGATTGAAAGGGGGATACCCTCCGCTTTTACTTTCTCCATTTCCCCGTTAGATAACTTCCTTAGTGTCGTTATCAAGATCCTCAAGTTCTGTTTCTACTTCTTCAGAAAGATTCTTCTTTGCTTTTTTAGCTGGCTGTGTTGTTTTTGCGGGTTTCGCTTTTGTTTTTCCTTCAGATGTAGGGCGCTTTTTAGTTGCAGATTTTTCAGGTGATGGTTGACCAAGTTGCGCTTTTAGCTTTTTAATTTCGCCATTTTTCTCAGCAAGCTGTGATTTAAGGTCTGTCATGGTGTCGTTTAAGTCAGAGATTTTTTCTTGAAGGTTTTCAACCTTGTCATTGAGCTTGTCAACTTGGTTGCTGAGTGACCTGTTTTCTCGATCGAGAGCGCGAACCTCTGAACGACTTGAGCCTCCGCCACCATTGTTAGAGTTAGCAGCAGATGAAACAACTGCTCCCGTCACGAGACCGGTAGCCAATCCACCGGCAAAGGCACCGCCTCCACCACCGTGAGCAGAAAGTTCCTGAGATATTCCTCCACATATCACAAGCAACAACGCTGCAAGATTACTTTTTTTAAACGTTCTCTTCATGCTCCATTTCCCCTTTTTCTTTGTCCTTGACGGCAATTTATATTTCTATAAATAATTTACTAATAGAAAATATGAAAATGCAATATTCGAACTGAAGAAGGGACAGAGGAAAGGAGCTTTTAAGCTTATTTTTGGGTAAGAAAAGAGGCAATCTTATTGATGTTGCCTGCTCCTTGCAGAAGAATGACATCACCCTCTTGCGCTTTGAGGCTTAAATAAGCTCGTAGCGATGAAAAATCCTGATCAAGAGGAAGGTAAGTAATGGGAGCATGAGGATTGATCGATTTTGCAAGGAGTGCAAGGCGTTCACCTGTCAGCCCGGGCACTGGTTGTTCACTTGCTGCATAAATATCGGTGACCAGGAGCTCATCAACAGGGAGCGCTGCAAGCATGTCTGCAAAATCTTTCCACAACGTAGAAAGACGTGAGTAACGGTGCGGTTGAAATAGGAGAATTACTTTGTTTTTTGCGCGTTTGCGTGCGACTGCGGCGGTGCATTGAATTTCGGTTGGGTGATGCCCATAATCATCAAAAACCTCTGCTCCTTGAAAGATCCCTTTGAGGGTGAATCGGCGATCAACTCCGTCAAACGTTGCAAGTGCTTGCGCGATGACGTCAAATGAAAGACCTGCTTCAAGTGAGGCTGCAAGGGCCGCAAGGCTATTGAGGATATTGTGTTTTCCCGGCATGCGAACCGTTATTTTTCCCAGTTCTTTGCCGTGGTGCAGAACGGTGTAATGTGATTTGTCCGCTTCTAACGTTGCGTCTGTGTAGGCCCATTCAGCTTCAGGTGAGGTTCCATAGGTGGCGTAAGGAGCTTTAGCAAGAGGCAAAAGAGAGCGAATATACGGGTCATCAACGCAGACAAATGCTTTTCCATAGAAAGGAATTTTTTCAAGAAAAAGACGGAAGGTTTCTGCAAGGTCATGAACATTGCGGTAGGTGTTCAGGTGTTCCCTGTCAATATTAGTAAGGATGGCAAGTGTTGGGTAAAGGTGAAGCAATGAACGATCGCTTTCGTCTGACTCAGCAATCAAGAACTCCCCGGCTCCGTAACGTGCGTTAGACGAGATGCTTTGAAGGTGTCCTCCCACAAGAATAGTAGGATCGGTTTGTGCTTCCATGAAAATATGGGATAACAGCGAGGTAGTCGTGGTTTTACCGTGTGATCCTGCAACGGTGATGGTGTACTTGGTACGACTCAATTCACCAAGCATGACACCACGGGGTACCAAGGGAATTCCGCGCTCCTGGGCGCGTAAAAGCTCAGGATGTTTGATGCCCGTTGAAAGGTTTTGCACGTCCGAAGTGTACACAACTGTTGAAATAGCTTGATCGTCACATAAAGGATGGTTGTTTCCTTCATGGACGGCGCATCCAAGAGCGCGCAGATCGCGGACACTTTTTTGGTCGACGTTAGCATCACATCCGGAGATTTTATAGCCTTGATGAGCTAAAACCTTTGCAATTCCGCTCATTCCGATACCGCCAATGCCGACAAAATGGATATGTGTTTTCTTCTTTAACATGAGAACGTACCTTTCAAAATCCTTTCTGGTAAGAGAAGTACGTTGTATCAGAAACAGAAAACTCTGTAAAAATTAACTTTTTAGAAGTTCCTGAAGTGCCATCAATTTTTCTTTGAGAGACGTTAATTTGGTAATGGCTGAGGTGGGACGGGCAGGGGTGTCTTCAAGAACAGTACGATGTGAACCTAGGATCGGAGTATCCGTTTTTTTAAACTGTTTTTTTGCTCCTGCTATCGTAAACCCTTGTTCGTAAAGAAGGCTTTTTATGGAGCGAAACTTCTCTAAATCCTTTGCCTCGTAAAACCGTTGCCCGCCCTCTGAGCGGTTTCCGGTAACATTAAATTCTTTTTCCCAGAAGCGAATAACGAATCGCTCAACTCCCAAGTTTTTTGCCAGTTCGCCAATACGAAACTGTTTTTTCTGCATTTTCACTGCTCTCTCTCCTTTAAACATCAGTCAAAATGGGTACCTGTTTTATATAACGTAACTCATGGAGACTGTAAATAATGTTTCGGATGAGCTTGCGAATCGTGCTAGCGGATAGGGCTCTTTCTTGGTATCCTTAAGCCTTTCGTACAGTACTAGTAAGACACACAGTGTTCGTTGGAAGGCGAGGAATATTTCATGAACAGATCAGCGTTTATCGGCTTGTTGCTTTTTACTCTGGGGATCCAAATTGGGCTTCAGGTCTATATTTCAAGAAAGTCAAAAGAAGAGGTTGTAGAGCAACAACAGGCCTTGAACTTAGAGGTGAACTTTTCTGGGGATGACCACAGAGAAGAAGTCACAACTGTTAAAACTTCTTATGCAACAATGGGTTTTACAAGTCGTGGAGGTACGCTTTCTGAATTGACCTTCCATCGAATGCTCAATGGAGTGGGACAAGATTTTACGGTTCTTGCGGCAGATCAAATAGAAGAACGGGAACAACAAGCGTTTACCGTTGCTGTCGATGGTAAGACACCCTATGCCTATCATTTTAAAGGGCAAGAAGAAACGGATGATTCGTATCTTCTATCATACGGAATAACAAGCCATGATGCTGAAATTCACAAAAATTTTGTGGTGTACAAAGATCGTCCGCAAATCGATATGACAGTGACCGTTAAGCCACACAATCCAACAACTGTGCGTGTCATGTGGCCATCTCCGTTGCTTAAGGGCTTGGGGGAGGATGAGGTGATTAATGGGATTGTACTCAACAATGCAAAATCATTTAGTAAAATCGCAGAAAAGAAAATTGGGGGAACGACGTATCCTCAGCCGATATTGTTCGGAAGTGAAGACAAATATTTTGTGTTTGCTTTAACCAAGGATGCGAACCACTTTGCTAAACGGGCTTACTACAAGCAGGATCAAAGCCGTGTTCTTTCGATTTTAGAAAGCCCAACAATTACTGAAGAAAAGAGCTGGACGATGACGTTCTACTTTGGTCAGAAAGACGCTCAGATGATGTCCTTAGTTGATAAGAACTTAGAGAAAGTTTTCGATTATGGCCTTTTCTCATTTTTGACTAAGCCGCTTTTGTACGTGCTTAGAAAAATTAATGACGTGGTGCACAACTACGGGATTGCGATTTTACTCGTAACCTTACTTCTTAAAATTCTTCTCCTTCCCTTTACGTGGAGCGGTGCGCGTAAGATGAAACGCCTTCAAGAATATCAGCGTAAGATGGCGTATCTTGAGCAGAAATATAAGGGTGATAAACAGGCATTGGAAGCAGCGCGTATGGAACTCTTGCAAAAAGAAGGACTTCCTCTGGGAGGATGTTTGCCATTGTTGTTGCAACTTCCTTTTCTTGCTGCGCTTCAGAGTGGGCTGAATAACTCGTTTGAACTGTATAGAGCGCCGTTCATCTTATGGATCAAAGATCTTTCAATAGCTGACCCGTACTACATTTTACCATTCCTTATTCTTGTCTTCTTCCTGCTTGGTGGTTTTATGAGCCAAAAGGGAGCGGGTGCTCGTCAAAATATCTGGATGATCCTAGGAGCCGTTGTGTTTATGGCGTTTACTGCAAATCTTTCGGCTGGTCTTTGCCTGTGTATTTTGGGAAATATTGCATTGCACACGATTCAAACTGAATTACAAAAAGTGATCGAGGGATGATCGATAAAATTCCATCGCTCAGCTTGTTGTGTAAGGCGCTTCAGCAGGTTCCTTATCTTGCATCGAAGAATTTGTACCGGGTCGCTACGTATTTTTTGATGAGCGACAAGGAAAGAGTTGAACGATTTTGTTTGGCGCTTCTTGAAGCAAAACGCTCCCTTACTACCTGTGCAACATGTTGCATGTGGAAGGAGCGGGAGAGGTCTTGCGTTTTTTGTCAGGATGCATCGCGTGATGCCCGCACCATCTGTGTGGTAGAGACCTGGCAGGAGCTTTTGGTGATTGAAAAAACAGAAAGCTACAAGGGGATGTATCATATTTTGGGTGGTGCCATTCATCCACTTGAAGGGGTAGGCCCAGAAGATTTATCGATACATCTCTTACTTGAACGAGTTGCGAAAGAGCAACCGCAGGAAATTATTTTGGCAACAAATCAAACACCTGAAGGGGAAGCGACAGCTGCCTTTATTGCACGAAAACTTAAAGATGCGGGTGTGAAGATTTCTTGTCTTGCGCGGGGAATGCCGGTGGGTGCGTTGTTGGAAGGTCTTGATAAATTGACAGTGTATAAGGCGTTGTCAGAACGTCGCCCATTTTAAAAATGAAGAAAGGGGTTGAGCAATGAGTCAGAAGTTGGCAGAAGAAAGAATGTTGCGCCCAGAACGTCGCACAGCACTGTTAGAAGCGATTCGTGTGGCTTATACAGAAAAATCGGGTGCTCTGTTACTGTGTGCAGGATATGAACGGGACCGAGAGCCTTTTTTTCAGGATAGCTCATTTCATTATTTTGTGGGGGTTGATGAACCTTCGTTAATTTTCTATCAACCACTTTCAGCAGAGCCGGTGCTTTATGAACCGCACTACGCGACAGATCGATCCGTGTGGCTTCCTCTTAAAAAGGATGCAAAAATTCTTCAACAAGTTGGGATACAAAAAACAGAATTCTTGGGAAAACCGGTGCCAGGCTATGTAATGGATCTTTTTGCAGAACGATCTGCATTTGAAACGATCATAAAAACTCTAACTGATCTTGTTCAAAGAGAGCAGTCGGTGTTTACGTTGCTTTCAGAAGTAAGTGTTGAGTCATTAGTTGTAGTAAGGCAGTTGTGCCAGTACGTTCCCGGATTATCTGATCGATTAGTGGATATTGCTCCGTTGGTTGGGCGTTTGCGTCGTATCAAACATATGCGAGAACTTGAGCATATGTATCGTGCAATTGAAATTACGGCAGCCGCTCAAGAAGGGGCTATGGAAGCAATTGAGCCAGGAGCTTGCGAGGCTCATGTGCAGGCGACAATAGATTATATTTTTGCCGAAGGTGGGGCTGTAAAAGCTTTTGCCAACGTGGTAGGAAGCGGGAAAAATAGTACCATTCTTCATTATGTCGATAACGATGCCACCATGCATGCAGGAGATTTGGTGGTAGTTGATATTGGAGCATCTTCAGGTCATTATGCAGCTGATGTGACGCGTACGTACCCTGTTTCAGGAACATTTACTGAGCGGCAAAAAGATATTTATCAGTGTGTGCTTGATGCGCAGACCCATGTTGCAGAAGTTGCAGGGCCAGGTATGTATTTGCGAAATGCAGAAAAGCCTGAAAAATCGCTTCATCACATTGCTTATAATTTTTTCAAAGATCGTGGATATGCTGACTATTTTCCTCACGGCATTGGCCATTATGTAGGACTTGATGTGCATGATGTGGGTGATCGGCAAGAGCCACTTAAGCCAGGGGACGTCATTACGATTGAGCCAGGACTCTATTTTTCACAAGAGAAATTGGGAGTGCGGATTGAAGATATGTACTGGATTGTAGAGGATGGGGTTGTGTGTTTGACTGATGGCATCCTTAAGGAAATTGAGGATATCGAAGGGTATATGCAAACGATTCAGGAAGACTGATTTTTGGGTAAAAGCTGATGGGAATGGTTTTTTGAGGTTGACCGTTTTTGTCTTTTAGCGTACTTTGTACCTACTCCGTTCATTTAGTATTTAAAACTGTGACACCAAAAAAATTACAATTAAGGGTGAAAAGATGTCGATGGACATGAATAGAATGTTTAATTTGCGCAAGGAAGATGCTCAGCCTCGTTGGCATTTAGTCGACGCTAAGGGCAAAATCTTGGGAAGATTGGCAACCGAAATAGCGGATCTTTTGCGTGGAAAAGGTAAGCCAACCTACACCCCTCATTCGGCTAATGGTGATTATGTGGTGGTTATCAATGCTGAGAAAGTAGTTCTTACCGGAAATAAGGTTGAAGACAAGATTTACCAACGAGTGACCGGTTGGATTGGCGGGAAAAAAGAAGTAACTGCAAAGCATGTGCTTAACACACACCCAGAACGCATCGTGGAACATGCTGTAGCAGGTATGATGGCTGATAACATCATCAACGATCGCATGATCAAAAATCTAAAAGTATATGCAGGGGTGGAGCATCCACATCAAGCTCACTTTACAACAAAGAACAAAGCGCAATAAGCTACTTTGTTTGAGCTCTGCTAAAAATAAAGCCCCGAAATTCGGGGCTTATTTTTTTGTACTTATTTGAGGTGAGTTTAGAAAAGATCGTTTACGTCCTTAATTGTCAGATACACAAACAATACGATCATTAAAATCCATGTTGCGTAATGAATGCCAATGACGAGCTTTTCTGGAAGTTCCCTGCCAATAATTGCTTCAATGGTAAAGGTGAGAATTCTTCCTCCATCAAGAATCGGGAGAGGGATAACGTTTAATACAGCAAGGGTGATGCTGATGACGGTCAAGAAGATCAAAAAGAGCTTAAGCCCCTGTCCTGCACTTGCAATAGTGAGAGAAATCATCATCAAAGGTCCTGAAAAGTTTTGAACGGAACGTTTCTTAAATGCATTTAAAAGAGAAGAAACGGTAGATGAGATAAGGCCGGTGGTCAGGGTGAATGCTTGTGAAAGTGAGTTTATAAGGGAAACGGGCTTGAGCGAGGGAAAAAGAAATTCTTCAATTCCCAAGACTCCGTATTCTTTGTCTTTTACTTTGCGTGAACCAAGCTGGACATCCACTGTTTCAACTTTGCCGTCTCGCTCAAAGGTGATGTGGGCAGTTTGATGTGCGAGTGGCTCAAGAGCCTCAAAAAGGGAGGTGATGCGGTGTGAGACATCTTTTCCATTGACAGAAAGAAGCCTGTCTCCCGATTTGATCCCTGCTTTTTCTGCCGGTGAATCAGTTACGAGTTTTTTAATGGAGTAGGATCCATTGTGAACAAGGAAGGGGTTTGACGGAATGCCTGAAAATGATAGGCCAACAAGGCAGATATAGGCGAAGAGGACATTAAAAATAATGCCGCCCCAGGCGATACACATTTTTTGAAAGTAATTTTTAGCTCCAATGGTGCGGTGGTTTTTGATTCCTTCTGTTTGCCCCATTTCGATTTCAACGTATCCTCCTATGGGGATAAGAGACAGGGAGAAGGTTGTTTCGCCGATTTTCTTTTTAAAAATCTGGGGCCCAAATCCGATGGAAAATGAGGGTGCGTGAACGTTGAAAAGCTTGCAAAAAAGAAAGTGGCCAAGCTCATGAAAAGCGATCACTGCTCCGACACCTGCTATTCCGGCAAGTATGTAAGGAAAATTTTGGATGAACCATGTTCCCTGTGCTATCATTAAAAACTCCTTTGGAAATGTAAAAATTACAG
The DNA here is from genome assembly GCA_964604015.1 of uncultured Pseudomonadota bacterium. GTDB lineage: Bacteria > Babelota > Babeliae > Babelales > CAIQNR01 > CANNBR01. The sequence goes on from CAZRXF010000003.1 coordinate 26,536, forward strand.
TCATGCAATAAGCAATCCCCTCCAACTCTAACAAGGATCATAAAAGTCGTCTATGAAGAAAGCATGGCTAGATCACTCTAAATAACCAGTAAATAAGCGTGAGGTTTCTCAAAAAGCTGAATAGGCTTGGCGAGTGCTGGATCGAAGGAGGGGGTAAGAGACTGTTTCCCTTGAAAAAAAATACAGAGTGGGTAAACTATCGACAGACCTTTAAAACTGAACCCCAGTTCAATCTGTCTTCTGTGTACGAATTTTCGATACGTAATGCCTCGTGAAAGTGCCGAGGAATAGGGTTTTGTTCTTTATTAATCTGTAACTGTTAGGAATAAAAAGGTATGCCAACGATAAATCAGCTCTGTCGATTTGGGAGAAAGAAGAGTAAAGCTAAGACAAAAAGCCCTGCTTTGCGTGGCTGCCCTCAGTTGAGAGGTGTCTGTACTCGTGTGTTTACACAAACTCCAAAAAAGCCAAACTCCGCGTTGCGTAAAGTAGCACGTGTGAAATTGTCTACCGGAATGGAAGTTACTGCCTATATCCCTGGGGAAGGTCACAATCTTCAAGAGCACTCTGTTGTGCTTATCAGGGGTGGAAGAGTGAAGGATTTGCCCGGTGTTAAATATCATATTGTCCGTGGCGCGCTGGACACAGCTGCTGTAGAAGGCAGAAAACAGTCTCGTTCGTTGTACGGTGCTAAGCGTCCAAAAAGTACTACAAAATAAGGGTTGATGTATGCCACGACGAAAATCGGTGAACTTAAAGCGGGAGATTGGTGTTGACTTACAATACGGGTCTCCTCTTATTCAAAAATTTATTAATGTTGTAATGCGCCAAGGCAAGAAGAGTATTGCTCGTACGATTGTGTATGATGCGCTCGATGTTCTTGTTAAGAAAAATAGCGGCGATAAAGAAAAAGGGCTCAAGATGTTTGAGCGTGCTTTTGAAAATATCGTTCCAGTGATTGAAGTTCGTCCTCGTCGTGTTGGTGGGGGTGTTTATCAAATTCCAGTTGAAGTTCGTCCTGATAGAGCAAATGCGCTTGGTATGCGTTGGCTGATTGCTGCGGCTCAATCTCGTTCTGATAAGACGATGGGTTTGCGCTTAGCGCAAGAGCTGGTTGAAGCTTACGAAGGGCGTGGCGCAGCGGTCAAAAAGAAGGCTGACGTGCATCGTATGGCTGAAGCAAACCGTGCGTTCTCGCACTATGCTTGGTAGTTGGGGGTCGGTGATATATGGCTCTTGATTTAAAAAAGCATAGAAATATAGGGATCGCTGCTCATATCGATGCGGGTAAAACGACGGTAACTGAGCGTATTCTTTATTACACCGGTATCTCTCACAAAATTGGTGAAGTTCATGAAGGCGAAGCTGTCATGGACTGGATGGAGCAGGAAAAAGAGCGAGGTATTACCATTCAAGCAGCGGCAATTACCTGCTCTTGGAAGGGAACAAGTATCAATATCATTGATACTCCTGGTCACGTAGATTTTACCATTGAGGTGGGGCGTTCGCTCCGAGTTCTCGATGGAATGGTTTCGGTATTTTGTGGTGTTGCTGGGGTGCAACCACAATCAGAAACTGTGTGGCGTCAGGCTACTCGTTACAATGTTCCTTCGATTGTTTTTGTTAATAAAATGGATCGTGTTGGTGCTGATTTTTTCCGTGTCGTCGAAGATATCAATAACCGACTAAACGGTAATGCGCTTGCAATGCAAATTCCTATCGGCGCTTCTGAAACCTTCAGAGGGGTTGTTGATGTATTGACAGGTAAGATGGCGATCTTTAACGAAGGCGATAAAGGGCTTGCGGTTAATTGGGAAGATGCTTCTCCTGAATATGCTGAGCAGATTGCTGAATTGCGTACAAAAGTTATTGAACGTGCGTGCGATTTCGATGATGAAATGGCAGAACGCTATCTTGATGGCAAAGAGCTCAGTATCGAAGAGATTAAAGCTGCTTTGCGTAAGGGTGTTATCAAGCGCGAAGTGTTTCCTGCATTCTGTGGGTCGGCGTTTAAGAACAAGGGTGTGCAAGCGATGCTTGATGCTGTTCTTGATTATCTGCCATCACCGCTTGATGTGCCACCGGTTATCGGTAAAGATCCTGACACCGATCAAGAAATCATTAGAAAAGCTGATCCAAGCGAACCGTTTGCAGGTCTTGCTTTCAAAATTATGACCGATCCGTTCGTGGGGACCTTGTCATTCGTACGTGTGTACTCAGGAACTCTGAAATCAGGTTCATACGTGAGAAATGTGACAACGGGAACTAAAGAACGTGTAAGTCGCTTGATTCGTATGCACTCTAATAAGCGTGAAGAAATTGAAGAAGTAGGAGCTGGGGATATCGCAGCATTTGTTGGTCTTAAAGATGTAAAGACTGGTGATTCGCTTGCTGATGAAAAACACCCAATCTTGCTTGAAAAAATTGATGTTCCTGTTTCCGTTATTTCATCTTCTGTGGAGCCTAAGAATAAGGGCGATTATGAAAAGATGATTCTCGCATTGCGAAAAATGGCACAGGAAGATCCTTCGTTCAGACTTGCTTATAACGAAGAAACGGGTCAGACCGTTATCGCTGGTATGGGTGAGTTGCATCTTGAAATTCAAATTGATCGTCTTAAACGTGAACATAAAGTGGAAGTTGAACCGGGTAAGTTACAAGTTGCTTACAAGGAAACAATCCAAAAGCCAGTTGAAGTTGAAGGTAAGTACATTAAGCAATCAGGTGGACGTGGTCAGTATGGACACGTGTGGCTGAAGCTTGAACCGCTTGAACGTGGCAAAGGATTCCAATTTGAAAACAAATTGGTTGGTGGTTCTATTCCAAGAGAATTTGTTCCAGCGATTGAAAAAGGTCTTCTTGAAGCAGTTACCAGTGGTGCAATGGGTGGCTATCCAGTTGTAGACATTAAGGTTGCTGTTTTTGATGGTTCATACCACGATGTTGACTCTTCTGAAGTAGCTTTCAAAATTGCAGCAGCAATGGCGTTGCGCGATGGTATGAAGAAAGCGTCTCCTGTTTTGCTTGAGCCGATTATGAAGGTTGAAGTGGAAACGCCAGAAGAATACATGGGTGATGTGATGGGTGACCTGAACTCACGTCGTGGTAGAATTTTGGGAATGGATGAAAAGAACAAGGTTCAAGTAATTCGTGCAGAAGTTCCTTTGAGAGAGATGTTGGGTGGTTATGCAACCACGCTTCGTTCGATGAGTAAGGGGCGTGCGAGTTATTCTATGGAATTTGAATGCTATCGTGAGATGCCAAAGAACGTAGAAGAAGAAGTTTTGGGTAAGAAATAAGTAGTTAAGTATTAAGGCACTGTCAGGAGTTAGACATGGCAAAAGATATATTTGAGCGTAAGAAGCCGCACGTCAATATTGGTACGATTGGCCACGTTGACCACGGTAAAACGACATTAACAGCTGCAATCACAAAAGTTTTGGCTGATAGAGGTATGGCGAAAGCCCGAGCATTCGACGAAATCGATAATGCTCCGGAAGAAAAAGCACGTGGTATTACCATTGCAACCTCTCACGTAGAATACGAAACAGAAAAACGTCACTATGCACACGTTGACTGCCCAGGTCACGCTGACTATGTTAAAAACATGATCACCGGAGCTGCTCAAATGGACGGAGCGATTCTTGTAGTATCTGCTGCAGATGGTCCTATGCCTCAAACAAAAGAACACATTCTTCTTGCAAAAAACATTGGTGTTCCTGCGTTGGTTGTCTTCTTGAACAAAGTTGATATGGTCGATGATCCTGAAATGGTCGACATGGTTGAAGAAGAAGTAAGAGATCTTCTGACCAAGTATGATTTCCCTGGTAAAACTATCCCTGTAATCCGTGGATCAGCAACCAAGGCTCTCAGCGGTGAAGCAACTGGTGTGCAAGCAATTGTTGATCTGATGAATGCAGTCGATACTTCTATTCCAGATCCAGTTCGCGAAATCGACAAGGCATTCTTGATGCCAGTTGAAGGTGTATTCACCATTTCTGGTCGTGGTACTGTTGCGACAGGAAGAATTGAACAAGGTCGTATCAAGGTAGGTGACGAAATCGAAGTCATTGGTCTTGGTAAGTCGTTCAAGAGCACCGTTACCGGCGTTGAAATGTTCCAAAAAACATTGAACGAAGGTTTGGCTGGTGATAACGTTGGTATCCTTCTTCGCGGTCTTAAAAAAGAAGACATTGAGCGCGGAATGGTTATTGTAAAACCAGGCAGCATCAAGCCACACAAGAAATTCAAAGCTGAAATCTACGTTCTAAGCAAGGAAGAAGGCGGTCGTCATAGCCCATTCTTCTCTGGTTACCGTCCACAGTTCTATTTCAGAACAACAGACGTAACTGGTGTTGTAACGCTTGAAGCTGGCAGAGAAATGGTTATGCCAGGTGATAACGTTACGATCAGTGTTGAATTGATCACTACGATTGCAATGGAAAAAGACTTACACTTTGCAATTCGTGAAGGTGGCAGAACAGTTGGATCTGGTGTAGTAACTGAAATTATTGCATAGGAACAGCTGTGATGAAAAAAACAAAAATACGCTTAACGCTCAAATCATACGATCATCAATTGCTTGATAAGGCCGTTAAGACTATCTGTTTGACAGCAAAGAGGACCGGCGCTTTATTGGTCGGTCCTGTTCCAATGCCAAACAGAAAGCGCTGCTTTACAGTGTTGCGTTCGCCTCATATTGATAAAAAATCTCGTGAGCAGTTTGAACTAACTACGCATCGCCGTATCCTTGATATCGTTTCTCCATCAGATCAAACAATGGATGCATTGATGAAATTGACCATTTCATCCGGTGTTGATGTTGAGATTAAGTAGCATACAAAGTAGAACAATAAGCATATAAGTGAGGAAGGCTCTTCATGGTAGGTGGTTTTTATGGGAGAAAGATTGGGATGACCCAACTTTTCTCCGAGAACCAAGTTATTCCTGTAACGATAATTGACGCATCGTCCTGGTTTGTCACAGACATCAAGACGAAGGAGCGTGATGGTTATTATGCAGTACAGCTTGCAAAAGTAAGAAAACGCTACGAAGGTGAAACATTTTCACCAGTGTGGCTCAAAAACAAAAAAGAATATTTTTTGTACGTAAGGGAAGTTCCGATGACAGCAGCTCCAGAAGGAGTTGAAATAGGAACCGCTGCCGATTTCTTCAAACTTTTTAATGTTGGTGACGTTGTTGACGTCTCTGGTGTTACAAAAGGTTGTGGGTTTGCAGGTGTTATGAGAAAGCATAATTTCTCTGGCGGACGAAAAAGTCATGGTGACATGATGGGAAGACGCCCAGGGTCCATTGGTTCCTTGACCAAAAGCGGTCACGTTATCAAAGGAAAAGGGCTTCCTGGACATATGGGTGTGCAAAATCGCACTATTCAAAACCTCGAAATAATACAAGTAATTTCAGAAAGCAACGCTATTGCGGTTAAAGGCTCTGTGCCAGGTAAAGCCGGTTCATTAGTGTTTGTTCGCAAAAAGTAGGATAAAACATGAGTGGGCAAAAAACTTCATCAGAAGCAGTCAAGTACATCTTGGGGCATTCTGATTTAGAAATACAGGCAGGTACAGGTGAGCCTCTTGCTCCGGTTGCTTTTGCTACGGTAGTAAGAGGGCTTTTGCAAAATAGTCGTCAGGGTACGGTTGGATGCAAAACGCGCGCAATGGTAAGTGGTTCAAATAAAAAGCCATGGAAACAAAAGGGAACTGGACGTGCTCGTTCTGGTGCAAGAACCTCTCCTCTATGGCGTGGTGGTGGTATCATTTTTGGACCGCAAGCACGTGTTAGAAAGCTGAAGACTTCCAAAGGACTTCGACGAGCAGTTGCTCGTGAGTTGGTCAATACCATGATTGCTGAGCAAAGAGTGGTAGCGTTGGATTGGATGTTGGAAGGTAATGCACCAAAAACTAAGCAAGCATTCTTGGCATTGCGTTCAAACGATTTGCATATGACTCCAGTGAATGTTTTCCTTTCAATTGATGATGCGCTTTCTATTGCTTCGTTTGCAAACATTCCATCAGTGAGAATCATTTCTTTTGATGCTCCTAACGCGTATGCCATGGCAGATGCTCAGTATTGGGTAGTTCTGAAAAAAGACATGGATGCGTTCAGGGCCATGGTTAGTCAGTGGAAATAACGATAAAAGGGCACTAAATGCAATTAACAGTGTATGATATAATCAAGGGTCCTGTTATCACTGACAAGGCCTACAAAACTAACTACCTTCTTAAGCAATTGGTTGTTCGTGTGCATGTGCAAGCAAATAAACCAATGGTTAAGGAAGCTCTTGAGAAGCTTTTTAACGTGAAGGTGGAAAAGATTCGCATAGTAGTACGTAAACCAAAGAATCGTTCTGTTAACCGATACCCAGTTAAAGGGCAGACGGTAAAGAAAGCGATTGTTACCCTCAAGGATGGGTATGCCATCGATGCGCTTGGACAAGCAGGCGGAGGTACGGTCACTCTAGATAAACAGCAACGCGACTACACGGTTCAGGAGTAATACAAGATGGCTATTATAAAGAGAAAACCGAGAAGCGCATCGCTTCGTTTCCAGACCTTTCTTTCGTCTGAAGACATTACGACGACTAAACCAGAAAAAAGTTTAGTTGTTGGATTGAAAAAGAGAGCTGGTCGTAACTCATATGGAAGAATTACGGTACGGCATCGTGGCGGTGGTGCGCAAAAGAGCTACCGTATTATCGATTTCAAGAGATCCGTTCGCGATGTTAAAGGCGTTGTTACGACGATTGAGTATGATCCAAACCGTAACGTACGAATTGGTCTAGTTGTGTACAGCAACGGGGTAAGAAAATACATTCTTCTTCCTGAAAAAGTACAGGTAGGAACAGTGGTGATGGCAGGACAAGACGTTGAAGCAAAGCCAGGAAACGCTATGCCACTCCGTAGAGTACCAGTTGGGTTTACTGTTCATAATATTGAAATAAAGCCAGGAGAAGGTGGTACTTTCGCTCGTAGTGCAGGAACTTCCGCTCAAGTTATGGCAAAGACTGGTGAGTATGCAACCTTGAGAATGCCATCGAGCGAAGTGCGCTTGGTGCATCTTGACTGCTGGGCCACCATCGGTGAGCTGGGGAATGCCGATTACAAGAACATCTGCTGGGGAAAAGCTGGGCGTACAAGACACCGCGGATTCCGTCCATCGGTACGTGGTATGGCGATGAACCCTGTTGACCATCCACATGGTGGTGGTGAGGGGCGTTCGAAATCTGGTTCTCACCCGCAATCGCCTTGGGGCAAGGGGTGCAAGGGAACTCGAACCCGTAAGTCTCCACGAGCTCCGTTTATTTTGAAAAGACGTAAGTCAAAAGATTAATGAGTAATCCATTATATAGGTCAAAAGTATGAGCAGATCAACCAAAAAAGGCCCATTCGTTGATGCATCACTAGCTAAAAAGGTGCATGCTGCGAAAGCGGATAAAAAGAGCGAACCAGTTAAAACATGGTCGCGACGCAGCATGGTGATACCTGATTTTGTGGGAACTACCATTGCCGTGCATAACGGTAAAAAGTTTGTTTCGGTTTTTGTAACTGAAGATATGGTGGGGCACTATCTTGGTGAATTTGCTCCTACCAGAACATTCCGTCTTCATAGCGGTCAGCGTAAAGCTGGGGTTGCCGGAAAAGACTAATTTCGATAGACTAATAAGCGCGAATATAATGAGTTTGAGGCTATAATGCAATTTAGAGCACTAGTAAAACAGGTACCATTTTCTCCATATAAGCTCCGTCCATACGTGGAAGGAGTGAGGGGGAGGGATGTCTCCTACGCGTTGCGGCTATTGACTACGCAAGCAGTTAAACGGGCCGTACCGATTAGGAAGGTTATCCAGTCTGCCGCAGCCAATGCGCTGAATCGTGAGGGGATTGAGTTGACTGAATTGCGTATCAAAGAGATACGTGTCGACCAAGGCAGAATTTTTAAATATTTTAAACCGGGCTCCATGGGGCGTGCTGCAGCACAGCGTAAACGGTTTAGCCATATCAGTGTCGTGTTAGAAGTAAAAAATCAATCACCTAAAGAGGCTTAGTGTGGGACAAAAAGTTAACCCTCGCGGGTTTCGAGTAGGCGTTTATAGCGATTGGTATGCTCGTTGGTTTGCTCGTGGAGCAAGCTACGGGGATCAACTCCTGGAAGATATGAAAATCAGAAGGTTTGTTGATGCTGAACTTAAGCATGCAGAGGTTGCTCGCGTCGAAATAGAAAAAGCTGGTGATAATGTGAAGGTTATCCTTCATTCGGCAAGACCGGGGATTATCATCGGTAAAAAGGGTCAAGAAATCGACTCGCTTCGCAAAGGAATTGCGAAAATTGTAAAGAAGAATGGTATCGAAGTTTCTGTTCAGGAAGTTAAGACTCCAGAACTAGATGCCACGCTTGTTGCAAAAAGCATTGCAGAGCAATTGGAAAAAAGAGCGAGTTACAAAAAGATTATGAAGAGAGCGTCAGCGTCAGCGTTGAGAGCAGGGGCAAAGGGAATTAAAATTTGTTGTTCCGGTCGTCTCAATGGTGCTGAAATTGCTCGTCGTGAATGGGTTCGTGTAGGGTCTGTTCCGCTTCACACGTTACGTGCCGATATTGATTACGGAGTTGCGCGCGCTAATACAACCTTCGGGGTTATTGGTGTCAAGGTCTGGATCAGTAGAGGTGAATATCACCTTGCTTAAACGGTGTGAGAAAATAGTATGTTGATGCCAAAGAAAACAAAATATCGTAAAGTACAACGAGGCACGATGAAAGGCCTCTCAAAGGGCTGTCGCACTGTTGAGTTCGGGGACTTTGGGCTAGAAGCTGTCGAGCCAGCATGGGTTACCGCGCAGCAGATAGAAGCCATTCGTGTTACGATGTCACGTAAACTGAAAAAAGAAGGTAAGTTCTTCCTCAGGTTGTTCCCGGATAAACCGGTAACAAAGAAACCTGCAGAAACTCGTATGGGTAAGGGGAAAGGAAACCCTGAAGTGTGGGTTGCTGTAGTTAAGCGCGGACGTATCTTTGCCGAAATCGGTGGAGTTTCAGAAGCACGTGCACGTGAAATTTTTAAGATAGCAACCTCGAAGCTTCCTATGAAGACTCGCTTTGTAAAAAAAGATGTTGAGGTGCAAGGGGCTAAGGAAGTGCTAGGCGGAGGAAATCTCAATGAAGCATAAAGTGACTCAAGAATTTAGGGACATGAAAATTGAGGAGTTGCAGCAGCAAGTTGAAGATTTGCGTAGGGCTCTCTTTAGTTTGCGTTTGAATGCAACCACATCTCATGTGAAGGATTGTTCGCAGTTTAAAAAGCTGCGTCACGCGATCGCTCGTGGTTTGACTGTTTTGCGTGAAAAGCAAAGTGTACCATCTAACCATAAAAGAGCATAACCATGAGTAATCAAACAGCTGTGGACACAAAAAAAGTGAAGATGCTTGTCGGGAAAGTAGTTTCCGACAAAATGGAAAAAACTGTTGTTGTTAGTCTGACAAGAACAGTCAAGCATCCCATCTTTGGTAAGGTGTTGAAAAAAGTTAAAAAGTACAAAGTGCATGATCCTTTGGAACAAGCGCACGTAGGGGACCTTGTCGAATTTTTTGAAGGTCGTCCTGTTTCAAAAACAAAATATATGTATTTGGCTCGCGTCGTGCAAAAGGCGGATCAGGCTACAGATTTTGTGCAAGACGTGGAGTAAGCAGCGATGTTACAAAAACAATCCTATTTGGAAGTTGCAGATAATTCTGGAGCAAAGCTTTTACAATGTATTCACATCATTGGAAGTACCAAGAAGCGTTATGCATATCTTGGCGATCTGATCAAATGTGCGGTCAAAAGTGCGATTCCAGGTGGTACGGTAAAAAAGAGTGATGTTGTCACTGCTGTTATTGTGCGTACAAGAAAAGAATTTAGACGGGAAGATGGAAGTTACATCAGATTTGGTGAAAATGCGGCCGTTATTATAAAAGACGGCGAGCCGGTAGCTTCTCGTATTTTTGGTCCTGTTGCTCGCGAACTTCGTCCTCGTCCTGGATATCAAGGATATCCGAAGATTGTCTCGCTTGCTGCAGAAGTTGTGTAGGACTAGGGGAATACTTATGATGCGCATTAGAAAAAAAGACAAAGTGAGAGTGATCTCTGGTAAGGATAAAGGTAAAGAAGGGGAAGTAATTGCCCTCTTGCCAAAAAAAGACAAGGTGAAGGTTGCCGGTGTTGCTGTGGTAACAAGGCACGTAAAAGCTCGCCGTCAAGGCGAAACTTCCTCCATTAGGAAGGAAGAAACCTTCATTTATGCTGCGAAAGTAATGCCAATCTGCGGTTCTTGTAAGAAAGCCTGCCGTGTTGGCAGCAAGGCTTTGGACAACGGAACGCAGGTGCGTGTTTGTGGTCGCTGCAAAGAAGTTATGTAACGGGTAGGTGAGGATATAAGATATGGCAAAAGCTAGATTTGATGAAAAATATCACACCACGCTTCGTTCTGAGTTGCAGAAAAAGCTCGGACTGAAAAACGTTATGGAAGTTCCTAAAATTTCCAAAGTTGTTTTAAATGTCGGTGTTAAGGAAGCTGTGAGCGATAGTCGTGTGCTTCAGCATGTGAGCAAGATGATTTCTGCTATTGCAGGACAAACTGCAGTGGTAACCAAGGCAAGAAAATCAATTGCTGGATTTAAGATCCGCGAAGGTATGCCGCTTGGTGTTACAGTGACATTGAGACGCAAGGTGATGTACGAATTCCTTGATCGCTTGATTAATGTTGCACTCCCTAACGTTCGTGATTTTCGTGGTGTTAACACTTCATTTGATCGCCAAGGAAACTACAATTTGGGGATTAAGGAATGGAGCGTTTTCCCGGAAGCAAGTTCTAATTCCTTGGATAAAGTGTACGGGATGAACATTACCATCTGTACAACGGCTACTAATGGTGAACATGCGTATGCTCTTCTTGAAGGGTTCAATATGCCATTTCGTTCAAAAGATAAATAAAAGATAGGTATCGACGTATGGCAAAAAAATCATCCGTAGAAAAAAATAATCGACGCAAATTGCTGGTAGCTCGTTACCAGGAAAGGCGTGCGGAGCTAAAGGCTGTCATCAAGAATCCATCTTCTTCAATGGAAGAACGTTTGGAAGCGCAAGAAAAGTTGTCAGCTCTTCCACGTAACTCGAGCCGTGTACGCGTTCGTAACCGTTGTGCATTGACAGGAAGGTCTCGTGGATACATGGGATTCTTTAAACTGTCCCGTATTATGTTTCGTGAATTGGCTTTGCAAGGTGTTTTGCCTGGCGTTAAAAAGACAAGTTGGTAGGGGGTCGCATGTCAGTAGATACAATAGCAAATTTTCTTACAATTTTGCGCAATAGGGTTATGGCTTCAAGCCCCTATGCAGTAGCTTCTTATTCAAAGATGAATGCTGAAATTGCACGCATCTTGAAAGAAGAAGGCTTCATCAAGGATGTTGAGGTTGTAGAAGGTTCCGATGCTCTTAGAAAGTCCTTGAAGATTGTTTTCAAGTACGTAAACGGTGAATCGGTTCTTCATGAAATTACGCGTGTCAGCAAACCAAGCAGACGCACCTATGCAAAAGTTAAAAATTTGAAACCTGTCATTAACGGATTGGGGATTGTGATTCTTTCTACTAATCGTGGTGTTATGACTGATAAACAGGCGAAGGAAGCTGATCTCCGTGTTGGAGGAGAAGTCCTTTGTACTGTTTGGTAGGGGGCGCGTATGTCAAAAATAGGAAGAAGACCTATAAAAGTTGGGGATGTGAACGTTCAGGTGAATGGGCAGGAAGTCCAGTACACCGGTAAGAACGCATCAGGTACTCATCTGGTTCCCGACATTTTGGAAGTTGTGCTTAAGGATGGGGAGCTCTCAGTTGTGCCGCGCAAAATGAATCGCGAAGGAAAGTGCATGTGGGGGTTACATCGTGCGCTTCTTTCAAACAAAATCCAGGGAGCTAGTAAGTCATTTGAACGTCAAGTTCAAATCGTAGGGCTTGGGTTTAAGGCGGTTTCTAAAGGTAAGTCTGTTGAGTTTACGCTTGGGTTCAGTCACAAGATAGATTTTGATGTCCCAACTGGTGTGACTATGGAAATCGATAAAACAGGACAATTGTTAACGCTTAAGTCTGCAGATAAAGAACTTCTTGGACAAACATGTGGGCAGTTGCGATTCCTTCGTCCGGTAGAACCGTACAAAGGGACTGGTGTTCGTTGGACTACTGATGTAGTGATACGAAAAACCGGTAAGACAAAAGCAGGTTGATAGCGGCAGCGCGAATAACTTAAGATTAAGGATTAAAACGTGTCTATTCAGCGTAAAATTAGAAACAGAAGGAAAAGAAGAGCACTTCATGTACGTGCGAGAGTTCGTCGAGACAGTACGTCTGCGCGTCTTACGGTGTTCAGAAGCTTGCGTTACATCTACGCTCAAATCGTTGATGATGCTCAGCACAAGACCCTTGTGAGCTGCTCGTCTCTTGTTTTAGACGGGAAAGGTTCCAAAAGTGAGGTAGCAAATACTGTCGGGAAGGAGCTTGCAAAACTTGCTCTTGAACAAGGTATTACTCGTGTGACTTTTGACAGAGGCAGATTCCTCTATCATGGTCGTGTGAAGGCGCTTGCTGAAGGGGCTCGTGAAGCTGGCCTGCAATTTTAAGCGTGGTATGGGAAGGATACTTTAAGGAATAAAGAATGTCTGAACATTTGAAAGAAGAAATAACCAAAGACGCTCCTACGATGGTCGATTACGTGATTAACGTTCGTCGTGTTACAAAGGTTACCAAGGGTGGTAAGAGATTTGCTTTCTCTGCTTTGGTTGTCTCAGGTGACAAAAATGGGTCTGTTGGTGTTGCGCAAGGTAAGAGCCGTGAAGCTTCTGCTGCAATTGCAAAGGCAACAAACAGAGCTCGTAAAAATCTGATACAGATTCCATTGCGTGGAGCAACGCTTCCTTACAACGTAGCTGGAAGGCATGGAGCGAGTACCGTTCTTATGCGTCCTGCTTATAAAGGAACCGGTGTGATTGCAGGTGGTGCTGTTCGTTCTATCATGGAAGCACTGGGTGTTAAGGATGTGCTTGCAAAGTCATTGGGTGCATCAAACCGGATGAACGTGGTAAAAGCAGCGCTTAATGCATTGGCAAAACTTCGCTCACTGCGTCATGTTGCACATACAAGGGGAAAAACTACTGAGCAAATCATGAAGGGAAGTCATGGAAACTCTACTAAGTAATCGCGTTGGCCTGTGTCGTAAACGTAAACGTGTCGGTCGCGGTGGTGCCCGTGGTGGTACTTCCGGTAAAGGTACAAAAGGGCAAAAAGCTCGTACCGGTGGTGCGTCGAAGGTTCGTGCAGGTTTTGAAGGTGGTCAGATGCCGTTGCATCGTCGCCTTCCAAAGCGCGGGTTCAATAATAATCAGTTTAAGAAGGTTTTCTCGCTTATTACGCTTGAGCAGTTGGAACGTTGTTTTGTTGCAGGGCAAGAAGTGACGAAGGAAACTCTTGTTGAGAAAAAACTGACAAAAAATTCTCGGGATCTTGTGAAGGTTTTGGGAACAGGTACCCTCTCCAAAAAATTGCGTGTTGTAGTTGATGCGTATAGCGCTTCTGCTGCACAGGTAATTGTGTCATGTGGCGGTGAGGCTTGTCTTACAAAAGAGGGATAAAGTAGTGATCATTTTTAGGAATTTTGGGAATATTTTTCGTATTCCTGAACTCAGAAAAAAGTTGTTGTTTACGTTGGGTGTGCTTATTGTGTACCGCTTGGGGACGTATATTCCGGTGATCGGGGTGGACGTTAATAAGTTGCATGAATTCATGCAACAGGCGAGTAAATTGAGTGGCTTGCTTTCGTACCTCGATGTTTTTTCTGGGGGAGCGTTGGGGCAATGTACCCTCTTTGCTCTTGGTATTATGCCTTACATTACCGCATCGATTATGATGCAGATTTTGGGCTTTACGATTCCTGAATTTGAGCAATTGCTTAAAGAAGGAGAGTACGGAAGAAAGGTTATAAACCAGTATACAAAGTATCTAGCTTTGGCTTTGAGCGTTGTGTGGGGATCTATCTATGTTGGAGGGCTTGAGTCCTATGGGCTCATCGTTGATCCAGGATGGGTGTATCGATTCCTATTTGTACTCTCATTGTCAGCAGGGTCTATGGCTGTTATGTGGTTAGGTGACCAAATTTCGCTTTTTGGTGTGGGGAGTGGAGGCTCCATGATCATCTTTGCAGGTATCGTGGCGAAGTTTCCTGAATATGTCATTAAGACGATTCATGCAGTGCAGACAGCAAAGCTTGATACGGTTATGGCTCTTTTCATTCTTGCATTTTTCATTGCGGTAACTGCATGCATTATTTTCCTTGAAAAAGGTGAGCGTAAGATTCCAGTTCAGTATGCTCGTCGTATTGTGGGAAATCGCGTGTATGGAGGACAGAGCACGTACATTCCATTTAAGATCAATAATGCTTCCATTATGCCTGTTATTTTTGCTTCCTCTGTTCTCGGTGTTCCTCGCGGAATTGCTGGGATGCTTGCAAACAAGTACAAATTCTTTTCTCTTGTGACTCAGAAATTGGTCGACACGGGGTTCCTCTTTAATGCGCTGCAGTTCGTTCTGATTGTATTCTTTTACTACATTTATACGGCCTTGGTGTTTAACCCAACAGAGCTTGCGGATAATATTAAGAAGAGTGGAGGATTTATTCCGAACGTGCGACCGGGTAAAAATACAGCGGAATTCTTTGGAAATATTCTGGATAGGTTAGGATTGGTTGGGGCTATTTATCTTGGTATTCTGGCAATTTTGCCTAATATCTTGAGTGCAGTTGTTACCATGCCATTCTATCTGGGAGGCACCGCTCTTTTGATTGTAGTTGGCGTTGGTTTAGAGACTTCCTCGCAAATCGAATCCTATCTTATCGAGCGTAATTACGAAGGATTTTTGACATCAGGAAAAATAAAATCAATTAGAGGAACAGCCCGTTGAGCAGCACTAAGAAGATCATACTGTTTTTAGGGGCCCCTGGCTCAGGAAAAGGGGCTCTTTCTCGTCTTTGTATTGAAACGTTTGGCTGGAAACAGCTTTCGATGGGTAACCTGTGCCGAAAACACGTTTCAGAGGGGACTGAGCTGGGTAGGCAGATAGATTTTGCTTTAAAATCTGGTACACTGGTTCCCGATGAGGTCATTATCGAGTTTGGTACGCAGTGGATTGAGCAAGAAATTCAGGATGAGGATGTTCTTTTGCTCGATGGCTTTCCAAGAACGGTGGTGCAGGCTTCTGGCTTTTTGAAATTTTTTAGCGAAAAATATCCCCAAGTAAGGCTTGTGATTATTGAGCTTCGTGTTCCTGATCATGAGATTATCGAGCGGTTAAGTGCTCGCGTGGTCTGCTCAAATAACGAGTGCCAGGCTGTTTTTTCTACCAGGATTCAGAAATTAAAGCCACGAGTTGCGGGTATCTGTGACGTGTGTGCGTCTGCTTTGATACAGAGAAATGACGATAGGCCTGAGGTAGTTTCAGCTCGTCTTGCAACGTATCACCAGCATTGTGAAAAGCTTACGAGCTTTTATAAAAACGCTGGGTATGTTGTTCATGTGATCGATGGAAACCGTGAACGGGCGGAGGTCTTTGAAAGTTTGCTTAAGCACGTGAGTAACGCATGATTTCCATTAAAAATAAGCTTGCGTTACGAAAGATGGAAACAGCTGGTCAGTTCTTGGCAGAAATTTGCAAGGAGCTAGATGGTGAGCTTCAAGTTGGAATGACGACTTTGCATGTAGATTCTTTGATAAGTCAGAAGTTGGCAAAGCGTGCCCTTATCTCCTGTACAAAGGGGTATATGGGGTATCGTCATAGCAGTTGCATTTCAATAAATGATGAAGTCGTCCATGGAGTGCCTTCGGATAAGAAGCAGCTGTTGTTCGGTGATCTTGTTAAGGTTGATATCTGTGCTTCCTATGAAGGGTATTGTGCGGATATGGCGCGCTGCTTTTTTATTGAAAAAAAAGAGGATGGAGCAGAAAAATTAGTAAAGGCGGCGCAAGCTTCGTTGGATGCAGGAATAGCGCAGATGCAGGTAGGAAAAAGATTGACCGATATTTCTGCAGCGGTGCAACAAGTGGTTGAAGCAGAGGGTTTTGGGGTTGTACGGGATTTTGCGGGGCATGGGATTGGTAAGCGTATGCATGAAGAGCCAGAGATTCTCAACTATGGTAAGCCGGGGCAAGGCCCTGTCTTGAGGGTGGGAATGGCGTTTGCAATAGAGCCTATGATTACCGCAGGGTCGTATGAAGTGTACATAACCGGTGACGGGTGGACTGTTAAGACAAAGGATAAAAGTTTGGCTGCACATGTTGAAGATACGGTGGTCCTGACCGACAATGGGCCTAAAATTCTGACTCGCTTAGATGGTGAGGGGAGATAGGGGTAATGATGGAATCAAAGAAGAAAAAAGAAGACGTAATCAGGGTGGATGGTGTCGTCAAAGAAACGTTACCGAACGCTATGTTTAGGGTGGAAATAGAGGGCGGACATATTGTTTTGGGACATGTGTCCGGGAAAATGCGCATGAATTATATTAAAATACTTCCAGGTGATCGTGTTGCATTGGAGCTTTCTCCGTATGATTTGAGTCGGGGAAGGATCGTATTGCGGTATAAGAACTAAGGTAAAGAAGAGAAAGCGGACGCTATGAAAGTAAAAACATCTGTTAAAAAAATTTGTAACGATTGTTGTGTTGTTCGACGTGGGCGTGTAGTACGCATTATTTGCAAGAAGAATCCACGGCATAAACAAAGACAAGGGTAATCAGGAGTATTGTGCTATGGCACGTATAGAAGGTGTAACGTTACCTTACAATAAGCGAATCGAGTATGGTTTGACCTATGTGTTCGGTATCGGTATCAAGAGTTCACGAGACATTTTAGAAAAGCTTAAGATTGATTTTAACACTCGTGTTAAAGATCTTACTGATGATCAGGTCGGGGCGATTCAAAAAGAAGTTACCACTCAATACAAGACTGAAGGGGAACTGCGTAAGGCAATTGCGTTAGATATCCGTCGTCTTCAAGAAATTGGTTCTTATCGCGGGTTACGCCACAAGAGAGGTTTGCCTGCACGAGGACAGCGTACCAAGACCAATGCGCGTACTCGTAAAGGGCCTCGTCGATCAACAAATATCGTTGCGTTGAAACGCAAAGTTACTAAGAAATAAGGTATAGTGCATGGCATACAAGCAAAAATCAAAAAGCAAGAAAGTACGTGTTGAGACAGCAGTTGCTCACGTAAAGTCGTCTTTCAATAATATTTTGGTTTCGATTACTAACCCAGAGGGTGAAGTCTTGTTGCGCTGCAGCGCGGGTAAGCTTGGTTTTAAGGGGGCTCGTAAGGGAACCCCATTTGCGGCTACGCAGGTTGGAACGACGCTTGCCAAAGATATGGCTAATTTTGGTATTCGGACATTAGAAGTGAACCTTCAAGGGCCAGGATCTGGAAGAGACTCTGTCGTAAGAGCATTTCAATCTTCCGGTTTTTCTATTTCTATTTTGCGTGATGTTACGCCGTTGCCTCACAACGGGTGCCGTCCTCCAAAGAAACGTCGAGTATAACAGACAGGTAGATGAGAAATCTTATGAATAAAAAAAATATAAAATCAGTTGCTGGTAAAGAAAACAAGGTTGAACAACAATCAACTGAAAAGCGCCAACGTAAACTGTCTGAATACGGTAAGCAGTTGCAAGAAAAACAAAAAGTAAAAGAAATGTATGGCATGCGCGAAAAGCAATTCCGTCGTTTCTTTCACAATGCTTCTATTCAGCAACAAGGAGCGCCAGGGGAAAACCTGTTGAGCATGCTTGAACGTCGTCTTGATAACGTTTTGTATCGTCTCAAACTTTCAGTTACCCGTCGTCAGGCTCGCCAAGTCATTGCGCATGGTCACGTGCTGGTCAATGATGAGCGCGTGTACTCTCCGGCATTTTTGGTAAGTGTTGGTGATGTCGTTTCGCTCGTTGATTCTGTTGCTTCAAAAGCTAAATTCCTTGAACAAGTTATTGATAAGCGCCTTAACATCGGTATCAAGGTTCCTG
This sequence comes from uncultured Pseudomonadota bacterium, assembly GCA_964604015.1. Lineage (GTDB taxonomy): Bacteria > Babelota > Babeliae > Babelales > CAIQNR01 > CANNBR01. The sequence goes on from CAZRXF010000003.1 coordinate 44,634, forward strand.
AATGGTTAGAGTTGAATAAGAAAGATCGTAAGGGGCAGGTGTTACGTGTTCCTGTGCGAGCTGACATTCAAGTTCCAATCGAAGAGCATTTGATTGTCGAGTTGTATTCGAAATAGTTGTAGAAGATTTAGTAGCTAAGATGCGTGTGGGGATCATCCATGAGTAAAGACTATCAACCATTAACGATTCCACGTCTTTCGTGGGATAAGAAAGCCTTGACCGAAACGTTCGGGGAACTTGTTGCACAACCGCTCGAGCCGGGATTTGGGATTACGTTAGGTAACGCCCTGCGTCGTGTATTGCTAGGGGGAATTGAGGGGGCTTCAGTAACATCCGTGATTATCAAGGGTGTTAACAATGAGTTCTCAGTGCTTCCTGGAGTAGTTCAGGATGTGATGCAACTCTGTTTGAATATCAAGCAGATCGTAGTACGCAGCAAGGACGGAAAGCCGGGCAAGATGACTGTCAGTGTCCAAAAAGAAGGAACGGTAAGAGTTTCTGATCTTACGACTGACAGCAATTTGGAAGCTATCAATGGTGATCATGTCATTGCTCAGGTGGCAGCTGGTGGTTCTCTCGAAATCGAATTCTTTGTCGAACCTGGTCGTGGGTATCGTCCTGCACAATGGCCAGAAGGAGTAACACTTCAGGAAGATGGTCGAATTTATTTGGACGCGATGTTTTCTCCTGTTGCAAAAGTGACATTCGAAGTAGAAAAGACTCGTGTTGGAAAAGAAATCGACTACGATAAACTTATCCTTGCTATCCACACACATGGGGCTATTAATC
>CAZRXF010000004.1:0-99297 GCA_964604015.1 uncultured Pseudomonadota bacterium
GTTCGATGCTTACGAGTATGCGACGGGGATGGCAGGGTGGTTCCAAGCTGGATTACCAGTTGAAGGACCGGCTCAGTCACCGTATCTACGTCAACCAAATGAGCAGCACGCGGAAGAAATGGCTGGTGTCTCTGTGGTAACAACTGATGAGTTACACCAGTGGCTTGATAAAGAAGAGGGTGTGGGGAAATAAAAAAGGGCGGCATAGCCAAGCGGTAAGGCATGGGACTGCAAATCCTTGACCCCCGGTTCGAATCCGGGTGCCGCCTCCAAGAAAAAAGTTTGAAATGTATATGCCGGGGTGGCGGAATAGGTAGACGCAAAGGACTTAAAATCCTTCGGGCCACAAGCCTGTGCCGGTTCGAGTCCGGCCCTCGGTACCACATCTCTTTGGGCGGTTTGTTTTTCTCGCTTGACAAAAGTGAATTAATGAATAGTTTACGGACTAGTACTGTTAGTTCGCCGAAGGGATGTTATATTCGTATGATAAATAAGGATACAATATGAACAAAGCAATGTTAGTTGAAAGCATGGCCAAGGTGACCAAACTCCCTAAGGCAACTTGCAAAGAATGTCTCGAAGCTTTTGTATGGAGTGTTTCAAACGCTCTTAAACACAACAAGCCAGTGGTTTTGACCGGGTTTGGTACTTTCCAAGTATTCAAACGCAAAAAGAGAATTGGTATTAACCCAGCTACTCATAAGAAGATGGAAATACCAAGCAAAAAGGTTCCAAAATTCAGACCAGGCAAAGCTCTCAGAAACTTGATCAGCTAAGACAGCTGCCAAAAGAATTTTTTGGAGGGAGCCCCTCAAAAAGGCTCCCTCTTTTTTTGTCGTTTTTTTGAATGCTACGCGTGTTGTAAAGTGTGGTTATTGGGCATATGCCTGGAGATAGAGCGGGGAATTTAGTTATTTTTTGCTGTGTGATTTGTCGTGTGCGTGTCGTGTTTTAACTGGGGTAATGAGCTGTCAAAGGAAACAGTGGGCTTTGCACTTTGATTTTCTTGAGCTTTTGCTATCCTCATCGATATCTTTTATAAAAAAGAAACAGAAAAAAGCCAGAGGAGGGAAGTTACGATGGTTAACGCAATGACACCGCAGCAAGACTCGTTGCTTGAGTGTATGAAAAAATTTGATGTTCGGGGGGTTATGGATCATCTCAGGGAACTCAATTGTAACCTGATGGAGATCGTAACATTCTTTGCCATAGGCATGTTAACTGGCTTCTTGTGTAAACGATATTTTAAGAGCGCCTTGTTGTGGACGTTTATTGGGGTTGTCACCGTTGTCATTCTCGATTACTTTGGTATCGTGATGATCCAGTGGGACGTCATTCAATCCGCAGTAGGGACCTCTCCTACGGAAGCTTTTGATACGTTGTTTCAGCAAGCAGCTGTGTGGGTTCGGGATAATGTTCCCGTTGTTATAAGTTTTGTTATTGGATTTACCGTTGGCGTAAGGGTGGGGTAAAAGTATATGGCTCAATCATTTCAACATAGAATTTGTGAAGTTCTGGTTAAAAATAAAGTTATCACTGAGCAAGAGGCTCGCGATTTGCAACGAGATTTTAAGGGACGTTCAAAGGAAACGTTTGACGAGTTTTTGCTGAGCGAAGGTTTTGTTACCAGAGATGAGATTCTTGCAGCCCTTGCAGAATATTACGAAGTTCCAGCGTTTAACGTCATGGGATATATGTTTGATCACAATCTTTTACTTCAATTTCCCCAAGATTTTCTCTTGCGTCATGGCATTATTCCACTTGAACGTGACGAAAATATGCTTGCCATTGTAGCAAGTGATCCGCAAAATGCTGACCTTCTTCCTGAACTTGCTGAATTTGTATCTGATGACATTCGTTTCTACGTTGGTCTGCGTGAAGACATTATTGATGCGGTCATGGAATTTTATGAAGAATCCCCATTCAATTTTGACGATGATCGCCCAGGTGCAGAGTCTGATGAATCGTATGAGGACGAAAAGTTATTAGAGGACATTTTTAAGGAGTAGAACGCTACCCCTTTTACACATCCCTCTTTTCTCTTTTTCAACACTTTTTCTTTAGTACAAGACGTAAGTATGCACTCTGCGTGCAGCACCAAAGGTATGCTTGTCCATATCTTTGGAATCAGGACACAAACTTGCAGTTTGGCCGCCTTTACGGCTCCAATAGTTCGTTGCACCCTATCGGTCGGCAACTCAGTTACGCCTGATAAAGATTTTTATTCACCCATATCGTGAAGCTTAAATCAAAAACCGCTTGAGTAATCTAGTCGTTTTCTGTCAACGTCGTCCCCAATGAGTGGCAGTCGCAGCACTGTACGAAGTGCTGTGGTTAGACGGAGCGAATGTCGGGGATCCAGTAAGACAGAAATAATTCCTTAGTGCATCATTCCCAAGAAGAGAGAGGTATCGATCGAGTGGTACGAGAATCTTTAAGCCGCTAAACGAGATTCATCCGATCGTACGAAAAACATGTCTCAATCATTCTCAATGAAAAATGAGCTTATTGCGAAACGCGATGAGCTTGTCACTTTACCCTATGAAAGGAGCTTGTTTTTTTTGTAATTGTGTTAAACTTCTCCCTCGTAAAAGGAAATAAATAACCATTAACGTGCGGGAGAGATGCACATGGTAAGAAAAAAAGGTGTTATTTTAAGTCTGATGCTACTGTCTTCAGGCGTCGTGTACTCAGAGAGTTCAACTACTTCCAATGCTGTCCCTGATCTGCAACTGCAAGCGGATTCTTCTTCTGATACAAGTGCAGCTGCTACAGAACTGCGTAATGCTGGAAAGCCAGCGAAATCAAAAGCTGTCACTCGTGATGCCAGCGCTTCTGATGCATCATCTGCAGCTGCTCTGACAACCGCTGGTTCTACAGGTTCTGATGCAACAGGTTCATCAGCATCAATCGCCACCCCGTCTACATCTCAAACTCCGTCAAATCCGTCAGCTGAGCAAGGTTCTCCAGTTTCAGGTCTTGAGCCAGTGAAACCTGCAGTGTCAGCAGATCTTGCGGCTACTCTTGCAGCACTTTCTCCTGAGGTTCAAGCTCTTGTTCGTCAACAGTTAGTGTCGAGTCAATTAGCAGCAATTGCACAAGATGTAGTGGGAGAGTTGGTTACTGTTACGCAATGGACAGAAGATCATGTTCGTTCTATTCGTGCACAATTAAGCCCAATCGCCGGAGAACACAGGGAAGCAGCTATCAGAGCAATTGATGCTGCGCTTCAGGCAAAACTGAGGGAAGTGAATGCTAAACTTGGTGAGAGCATGACGTCAGCCGATGCAATTGCACAATTAAGAGTGCAATCGGATAATTTAAGAAGAGCCGAAGCGGGTCTTCACAGTGCTGCACAGAGAATCATAGCCCATGCCAGTGAGGCCGATGCTGAAATGGCCGCTACGCTGATGCCAGGAAGCCCTCGTACGAAACGAATTGCAACACAGGTAGTTGCAGGTCTGACTACCGCCGCCGCTGTTACGTTCGGAACTTTATGGTGGCTTGGTAAGGGTGCTGTTAAGGTAAACTAAGCCTTTTTGATTAAGTAACCAAAGCTGCTTCGAGTCTATCTCGGGGCGGCTTTTTTTATTTGACAGAGATCTACCATTTTGAAAAAAGGCTAGTGGTCGTTATACTGAAAGCCTGTTCCTCTTTTTAAGGCTGTGCCATCGATGCTTACCATTTCTAATCTTTCCGTTTCGCTTTCAGATAAGCCACTTTTGACCGATCTTTCGCTTACCATTGCGTCAGGTACAGTGCATGCCTGTCTGGGTCCCAACGGCTCAGGTAAAAGTTCGCTGGCGTATACCATCATGGGTCACCCGCGGTACCAGGTGACGGCAGGGACAATTATGTTTCAGGGCAGTGATATCACTGCTGTTTCACCAGATAAGCGTGCCCGTGCAGGAATGTTTCTCTCTTTGCAGCAGCCTTATGAAATTCCTGGAGTGACGGTGAGTACGCTGTTACGAGAATCATTTCATGCAATTCACGGTCAGGATGAAGTTGATCTGTATATTGATCGGCTAACACAAGCACTTCGACTTTTAAAAATGGACGGAACGTTTTTGCAGCGAGCAGTACATGATGGCTTTTCTGGTGGAGAAAAAAAACGTTGTGAAATGCTTCAACTGTTAGTGCTACAACCGAAACTGGTCATTCTTGATGAAATCGATTCGGGCCTTGATGTGGATGCTTTTAAAATCATTGTTGCAGCGCTTCAAGCCTTTCGGACCTTGTCTCCAGAATCTTCGTTACTGGTCATTTCTCATTATCATCACATGCTTCAGGCACTCGTCCCTGATACGGTGTCTGTGCTTCGCGGTGGTACCATAGTGGCAGAAGGTGGTCCCGAGTTGGCGGCACTCATCCAAGAGCGTGGGTATGATCATGGCGGTGTCTAAGCAGAACACACAAGGGCTTACACGAGAGCTTGTCATTGCCATTTCCCAGGAAAAAAATGAACCGGGGTGGATGACTGATTTTCGGTTACGAGCACTTGCCATCTTTGAACGCAAACCGATACCAACGTGGGGTGCAGATCTAAGTGCGCTCAACTTTCATGATATCTGTTACTATCTCAAAGCGTCTGATAAGCAAGCGCAATCGTGGGATGCGGTGCCTGATCGCATAAAAAAAACATTTGAAGCGTTGGGTGTTCCACAGGCTGAACGTTCGTTTTTGGCTGGAGTAGGAGCGCAATTTGAATCGGAGTTGGTCTATAAAAATTTGCAGCAGGGTTGGAAAGAAAAAGGCGTTATTTTTTCTGACATTGAAACGGCTTTGCATGAACATCCAAAGCTCGTGAAAAAGTATTTTGCTACGGTCATTCCTTCCCACGATAATACCTTTGCTGCGTTAAATTCAGCCGTGTGGAGTGGGGGAAGTTTTGTATATGTTCCTGCGGGAGTACACGTTGATCTTCCCTTGCAAGCTTACTTTCGTATCGATCAAAAACAAATGGGACAATTTGAACGAACGCTCATCATTGCTGAACCAGGAAGTAGCGTACACTACGTTGAAGGTTGCAGTGCTCCAGTGCATCGCTCAAGTTCCTTGCACAGCGCGGTGGTTGAATTGATTGCGTTGCGTGATTCAAAAATTCGTTACACCACCATCCAAAATTGGTCACAAGATGTGTACAACCTTGTCACCAAGCGAGCGATTGCTTATCAAAACGCGTCAGTTGAATGGGTGGATGGTAATTTTGGTAGCAAAGTAACCATGAAATATCCGTGCATCGTTCTTAAAGAACCAGGAGCAAAAGGCCATGTTGTTTCCATTGCTGTTGCAGGTAAAGGACAGCATCAAGATACTGGCGCAAAAATTATTCACTGTGCCTCTGATACCACTTCACACATCATTTCAAAATCGATCAGTAAGGAGAGTGGGCGCACGAGTTACCGTGGACTTTTGAAAGTGCTCAAAGGAGCAACGGGGGTAAAAGCTCGTGTGCAATGTGACGCGTTGCTGCTCGATGGAGTTTCCCGAACCGACACCTATCCAACAGTCCAAGTGCTTGAAGAACGGGTTGATGTGGGGCATGAAGCTTCAGTTGGAAAATTAGATGATGAGCAGTTGTTTTATCTCATGAGCCGTGGACTGACCGAACAGCAAGCGCAAGCAATGTTGGTGAATGGGTTTATTGATGTGTTTGTTAAAGAACTTCCGATGGAATATGCAGTCGAAATTAATCGTTTGATTGCTCATGAGATGGAAGGGTCAATCGGATGATTCCTGTTCGTGTCCTTCTTACCAAAGAAACTCCTTCGTATACGCTTCCTGCAGGTACAGAATCTTGCAAGATAGATGTGTTACATTTGGTCGTTCAGGAAGACGTACAAGTGGTTATTAACGAGCCAGAGCAGTTTTTAGGAACTACGAGGAATATCAATCTTGAATTACAAGCGGGTGCTTCTGTCCAATGGCAGGGTTTTGCAAGTACCCAGGCGTTGCATGAGACAGTGATCGTTACCATTGGTGCTCACGCTACGTTTCTAAGAACTTTTCATAGCAACCAAACCGGTTCGTTAATCGGTTCTTATACCTACGTTCTTGCCGGGCAAGAAGCTCGGGCTACTCTGATTGGTAGACTAAGTCTGACACAAAGAGCCGCACACACGTACACCATCGTGCAACTTCACGAAGCGCCTTCAACGCATAGTTCGGTTGATGTAAAAACCGTACTTGCAGATCCAGTATCCTTCTCCTATGACGGGACCATTACTATTCAAGAAAAAGCAGCTCATTCTCAGGCGTTTCAAAGTCAAAAGAACCTTGTTCTTAGTCCTCAAGCACAGGTACGTTCAGTGCCTAATCTTGAAGTGCTGACTCATGAAGTGCAATGTGGTCACGGTTCAGCTGTATCATACGTGAACGATGACCACCTTTTTTATCTTCAAATGCGTGGAATCTTTCCTCTAAAAGCTCAGGAACTTTTGGTAGAAGGGTTTTTAAAAGACTAGCTCGTAAAGCTTTTGCGTATTTTGATAAAATCAGCTTTGGCTTCTCTGGAAATGGTAGATGATCGTACAATAGCTGTTAGTACATTCTTTTCAAACTCATCACTTTGAGTATGCAGAGCTTGCATAAATACGACTCTTTCAGTTTGATGCAAGATAGATGCTGCTAGGGTTACCGCTTGGTCTGGCTGACTAGTATAGGCAGAGTAGGCAAGTGGTATAAAAAAACGGTTTATTGGGGGGTGTGAAGTAACCTTGTGTTGAAATCTGTGAGTGCTTCTTTCTAGTGCTTCAGAGTCGTCTTTTATTGCTTTAAGCATTTCATCTAAGTCTCTTATATGAGGCTTCATTGAAGGCGATTGTATTGAAAGGCGCATGCAAAAATCTTTTCTCAAAAATGTTGCGTGCGTAATGAACGTTGCCAGAAAAAGATCGACATCTTCTTCTTGTATAGTTTCTACCAAAGCTATAAGTGCTTGTGTGCCCTCATCTGGAGTAATTTTGTTTGCTCGTGCTTTTTGACATAAAGTGTAGAGCGGCTGTAGAAACTTATTGGTTTTTGCATCAGGACTCACTTTGGTTAAAACAGCAGTGATACGTTTTTGTATTTTACAAAGCTTATTTTTATTTGCAGGAGTGTTTGCTACTTCAATCATTCTCGTTAGACGAGTTTTAAAATTGATGAGATAGATCCAAAGAGAATCAATCAGCTCTGAGGATGGCTCGTCGTGTAATTCTCTTTCTAGTGCTTCAAAAACTGCTTGCCATACGGGTAGTTCATAACACTGAAACTGTGGAAGTTGTACCGATTGAAGGATAGGGATCATATTGGCAGGGTTGTTTGTAAAAAGATCGGTGCAGTGATTTATAATTTCTTGTTGTTGAATATCGGAGAGAGGCAAATCAAGAGTAGTGAAAGAATTGGCATGTACTATTAGTGAAATTGCTGAAAGATGACTGCCGGCTTGTTCGTTTTTGGCTGCGAGTGTACGGATAGCAGCTTTTACTGATGCTGCTTTAATAGGACTGATATTGGGTTGATGTGGTACTCCTGTAACCCTAGAAGCGTTAGAATGACTTTGTTTTTGTGGTAATACTGTATCCACAGTTTGGTTACTTGTTGCTGTGGGTATTGGAGCTGCTGCAGTTTTAGCTTTTTGTTTTCCTTGTTCTTTTCGTATGAGTTTTTGTTCAGCAGCTGAGAGAGTATTTTCTCGTGAGCGATTGCTTATTGGTCCTTCAGGAGCAGGAGCTTCAAAAGTAAATTCTTCTTTCTTTGATGCCCTTTCTTTTTTTGAGCGGCGTGCTTGGGTGGTTGAGGTAGGTGCGTTAGATGGATCAGAAGATTGTGCAGTAATGTGTACTGGCACTTTAATAGTAGGTGCTCCCGGAGCGTAGCGCTTAGGTAGAGAAACAATAACTTTAGTAGAAGCTTTCGAGTTACTTAAATCTGGTACAAGATTTAAAGGTGATGCTGCTTGAGGGTTTTCTTTTTTTTGTGATTGTACCGGTGCTGCTGGCGGTATGCTCTGAGAAGCTGACGCAGTACGGTTCAGAATTTTAATTGGTTGGAATGGCTTGAAAGGAGAAGGAAGAGGTGGAAAAAATTCAGGAGAAAACAATGCATTGGTTGTAGCTTTGCGATCTTGTTCAGGTTCAGAAACTGGCATCAGTGCGAGAGGTTCTTGCTGTGACGATATTTCCGCAGGTGAAGCAGTTGATTGATGTTCTGTAGGCTCTAAATGTGATGGGTGCAATTGATTTTGATTTTTTTCAGGAGCTATCACAACTGGAGCAATAGATGGATCTTGTAGTATTCTTTGTTCATGTACGGGGGCAGGTGAAGCAAGATTTTGTTCTTGTAATTTTGAGAGGTCATTTTTGATTTGTTCGATTTTTTCTTTTGGCAGATGCTTCTGTTGATTTAGAAGAAGTTGGAGGTGTTTTATGGTTCCTTTTGGTCCAAAAATTTTTAGACATTCTTCAATGATATAGTCAGTTTTATCGATTGGCATTTTAAAAGGTCGTGGGGTTACTGGATGATCGGGGGCTATTGTAGCGGGAGGTACTAGCGCAACGGAGGAGTGGCGAGTTGGAAGATAGGCAGCTGCTCCTAATGAGGGATTTTGAGGCTCTGGTGCATACCAGTAGATACGATGAAGACAGGGATTTTGGTCCTTATCGAATTGTATTTCATAAGCAGCTTCGATGCAATGCACGTTGACAGGATCGCCGCTTGTGACATCGCAGAATACAAATCGGCCAGTTTGTCCTCTGACAAGATAAATAAAATGGTGATTGTGTTGGTCAGTTTTCCATGTAGTAAAGATTTTCTGCCATGTGATGGTTGGATTATTTGCCGGAGGCCTATAAGCATCAAAAGTAATTGAGTCTGCGTGTGATAGCGGTTCGTAAGTGAGCGGAAGAACAAGATCTCTGTGTGTCTGTGCGCCATGAGTTATGGCTGGAATACTGCCTAATGACAAAAATATAAAAAGTACCTTCTTCATAAAATATCCTTGCTATTCAGTAAAGTTCTGACTTTATACGTCTGGTCAGAGGCATGAAATCAGAACCTTTGTTATTCGATAAAATTAGTTTTGTTTACTGGCCTTACCTACAAGAGCAGTTACAAAATCTCTGAGTAAAGCGTTAAGTTTTGTTTTATTAGATTCTGCTAGAGCCGGATCTTTGCTTAATGTCTGTACAAGCGACGATTTTTCAGGAAGTGGAATGTCGGTTGAGGTTATAATTCTTTTCATAAGGTAAAGAAGAAGGTTGCTTGAAAAGCTACTTAAATTTTTTGCTAGTTCTGGAACGTCGGCTCTAGTAAAAGGTTGCTTAATATTAGTAAAAAAGTTCGGAGTAACCTCTTTTATCTTATGGTATGCCGCAAGATCTTTAAATAAAGCTTCTTCATCAGCCGTTAAAATCGCCAACAATTGCGCGAGAAATTCGGCTCTTCCTGCTCTTAAGAATTCTTTATGTAGAGGATCTAGTATTTTGATTTGTTCTTCGGGATTATTCATTAGCGAATTGTAGTTAGAAACTTTTCTTCTAACGTCTCTTATGAAAGGGATTTTTCCAACAGCTGTGCTATCGGGTTGAGATTTATCGAGATGAGGCTCTAGAGCTTGTCTCCACTCTCGGAGACACGGCAAAAGTTCTGGTAAAAGTTCTAATAAAAGTTTTGCATCTTCTTCTTCTTCTTCTTCGATGGATGCTGATAGTAGTGGTTTTGAAAGTGCTTCCAAAGGAGCCGTTATGGATCTTAGGTGATCCCTTTGATTGGTGTTCGTTAGAAAAAGAATAGATGCTAGTAGGCCTTTGTTAAAATTATCAGTGTCAGGATGAACGAATAGGGCTTCAGTTAATTTTGGTGATATAAAATATGAAAGATCGTAGTTAGTTATCACTTCTAAAATTTTTTTATTACCAGTTATTTTTTCTATCAAAGCCAATTCTAAAGGGCTATTATGTCCAGGGTTGCTAAAAGGGAAATAGAATTTTTGTAACTTCATCAAGATATCATTTAATTCTTTCAAAGAGTCTGTAGGAGGGTGTTGAAATAATTCTCCTTGCTCAAACATATCGAAGATCCGTAATAGACAGTTCTCCCATACCACCTGTCTTGTAAGCCAGGAGTGGTGATTTGTTTGCTCCATCTCATGAATCTCCTGTAGAAATTTTGTATGCTCTTCGGGGCTCTTAAAAGAGTCAATAAGGGTATCCAAATCTGCAGCTGATTTTGCAGTCATAAGTGTGATGGCTTGTGCGCCTTCTGCGCGTGGTACAGGGTGTCGAAGAAGAGCGTCTGCTTTCTCCAAAATGGATTGATGACCTAACAAATATGGGGCATTTGTTATTTTTAATGCCTGTATGAAAGCGGGAGTTTCAGCTTTAATTTTCTGTGCAATAATTCTTCTTGTGGTATCGTCTAACCGAGATGGCATTTTACCCGGAGTATGAACTGCAGAAAAAAAGATGTGGAAAAAAGGTGCAAAATCTGCGTCAAAAAGTTGAATAAGTTGCTCGTTTGAAGGATCGCCTTTAAGAATAGCATCGAAAAAATTCTCTATTTTTGGAAAAGGATCAACGTCTAAGTCTGGAGGAGATTGAACAATAGTTCGAAGCTTTTGAATGAGAGAGTCAACAGAATTTGGTTTTCCTGATGCATCGGTTACTTTTTTTCGACTCTCACTTTTTGCTTTTTCCGCCTCTGCTTGAGCGCGTCTTGCAGCGGCTTGCTGTAGTTTTCTAATCTGTGCAGCTTCTTGTTTACCACCCTCTTCCTTTCTTTGTCTGCGGGATAAAATAGGTTCACTTTGAGCAGATGCTATAAATTCAAGAGGGTCGGATTGTTGTTCTGCTTTAGCAGCTGCTGCGGCTGTTCTGGCCTCTTCTTCTTTCTTTTGTAATTGGCTTATCGGCGCATCTTTTTTAGGAGGTCGTGATGATGTGGCAGTACTTGTAGCAGGGGCAGGCGGTTGCTGCAAAGATGGTGCCGCTGCTGCTACGGGTAAAACACGAGAAGTGGTGGGCTGTTGAGGTTGTTTTTTTGAAGGTTCAGATGATGGTCTTGGTGCACGAGCGGGAGCGCTTTCTAAAGTTGACTGCTGCTTTATGTGCTGTCCCTTGGATTGTTGAGAGGTGCTTTGATGTGGTCCAGAGACAGGTACTGACGATTGTGTGTGAGGAGTAGATTGTTTAGAAGGTGTGGCAACAGCAGTTGGTAGTGGTGCCTGTGGGTTTTTCCCTGTTACAGAGTCTTCTTTTTTGGGGAATTGTAATGCTGTGGATGCACTGCTGTTTGCTTGTTGTCGTGCGACTGCTGGACGACTTGGCTGTAAAGATGCTTGATGTTTGCGATGTTGAGCTGTTGTAACAGAGGAAGAAGCAGGGGCTGCTGATGATCTCTGGGATACGGTTTGCAGGGTAGGTTGTAGGTGAGATGGTTCAGAAAAAGGCAGGGCTGGCTGGGCGGCAGCTAGAGGTGCTTGTTGGGTAGGTGCTGCCTGAGTATCGCTAGAAAGAGATCCATTTTGACTAGGTTGTAATGAAGGTGCGGGGGTAACCACAGGGTTTCTTTTTTCAATGTGTGCAGCAGTAAGAGGAGAAGCTTGTGGCTCAGCTGCTGCTGCTAAAGAAGGCTGAGGAGCTGATGGTTGTTCTTGCAAAAGGATTGTGAGGTCACGTCTTACTTGGTCAAGAGCTTGTTGAGAAAGTCCTGAACCAATAAGTGATAACAGATGCTGAATTGCTCCTTGTTTACCTTTTTGACGTACTAAATCTGGCAGGCTTACGGACTGGATAAGGGGCATTTGTGCATTGGATGCGCCGTAGTCTACGGGGGGAAGTTGGGTGAAGCTCATAGGTGGGACTGGAGAATACAGAGGAAGTGGCTGACACATAGGGTGCCCCCACGGTTGTAAAGGATAGCTTGGATAAGGATGGGCTGGAAAAGGATGCGAGTAGAGCGGTGTCCAGAAGCGCGATTCGGCGACATAAGGTGCGCCATCCCTTATTTTGATTGTATGAGTTGCTATTATATTGGAGTGATAAGGTTCTGGTTTGTCGTCGGATCCACAATAAAAATCGAGCTGCCCCAAGCCATTATGAATAGCTTGAATGTGGTGCACCCTATGAGGCTGAGTGACCCAATTTTTCAGGAGTTCAGCCCAAGTGGTACCCGGAAAATTTTTGGGGGAATGATACATACCGAGAGGCAATACTTTTTTGGGGTTCTGAGGATCTAAAGGTATGTTAAGTTGATATTGAGGCTGTGCGGCACTTGCGGCAGTACAAGATAGCAAAAGTACTACAAGTACCTTGAATCTAAAAAATATCGGCATAGTTTCTATCTTTTTTTTCATTTTAGTCTCCATTTTAACCACTTGGCTAAATTTTAATTTGAATTTAATTGCATATTGTTTTTAAAATAAATCAGCACGTGGAGACGATGTGAAGCTTAAGCCCTTCTTTTTACTTGGTTGGGCTTAAAAAATGACAAACTTTTTTCACATGGCCTTTCTAGGGCAGCATAAGCAATTAGGTTTTTACGGATGAGGGTGCAACTTATAAAATAAGTGTTTTTGATGATGTGTTGTATCGACTCATCCGTAAAGCTTGTTTGGTGAAAATTTGCTGGATTATTTAAGATAAGTTGGGTATTTATTTCTTATGCTTTCTTTTTCTATTTTGCATACTCGATCAGATTTTATGAGACGTTCCAACAGATGTTTTTTTGCCAAATAAACAATTTCATCAGAATGCATAATTTTTTCTAGCCCAAGCATTACGGTTGCAATGTCTAGTTTATCAATTGCTTGTGTGAATTTTATTGGAGAGATCTGACTACTGCCAGAAATTTCTTTCAACGACGTTATCACAGCTATAATAGCCTTGGCGGTTTCGTCTTCCTTCTTAGAGTCACTTTTTGTAGGAATAGCAGCTGCTTGTGCAGTATGTCCGTGTTGAGTTGTCAAAAATGTTCGATATGCCGAGCGAATGCTTTCCTTATCTGGCTCTGAAACGAAATGTGATTTTCCTAGCTGTGTAACAAGGGCATACTTTATCCCTGGCTGAATGGCTTCTGATTCAAAAATTTTTGTCGTTACAGGAACTTTAATTAGAAGAGCGTGCGTGCAAAGGGCTTGTACAAATACTGGTACTTCTGGGTAAGAGATTTTTTGAGCAATCGCTACAATTTCTATAAGGGCATTCTCTTTTGCAGCATCATCACCGACAGAATGTTTTACTGCTGCATGTGCAATTGGTGTGGTAAAATCATTTTCTGGATCTGGTGCAATGATCGCAACAGCTGTAGTACCGTCTGCCGATGCTCCTTCTGCTTTAAACCGTTTAGATGTTGATGCATTGGTTCCCAAAAATGTGCGGATGGCAGTAACAACTTCCAAAGGAATTTCGGCATATCCAGATGCTTCAAGTTGCAGATAAACTGCTTGTGCCAAGAGCCCTCCATGGATTGTTAATGCGATACTAAAGCATTTTGCTTCAGAATCAGCCTGTTGAGGATCTATTGTTTTTAAAAGAGCTATTGCTTTTTGGATTGCCTCCTGGCGGGGTTGAGCATGAGCACCGGTTCCTTCACAATAATGGCGTGCAACTTCTATTATTGGGGTGATGAACCGATTAGTATTTAAAGATTCCAAAGGAAGAGGTTCAAGATTGAGTGTGTTCCATGCAAGAAGATCTTCCCGAAGCTTTAAAAGTTGCTGATGGTACAACGGATTTTCATGTTGTACGCGTTCGATTATTTGGTTAAGGCGTTCTAAGAAGTCTTTTCGATAGATATCGAGGCGCTGCTTAGTTCCTGCTTCATCTACAAAGAGTCTTGGCAAGCCTCCTGGTTGTGGGATCTGTGTTTCAAGAATTGCAATCCAAACAAGTGGCTCACTGGTATGATGGGCGGGATCTGCTGTCATCTGAATCATAGGAATGATTCTGTCTTGGTTTTCTGCAAAAATATTTTTGAAGGATAGTATGGCTTGGTGTGTAGCAAGCTGTGCCATCTGATCAGAGGAGGCTCCTGGTTGTGCAGCGGCACCTGAGACAGATACTGGTTCTGAGGTCATCGCCACAATTTTTTTATGAAGATTTTCTATGTGTGAGCGATAAGGTGAAACGTTTTCTTGTGTGAGGGAATATTCAACGAGATATTCTACTGTGGCTAATTGTTCCTGAAGAAGCGATTTTTTTGATTCAGCCAGAGGAGGCGCTGCTTCTAGGCCAGCTAGAGCAGAGAGAATTACGATGTACACCCCAATGTTTTTTTGAGGTTGGTTTAATTCTGCAATTACACAGGAAAAATCATCAGGGTTTTTTGCTCGTAATAAGATTTCTTGTGTAATCCTAATTGAATGATTAAGAAGGGCAAAGACTAACTCTGATGTTTGGTCGATCATGGCAAGGTGAGTGTTCAATTCATCGGAAAAAGAACGAAAAAGCTTTTGAAATCCTACATCGTGAAGTAGGAGAGTATTAAAAACAGGATCTGTACATTGCCTCCATATTTTTCGTTCGGTATCAGGCAATGTTTTAATGAAGTCTTCGAAAATCTTTGTAACAACTGCGTAATGAGAGTCATGTCTATACGACTTTAGAATTGCATAAAAATCGGCAACATCTTGAGGAGTTTTTATTGTAGGAAGATGTTTTTGTAGGACGGTGGTAACTCTTACTGAGAGGAATCCGTTAAGATCATCAGGAGAGGAAATGGCTTTCAAAACTTTTCTTAAATCGGCCTTATCAGATTCTGTCATATTTGGGTCGCAAGAGAGGGCACGAAGTTGTTTTTGAGTTTTTGCAGTGATGTACGTTGTGACTTGTTCCGCAGAGATTCCCTTTAAAATTTCTCCGCGACGGGTAAGATCTTTAAAAAGTTCGGAGATGGAGTTCGCAGATATGTTTTCTGCTCGCATGACAGTAACAGGCATAGGCTCCCGGGCGCCATTAGCTTCGAGAACTTTGAATTGGAGAGCAGTAATAAAAGCTTGAAGCTCCTGTAATTCTTGGGTTTGAACACTTTGAGTCTTTTCACGGACAGTAAGTATTCGCTTTAGGTCTTCACAAAGTGTGTGAAACTCATGCAAGGTAAACCATGACCAGCGGTTTTGAGTAATTCCATCAGCAAGGAGAGGCAAAAATTGTTTAAGACTCCTTTCAGAGCCAGGGTTTTGCTGACAGATCATTAACAATTGTTCGGTATTTCCGACCCTAGTAACAAAATTAAATACGTCTTCTTTAGCGATGCCTTTACCGGTAGGATCTTCAAGGAGCTTAAGAAGTTCTGTTCTATTGTTGGTAATGGAAGCAGCACTAATGAGAGTGGTAGATGCCGCTGCAGCAGCAACTTCTGTGAGTTTGTTAAGATTAATTACTCCGCTAGGATTTACAAATTGTTCTGCAGACATTTTAATCGATACAGTATTTGATGAGCCTTGCCCTATTCTTATACGTAAGGGAGAAGCAGGGAAGGATTTTGTTTCAAGATAAACCTGTGATTCATTAAGAATATACTCGTAGAAATTAGAAGATATGTTATTTTCTCGGCAGGTTGCTATTGCAGTGGGAACGTACTTACAGATAGCTTGCGCAATCGCCTCATGATGATTCTGTTCTAGCTTAAACCGATTGGGTTCTAAGCTACCGTATGCTTCATCATAAAATTGAGGGAAAAAAGCAATGAGAGACGGAGTTTCAAAAAGGGTTACGAGCTGCCGTGGTGACAAGTTCTTCTTTATAAGGGTATTAGTTACTTCTTCAAGGTGAGAAAGAGCAGTAGGACCATGTTGTTTTTTTGTCAGTGCTTCAATATTTTGGAGCAGTTGAGTAAATTCTGCGTCACTTACGTTATTGGCACTGGCTAGAGTTACAGCCTCTGACATAACACGGCTGAGTAGTGTTACCATGGCTTGGTGAGCAGAAGATGGAAGGGGGTTTTCGAGCGTCTCTTTTATTTGTTTAACTAATGATTTATTTCTGAGTTTTAATTCTACTTTTGCTAAAAAAGTAGCACGATCTCGAGCCATCTGTGAAATCGTAAATCCGCTATGGGGGCACGACACCGCTCTTAGAAGGGCTGCTTGCAAAACTAAACAAGGGAAGGTGTGCGCGGTCTGATGTGTATTCACAAAGGCACGTGCTTGCTTATGAGGGCAATCCGTACTGTGTGTGCACGTATCAGGATCTGCTCCTTCGCCTTGCTCCCATGTATTTAAAGTATCTAAAATACGGAATGCTTGTGAATCTACATGTCCACGGTCAGCTGCTGTTGCGCGATGAATTTTTTGTTGATCAGGATCAGGAAGTTTTCGTCCAAGAAAAGCGTGCAGCTCTGTTTGTTCTTTTTCTGTTAATGAGTGTTCCTGAGGATGTGCATTGTGTTTAGCAAGAAGCTCCTGACTGTGCCGACAAAGCAATGAAAAATCATGATCTTCATTGGTAAAAAGAGGAAGTGCGTGAGAAACAGCTGCAAAAACAAGTTTTTTACCAAGAGGCGTAAGTGGATCATGATCACGGAGCAGTGCTGTCAGGGTAGCATAATCATTCTTGTTTAATGCCACAGTAAGATTTGCAAAAATGTCTTTTTCTTTTTTTTCGACTTCTTCACGTTGTGCTCGTTCCAAGGCAAGACGAGCTTTTCGTATGAGAGTATCTTCTCTACTACTATTACTCTTTTTTTGCTGACGCCCTGGGAGAGCTTCCGTTTGAATAGATGCTGGAACCTCATCAAACTCATCCTTCCTAGCGCCAAATTTAGCAACTACGGCAGGTGCAGCGGTGCTGGAACTATCAGTAGCAGATACGCTTGACCGTCCAGATACAGATTCGGATGCTGTGGAAGGGGTAGGAGTTGGTACTGGTCTTGGTTGTGCGGGCGTGGGCAAAACACCGCGTGTGTTTTGTGCTTTAGGTGTAGCTGAAGGGCGAGCTTCTTGCCGTTGTTGCGGGGCAGGTGTTGGTTTTGTTGTCGCAGCGGCATGAGATGCTTTTGCAGTTGGCTGGGAACTGTTTTTTGTAGAAGCTCCCTGCCGTTGGTTGTGCGAAGGATCGGCCGAGGGTGTTCTGTGAGATGGTTTGCTTTGGACAGTAGAGGCAACAGCATTTTGTGGCCGTGCAGGGGCTGAAGCACTTGCCGCTGCTGGAATTGTAGATTCTTTTGATTTTTGCAAAGAAGGAGCGCTTGGCGCTGTAGTAGAACGAGGTGTTGGTGCAGGTGCAGAGGGAGCTGCACTGTTTGTTCTGCGGGATATGATTGTTGGAGCAGTGGCCGCGATATTTGGACCGGATGCCGCAACCGCAGCGGTAGGTGAAGGATTTGTTTGTAATGCCACTGGAACTTCTTGTGTGGTCTGTGGTGCATGTTGACCAGAACCTGAGGGTGCGGTGCGAGCAGCAACGGATGTCAAAGCAGAAATTACAGGAATGTCAGCTGCTGGAGTATTGCTTAAAGGTGGTAATGGCGACGGTGTAGGATTTGAAGAAGGGAGTGGAGTGATTGAAGATGGATTGTGTGAAGAGGCATCTTGAGGCGCCAAATCAACGTGATTGATTACTGGTGCTGTGGCAGGTGAAGGACTTGCTGTAGGTGCTGACGCTGTTAACTGAGTGAGAAGAGTTTCGAGAGTATGTGGCGGAGTACTGTCGATGGCTGTTATTGGGTTAGAGTTACTGGTAGGCGGGACTGGTGCCGGAGCCGATGGTGAGATACTTGTGTTGCTTGGGGTTTGTGTTGGAACAGTACGGGCGGGAGTGATTTCAGTTGGAACTGCATCACTTGGCGCAGTTGGTGGTACTGGTGGGTGCAAAAGAGAGGCAAGGTCAGCTGCAACTTGTGCAAGATGGTGTGCAGGAAGGGTAGGTGATGCAATCAGAGTTCTAAGATAGTTGACTGCTCCATTGTGACCACGTTGGGTTAAGACTGTACCAAGGTCAGAGTACATCATTGGAGCAGCAGGAGGGAGTACCGAATGCGCGTGCGGTGGTAGGGGATGATGTGCAGAAACCTGTGCATGTGGTGGATAGTAAAAGGTATGTCCAGAGACCGGATGGTGTGGGGGAAAAGGATGATAACCTTGGGCAGCAACAGGGGAGAAAGTATGGCCTAGCTGAGGATTTTGGTGTGGTAGGAAGGCGCCAGGGTGCGCAGGAAGAAGGGGACCGTGTTGTAATGGATAACCAGTTGTCACTGGAGCTACCGGTCTTTGTGTAGGAACGTATCCTTGTTTCCAACGAGATTGCGTAATAACAGGCGTTTCACCCCTAATTACTATGGTGTGTGTTGCTACCAGCCGTTGATCATGCTTAGATGCTTCCCGTGAACAGTGAAAAGAAAAAATTCCAGGTTGATCGGTTGCGAGCGCATGAATGAAATAGTGTTGATCAGGAGATTTCGCCCAATCGAGAAATATTTTGGTCCATTTTTCAGAACTGTTTGCAGGCGTAAAATGTGGATTGAGGAACATATATCCATCTACCATGCTTTCTGGATCTGGTCCACGAGGGATTCTTAGTCTGAACTCTGCAGCACCGAGTGAACTGCAAAACAATATGAGGAATAGAATTTGAGGGAATCTAAATAATAACAACATATATTTTATCTTTCTTTATCAAAGTTCAATTAAAGCAATGGTATGGATTTACTGTATTGTGCACATGTCAGACAACGATTCACGCCACGTTAGTTGTCTTTTTGGTTCGTCCTGTTCTTGTGCAAGCGCAGCTTGCCAAGGTTCGCTATCTTTTGAATGTTCTCTGAGGGCTGATTTCATCAAAACAATAAAACCAAAGGGACCATCTTCATTGGTGTAAAGATTAAGAATATGAAGAAACTCCGCAATTTTTGTGGGACTTTTGATGGCTCCAATCACGTTTGTTGCAAGTGCAAGAAGCCCTTGTAGTTTGTGAGGAATCTCTGCTTTTTTATTAAAAACTCGATAGGCATAGGAAAGAAAAAGAGAGGGAGCGTTGTTGATATTGGCAAAAATATAACGTTGCGCGGCAACAGTTTGCTGTACCGTGTTTTGTTGCCCTAACTGATGAATTCGACACGCTATTGTTTCTTCTGCAAGTATTGTGAAGAGATTTTCTGGTGCTGTTCTGAAGTTGATTAATGATTGTACAAGCTTTCTGGCATCGTCATCAGTTGTTATTTGTTGCATGAGTTTTGAAATCCTTGACGTAACAAGGACTCGCTGCCGATTCCTTTGGTCAGGCCCCCCAGGGATTTGTGAAAAATCTGACCAGAGTTGCGCAATGGCGATAAACTGTGGGTTAAGAATATGGCTAAGTTCTGCGTGCGTTTGGCGAGCAAGCGAAGCTACCGAATCCTGACCAACCTTAGATAGTTTGACCTTATTAAAAAACTTCATACAAATTTCAAGTTGCGAAAGGGGAAGATGCAGCCTGAAATGGTTCACCGTTTCTTGTAGAGCGAGGAGCAATGCTACCTGATGAGCCAAGCAAGCATCTGCTTGTCTTGCTTGGTCAACCTGCCGTATAAAAGCGAGGGCATACTGAAAATTGTCTCCTCGAGTAGTTTGCGCAGCAGCTCCTACAGATGTTTCGTCGGTGGGATCTTGCATGAGCGATACAAGGTGCTCTTTCGCTTTTTGACATGCTGCTTGAAAATTGTGCGCTTCCAGGTCACCCTTCATTGCCTCAAGTGTCGCGGCATGACGAGCATTAATTTCTTGTTCTTGTTCCTGGTATGCCCTCTGTGCCTGCCGTTCAGCTTCACGGCGAGCTTCTTCTTGCTGTTGTCGTGTGGGTGGTGGGGGACCAACTGGTGTTGGTGCCGGCAGCAGCGGTTGAACAAGGGCTGTAATTGTTGCGTGGTCGGCTGCTGGAAGACGTGTCTCTGCCTGGGTGAGAAGTTCTTGTAACGCTGCAGATGCTTGTGCACGTTTTTGTGAGCAGAGAAGAGCGGCAACCATTGTTTGGTAACGCATAAGCGTGTGATCAAGGTGTTCAGCATGCTGTTCTAAGAAAGTTTGTGCTTTGGTATGAACACAGGTGCCACCGCGGCACGATCCTTGGTGTGAATTCATCTGTACCAGGTGCCATTCCAACCCTGCTGATAGCATGCCCAGGTCTGTCGCTTGTTTTAACAGTGCTTCTCGTCCCCGGTCTTCCTTTGAGGTATAGCGCAGCAGGTACCCTAAAAGGGCACGTCGATCACTGGCTGCTTGAATAACAAGGCCTTTATTTCTGCCATTCTTTAGCGCGAGTAACTTACCGACTGCCGATACGAGGATGTCAGGAGCTTGTTCGTGCTGAACTAAACTCAGAAGCTGTTGCCGATAGAGTGTGGGATTTTCTTCCTCTATAGATGCGGTAAGGCGCCATGCTTTTGAGAAATCATTTGTGTCAGTAGCATCTGTTACCTGCTGGATAAGAGCGGCATATCGTGCCGTTCGTTCAATCTCACGCTGTTGTGCTGCTTCCTTTTTTTTTCTTGCTGTTTCTTTGGCTATTTCACGTTGTAAACGTTCTTGCTGCAGTTGTGCATCTCTTCTTTCTCTTGCTTCCTGTGCTTGTAATTCTTCAGCTTGTCGTTGCTTGAGGGCTTTTCTTTCCTCTTCTTGTTTACGGCTCAAGGCTGCTGTCTGTCTTTCTTGTTCTTCTTGCTGTTCGCGCTGACGTATAAGCGTCGCTTCGTATTCGATTTGTCTTATATCTTCTTGTCGTTGCCTTTCTTGCGCCTGTTCCTCACGTTTACGCCCAGGAACTGCTTTTTTACTCTCATGTTGCTGTGCAGGAACAGCAGGTGTTCTTGTGGTATCGGGTTGACGTTTTTGGCGCTCCCCTTTGTGACGATGATCAACAATGACCACGTGTGCAGGCGTAACAGATGGTGAGGAATTAAGAACAGAAGAAGGTTCATTCCGAGTTGCACTGGCTGCAGGAGCTAAAGATGCAGCATCTGCTTGTATGGCGATATGAGGGGTATCGTTTTTCTTTTCTACGAAAATGGGCTTTTCTTGTGGTGCGTCAGCAGCTGGATGTTCTGCTGTGGGTGATAGTGTAGCGGGTAAGTGCGGTGATCTAAAAGTTATATCAGGTGATGGCGAGTGTAGTGGCGATGGGGATTCTGCTCGAGCACTGGACATTGGTGAAACGGTTTCATGGGATTCTGTGATGTGATGGGCTTGAGGTGACAGTTGAGAACTAGCTACTACTAAAGGTAAAGGAGGGAGGGGCAAGGAAAGAGGAGCAGCATGTATGGCAGGTGCACTTAGGGGTGGCAGTGGAAGGCGGTGTTGAGGCGCATGAGACACTAAAGAGGGGGCAGCAGAAAATAGTGGAATCTGTCGACTGGAAGATGCAAGGGAAGACATAGGAGGATAGGTAGGCGCTGCGTACTGGGGGATCTGTGGGTAGGTTGGAACTGGGTAAGGGAAGGTCCCAGCAACGAACGGGCTTCCTGGCATTTGTTGGTATGCAAGTGAGAGATGTTGGTAAACAGGGTGAATGACTTGCTGATGTATAAAGTGACCCTGAGGCTCAGAAGTAGGAAAAACAGGAACCGGAATAAATTGTACGTTTCCATCTTCACAAACAACATTATATCGAGCAACATATCTGTCGCGTGGAATCTCATATCCTGCAGTATCGAAATAATAATACAAGCCATCTTGTTGCGGGTCGGCATATTTCCTGACAAGTACGACTTGTCCACAAATTCGATGTTTCTCCCATTCTGTGAACCAGTCTCCCCATGATGTTCCAGGAGTGTCAGCAGGACTGAATTTTGGATCAAGACCAACTAAACGTCCCGGGTTATTACAATGATCAGGAAGTGGCAAAAGAAGAGAATCTCTCAATGATTGCGGTACGCTGGCGCATGCTGTTTCATGAGGAGCTACGAGAGCAGAAAAAATAATCATCAAA
Source organism: uncultured Pseudomonadota bacterium (assembly GCA_964604015.1). Taxonomy (GTDB): domain Bacteria; phylum Babelota; class Babeliae; order Babelales; family CAIQNR01; genus CANNBR01. Next base: position 21,879 of record CAZRXF010000004.1, read on the forward strand.
ATAAATGGTAACATGCGTACAAGATCCCCCTACAGAGTGTGTTGTTTAATACAGTGAGTAATAACGTGCAGAAATAGTACCGCAGAAACATTTTTTTTTGCACGAGGTTTTTGTGAAAAAAGATCATGCTTCTGCAGCAGCTGCTTGGCCACCTGTAGAAAAGACACCTGATACTTGTTCTGCTGGTTTGCATGCGGCAAAGAGATGTTCTCGAATTGGTTCAGAAATGAGTGTGGACTGTTCTTCTAGAAACATTTGTAAAGAGGCTTTAAGTTCAGGGGGACCATACTTGCTAAATGCGGTTGCAAATGCAGTTGCATCAGTCTCAGTCTTGATGTCGAGCACTGACGCGTGCAAAGTTGCACGGATTGCGGTCATTTCCCTTTCCCTCTCTTCCTCTGTTGGCAAAGCAGCGGCCCTTCTGTGTGCAACAATCGAAGCAAGAGCGAGTGCGGTGGTTGGATCATTCAAGATTTCCGCTACTTGTGATACGGGCTCTTTTTTGGGTGTAGGTAACATCATTGCCTGACGTGCCGGCTGTTGGTCATCAAGTGTGGACAAAATAATCTTGCGAGTTGCTTCAAGATGTGCGGCAAATTCCGTAAAGAATTCGCTATTTCCATACTTTTGCAATAAAGCTTCGATGGTGGTAAGCACTTTCCTTGATACTACGTTCACTGCTTCATGAACACGAGGGTCTTTTTCCTGCTGTTTAGCAAATGCTACATGAAAGCTGGTCCAGTAGAAGGATGCTTCATCGGTATCTGCGTTTCTTAGGACGATATCTAAAGCATCGCCAAGGTTTGAGGGATAACGGAGGATTTTTGTGACAAGACCGGCTGCATCTTGAAGGCTTCCCGGGTCAGTGAGGTGTTGTGCAATAAAGTTTCTAAGTTCTTTTTCAAAATATGGAAGGATCTTAGTTTTGAATGGTGTTCCTCCTGGCATATTCAATGACTCAAAGTGTATAACGTTCATTTTTGCTTTCCACTGTGCCTGTTTATCAGGAGAAAGTGTCTTGATGTAATTTTGTAGAGCTTGAACTATGGCAGTATGTTCGGGATGTGTACTCTGTTGCCTGAGGCGTTCAAGAAATCCTACAATATGAGCGTCTGTTTTGATTTTTTCTTCTAGTGTTTTGCGCAGGGTGTCAGCAATGAATTTGCTGCGTAGGGCTGCGGCGTCTGCACCAGTAAATACAATTCCTGGCAGAAAACCAAAAAAATCAAAAAGAGATTTAAAATACCCCTCAGGTAACTGAGCAACTGCATGTTCTTGCACTGGTGTATCACTGGTAGCAAGGAGATTTTCAAAGCGCGTATGAAGTTGTTTCAGCTGTTTTACAAACCGTGTGCGTGCACTTTTGGTAGCCGAACTTTCCGAATCACCTGATTTTTCTGTATCTGCAATGCACTTGCTGAGGAGAGGTTGAAAAATGGTTGCTATTCTTGTGGCATAGGGTTCGAAGGACGGGTCTTCCATCAGAGCAGTAATAAAGAAGGAGGCTGCTCGAGGATGCGTTTTTAGAAGATATTCTGTTGCGAGCATCCGTTCTTGAGGCGATTGAAGTGATCCAAAAAATGCGGTTACTTGCTCTTGTGCTTTGATAGAACCAGTTCGTGTAAAAAGAGAAGCTTCAATTGCTTCGGCGCATGCCACGGCCTGTTCTTTCAGTGATGGAGACGAAATTGGTGTGGCTGCAGCGGATGCGCAGGCTGTTTCAACTGGCTGCAAGGTTCCAGGGAACTTATGTACCATCGCCATGAAAACTTCGAAACTCTTCTGTTTATCGGTCAGTCCACTTCTTGCGGCAGAGATGACATCCTCGCTTTGAATTTCTCGTACCCTACCACATCCACTTGGGCCAGCGAGCCATCCTACAGAATGGAAAATGGGGTTTAGGATAATTGTAGAATTTGCAGAAAAACTTGAGCGGACGAAACAGTATGCCCGTCTATGAATACAGTTTTTCATTGCGCAAGGAGTGTTTTCGTGATCCTCACGATGTTTTAAGAGTGCTTTGATATACCATACCAATCCCTGTGTGAAGTTGTGAGTAAGCTTGATAGCGTCAAGCATATAGTTTTCTTGTAACTCTTTAGGAGCGTAGCGACTAAGGTAGGTAAGGAGGAGGGCGCGATCTACTGAGGAAAGTTGGCGTTGAATTTCACCGTGGGGACTTTCAATGAGTGCTTGGCAGGCGCTGGCTATCTCAAAAGTATCGACCGAAGTTTCAGGGTCTGACGTGTCATCGGTAGTAATAGCCAACGCTTTTAGAATCGCCAGCAAACATTCAACATGAACAGGCCGTTGTATGTCTGGCAGAGAACGAAGATGTTCACGTGCCGTTGCGATGTCGTTTGCTGCAAGAGCGGTGGTTATTGCTTCCTGAATGCTCTGCTCGTGTTCTGCGCGTTCTTGTTTCGCTCGTTTTTCCTGCTCTCTTTTTTCTTTGAATGTTACTGTTCTTTCTTTTCTTTCTTCTTTGTCAGCAGTTTGGTCTGCTTGCGTGCTAGGTAGGACGGTGTCTCCTACGGCGCTTTCAACAGAACCTTCTTGAGCGGTAGGTGCAGGGGCGACATGAGGTGCAGATGCATTTCTTGGCTCAGCAGTTTCTTTCCTCACAGATGCGTTTGGAGCAGCAGCTGCAGCAAGAAAGAAATCATTACTCGCCTGTCGTCTTCGTTGCTTTGCTGGTGTACCTGCACTTTCTGCTTGTGGTGCTGATGCTTGAGATTTTGGTACCACTGGAGGCGTTAGAGCAGAAGCTGCGTTGTTTGCCGGTGAGAGTGGTGGTACGGGAGTTGTAGCATTTCGTTGTGTGCCGTGACGTGGTTCAGCTGCATGATGGGTGGCAGTAGTGCTGTGTCTGCGTTGTTTTTGCTGTGTTTGAGGTATTTGTGGAGCAGTAGGGATGGCGCTTGATCGTTGTTGTTGCGTTGTATTTTTACCGCATGAAGATGTTGTAGATGTCTGTGCGGGTGGCGTTGGAGTGACGCGAGAGGGTGCTGGGGGCCTTGAGGAGCTGGTGGCAATTGTTGGTTTTTTATTCCACGCACCAAGGGCTGGGTTGTATTCTTCCTTTGCGGTATCAGGAACGGTGTTCTGTGTTGCAGATGCTTCAGCAGCAATTACTGGAGCTGCAAGAACTGGTAGTAAAGCGCCCGTTGAGTGGATAGAGGGAGGAGGAGTCGGAGAAGCTACTGATGCCTCTCCTCCTGCATCTGAGGTAACCAAAATAGCGGCGACTGGGGATACAGACAATGCATGTGGGAGTTCTTGTGCAACTGGTTCAAGTAGGATTACAGAGGAACCATGTGCACCAGGTTCTGGGGATTGTTCAAGAGCTGTTACACTTGCACGAGATTCAGACAAGCGACTTTGGGCAGGACTTACTTGTTGTAGTTTTGCTAGGCGTTGCGCACACAAGGTAACAAAGCCCGGGCGTTGTTCCGGTGGAATTCCACGTATCAGATCTATAAGTGATTTCTCGATTTCATCGTCTGATGTTGTTGGAAATGATGATGCCGTAAAGAGCCTTTGCGCAGTTATACAGAAAGATTCATCTGCAGTGGCAAAAAGAAGGCGAACAATACTTAGGTGTGAAACCGGAGAGATGGTGCCAGTTGGCGATTGGAGCGGAGCAACTGCTCCTGATGGTGCTGCTGTAATTTGCGAAAAAGCTTGTTGAGGATGAGCGTAAGAGTGTGGTGGGGGAGGCACTGGGAGAGAAAAAAAAGGAAAAATAGGATTGCGGTGAGGCAATGAGGTGTCGAACATATGAGTGACTGGGTCGGGAAAGAAGGAGCCGGTTACTTGAGGTAGTTGTCCTGGCGCAAGAAGAAGGTGGTGGTAAGAAAGATGGAAAGGTGATGCATTGGCAGGTGGTGTTGCTTCAAGGCGATAGGATACACCACTCCCGTTAGGGTTTTTCGTGACAAGAAGACCTGTACTTTGTGCTCCCTGTCCCTGTAACTGAGTAAGCGCGGCGTACAATTGCCTTCCGGCAGGCCCTCCGGGGTGAACGGAATAGAGCTGTCCATTGTGTCCTGGAAGCATAAGCATGTACACAGAGCTTGCGTTACAAAGAGGAAAAGTCACAAGGCAGACAAGAGCAAAAAGTCTCTTGAACGTGCGAGAAAAATGGCGGAATTGAGCATTCAAAGAATAAGAATAAGACATGTTATCGTTTTCTAAATAATGATTGTGTTTGAGTTACAATTTCTGCACTGGAAAGATTTCGTTTTTCTTGGGGGAGTTTTACACCGCCTATAGTTTCAAGAAACTTTTTTTGTGCACGTTTGAAATCTTTTGGTTGCTTGGCAGCTAAATTTGGAGGAGCTATGTACTCAATGCACAGTGCTTTTATGCAATGGACAAGTGCTTCCCTTTGTTCGCGGGTAAGATCGGTTCCCTGTTGCTTTGATCGATCATAGATGCGGTCAAGAAGAAGTACGTATTCCTCTGGTTGAGGGTTAGCGTTCACAAGAATTTCAAGAAGATCGATTAATGAGGTACGTGGTACTTTGGAAAGAATTTTTTCAAGAACTTTAAGGAGTGCTGTTTTGTTCTCTGTAAGCTCCGGACTTGTGAAATCCATGATTGAACGTTGAAGAGGAGTGAGGACGTATTTTGTGAATGCCTCTGAGGACTGTGATCCCGTTAACCATTTTGATTGAAGCAGTTCCATACACCTTCGATACTCTTCCGGCGTAAGATCAGTATCTTTACATCTTTGGTATTCTTCTTTTGTAAGATTGGTTTCATCACGTTGGGTTTGAGGGTGAGCTTCTTGAGCGGCCGCGGCCGTATGGCGTTTTCTTTGCTGGTAAACTATGAGCGCAATACAATCAGGATTTTTTAGTTCTAATCCTTTTCTTAATGCTCGTTCGTAAGCTGCTTGATCAGTCAAATCAGAAAGATGTTGCACTTTGGTGTAATGCAATGCGAGGCAAAAACACGCTAGCCCCTTTATTGTGTTGTTCATGTTGACTGCCGTTTCATCCTGTTCATGAACGTCAGCTTCTACAAATTCATTCAAAAGAGTGATGTTATCTTGAGATACATAGAATTCTGATTTTGTATGGAGGAGGATATAGAGAAGCATAATTTTTTCATGTAGATCATGCGCTGCTCCTGATGCTGTTTTTGCCTCAAGCTGTGCCCGCGCTTGTTTTAAATAGGCTTTTGTTAAGAGGACATCGTTTGCTGTTTCCTTTAAGACGCGGGACCTGTTCCAATGTTCACTTGCTTTTGAGATATTTTCCAAAGGGGTGAGAAGGGTGGTTGGGCAGAGGACCTCCTCATCTTTCTGAGAAGATTCGGCTTGTAGTGCCCGTAAACTGCTTAATTTGTCAGGCAAAAAATATTCGTTCTGTTCAGCTGTTCTAAGGACCCTTTCAACGAGAATAGCTGAAGGTTGGTGCGGGTCTCTGCATGGACACGGCGTGAGGTGAGCCTGGATAAAGAGGTGCATAGCAGTAAGAGAAGTGAGGGCGGTGTGTTTGTGGGTTTCGATGTAAGCGAGGGCTCTGTGGTGAGGACATTGCTCAGAAGTAGCTTCTGAGCACAGTGTAGGGGTTCGTGCAGCGTGTTCCACTTCTCTTTCCAACGAAAGATACGTGCATTCTGTGTCCCCGCATTTGCTACCAGCCTGTACATATTCAAAGTATTGTAGATCCTGCTTATCCTCAATCAAAAATCTACAGAGCGGTTGTAACTGGCTGCCATTGATTGCGCCTCGCTGCGAAGTGAAAAATGCTTTTGCTTTTTTCCGCACGAGTTTTTCTGTTTCTACATGAGCTGAGCGTTGTTCCGGCGACAAGGTAAGAAAAATCTGTACGAGGATGAAGCAATCATCAAAAGATCTTGTAAGAAGTGAAGTAAGATCAAGCTGTTCATAGCAGGTAAGTGCCGCTTGCATATCGTTATTCTTGAAGTGATTTGCGGCCCTAGTGTGCTGCTCTTCTTCTGCGTGATTTCTGACAAATGTATAGGCATTCTTGATAACCCTTGCTACCAGATTATCAGCTATGCGTTCGACTGGGGCTTTTTTCACAATACGCGGATGTTGTGGACCAAACATAGGCCGGGCAATAAGAGGGGGAGGAGAAGATGGGAGTGATGCAGCTGTTTGGACAACAGAGACATGAAGACTTGCTTTGCGTGCTTTTTGTGTCATTTTTTTTCTTTGATTGCGGGAAAATTTAGGAGCTGCTGCTCCTGCCTTTTGTTCATTCACTTCTTCGGTAATGTCTGAAAGATTGCCTTCGATAGATTTTGAAGGAGCGGTCAAAGATGGGGAAGGAGAAGAAGGTGTGGTTACCACGACTCCTCGCTGAGGGAGCCGTACAATAATAGGTAGTGGCTTTCTGCCATAAGGCGCTTTCCCCTGCGTATGGTGTAAACCATCAGTTGTTGGTAAAACCCCTTCCTTTTGAACATGTGGGTGTGGTGGAAAAGGAGTGGAAAGTGCAGCGGCCGAGGCAGCAATTGTCGCATAAGAGCGAGCGGTTAGACCAGATGCTACCGCTCCTGGTTCTTGAATCTCATCAGCAACGGGGGGAGTGGAAGGAGGATGTGAAGCGGACGTTGCCGCCATTGGCTCTTGAGTTTCGCTAGGACCGTGAGGAGCGGAAGGAAGAGTAGGAGCGCTTGGTGCTGATTCTTCTGTAGGCGAAGGTTCAGGAGAGACCTTGCGGATGGGTGGCTGATGATCGGTAATGGCAGGAGAGGTCTGTGGGTAAGCAGGAAGAGAAGGATAGTACTGTACATAGTAGGGCACAAGAGGAACGAGTATCACAGGGCGAAAAATCAGTACATTGGTGTAAAAGATGGGTGCCGGCGTACTATCAGGAGGAATACGCTGCAGCCATGGGTTGCTAAGATCGGATGGATACAATGCATAACGCCCGAGTTCTGCGCATTCGTGACATGGATAGGAGTTTTCCTCGTCGGTGAGAATGAAAAATGTCATTCCATCATAGAGAAGGGTAAAGACAAAGGGTTGTTGGCGAGAATGACAATCTTCTATTACAGCAAGAAGATTGGGAACATGTTCCGTTTCGGGTCCGTGAGGTATAAGAGGAATGGTGATGGCACCTCGCGTTCCGCGCAGAATAGGAAGTAAATGCTCAAACTTCTGGCAGACCTCCGAAGATCCTAAGGACGTGTTAAAGCGATCATCAAGATATGGATCAGCAAACCAAAGATTACCATGTAGTACATTGCCGCGAATATTTTGTGCGTACTGAGCGCCTTGAGTTGAGAAGGACCCCAACAGTAAGAAACTTGAAAACAATACACGATATTTCATGCTCACCATCCCACAATTTGCCAAAAAAGTGGGGTTAAGCTTACTGATTTATTGTTGTTCTGTAACTATTCTTTGCGGTTTAAAAATAAAAGAGCCCTCATGAAAATTGAGAGCTCTTTTATTTTTAAACTGCAGACATGAGACGTTGGATACGCTACTTACACTGCTGCTGCGGCGCCGTGATGATGAACACGTTGGTCAGCCGGAATAATGTCTGTAGGAATAACTGCATTGATTTGTGCTAGTTCTTCATCATCATAGACAGGAGTTTGCGTACAGCGTTTGTACACTTTTCTTATTCCTTCAGCTATGGTGTCTTTGCCTTTTGTGTAGCCAGCTTTGAGAATGTTACATTTTTCTTGGTAAGCAGTTACAAGGCTTCTGAGGTAAAGAACAGCAATTTCTACGCATTCTTCCCCGTCTGCTTGAGCAGCTTTAGCAAATTCTTTGGCTTCCTCATGAATGCAGTGGCGTTTTACTGTGCAGCGCTCCTGTGATGCAGCTCGGTCAAGTAATCTTAGATAGTTAATAGCCTGTGCTTTGGTATGTTGTTTCTCCACGTCACAACTAAGACATTGATCAAGAAATTCTTGTTTTTTATCGACATCTTTTTCGTGCATAGAGAGCGCAAAATAAAGACAGGTTCGATACCACTTGTCAATTTTTTTGTCATGAGAAAATTGGATTGCTTTCGGGATAAAGGCACTGATTTCTTCCGCGGTCAACATATAACGTGCGTTCACGTAAAGATCACCAACAAAAACCGTGTGTCGCACTTCAAGATGTGCAATGTTAGGAAGACGTTCTTTGGCTTCTTTGAGTCTTCCGGCATTCAACAGCGCCTCGATTTCTTCGAGTGAAATGGTATCGCTTATTGGTCGTGTAGGCATCTCCTCTTCGTCGGAATCGAGCTCAGCGGCGGCTGCTATTTGCAATGCAGCAAGAGCGCTGGCGGTACTCCGTTGTTGCGGACGAGGGTGTTTTTCTTCTGCTTTTTTGTGCGCGATGGTAGCAGCAGCGGCAGCTATGCTTTGTTCTTGTGCGCGTTGAACATCGCGTTTCATTGCTTGTGCATGTTGTGTAAGTAAGGCTTCAAAATCATCGCCTTTTGCAGCTTTGCTGCGATCCTGTTTTTTGGCTCCGGAAGCAGAAGCTTTTTGAGCAGCAGCTCTATCTCTTTCTGCTTGCTCTTTTCGTTTTTGTTTTTCCGCTTCTTCTTTTTCTTTTTTCTCAGTATCGGCTTGAGCCTTTTTTGCAGTAGCAGCATCTCGCTTTTGCTTAGCTTGTTCTTCTTGCTTTTGTTTAGCTTCACGTTCAGCCCGTTCTTGCGCCTCTTTACGTGCTTTTACGTTAGATTGTTCTTGCGCTTCCTTTGCAGCTTGTTCTTGGCGCCTTTTTTCTTTTTTAGCCTGTTTTTTTGCTTCTCGTTTAGCTTGTTCTTCGGCAGATACTTCTTCTGTCTCTTCCTGTTCTTGTAAGGAAGTTTCCGCTGTTCCAGGAACGGATGAGGAAGCTATTGTTGTGGTCTCAGAAGTGGCAGCTGCAGCTGCTTGCGTAAGGTTGCCCGAAGCAGTATCTGCTTGGTCTTGCTGAAGTCTAAGAGTGGTAGGAAGAGGCGGTTCTTCCTGTTGGTGGCCAGAAAGTTCAACATGATGCAATGTGGCTGTGGATGGTGTGGATTCTTCTTGCAAAGTTGGAGCCGCTGAGATGACTGATGATTGTTGTTCCTCAAGAGTCAGAGATGCAAGAACTGTTTGCAGTTCGCGCGTAACAGGGCTTGTAGGTGACGTTGCAGAGGAAGCACGAGAGGTTTGACTTGAAGATCTGCCTGGGGTGTTACTGGTTTGAGCTGGTGTTGCTCGGCGTCTTTGGTGTCTTGTGGGTGGTGCTACGGGTACGGGTACGGCGAAAGGCACTGGACGATCGACAGGGACAGCAAAAGGTACTCGATGAATAACGGGTACTGGATAGGGATGATGAACGACAACAGTTTGTGTAGGAGGGTTCGTCATTTGTTGTTTAAGTGATTCGACTTCTGCTGGAGTAAAATGAAATGCTTTGCCGTCAGCGTGAACTCGATAAGCAGCAACTATGTCGTAACGAACAGAAGGATTTTTGAAGGGGATGAGGTTTATGTCTGTTCTTAGCAATGCATTGCCACGCTCGGAGTGCCCATCGTCTGTTTTACAGAGGAAAAAACAGAAGGGTTGATTGCTTGAGTGGGCGGCATCTAAATAGCCGAGTAAAGTTAAGCGTCCCGTTTCTTCAGCAAGAGGTTTTTGTCTCAGATTGAGAGTCACAGGAGCTTGAGGAGTAGCGATAGCAAGTGAGGACCCATCATCACTCAAAGTGTACGTCCCTATTGAACCAAGTCCCTGAGCGGCATAGGCCATTGGGCACACTAAGCTCAGAATAAAGAAATTTAAGAACAGACTTCGCTTCATTTTTTCTACCTCCATAATTTTAATACTCTAATAGAAATTTTATATGAGGGGTGAAAAAAGTCAAAAGGGAGGAAGATTAAGCTTATTTTTTGGGAAATAAGGCAAAGATGAGCATACCTTTTTGTCTAAAATTGCTGTAGGCGTTACACTGGAAACCTACTGTTTATTTGATGGTTAAGGGCGTTTCATGACACTGTTTAAGGATGATTTTCCTTTTTTTCGTTCGCATCCTGAGCTTATTTATCTTGATAATGCGGCAACAACACATAAGCCACAGCAGGTGCTTGATGCTTTAGTTCGATTCTACACTGTCTCGAATGCAAATATGCATCGTGGCGTGTATCACCTTGCAGAGCGCGCAACAGAAGAGTTTGAAGCAAGTCGATCATTGGTAGCTTCCTTTCTTGGTGCTGCTCATTCTTCTGAGATTATTTTTACGTCAGGAGCAACGGCGGCTATCAATATGGTTGCGCAAGGATGGGGCACTGCGAATGTGCATAAAGAAGATGAGGTTGTAGTAACCGCTCTTGAGCATCATGCCAACTTTGTACCGTGGCAGCAGTTGTGTGAACGAACCGGTGCCCAGTTAAAAATTATTCCTGTTGACCAACGTGGTCTGCTTGATCTTTCCCATCTTGCATCCATCATAACGTCACGAACAAAAATGGTAGCAGTTACCCACGTGTCAAATGCAATTGGAACCACCGTTGATCTTGCACCGATTATTGCACGGGCTCATGCAGTTGGTGCGCGTGTATTGGTTGATGGATGCCAGGCTGTTTCTTTTATTCCGGTAGATGTCCAAAAGCTCGGATGTGATTTTTATGTCTTTTCCGGGCACAAAGTCATGGGACCTACTGGTGTGGGAGTGTTGTATGCGCGGCGTGAAGTACATGCTGAATTTTTTCCTCCTACTTCAGGAGGAGGAATGGTCTTTCAGGTAACGCCAGAACGGACGACGTTTTTAAAAGCTCCACGTTGTTATGAGGCGGGAACTCCACCCATAGCAGGGGTAATGGGGCTTGCTGCAGCGCTTTCGTGTCTTCAAAATGTGGGCATTGAACAGGTAGGCCGGCATACTGCAGCGTTAACACACCAGGCAATTGCAGCATTACGAGAATTTCCGCGTGTTCGTCTTTTAGGCCCTGTTGAGCAACTTGAAAAAGAGGGGCATCTGATAAGTTTTGTGGTGGATGGGATGCATGCCCATGATGTTGCTGCGTACCTTGATCGCTACGGCATATGCGTGCGAGCAGGACATCACTGCGCACAACCTTTAGCCGAGCAGTTGCACTACCAAGCCTCCGTTCGAGCATCATTTTATCTGTATACTACCGAACGTGACGTTGAACTATTCATCAAAGCCTTGCGAAACATGATGAGATAATCGAAAATCGCTGGCGCAGTTTTTTCCGTGTAAAAAGGGGACGAGAACGTGAGAAGGAGCGTGCTTTTTGTAGTCTTGTTGCTACCCGTTGGTTGGTGCGGGTTGTTGTCATCTTCCATTCCCTCAAAAATTATGGATGACATTTCAGACACGCTTGCAACAGGGATGCCGATTGCTCTTTTTTCAGGGGTATGGTGGGCGGTTGCTAATCGAATTCCTTACAAATGGTCTGATCTTTCAGAACCAGCGGCGACGTTCATTAGAACGACGTGGAAAGAGCAGGGGCTTAAATATCCTGAAAAAATCATGCTGAAAGAGATTCCAGTAACATCGTTTCTTGCAAAAATTGTCATGTACACCCAAGAGCTCCCGCATGCACTTGCTGTCGGAGCGCCATTTAAAAATCGCATAGAAGAATTTTTATACGAAAAGATCCATCTTGAATCTGAACTTCTTGAAGAAACGGATGAACTGAAGCGGATGCAGCTTCAGGAAAAACTTAAAAAAGTTGAGGAAGGATTGGCTGAGTGTCGCTTTGTATGCGGGCATGAGCGGGTCCACAAAGAACGGTCCCATACGTATCAAATGCTTTTGATTCAGTTCATAGCGCCTTTTATTTTCCATAGTTTGTTAAAACATTCAGCAAACGCACTTGATCGTCATTGCCTCTTGCCAACGCTTTCTGCGGTACTTCGAAAGAATACAACACGGTCAGTTCTTGAAATGATTACATTCTGGGTGACCGCGCATATTTTTGAACGAGACGCTGATTTGCACGCTTCAAAAGATCCTGCGGAATTGAGAGCTGGAATTAACCTTTTTGTTCAAGCGCAACAAGCAAAGGCAGAACGGTCCCGAGTGCAGGGAATGAGAACATTTGTTCTTCTCTGGCTCCTGAAATATACCCACCCAACGATTCCTGAGCGGCTTTCTTATCTGAAAAAGGCCCTCAAAAAAGCAGAGCGATCACAACACTCCGTACGAAGCAAGAGCAGAACGAATCAGAGAAAGGTCTGAATTTTTACAAAGGACGGTCTTGATGATTCCTGCCTGCAAAGCAGACGTAAGTGCCTGGGGTTGATCATCAATCATGACACAGGCGCGAGGGTCAAGATGATGGATAGCAAGAAAATGCTTGATAAGCTGCGGATCTGATTTTTGTGTCCCAAACGACTCGCTGCACACGATGTCGCTAAAGTAGGAAAAAAGGAGTTCACTGTGCGGGATGTCTTTTAAAAAATCAAAGAGGGACGAAGAAAGCGTGGTAATGCTAAAGAGTTTATGCCCACGTCGTCTGCATTCTTCCAGGAACGCAAGGGTCGATCGGTAATCTGGTGCCAGGGTTTGGGCGTATACAGCGGTACCTGTCGTATTATGTGAACTTTTTTTAAAGAACAAACCATCAAAATCTACGATGAGTGCATACTGGGAAATCTTTTGTACTGTTGGTTCAGAACCTAAAATTGGACAGAAACGTTCGACTCTCTGCGTCATCATAGGAAACCCCTTCTTTAAAGACCTTACCTACGATTCAGCGTAACGGTCTTACTGTTTTTGGCAACACCCCTTTCTGGTTATCATCCTTCGTTGCTTTTTTCCAAATCCAAAGAGCGAATGTGATTTTTTGTTTACCGCTTGCGATACTGCAGTTCCTTGGGCTGAGGTAAGTGTAGTGACCAGATCTTTAAGGTCAGCAAGCTCTTTTTTAATAGCGGCAACTTGTTGCGCTGTTCCTGCAGTTTCGGAGTTTTTTGCTAGCTTCACAACGAGTGGGGTGATGGTATCAAGTATCCCGACCGCATTTTTTACTTTTGCTCCTAGATTTTCCTGATTTTCTTTCAACAAAGGGAGCTCTTTTTCCCAGAGTTGAATCTGTTTTTCAAGTCCCAGTAAGGTACTTTTTGTCTCGATGATAATCGCCATTTCATGACCAATAAAGTGGTAGACACCAAAAACTGCGGCAAGTCCACCAAAGACAAACCAAAGATAGGGGGAAGCCAGGAGAGAAACGCCAGGATTGGTTACAACAAGTGAACGAACTTGTGGCTGAGGTGTGGCGGCGCTGGAGTGTCCTGCCACCCCTGCCACGGCTGCGCCTGCGACGACTGCGGCCGTTGAGACAAGATCACGTGGTGAAGGGAGTGTCAGGGCTTCATCTTGCTCTCTCATAAACTGACTGACCAATCCTTCTTCGGACAATGCTGGAACTGTCGACAGTAGGGCAAGGGCGAAAATTGTTTTTTTCATGGCGGTTTCCTATCGTATAAAGCGTGATAAACATTGGGAACGGACTATACTGGAAGGCCGAAGGGTTACGCAATGAGTTATAAAGATTTGTATCATGAACGGTTGTTGGATTATTTCCACCATCCGCGCAAAAAGGGCACGCTCGAGCAGCCAGATTTCAAAACGGGGGTTCATAACCCCTCGTGTGGCGATTCTGTCTTTTTTCAAGGCCATGTTCGCGATGGAAAGTTGGTGGCGTGCAGATTTCAGGCCCAAGGGTGCGTGATCAGTTGTGCTGCTGCTTCATTGCTTGCAGAAAAAGCAGAAGGATGCACGGTAGAAGAGATTGCAACCTATACGCCACAAACGATGCTCGATCTTGTGGGAGTATCGCTTGGTCCAACGCGCATGCGTTGCGCGCTTCTTGCGCTTGAAGCATTACAAACAGGGATTATGCGTAAGGAGAGCTAAAATGCTAGACCGTGCAAAAGTGATGCGAGAATTAAACATCGAAGGGCAACAACTCTTTCTCGATTATTCAGAAGAATATGAAGCGGTGCGTGCACATTGGCATGCGTTGTGTGCCGACCCTCTGTTTCTTGAAAAAGTGCGCGCCTATCCATCATATGGCCTTGCACTCTGGCAAGGGCAGGTGGGCAGTGCCTCTCTGGTTAAACCATTAGAAAAATCGTATCAGGTTGTATCAGTTGATGGATCACAAATTTATCCTGACAAGCATCAGGGTACTACGTGCTTTCTTCTGAACATTGGTACAGCGGTTTTACGCTATGGGCTGGGACAAGGGATGACCCTGTTTTCTTCCGAGCCCTCTCTTTTTATCGGTCAGGATGGTGACGATGAAACAGGTCGCTCAATTGATGTGGTAAATGGGAAACGGGAAGAATTTGAATTTAAGGCGGGGCTTGAAACGTGTAGTGCATTGCAGGAAGAACAACCTGAAATGCCGCTCCTTTTTTTGTTTGATGGGTCACTTATTTTTTGGCATCTGGAAAGTAAAGAAGCGCTGCTGAAACAGTATTTTTTGCAGGCGTATTGCCAGTTGCTCCAAGGCTTTTACGAGAAAAAGATACCGGTTGTCGGCTATATTAGCCTGCCTAAAAGTAAAGATCTGGTGAATCTTGCTCGGGCGCAGGCAACTCAATTTTCCCCAGTCGCTACTGAACGAACACAGCTTTTTACTCACACGGTTGATACGGTCATTGCTTCAATCTTTCTTGAACCCGGTGAGCGTTCCACTTTTTTTGAAAGTGCTACTCCGATTACGCAGGGATATCCGCCGCATTTGCGTCCGTGGTTTTGTTATTACGCAACACAAGACGAGATGGTTCGTCTTGAATTTCCTCGTTACGTTGTTGATGACATAGCACTTGCAGAGCAAAGTTTTTCGATTATTGCTGACCAAGTAGCAAAAGGTAACGGGTACCCAATCAGCACAGCAGAAGCGCATATACAGGCGGTAGTCAAAGGTGCTGACCGTGAGTTTTTCTATCATGCCATTGAGCGCTATGGGGTACAGTGTAAGCGGCGTCTGATTATGTCTCAAAAGAGTCTTAAAAAACGAAGGATGAGTGTATGAAAAAAGGGATGAAAGCCGTGTTGTGTGCTCTATTTATCATAGGTTCTACCCCTGCAAAGGCAGGATTTTTTGGGTGGCTTGATCTTGCTGCTCTGGTGATTGTGCTTCGTTCGGCTGAACGGCTTATTTTGGAAAAAGACCAGTGTTGTGCGTGCTGTCAAGGTTGCAGAAAAAATGGTATGCGAGCGTTGATGGCACAAGGGGGAAAGAAAAAACAGGCTCAGCACAAAGAATGTCTGGAAGGATCAACGGAAATGGTGGTACTACTCAAAGACTGTAGCTGCCGGCAAGAAAGGCAGGAGGGATAGGGTAAAAATGAAGGCGCGTACGTAAAAACGTGCGGGCAAAGGGGGAGAAAGGGATGAAAAGGGAACTGTTGGGAATGTTGTTATGTTGTGCAGGGATTGGCGCTCTGCAGGGGTCTGACTCGGAACCTTGCTCACGTCCTGCAAGTTGTCCGCCAGTAGTTGAAGGTTCGGCAGGGGCTGGCACTACACTTCCAGATGGAGCTCGGTTTTCTCTTCATGATCCGAGAAATACCCAGATTCTTCAACTTATAATGCAATGTCAGGCGCTTCAAGCCGAGGTAAAAAAACAATCAACTTATGAATGTCCGCAAGAGGAAGATGCATCTGCAGTTCGGGCGGTGCGGGCAGAAGGGACTTTGCTAGCATCGATTTCGGGACAATTACAGCAATTAGGAACGGGACTTCTTGGGTTATGGCAAAATGCAATGGCTGGCTCAGTACATGCTGCGGGACCGGTTCAACAAAGCGTATCATCAGTTGCTGTAGGGGAAGCTGGAGATGTGTCACATACTGTTCCTCTTCCTGCGGCAGCTGGATGGTCTCAGGAAAATATTGCTCAGCTGATAAAAGTTGAGGGAGACAGTATTCGTGCTGAGATGACGGGTATGTTGGCAAGCAGTATGCAGGGAACACGTTTTTATAATGCTCCAGAAGTTGTTCAGAATCATGAGTTATGCGAGGGGATTGTTCGTTGTGCTTTTGGAAAAACCGAACAGGGAAACGAGGCTTTTGATAGGCTTAGAGAGCTTGCCCAGCCTCGACAGAGCATATTCTGTTGGCGGCGACGTACTCCGAGACGTTCAATATCTCAAGTGGGCCCTATACCGCTCAGACCACCATCCCCTTCCCTTTCCGGGTATCAAAGAGATGGTGTTGGGATTGCGTTAGCGCAATTACATCCCACTCCTGTATTCCCTGCAGAAGTGACCGAGGATACGGTAGAGCAGTATTTGCAAGAAGAGATGGAGAATTTGAGGCGAGATATCAAAGCAGAGCTAGTAAGTCAGGGACGAGCATATGCCATTCTGGAACTTTCAAAAGCATTTGAGAACCGTGAAACGTGCCAAGCACTTGTAAGTGCAGGATTAGGTACAGATGCGTATGCCAGGTTAGTTGCGCTTGCAGGGGGAGCTCAGAAAGAATCAGTACAACGACCATCTGTCGAGCCTGTTGATTCTCAATGTGGAAGAGGTCGTGCTGCCGGAGGAGCCGGTGGTGATGGGCTTGTTTTTGTTTAGGAAGAAGCAGTGTGATGATAAAAAGAGGGCATTTGGAATCAGCTTAAAGAAGGAGTAAAATCACCTGAGAGTTTCAGAAGTAACCAAAAAAAGAAAGAGCTATCATGGGTAAAGAATACGAGGGAGCAAAAAGTCTGGTGTTGGTCGTTATGTGCAGTAGCATGACGGCGATGGTGAGTGCGGGGGATAGGTTGTCTACAGCCATAAGTCCTTCGGAGTTGCGTGGGCTTGGAAGTTTTCGTTCGTGCGGCGCAGATCCGGAGGGATGCATCGTGTACCTTGCTAAACCATTTTCTCGTGATATTACTCCATCTGCAGTCTCGACTCGAAAATCTTCCGCAAAGAGTGGCACGAGAGTTACGATCCAGGAAGGTGTTGTCCCACATGAAGATCATGATGATGATCAGGAGCTTTTGAATCTTGCGGAACATCCGGTGAGTTCTCCATCTAAGGGGGCTACTGCAGCGATGGCTGCTTTTACCCTCACATCTCCTCGTCCACCTAAAACACCCAGCGCAGAGAGGGTGGTGAATTTAAAGCGGAGACTTCAGGAATTGTTGGGAAATGATGAAGCGCTGACCGCTGTGGTTGGAGATGACGGTTCGTATAAAAATTTATGTGCCCTTGTAGCAGCAGCAGCTGGCGCAAAAAAAGGGCGGGGATCTCGTACAGACGGTGCGGCCTTGGTTCCGCTGCGTCCGCGGTCATCTAGCTTGAAAGGACCGAGACCTAACAGTACGGGTGGCTTCGGGTTGCAACGAATGCCTTCAGTTCCTGCTACGGTGGAATCAGCTGCCGATTCTCTTCGTGGTGGTGCAGCAAGTGCGGGAGAAGAAGTGGCTGTTAAGGCGTAAACTTCTGTTCGGATTATCCGGTAAAAGTGGTTTTTTTTAGGAAAGCTGTGTACAGTATCCGCAGTTTTTATTGCAGTAGTAGTAAAAACGAGTAAAAAACTAAACAGATGGTTTAACAAAAAGGATCTGTATGAAAACAGTAAAATATGCTTTTGCAATTGGGCTTTTGTGTGTAGCGCCAGTCCGCGCAGGCGAAGCAACATCGGCAGCTGCCTCAGATGACGTTGCGCCAGTGCAAATCCCAGTCGATTGCTCTGATCTTGTTGCTGCAAAAGCAGCTGCCTACCGTACCTTACTTGGAGCGTATAAGTCTGGTGACGATCAGACCGCAGTTGCTGACTCACTTGCCGCGTTGCTGAGTGCGTATCAAGCATGTCACGATGAAAAGTTGGTAGCAAAAACACGATCAGTTGACGTATCAAGCGATACGGCATCTTCAGACGCTGCTCCTGCTGATAGCCCTGCACCTTCAAATAGCGATGTTTCTCCTGCTCCAGTTCCGACAGATGCGGCTTCAGCGACCCCAGCAGTAACAGATGTAACTCCAGCAACACCGGCATCAGCAGCTTAGTACTTCCCTCAGCATTCGATACAAACTAAAAGCCTCCCAAATTTGGGGGGCTTTTTTTATTGTAAATAATCAGGAACTAATCTTTTTGTAGCACCATTTTTGTACTTTTCCTTATTCTAAAAATGCTTTTTATCGGTCATAAAGGGTGAGGGGAATACATGGGGATGTATAAAAAAGGGGCGCTTGTCGGCATATTCTTTTGTCTGTTCAAGAATGCGGCAGGAGCGTTTTCCGGGGATATAGAACAAAGAAATTTTTTGAGACTTGAGCAGCTGTCTACTCGAGTACATCTGCTTGAAAAGCAGGTGTTACAGGAGGAAAAAGAACGAGTCCTGTTATGGAGAAAAGTACATGATCTACAGGGTGCACAGCGCGATATAAGGATCAGTCTGGGAGCTTTATGGTTCGGAATTGCTGTTGAAGACAAGAGCATTGCTTTGTTAGAGAAGGAGGTTTGCCAGCTAAGGCGAGAGATTACCTTGCAAAGAAGGGAACTTGCATTGCTTGAACAACGTTTTTTCGATGGCGATGCAAATTCTCAAGAAGCTACTTCTGGATCGCGTCTCGTATCGGTGGAAAATACTGAACCTGAAGGACCAACAAGCCCTCTCCTGCCTCCTTCTATTGGATCAAGAGTGGTGCTCCATTCATCCGAGCAAAGGGGAGGGACCGCATGAAACGAAAACTTTTACTGAGTGTACTGCTTTCACTCGTCCCGTTTCAGACGCAAGCAAGTGTTGATGGCAATGCTGATGGGAAGGATGTTGCGATTGTTGTTCTTGCTTGTGGAACGGCGTTTATGTCGGGTGCATGGTTGGTGTGGTGTTGGTACACAAGGTCAGTGAAGCGAGAACTACAGTATAATTTGGCTCATGCGCAAGGGGAATTAGGAAGAACACAAGGACAATTGCGGGGAGCGGAGGACCGATTGCAGCAGCTTGCTCAGGCGATAGGTCCTGTAGTTGAAGACACAAGAAGAACGAATCGGGCTGTGGGTGACGCACAGACTCGGATTCAGGCAGTGCGAGATGCAGCACTTGCACAGTTGCAACGAGCAACAGCGGCAGGAAGTGCTGACGAAGTTTGGATAACTATGCAGAACGGGGGACCTCCGCCCTCTTATAATGCTCCGCATGTGTCACTTGCGCAGCTTTTACCCCCTGCCTTACAGTCAGGTGTTACAGAAACTGACTTGAGACAAGGACCAGCTTACCAGCAAGAAGGTTTTGGTGATGAACAGGAGCAGGTTGATGGGGTACAGGGGCGAATTGGTGGAGCGGCAGGGTTTAACGACGAAGAAGCCTGAGCAAATTGTCTCGCTTTTGCAAAAAAAGCAGCTACACTAGGGCCCATTATGCTTTTTTAAGGCATAAATAGATGAAAACATAAAGTGTTTCTTGCACAAAGGGATGTGTATGAAAAAAGTAAAAATTTTGCTCAGTGTAACGATGCTCTTGTCTGGGTATAGCGTAGCAAGCGAGGGGGGGCGCCCTGACGACCAGGTTCAAGAACAACTTTTAGCTGGGGCGGTGGCTTCATCTGATAACTCAGGTGCAACGGCAGTTGCTGGTGAAGAACAAGAAGAAGGGGCGGTCGCCCAGGTGGGCGTAGATCCTGAGCTGAATGATCACCAAGGTCCGCAAGTGAATGGTGGTTCCATGCAAGCTGTTCTTGATGCACTTGCCCGGAACGCTTCTGCGCCACTTCCGGGACAAGAGGTGACGGGTTCTAAACTGGTCCGTGCTATATGGAGGGGGGAAGGTGTTCCAGGAACACATCCAACTGGCGAGGGAAGGACATTGACCGATGCTGAAATTGCTGAAGCAAATGCAGTACAAGCAGCAAGACGTGCGGTTGGTCGCCCTGCCGCGTATGCGCCTACAACAACGTCGTACCTTGGGCTTCCGGGAGCGGGACATGGAAGACCTCCTCATAGAACTGGCACCCTACATAGAAGCTAAGATTTTTGAAAGGGCCTCTGTAGGCCATTTTTTATGAGCAATAATGACAGAAAATACATGATAGGCGATAAGGAAAAGTTGATGAAAAAAGTGCAGCGGTTGATGGTAGCGATGCTGGTCTGTTCAAGTGTGAGTTATGCAAGTGGCGGCCAAAACCAAAATCATACTCGACATACAAGAACGCGTTCTGTGGCGGGTGGATCACCCCTTGTAGCATTACAGGGCAAAGGAGATGACGGGGCGAGTTCTTCTGCTCAAGAAGGTGGTGATGCGGGTCTAGACGAGTTATTACGGATGCGTCACCTGAGTGTGGGGGCACCGGGTGGTCCTGTGCGGCCAGGTGCAGCCAAGGGGGTTCGGCAAAAAAACTGGGCATTGTTGAGTGCCGCAGCGGAATCTTCCACCACAGGTGGGGGTGCCGGTTTTTCAGGCGCAGGTTCTGAACAGAAGGGCAGCAAAGACAGCAATGCTCCTGAGAACTGATGTATGTAGGTGGCAGTGATTTTACAAATGGCGGTAAAGAAGGGACTTGGTTTTGCAAGTCCCTTCTTCTTTTAAATCGTGAGTTCTAACCCAAGAACTTTTTAAAAAAGCTGACGATACTGCCTTCCCCACTCGCGCTATCTGTTCCAATGATGTCAGAGTATTCGGTCAGCAGTTTTTTTGCTTCAGGAGAAAGTTTTTTCGGTATTGCACATTTCGTTATGATAACCAGATTTCCTCGCACTTTGTTGCGCAAATTAGGAAACCCTTTACCGGCCACGATAATACGCTCACCAACTTCACATCCCTTTGGTACTTTAACCGTTTCTTTGGTGCCATCGATGCTTTCAATTTCTACCTGTGATCCAAGAACCAGTTGCGGGTACGTTAACATCAGTGATGAGACTAAGTCGTTGTCTTCTCGTTGGAACTTTTTGTCTGGAGTTACCTTGATCTTCAAAAAAAGATCCCCTGATGGTCCGCCGTATACGCCCGCATCACCTTTTTCTGCGATGCGAAGTTCGGCTCCATCGTAGATGCCAGCAGGAATGTTTACGCTAAATTTGTCGTATTTTTGAACGCGTGACTGGCCTTTGCAGGTTGCACATGGGTGTGGAATGGTATAACCGTTGCCTTGGCATGATGAACACGGTTGTGAGTAGGCAAAAAAGCCTTGCCTAAACTGCACCTGGCCTGCGCCATGACATGCCGCACATGTTTGTACCGTTGTTCCCGTCTTTAACCCTTTGCCAGAGCAATCATCGCATAAAAAGAAGTGGTAAAAGCTCACCTGCTCTTTTTTTCCTAAGAACGCATCTTTGAGAGAAACGGTGAGTTCTTTGTAAAGATCATGTCCTCGTTTAGGATCGGGGCCCGTTGCTCCCTTTTTACGCTTCTTGCTTCGTCCACCGAAAATGTCTTCAAACCCAGAACCGAAAATATCTCCAAAGTTTTCGAAGATATCGTTGATATCCATGCCGCCATGGCCACCAAATCCGCCCGTGTTCATATTTTCAAAGTTCGCATGACCTACCTGGTCATACTGCTGGCGTTTCGCGTCGTCAGAAAGAATCTCGTACGCGTGAGCAGCTTCCTTAAATTTTTCTTCCGCTTCTTTGTTGTCAGGATTTTTGTCCGGATGATATTTGACTGCGAGTTTGCGGTAGGCAGCTTTAATTTCTTCTTTTGTAGCTGAACGGCTTACGCCCAATATTTCATAAAAATCTTTTTTGGTCATGGCTGTTTCGATGGGTTAAAAAGGGAGAATGGAACGGGATTAAGTATAGCATAGTAGGGGTGTAGCGCCACCCCTTCCTGAAACCCTACTTTTTTTACTTTTATCTTTCTTTGATTCAAGACGCATGTACCCCACTACGCGTGGGGAGGCGCCAGGGGGTGCTTGTCCACTCCCTTGGAACCAGGACACAACCTTGCAGTTTGATCGCTTTTGACGGCTCCAATCCTCGTTGCGCCCTATCGGTCGACAACTCAGTTCCGCCTAATAAGGTGTTACCAATCTAGGAACTAAAACAGATTTTTGCTCTGCTGTTTAACCAGTCCAAGTATGAAAGCACTCTCGCTCATTGATCATATTCTTCTTAACGTCATCCCCAATGAGTGACAGTCGTAGCACTGCAAAAGTGCAGTGACTAGACAAAGCGAATGTCGGGGATCCAGTCAATTTAAAAAACTCTCTTCATAGTCATTCCCAATGAATATATAAGGAATGTACCCAATTTTACTGGATCACCGACGCTCACTTTGCCTCGCTGGTGACGACGTCAAGGAGGGTGTGTGATTGCTGGCAAGAGAAAACCTAATTCTGGAGTGACTGATAAAATGTAAGTACCCCATTAGGCGGAACTGAGTTGTCGACCGATAGGGCGCAGCGAGGATTGGAGCCGTCAAAAGCGATCAAACTGCAAGGTTGTGTCCTGGTTCCAAGGGGGTGGACAAGCACCCCCTGGCGCCTCCCCACGCGTAGTGGGGCACATACTTCTTGAACCAAAGAAAGATGAAAGTAAAAAAAGAAAAGTTGTTTAAAAAGAAGAGATGTTCAACCTAAAAGTTTCCGATAGCGTGTGCAGTCCGCTTGTGAGTGCTTAATTTCTCCACTGCGCTCAGGAGCAAAAAGTGGATCAAGAGGATAATCGAGCTCTTTTTTGAGGTCTTCAAAAAGCTTACGTATTGAACGACTGGTTCCGGTAGCGATATTGATTGGTTGGCCAGTGCACAAATCAGCAGGAAGTAGGCCTGCAGAAAGATTTGCCTGAACGATCTGATAGACGGGAACAAAGTCTCGTGTTTGCGTGCCATCACCAAAAATAGTGATCGGCTGTTGTTGCTTCATCCGTTCGGTGAACTTTGCAACAACACCTGAATATTCACTGTGTGGATGTTGACGAGGACCGTAGACGTTAAAATACCGTAAGCACAGCGTAGGCAGTTGAAATGTCTGAGTGTATTGCTGACACAGCTGCTCTCCAAATAGTTTTGACCAGGCGTAAGGCGAAGCAGGGTGGCAGGTAGCTGTTTCTTCACACAGTTTTCCTTGATCACCATAGACGGCGCATGAGGAAGAAAAAACAAAGCGTTCTATGTCATTTTTTCGGGCAGCCTCAAGCAGATTACATGTTCCGGTGACATTCGTTTCAAAGCAAAAACGTGGGTTTTCAACTGATTCTGGAACTGAAACTTGCGCTGCCAAATGGAAAACAGTTGAGGCTCCTTCAAGCGCACGTAGACACGTTGCGGCATCACGAATATCCCCCTCGAAAAAAGTAATTGCGTGGGCAATGGTAGAAAGATTTTCCTTGGTACCGGTACTCAGGTTATCAAGAACGGTAACCTGGGCGTTACGAGCAACCAATGCTTCAACAAGATGAGATCCAATAAATCCAGCACCTCCCGTAACAACTACTTTTTTGTTGGCATACTCATTCATGGTTGTGCCTGATGTGAAAGGGGAGCGCGGGGTGTAGGTGAACCTTGACTAAGTTCAGTCACAAGCAGCTCAGCTATGCTTTTGCCGTCAAGAAGGCTTTCTTGCATGCTCGAATATTTCCATGCTCCGTAGCGGCCAATGGAGTGAATGTTGTGAGCAGCAAGTGTTTCATGAAGAGCTGGTAGGTTTTTTTCTCGCCAGAAATCAAAGATGACGTACGCGTGTGAAATATTCATCACTTTTTTAACGAGTACTTCTTCGTCGCTGAACTGTAAAAGTTGCTGGATTTGCGTAATCGCTTCCCGAGTTAAAGTGCCAGGTGAAGTTTTAGGGGCATTAAGATAGGCAATTTCGCCATACAGCGAACTGCATCCGTGAGGAACCATGGAAGGAGAGAAGTTGTGATAGAACCCGAGTCGGTAGGGGATGAACTGCTTTTCTGGAAGGTAGATCCAATGCTTGTCAGAAAGATCAGAACGGTTAATGCCGAGATTAAAATTGATAACAGAATTGCATAAAAGTTTTTTATGAGCTTCAGCCAGAGTTGAAGATGAGGGTTCTTTCAAAAGTTTTAAGAACGTATCAAGAGGCAAGGTGTTGATCAGGGTGTCATACGATTCAAAATCACCATTGGTAAACGTAACGACCTTGTTCTTTGTATCCACTTGCTCAACGGTGTAGTCGGTTTTGATGGGTGTTTTAATGGCTTTTGCAAGCTTATCTACCCAAAAGTTGATGCCACCTTTTTTAGGATAAAAAAAATTCGCATTGTAGCCGATTTCTTGTTCTTGAGGACTATTCAAACTTCCTTTCAAAATTGCTTGCAGTGAGGTGTCAGGAACAAATCGTCCCGTCCATGAAGCAGATATCTTTTTAATGTCGTAGGCAAAGATTTTTTCTTGGTAAGGAAGGAAGAAATATTTGGTGAGCCCTGCGCCGAATTTTTTCAAAGCCCAATCGTAAAAGGTTCGTGGATCCTTTTTGCCTTGAGGCCGATTTACAAAGCCTTCAATGCATTCGATGATGACATCAGAGGGCAATCCGTACAAATTTACTTGGAAGGGAAAGGGAGTATACGTTTCGTGGGAATAAATAAAGGAGCGGCGACGAATGGGAGCGAGGTTTTCCATGCCCACCACATCACTTAAAAACTGCGTAAAATAGGGATCGTTTGAATGAAGCAAATGTCCCGTGTAATCGAAAGTAAAGCCTTGTTCTTCAACAGAACGACAAAGACCACCAGGTGTTGATTCTTTTTCAAAGATTTTAAAGTCAAAAAAACCTTGCTGTTCAAGATGATAGGCGGTTGAAAGGCCTGTGAGGCCTGCCCCCAAAATGACGATTCCCATACACGCTCCTTTTTCAAAAGATAGCACCGATCTGCACGTGGTGCTCAGTAACTGCAAGAATGAGCATTTAGTTATAAGCAGAAAGTAGGGAATTGTCTATTGAGCGCCTTGTTTTTTAGCCGCTTGGAAAGCCTCTGGTAGTGAAGTAGTAATGAGGGAAAATGAGCCTTTTTTGAGAAGTTTTTCGATGTCCTTGTTGACTGTTAAAACGATGGAAAATTTTGTTGTTCCTTGCAAAGGAAAAGGAGAGGAAAGTGTGAACGTGAGGCATTGCGTGTGCTCGTCCCAGGTACTTGAGGCAATGTGGTTTTCATGAATGGGGTGGCGACCTTCGTTCAGTTTTTTAAACAACGTGCCTTTGATCTTGTGGGTTCTGATAGGTGGACCTTCCCATTGGAGCTTCACTGTTTTTAAGAAAGCCTCGTCGGGTGTTTTTTTTGTGAAAGATAGCGTGGCATACGTTCTTTCATAAAAGCCGGGTTTACCAATTTTTTCATGCAATTTTTCTGAGTCAGGAAGCGCTTTGCTTTCTTTATCAGCCGTCAGGGAGTGTTCGTTATAGGTCGGGGCAAAAAGTGAAGTACAAAAGGCTACAAAACAGAGAATAAGGCGCATGTGCATACAATCTCCTTTCCTGAACAAAGATACAGACAAGTTTTAGTGTAGCAAGATGATTCAGTCAGAAGAAAGCATGCATGTCGTTACGGGTAGACACTTACCTCAAAACGGGCTGTTTTTTTACCCAAACGTTCTGAAAGAGGGGGAAAAGGAGCGGCGGTATAAATGTCATTGAGACAAAGGTTGTCAAACTCCTTGCATCCTGAAGAAACGACAAGGTCAACATCGATGACATTACCTTCAAGGTCGATGGTAATGCCGCAATGGAGAATGTACTGGATCTGATGCGTACGCACCCATTCTTGAATAAGGTGTTCTTTCCCTCGTCTGCTAAAACGTGCAGAAGCGTTTAGGTGGTTCAGGAAGGTTGACCAGAGTGTGTAATACCGCATATCGCCTTCTTTGATGGTTATCTGATGTCCTGAGCCAAGATCATCGCCACCTTCAGTGCCAGCCTTCTTGGCGGAAGGAAGCCCGTCTTGAGCAAAGCTTGCGATGGTGTTTCGTGAATTTTTAAACAGGTCTGCCAACGTAAGTTTGTTTGCTTGCTCCGCCTTTTGTTTTTTTGGAGTGGTTGATTGCTTTTTTGAAATAGCAGGTACGGTAGATTCTTGGGCTTGTGTAGCGAGGGCAACCAACGAGGAGGGCGTAGGCTCTGAAAACGATTCTTGTTTTTCTGCTACTGCTTCTTGTTCCGGTTGTTTCTCAAACGTTGGAGTTGCTGGAACCTGTTCATGATGTTCTTCTTGAGGTCCTACTTCAACTTTGTCGCCTATCGTTTCTGACACTACCGGCACGGTTCGTTCTGGTGCAATTGCATGAGCAGGTGGGGTAGGCAGCGATGTCGGCGTGTGTTCAAAGGCTGATTTTCCATCGGCATGACCTGAGACGGGAACCGGTTTATTCATCATCGCCTGATTGCCATAAAACACTACGGGCGCAGGAACAACAAAAGGTTGGTCAAGCGTCGCCTTTTTTGTCGGATCATCTGATTTTTTTGTGGCCTGAGGTTGTGCAGGAGTGGTTGAACGGGAACGTTCTGGCTGTTTAGATGGTTGAGCCGGAAGAAAAAGAGGAGAGAGTTTTTTCTCGGTCAGTATCAGGAAAAGAAGGAGCAAAAGAAGAGCGTGGATGGTAAGGGATACAACGACCCCCGTGCTTTTTTTTGTCTGTTTGTGTTCGCGTGCAACCATCCCAAGTTCCTTCTTTTTCCAATCTTTTTATAAAGAATACCCGAGAATCGGTGTTTCGGTAAATTTTTGAAGGGGGAGAGCCTCGCTCGCCCCCTCACTTTGTTAGCGTGTTTGTGCTGTGTGGCGGCCAGCTTTATGAGAGTTCTTTGGTGTTGCCTGTGGCTTCATGCTGCCTTTTTTTGAAACTACCACGGTAAAGAGGACTGATTTGTTTCCGTCTACATGTTTTGCAACGACGCAAAAGGTTCCGGAAGAAACGTGTTTATCAAGTGCAAGGCGATAATAATACGTGTCAGATGAATGACCTGGCATGTTGATGCCATCAGAAACATCTTTTCTAGTGAGCGTCGCAGGGATCTTTTTACCGTCGCAGGAATGAAGCATGTAATCAAAAACTCTTTGTGGAGCAAACGTGCCATTGCTTGAGTGAAGTGGTGGCAGGCTCGGGTTTGTTGTATCGGTCAGAATGGTACCTGGCTTTAAGGTGTAATGGACAGAATCCTTTTCCATTTGCTGCATATCCATAGGAACAAATTCTATTCGTTCTGGTCCATGAAAATGCCAATGCATCCGATTGTATTCCCACTGCAGGTTCCAGTACGTTCCCCACGCAAGAGAAGCCTTCGTTTCTGCCGTTTCAATAGCGTCTCGGTACATTCGGTCGTAAAAGACCTCTTTAAGCTCAAGTTCATGTTCTTTTCTGAAACGATCGAGTTTGCTTTGAAGTTGAAGAAGTTCTCGGTAGACGGGATATTTTCCTGCCAATCCCGCATCACGTTTTCTGTACAGAGCGTTGACTTGAGCCTCATCTGTTTGTGCAAGAGCATGTGCTTTTTGGACTTGTACAAGCGTCACTGACTCGTTATCAATAAGAAACGGTGTGTGGAGTGGTCCTCGTGGACGGGCTTGGATGCCGTGTTCTGGCGCATGGTGAGAAGCAAGATACATCAATCGCAACTGATCGATTTCTTGTTTTTTTACGTTTGGGTTCATTTCTTTTTTGGCCATCGCTGCTGTCTGGGCAAGTCCCAGCAGCATGAGTAGCCCGATGGGCGCTGTTTTTTTCTGCATATGGTTTTCCTCTTTTGTGATGGGGTTTTTACCACCGGTTAGACAATTTTTAATTCGTCGTCAGTCAGCACAATGAGTTTTTCAGGATGACGTACTTTAAAAAGTTGTGCCTCCGCACTGTAGTTCCAGTAGGCGCTACTTGCCTCATACTGAGCCTTACGTATTTTTTCAGTGAGGTAGGTATTGGTATGCGCTGCTGAAAGTTCTTTGTGATATTTTTTTTCAAAGTGGGCTAGTTCCTGTTTCATCTCACGATATTTGCGATAGACCGAATGACGTTTTGCAAGATACTCATCTCGCTGAGCATTTAGCTTAAGAAGGTCTGCCTCTTTGTTGTGAAAGGTGTGCCATGCCCGTGTGACGTCCTTTTCTGTTACTGTCTCAGAAACGGGCAGATCGTCCCAGGTCAGGTCGATTACTGGCTCTTCAAAAAGTGGTACGAGGCTAGGGTTGGGATGGCTCCCGAGATACGCAAGGCGCATTTTTTCATGTTGTTCTGTTATGGTAGATGCTTTGGTCTGATGAGGGCTTTTTTTTGCGTATCCATGACCGTGATGTGCAAGAAGATAGGCAACGGTGAGAATAACAGAGCGATTCATAGGGAGTTCCTTATTTCTTTTTGGCCACAACTTCTAGAGTGAAAAGCACGGAATGATCACCGTTTACATGATTTTGAATGATGCAATTTTTGCTGCCAGGGCACGCGTCTTTGCCAACTGTTAACGTGTAGTAATTTGTTCCTGTAGATCCGCCAACCATACCCATTGGATTGTTGTTTGAGACGTAATTCATTCCCATTCCAAACTGCATTGCTCGTTTGCATTTTGGATTTCTTTTGACTGGGAGCTCAAACAAAGAATAGCTTTCAACTTGTCTGTTGATGCTTCGTTCTACGCCGCCTTGTGGGGATGCAAGGGCAGGCAGACGAGGATCAGTTTTATCATCGAGCACTTGGCCAGGTACTACTTTGATAGTAGGAGCTTTTTTAGCGAGCTGTTTGACTTCAGCAAGTGATGGTTCTTTTGGAAATGTTGGCATCGGGAAGTTGTTCCATGGCCCGTGATACGGGTTTTGATGTTCCATTTCATAGGTAAATTGCAGTTGATCAAGAGTAAACCATGCTTGAGCCAGTTGTGTTTGGGTTGCAATGATCTCCTTGTTATACGGACAGTCTTTCATGACGGTTTCAAGTTCTTTCTGATGTTTCTCTCTGAACGCAGTCAGGTGCTTTATAAGAGATTCAAGTTCTTTGTAAGCGGGGCTATTTTGTTCGAGATACAGATTCCTTTTTTCTGTGAGAGCTTTGATGTCTTGTTGTAATGCGTTGTAAGCCTTTTGCGCTTGATTGATTTGTTCTTGCGTAACAGCGGTAGCCTGTGGAAGCGATCGCCAGTGAAGAGGAATGGACGAATGAGGCGTTGGCATGATGTTATGTTCAGGATGGAGACGCAAGTACACAAGGCGCATTTTTTCTGCCTCGTCGGCTTGTTTTGCTGTCTTGCTTCCTCCTGGGGTTGCTGAACAGAGCTGGAAGGCGGTTAAGAGGGTGAGTAGTGGTTTGATGGATGTATGCATGGGAAGGCTCCTTTTTTTGGTACACAACGGCAAGCGTTGCAAGAATCAATAAAACAGATTGATTTACCATAGAAAGTGCTGATGAAAAAAAGGAACGGTTTTGAGGGGGAGGTTAAAAAACTACCGATGCTTAAGTGAAAGAAGGCCCTTGGCCTTTTCAAGTTCCCATTCAGGTGACAGTTCATGCGTTCCACCACGTGGTGACTGTAAAAAACGCATAATTTCTTGCAAAAAGCTTTCTGACGAGCGAGCTGCTCCATTTGTTTCTAAGGAGAGCCACTGGGCAAGTACCCGGTACTGAAGGTAGGGATTAAGTGCAAAGAATTTCTGAAGATCGAGAGTGCGGTGATCTGTTTCAGATGGTGCTACTACTGATACAAGAGCTTGCTCCGTCACAATTTTCAAGAACCGTTCTGTTTCTTCCAGATTCTTCATAGCGCGCGTCAGATTTTTTTTCGAGCGATCATCACAGGCAGCAAAAGCAGGAATGAGGTTTGATCGAATGCGGTTCCTGAGGTAGGCATCAGACTCGTTGGTAGGGTCGATCTGATAAGGAATGCTGTGCTCTGCAAGATATGCAAGAATATCTTGCTTGGTTATCTGTAAGAGTGGTCGCACAAAAAAGCCATCGTGAGCCTTCATGCCACCCAGTCCAGCAATGGTAGTACCTCGTATGAGATTGATGAAAAACGTTTCAAGTTGATCATCTTGATGATGAGCCAACAAAATATCTGAAGCCTGATGAGCCGCGCGCACCTGTTCAAGAAAGAGACGACGAAGCTTTCTTCCCACTTCTTCCTGTGAGCCGTTGGGAACAATGGTGTGGGTAAGGTGAGAGGCGTAGCCAATTTCCAGAGGTATCTGAAGACCAGCACATAAACGTTGACAGAAAGCAACGTCATCTTTTGATGAGGCACGCCATTCATGGTCAAGGTGCGCAGCAATAAGAGAGAGGCCCAATGACTCTCGTACGTGCATCACATGGTGAAGCAGGTATACAGAATCGGGGCCTCCCGATAATCCTATGATGACCGTGGTGTTTGGTGTAATAAGCCGAAAAAGTTCTTCGCGAACGTTAGATGTCGAGGTTTTTTGCAAAGCGGCCATTGCGTTCGATGAAATCCTTTCGACCGGAAACGTCATCACCCATCAGCGTGGCAAACCAGGTGTCTGCTTCAAGAGCATCTTCGATAGAAACTTGCAGCAAGGAACGGCTTTCGCGGTCCATGGATGTTTCCCACAACTGTTCAGGGTTCATTTCCCCCAAACCTTTGTAACGTTGTACATGCATGTATGGCTTGCTGATGGCGCGAATGGCGTTGATGAGAGCAATTGCTCCAACACCAGTCAGTGCGCGATTCTTTTCTTTGACTTCAAGAATCCACTCTTGTTCGACGTCAACAAGACCTTCCTGTGTTTTAAGAACAAGTGCTGTTTCTTCTGAAGCAAAGAAGGCAACTGGTGCCTGCCAGGACTTATTAAGAAGTTCAAATTTTATCCAGTCAGAAGGGGCTGATTCATCATTCTTGAGAGCATCTTCACGTGTCAGGAGAACTTTGTAACTTTTGAAAAATGCTGGAAGCTTGGCAACAATCTGTTCAACTGGTGTAGCAGCCGTAATCTGGTTTTCTCGCATGAACAAGAGAAGACGATGGCCTTGTGCATCAGTCAGCTTGAAGTTGGTGCACAGTTTTGCAAGTTCATTTTCGTACTGGGTGAGTGTGTTCAGGAATGAGGTCCACGCAACTTCGGGTAACACATGGTCGCCCATGGTACACACGAGCTGTTCGCGGGCCCAATCAAACAAAAACTCTCTGAACGAACGTTCGTCTTTGAGGTACTGTTCTTTTTTGCCTAGTTTTGCTTTGTAAAGCGGTGGCTGAGCGATGTACAAGAACCCTTTTTCGATGACTGGTTTCATGTATCTGAAAAAGAATGTCAGGAGCAGGGTGCGAATGTGAGAACCGTCAACGTCGGCATCGGTCATGAGAATGATTTTGTGGTAACGGGTCTTTTCAACATCAAATTCGTCACCGATACCAGCGCCAACTGACGCGATAAGTGCCTTGATTTCTTCGTTTGAAAGAATTTTATCAAGACGTGCCTTTTCTACGTTCAAGATTTTACCTTTGAGTGGCAGAATTGCTTGGGTGAATCGATCACGACCTTGTTTTGCTGAACCGCCTGCAGAATCCCCCTCAACGATAAACAGTTCGGTATCGGCAGGGTTTTCATTGGAACAGTCAGCAAGCTTTCCAGGTAAAATGGTGCTTTCTAACTCTGTCTTGCGGCGTGTTAAGTCGCGTGCCTTTTTGGCGGCTTCTCGAGCGCGTTGAGCAAGTTCTGCTTTCTGAATGATCTTTTTAACGATGTTCGGGTTTTCTTCAAAGAACGTATCAAGATGAGCAAATGTCCAGGTTTCAACAACCCCTTTGACTTCACTGTTGCCCAATTTGCCTTTTGTTTGTCCTTCAAATTGTGGCTCTGGAACCTTGATGTTAATGACCGCAACAAGCCCTTCACGAACGTCTTCACTTGAAAGATTGTTCCCTTTCAAAAGACCCATTGCCTGACCACGCTTGTTACAAATCTTGGTCAAAGCTGCTTTAAAACCGGCAACGTGTGTACCGCCATCAATCGTGTTGATGTTGTTAACGAATGAATAGAGCTGTTCGGCGTATCCTTCGTTATATTGCATGGCGATTTCAAGAACGTATTGGTCGTCTTCCGTTTGGAACGAAATAACTTCTGGAAAGATTGGATTCTTTTTCTCGTTAATAAATTCGATCAAAGAAACGATACCACCTTCAAAAAAGAACGAGTGATCCTTTGCGTTGAACTCATCAATTATGGTGATGCGTAGTCCTTTGTTCAAGAACGCAAGTTCTCGAAGGCGGGCAGAAAGAGTGTCAAATGAGAACGCCGTTGTTTCCATAAAGATCGTTGGATCAGGAAGAAAGCGAACCATCGTACCGTTTGGTTTGTTGGTATCACCAGTCATAGCAAGAGGAGCAAGTGGTTTACCTTTTTCATATGATTGGCTGTACACGTTCCCGTTTTTGTACACTTCAAGATAGAGCGATGTAGAAAGAGCGTTTACAACAGAAACACCAACCCCGTGAAGACCACCAGAGAAGCGATACGAATCTTTATCAAACTTACCCCCAGCATGCAGCTTGGTAAGAACAACCTCGGCGGCAGAAATTTTTTCGGTGGGGTGGATGTCGGTTGGAATACCGCGTCCGTTATCTTCGACTGAGCAAGAGCCATCGGTGTGAAGAATTACTTTGATGTTATTGCAGTATCCTGCGAGTGCTTCGTCAACCGAGTTATCAACAACTTCGTATACCAGATGATGGAGACCCTGAGGACCCGTTGAGCCGATATACATGGCAGGGCGTTTACGTACCGCCTCAAGACCTTCCATGACGCGAATGGACTTGGCACCATATTCGTTTTTTTTGTCTGCTTCATGAGCCATACTGATCTGACCTCTCCGTCTATGATATTAAAATGTTGACTGAAACTACTTGGTTAACGAGCTAAAACAGATTATTCTCAAGTAGTATAACGTAAGAACCTCTAGTTGGCCAGAAGGTAGGGCGTCAAGAAATGAGGGGAGAAACGGTCGAAGAATGGTGATGAAATCGTGATCTTGAGAAAGTGAATACTATGGCAGATTTCTGGACAGATGAACAGTACATGCGCAAGGCGCTTGAGTATGCACAGCAAGCGGCATCTGAGGGCGAAGTTCCCATAGGGGCTTTGGTAGTTGACCCTTCTGGTGAGATTATCGGGGTTGGATATAACCAAGTTGAACAACGAAAAACTCAGACGGCTCACGCAGAGATGACAGCACTCTTTCAAGCAGCTCAGAGAAAGGGTGATTGGCGCCTTGAAAACTGCACTTTGTATGTTACACTTGAGCCCTGCACAATGTGTAGTGGAGCTGCCCGATTAAGTAGACTGGCAGGGGTTATCTACGGAGCGCAGTCGAACCTGTTCGGGTGCCACCTTGACAAGGATTCTTTTATTCCATTATACAGCAAGGATACGCCGTTTTTTAAAGGGGGCGTGTGCGCGCAGGAATGTGCCGATGTTTTAAAAGCGTTCTTCAAAAAAAGAAGGGAGTAGCGTGAGTAGTCAAAAAGGCTCAAGAAAAGAACTTGAAAAAATAAAAGAAGTGTTGCTGACACGTAAAAAAGAGCTTGAAGAGGCTATTGTTCAGCTTCAGGCAGAAGGGGACGTTTCTGGCCAGGCTCAGGATCAAGGTGACCAAGCCATTTCGGCTGCCTTTGAAACCCTTAAAAGTTCGCTTCATAATAATGAATATGAAGAATTTAAAATGATTACTAAGGCCCTCAAGATGATTGATGAAGGGACCTATGGTATTTGTGCCGACTGCGGGCAGCCTATTTCAGAGCGCCGATTGGAATCCTATCCTAACGCGACCCGTTGCTTACCCTGTCAGGAAGCGGCTGAGGATGAGCGGGAACGGAACAATCCAGGCTCATTTTTTTAAGGCATTCTTTTTGACTCATGAGGGGTAAATCGTTACTCTAGAGGTTCAATGTCAGTTGTGCCGGTGTAGCTCAGTGGTAGAGCAATTGATTCGTAATCAGTAGGCCGTCGGTTCAAATCCGATCACCGGCTCCAGATGGGGACCAAAGTATCGTTCCAGTACCTCGCAAAAAGAAGCTCTGGTTCGCTCAATTGACAAGTTTTGGTGGCGTGGTACACTCACTGAGGCATAAATCGTACAATAAAATCCATTTTGCAAGGCGGTATAAAGTCTTATGGTTAAGCCTGAAGAAAGAAAAGAAAAGGGAGCTGCAAAAAAAGCTTCTGCTCATGTTATAGGTGTTGTTGGTCGCCGTAAGAAGGCTGTTGCCCGTGTGTGGCTACGCCGTGGCGCAGGTGGGGTTGCAATCAACTCACTCCGTTGCGCAGATTACTTCCCAACCGACGAAACACGTACCACAGCGGTAAAATCGCTGGTTGTGTGTGACGCCCTTGCTAAGTACGATGTTGTTGCTAACGTCCAAGGCGGTGGCAAATGTGCTCAATCAGAAGCAGTGCGACTCGGTATCGCTCGCGCGCTGGTTGAAGAAAACGAAGCGTTCCGCTCAGTTCTTCGTGAACACGGATTCTTGACCGTTGATGCTCGTAACAAAGAGCGTAAAAAACCAGGTCAACGTGGTGCACGTCGTAAATTCCAATTCGTAAAACGTTAAGGTTTTGCTGCTTTTGCATAAAAAAGGCTTCTGAGTATGTGTAGCGTTGTCGGGTATGTTGGACATCGCCAAAGTTGTGCCCTCGTGTTGGATGGGTTAGTCCGTCTTGAATATCGTGGGTATGATTCTTCGGGATTTGCATGTATCAATGCAAAAACTGAGAACCTTGAAGTTGCAAAAGCAGTCGGTGGACTTTCGAATCTCTTTGAAGTCCTCAAAAAACATCCCATTGATGGTACTGTAGGGATCGGTCATACCCGCTGGTCCACGCACGGTATCCCTTCTGAAAAAAATGCCCATCCCCATGTCGATTGCCATCAAAAATTGGCAGTTGTTCATAATGGCATTATCGAAAATCATCAGGCGCTGAAAGTAAGTCTAGAAGCAAAGGGGCATACCTTTACATCAGAAACAGATAGTGAAGTTATAGCCCATCTTTTTGAGCAAGAACGTTCTTCGTGTGTCTCGTATCCTGTAGCATGCCCTCCATCTTATAAAAATGTTGTATTGCAAGTTGTTAAGCAACTTGAAGGTGCGTATGCCTGTGTGGTGGTGTTTGAGGATGCTCCTGAAACATTACTAGCTCTTCGAAAGAGCTCGCCACTGTGTGTCGGGCGTGGGCAGAAAGAAATGTTTGTAGCGTCTGATGTACTTGCTTTTTCAGGTCATGTGCAGGAAGTCGCGTTTTTGCCACAGGAAACCTATGCATTCGTGAGGGCAACTAGCGTTGAAGCATTTGATTTTTCAGGTAATCCTATCGAGCTGAACTTTGAAAAGCTTGATAGCCTCTGGATAGCAGCAGAAAAAGATGGACATGAACATTACATGCTCAAAGAAATTTACGAACAAAAAAGTGCTATCTACAAAACAGCAACTCTGTGTTCATCGCTTGGGACTGCGGTGTGGGATAAAACCGGTATCTCTTCTGAAGCTATCCAACGCCTTAAACGTATTAAAATTATTGGGTGCGGTACCTCATGGCATGCTGGTCGCATAGCGGAGTTCTTTTTTGAAGAAACAGCGGGTATTCCAACCACTGCCGCGCTTGCATCTGAGTTTCGGTACCGTACTTTTTTCCCTGAACCTGACACGTTGTATATTGCGGTCTCTCAATCAGGTGAAACGGCAGATACCCTTGAAGCGGTTAGAATGCTTAATCAACAGGGACAGCTTACACTTGCGCTTACCAATGTTGCTTCAAGCACGCTTGTCAGAGAATGCGAAGGGTTCTTGCTCACCCAAGCAGGCCCAGAAATGGCAGTTGCTTCAACCAAAGCGTTTACTACGCAAGTTGCAGCGCTTTACTGGCTTTCACAACGCATTGCCTATGAACGGGGCAAAATAACGCGTGAAGCATTCGAGCACGCGTATGATGGGTTGTTGATTGCAGGTGAGTATCTTGAAAATGCGATCGATTTGTACAAGTACCAGATTTTTGAAAAGCTTTCGTTTTTCTATGCGAACTTTAAAAACTTCATCTTTTTGGGACGCCATATCAGTTACCCGTTAGCACTAGAAGCAGCGTTGAAGTTAAAAGAAATTGCCTATGTTTTTTCACAGGCGTATCCAGCAGGTGAACTGAAGCATGGCCCACTGGCCCTTGTAGATGCTGAAACACCGGTTTGTATTTTTTCTCATCCTGACCCGGCCATTTACCAAAAAATTCTTTCAAATGCTCAGGAAGTCGTTTCCCGCAAAGGGCGTATTCTGGCCTTTTGCTTTGAAGGGCAAGATGAACTTAAAAACCTTGCCGAGCACGCGTTTGTATTTCCTGTTCTTCATCCGCATCTTGCTGTTATCGCTATGTCTGGCATCATGCAGCTTTTGATGTATTCGATTGCTAAGGCTCGAGGCTGTGACATTGATCGTCCACGTAATTTGGCAAAATCAGTAACGGTTGAATGAGTGCCAAAATAGAAATTCTATTCGGCTCGTGCTCGTTGAATTTTTCTCGATCATCGATATCCTCTGAACAGCCGTTTAAACTCTTAAGGAGGGATCTCTCTGATGAACATAAAGATACTTTGTTTTGTGGCTCTCAATCTCGTTTGTGCCTGCAGTCTGGTCGTGGCAACGGTGTCGTGCAAGGCGACGGCGCTTACCGGTCAGGAGCGGCAGGAGTGCTTTGATGTGTGGTCGGGCCAGGAACGTGGGGTCTTCACGGAGCGGGCAGCGCGTGCTATGGTTGCTGACTATTTTAAGGCCAGAGCTGGCGAATCCTTTCCGGACGGATTATTCACTCCTCGCCGAAAGGATTTTGAGAGCTGGATCGGGGATGTTTTCCTTCTCATGCTCAATAAAGCAAACGTCATTAGCTTAGCGCGGGAAGACGCAGTGGTTGATGATGTTCGGAATATCGTCAAAGCTTCTCAAAACGACCTTAAAAAGATAGTACAACGAAGGAACAAAAAACTTTCCCCAACAGAAGTTCATAGGCAAGAGGTTAAAAGACTCGTGGCGTGGATTCGGCTTCTCCCTGAATGGCAGACCTATGAGGAAAGGAAGAGCGGAGGGTGCAGGCAATCTGATTCTGGGCAGCAGGGGGATTTTGATGTGTGGTATGACCAAGGGCGTGGAGTTTTTACACCACAGGAAGCACGTGCTATGGTAACGAGATATCTCAAGGTAAAGGCTGGTGAATCTTTTTCGTTCTCTCGGCAAAAAGATCTTGAAGATTTTATGCGGGATTCTCTGCTTGTGATGCTCGCTGGAGCGAAAATTATTCTCTTAGGCAATCCAGACTCTGAAGACGATGTGAAGGCCGTTGTAAAGCTCTCTCGAGAAAAACTCAAAGAAACGTCTTATGAAGTTGAAGCACACAACCGGTTCGATGCTCGTCGTCGGCAAGAGGTTAAAAGGCTGGTTGCGTGGATTCGCCTTCTTCCCGAATGGCAAGCATATGAAGACAAGATGAGCAAGATATGTGGGTGTTCTAAATAGCTTGCCGTCTATTCTGCAATTATCACTGTGGTCTTTACGCGGTCTATTGTTGGGGACTGCAGATTCGAGCTCCCACCATGATTTGATAAAAAATCAGTGACTGTTGGGTGATTGTCTCCCTGATTGACCTCTCGTCCTTGGCGTACTAACTTTTTTAAAAAGTTGCTTTCACTTGCGTCTGAAGTAAAAAAAGGCTGTGGGAAGGCGAAATCGAAGTTTAATTACTCATCTATGGGGGATTATGAAAAGATATGTTTTTGTAGTGGGTATCGGTTTGATATCGTCATCTGAAGTTTTTACGATGGACCTGAAAAAAGCACTAGAAGAGCAAAATAAAGATAACTCACCAGTACGTTCGCTTGCAGTGTTAATAGCAGCAGATCAGCGGCCTACAGATCCTACTCCTGGGCAACAACGGTCAGTTGGGCGGGCAACTTTTATGAGTGCTCAACCTCCGCAACAGGGTCTTGGAGCTCGAATTAGAAGCTTTTTCAGAGGCGCAGTTCTGAGTACAACGCAAGAGCAAGTCGTAACCGGAAAAAGACAAGGACCTGATAGGGACGATGAGGATAACGATCTTTTATAAAGCAGCTGGGTGAAAAACAGCTAGGAAACAGGTAAATGGGATTCTTGGATTGTCATTTTCTGACCAACCTTTTTGCATGGTGGGTTCTTTTCAACCAACACAAAAATAAAGAAAAAGAATAAACCATACGCGACGGCTGAAGACAGCCACTGTTTCTGACATCTTCTCATGTGAAAGCTTTCCACTAATTTCTAGATTTCCCTTTTCCTGCCCCAGGTTCTTTTTTCGAGACTTTTCCCCAGGAGCAGAGACTTTCAAGTATCCCGTTAAAGGCCTATTTTGTCAAAAAACACTCCATTCTTGTGGTGTAAGGGGAAGGTAACAGGTGAACACTTCCCCCCTGTATTCTACTTATTCCTTTACTTCTTTCAGGCTTAATTTCTGGCCTATGGCATACGTATTTTTAAGGAAGGCAAGCTGGTCTTTATGGGTAATCATTTTAGGATTTGCTTTTTTGCCTGCATTAAGAAGGTCAATGAGTGTTACGGTGTTTTGAAGGACATAATCTTGGGCAAGGAGTTCTTTGCGTTTTTCCTTCCACGGAATATCGTCATCCTTCTCTTTTTTTGATTTTTTTGGAGAAGCATTATCATCGGCTCCATGAGGTTTGATCGTTCGTTTAAGAACTACTTCTCGTCCAAAATGGTGAGTCATCCAGCGGGCTGTTTCACTTGGTGGGGTGTACTGTTCAATGACAATGTCAGGGGTAATTCCTTTTCCTTGGACGCAGGTATCGTAGGGAAGGTAATAGAGAGAGGTGGTCATTTTGAGTGCACATTCGCCGCTCAGAGGAATGACTTCTTGTACGGAGCCTTTACCAAACGTTTCCGTTCCCACCACAAACACCTGAAGGTTGTCTTTCGGTTTTAGTTTTTCAGAATACAGTTTTAATGTCCCTGAAAGGATTTCTGCAGAAGATGCGGTGTAATTATTAACGATAAAGAAAATCGGAACCCCCTCTTTGCGTGGCAATGGTTTGCGTGTGGTTTTCCATGATTCGATGACTTTGTTGTCTCGATTTTTGGTGGTAGCAACCAATGATCCTTTTGGTAGGAACAGGCCAGCAATATCAAGTGCAGCTTCAAACAGGCCACCGGTGTTGTTTCGTAAATCTATGATGATCCCGTGACTTTCCTTTTTATATGCTTCTTCTAGTACTGCTTGCACGTGCTTGATCGATTTTTCACTGAACACAGAAAGCAGCAGGTAGTAGATATCATGCTCCTGAATATAGAACATGGCAGAAATTTCATCGTTGATGACGTCTCGAATAACAACAAATTCAAGAGGATCAGTATGATTTGCGCGCATGATTTTGAGGGTGACTTTGGTTCCCTTTTCACCTTTCAAGTGGGACATGACTTCTTCAAGTTTCATGCCCTTTACTACGTGATCATCGATTTGAATGATTTTGTCTCCCGCCTTAAGGCCGGCCTTTTCTGCAGGGCCGTTAGGTACCAACTCGATGACCGGCACCACTTCATCTTCTGGATCTTTATCACCCGGCATCAATGCACCTACGCCATAGAAATGGCCACTGATCTTAGTAAAAAGTTCTTCACATTCTTTCGAGCCAAGAAATACCGAATGAGGGTCAAGACGAGAAAGGGCCCTGCACGCTTCTTCCATTCTTTCTTTTGTTTCTTCTTTGCTAGGTTTTTTATAATAACGTGCTTGTGGTCCGTACATGAGTGCGACTGTTTCGTTAAACGGGTGAGAAGATTCAAGAAGTTGCTGCTCCGCAGGAGAAAGAGTGGTTTGTAAAACGCGGTTATGTCCCAACAGGGCTGGTGTGATGCAGGTGAAAATCAGGAGAAAAAAACGGGAAAAAGAGAAGCGTTGTTTCATGGCCTAGATCCTTCTTGTAGTGAGTGAAAACGGCTTTCAAACTACTCTTTTGCTCCTGCGGCTGTGAAGGTTTTAAAAAGGAGATGCATGATGTCAGGACATAAAAAGATAGGGTTACGGGTATTTTTTATCGTAGAACTCGTTGTTTTTGTTGCCTTGTACGTGGGAGGTCCAGAAGGAATGCGATGGATTGCAAAAAAACGGGAGGAAAACAAACAGCTTGCTTTGAAAACGGAAAATCTTTCGTTCAACATTAAAAAACTTGAAGCAGAAATTCAAAAATGGGAACATAATCATTTCTATCAAGAAAAAGTAGCCCGTGAACAATTACAGATGGCCCGTCCGACAGACGAGGTCTATCGCACCACCTAACTCGATACCAGACTAAAGGAGTTTTTATGTCAGGTCCTTACACTCTTTCCCCGCTTCCTTACGCCTACGGCGCGCTTGAACCGTATATCGAAGCACAAATTATGGAATTACATCACAGTAAACACCAGCAAGCGTATGTTGACGGTCTTAATGCAGCATTGGAAAAACACCCTGAACTTTTTGAAAAACCACTTGTTGAACTTCTTACCAATCTTGATGAGGTTCCTGCTGATATTCAGACAGCGGTGCGAAATCATGGGGGCGGTGTCCATAACCATACGTTCTTCTGGCACGTCATGAATATCAAAGGTGGGGGAGAGCCGGTAGGAAAATCGGGAGAGGCAATCAAGGATGTGTTCGGAAGTTTCGATCTTTTTAAAGAGCAGTTTAACACTACTGCAAAAAACAGGTTTGGCAGTGGTTGGG
Organism: uncultured Pseudomonadota bacterium; assembly: GCA_964604015.1. Lineage (GTDB taxonomy): Bacteria > Babelota > Babeliae > Babelales > CAIQNR01 > CANNBR01. The sequence continues at coordinate 62,419 of CAZRXF010000004.1, forward strand.
CGTGGCTTTCACTTGATAAAAGTGGAACGTTGGTTGTTTCATCGACCGCTAACCAAGATAGCCCGCTTTCAGGGGGCCTTATCCCGATTTTAGGGTTGGATGTCTGGGAACACGCTTATTACCTCCAGTACTTCAATCGCCGCGTTGACTACATTTCTGCCTGGTGGAATATCGTCAACTGGGAGTATGTTGAGGAGCAGTATACGACCCTTCTGTAAAGGGACGGTACCTGGTAGAAAAATGATGCGATATCGCTATACTTGAAAAGAAACAAATAAAGCCACCTGATCGACAAAAAGGACCTGTCATGACAAAAGAAAAAGCTCCTGATGCAGCACTGCATCACTCCCATGCTGAATCACAAGAACACCTCGTTCGCGTAGAAAAGGTAAAAAAACTGCGCGAAATGGGAATTGAGCCATGGCCTGAAAGTAAACAGGTTACTGGTACGTGCCATGAAGTCGTGGAGCAATTTGAGCGTGACGAAGAAAAGGAATATGCCGTTGCTGGACGCTTAGTAGCATTACGCGGTCACGGTAAGACTATGTTTGGTAAGCTGCAAGATCGGTCAGGGACAGTGCAGCTTTATTTCAAACAAGACACGCTGGGCGATGAGGCTTTTAGCTTGCTTGAAAAGTTTGTAGATCTTGGAGATTTGCTTTGGGTTCGTGGTGTTTCTTTCAAAACAAAAACAGGTGAAGTCACGCTTCGTGTTGATGAGTTGACGCTGCTTGCTAAATGTTTGCATCCGCTGCCTGAAAAATTTCACGGGCTTACTGATATCGAAACTCGCTACCGTCAGCGCTACCTCGATCTGATTACCGATGAGGAAAGCAGGACTCGCTTTATTGCGCGATCAAAAATTATCAGTGGCATTCGTCACTATCTTGAAGATCATGGGTTTATGGAAGTGGAAACACCGATGCTCCATCCCATTCCTGGAGGTGCTGCAGCTCGTCCTTTTGTGACGCATCACAATGCACTCAATTCTGAATTTTTCCTTAGAATTGCTCCTGAATTGTACCTAAAACGTTTGGTCGTTGGTGGTTTTGAACGGGTGTATGAAATCAATAGAAACTTTAGAAATGAAGGAGTTTCTACTCGTCATAATCCAGAGTTTACGATGCTTGAGTTCTATCTTGCGCATCATGATTACAACTACATCATGGACTTTGTTGAGCAGATGTTGCGTACCGTTGCTTTGCAAGCGCGTGGTACTACACAACTTTCGTTCCATGGTCATGCCATTGATTTTTCAAAACCGTTTTCTCGTTTGAGCGTTAAAGACGCCGTGTTACAGTACGGTAAACTGACTGAAGCGGCCATTGCACCTGATGCCATCGATAAAGAACTGGCAAAGCATGGCATTGAATTGAAAGTAAAAGACACTTCCTATGCACAGAAACTGTTCTTGTTGTTTGAGGAAGTGGCAGAAAAGCAGCTGATTCAGCCAACATACATTATCGATTATCCTGTTGAAATTTCTCCTCTTGCAAAGAGTGATGCACAAAAACCGGGATTTGTTGCGCGTTTTGAACTCTTTATTGGTGGTATGGAATTTGCAAATGCCTTTAACGAATTGAATGATCCATTTGATCAGGAACAACGGTTCAGAGAACAAGCAGCAACACATAAGGCGGGCGATGATGAAGCTCATCGTTATGATGCTGAATATGTGCAAGCGCTGCAATACGGTCTCTTTCCAACCGTTGGGTGTGGTATCGGAATCGATCGTTTAGTAATGCTTATGACTGATGCTCCATCAATCAAAGATGTGATTCTTTTCCCTACTCTTAAAAAGAAAGAACTGGCGTAGGAGTGTAGCGCCACCTTCGCCGTTGCGACTTTGTCGCTAAGGCGTAATCACGCCGTAGCCTTGGCGAAGGCGGACCTTACTGTAGCCCTTCTCTTCTTTTACTTTCAGCTTTCTTCTGAACAAGACGTATGTGTGCCCTTACGCAGGGCATGCGTAAAAGGGGTGCTTGCCCACCCCTTTTAAAACAGGGCACCAGCCGTTCCTCTGGACCCCCATGACGGCAACGACGTTTCGCCGCATCCTTCGGGGGACGGCTCACGGCTCTGCCTGATATGGACCTTTATTAAATTAAATTTAGTCACTCCTTATTAGGCGGAACTGAGTTGTCGACCGATAGGGCGCAACGAGGATTGGAGCCGTAAAAGCAATCAATCCGCAGGATTGTGTCCTGATTCCAAAGGGGTAGACAAGTACCCCTTTGGTGCTGCGCGCAGAGCGCATACATACTTCTTGAACTTAAGGCATACTTTGTGGGCCCTCACAAAAAAGGACCGCTTTGGCGCCCTTTCCCGGCGTAAGGGGGTACAGATGTCGTGTTCCCACGAGAAAGAGAAAAAGGTCAAAATAAAAAGTAGGGGATTGAGAAGTGGTGGCGCTACACCAGTCTCTAGACCTTTCCCTTTCTAGAACGGTATAACGAACAGAAATTGTTCTTAGAAAAAGGAAGAGGAATGGGAAAAAAATCGTATCTTTTATATCTTTTTTTGTTGATTCCAGTAGGAGCTCGGGCAGACGTTAATGATAATCTCAGTTATCTCGTCTCTCAGTACGGCATACAGTATCTCTTTCCGTACTATTACTTTGATATCAACTCTGCGGCAGCTGCTTTGCGTGGTTCCATGCGTGCGGCATGGACGGTGAAAGGTTGGGTAGGGCTTGGTAGTTTTAGTGATCTTCAGAATGCGTATCTCTACCCACCAGATGGTGCTGTTCCTGCGGATGTTCGTGCGAAATTACAGGAATTCAATCAGCACGTTGTTGCAACGTCAGAAGTCCCGGAATTTGTAGCCGAACACCCCTTGCGTCGTGACACTGATCTAGGAAATTTTGAAAAAGAATTCATTACAAATCGATTGAATTATGCAGCGCCTCTCTTTCAGATGGCGGATGAGGATCATCCTTTTGTAGATCCTGACACAAACCTTACGAAAAACCCAACTCCGTATGGGTACGCGCTTGATGTGCCTTTAGTTGCAGGGGCAGATGTTCCTCGGATTGCCACCTGCTTTAGTGGAGGAGGATTCAGGGCAATGATTGCAACACTTGGTTTTTGGCAGGCGGTAAGTGACATGGGCATAGCAGGTTCCATTCTGTATAGTGCGAATCTTTCAGGGTCTACCTGGTGTACCATTCCTTGGACGGTGGGAGCATCATTGCGTGATTTGTATGTGACCTATGAAAAATATGCACACATTTCTGTTGGGGTAGCGACTTTGAATGATCTGCGTAAATACGTGGTTCCTCCTATGAGCGTAAATGGTGATCTGGGGTATGTGCGTAAAAAATTTGTGAGTGCGTTTTTATGGGCACAGCCACTTAGTTCGGTGCGTGGACTTTACAGTCCGTTGCTTGGTCAGATGACCCTTTCTGCGTGGGATGATGATCTTTTACGTCAGGCCTATGATATTACGCTTCCAAAGCAGTCTTCGCAGTACCTCTATTTTTGGCAGGCAATGGATTTCATTAAAGATGGGACGAAGCGTCCTTTCCCCATTGCAACCTCTTTGATCCCCTACGCGGGCAATTTCAATGAAGTTGCTTCAAAAATTGCTGTGAAACAGAAATCTTCCAATGGTATTTGGATGGAATTTAATCCTGAATCGGTAGGATTTGAATATTTCGATAAGAACAAAGACCTGACAGGGGTATGGATTCCTTCGTTTGCCTTGGGAAGATTCTTTAATCCCGTGTACAAAGAACCTTCTCGGTGGTATCGCATTTTCACAAATAAAACAGTGTTAGGGTATGCCAGTGATCCGGCTCCAGTACACACGTTAGACTATTGGGAAGGAACCTGGGGATCAGCATTTACCGTGTCCCCGGCAGATGTGTATCGGATCTTTTTTAAAGAGGTTCCGCCTTCTGAAGATCAAAGTTCAACAGGACTTTCGAGCAGTACTACATTGACAGAACGGGTTATTGGGTTACTTGGTAGTGCAGTTGGGGGAGCTGCAACGCTTGGTAAAGAAGTTGCAGCGCTTAGTAATATGAATAATATACGTCTCTTTCCTGCGTACTTTAATAATTTTGCACCATTTGATGATTCGCCTATTCAAGCTGCTACATTTACGGCCGTTGATGCGGGAATTGATTTTAACCTTCCCTTTCCTCCTCTTCTTCGCCAATCTCGCGGTGTTGATTTGATTATTGTGGGAGATTGGTCTGAAGCAACGCCTGCCTACCCTGCAAAGCAACTATGTCTAGCAGAAAAGTGGGCCCAAACGCGGGGAGTTCCATTCCCAAAAATTCTTACTTCAAAGTTTTACAAAACGATCTATGACCGACCTATGACATTGTTTAATGAATACGAAGAAGGTACAAGAGGACCTGCAATTTTGTATATTCCGTTGATCGACAATGAGTTCAACGTTCCTGATTTTAATTTGAATGGCTGTTTTAATGGCTCTTGTTCAACATTCAACTTTGATTATTCAAAAAAGGGACGTGATGGAGTGAAAGACCTTTCAGAAGAGGTGTACAATATCTTATGGGATCTGTATCCGCAGATGAGGCAAGTAGTTCAGCAGATGGTGGTGGCAAAGAATGAGGCCGCTCAGAATCATACGCCCTACCAATTTTCTATGACAATGGCAGATGTCGATCCGATTGCACCACAGGCTGCAATTCAAGCTGGTGCGTAGGGCGTGTCTACTTTAAAAAACGATAATCTTAGTAAAAAGTGAACTTGTATGTCTCCATTACGTCGCCCCCAACGAACAACGTGAGTGTTGGGGGTCCAGTAAATAAAAAAAACAAAATCATCATATGAAAGGGGTAGGAGAGTACCCCTTTTTTATGGCGTTACTGCTGGATCAGGCGCAGTGGAAGGGGAGTGAGTATGGTGGTGAGGATTTTCCAGCGTGCCGTGAGACATCATGTAGATCTTGATGCCAAAAATAGCAGCACTGAGTGGGAAAAGGAGCCAGTATTTTTTTAACCATTCTTTCCAGTCCATGCCCACGTGAATCTCATTTTTTTCAAGAAATTGGGGAAGCTCTTCCACAAGGATATCAAGCAGATTGAGGATATCCTCAAGTGGCATTTGTTGCAGTTGGTCAAGAGGAAGCCGCCCTTTTCCTTCAATAAACAGGGGGCGGCACCGGGAAGAAGCATGGTGCGTTGCCGTTGTATGAAGAAGATGTGTTACAAAACAGGCAAATTCTTTCATGATTTGTTCGTCTTGAATGTATTTATACCGATTTATGTTGTTCCAAAAGGAAAAAAGGGGACGGAAGGAACGGGTTCGATAGAGCGCTCGAATCATCACCAAGACCGGCTCTTTAGTAATGTTAAGTTGTTCAAGGCACGGATCAATTTCATCACCAGTGCTGTTGCTGCAGCTGAGGCGCAAAAGCCCCTGCGCGTTAAGAAGATAGAGTTTGTGAAGCGCGGGTTCCATTCTTTTCAGGAGATAGAATCGACTGATCACCTTATCAATTTCAATCCATGGCCTGAAATCAGAAAGAAGGGCTCCCTGTTCCTGTGAAAGATTTTTGTAAAGTCGTGCGGTGGGTGTGGGCTGTGAGGAGAGAAAAATGTGGAGTAACGGGGCATAGTGTTGGTTTGCAGGGGAGCTCAGGACAGTGTGTGAGAGGATAAAAATTTCTTTGGTAAAATCTTCAATAAGTTTTTGATCACACACATCGCGGTATGCCTTAAAATCTTCCCAGACAAGAGCAAGCGGTTTAAGAAGCAAACTTGTTTTTGTTGGTTCTGAAGAAGATTCGCGGGAGGTGAGTTTAAGAAGGATTTTTGCTACTTCTTCAAGTCGTTTAATGTAGTAGTAACGGTGAAACACCATATTGGTAAAAGACTCAGGTGTGGTGTTGTATTCTGTTTTGATGAGGGTACTGATGGAAGAAAGATCGGTAGTTTTTATGTGGGGAACAGAACGAGGAAGGGCCAAAGGCTCATGAGCATAGGCAGAAAGACGATTGCTGTATTTTTCATTGACCGTATCGATGAGGGTGAGGATTTGTTCTATGGAAAGTTCTTGCAGTTCATCAAATGTTTCAGTTGATCGAAGTGTGAAAGCGTCTTTGTATACCAGACACAAAAGAAGGAGGAGTTCCTTAGTGAAGGTAGGGCTTTTTATAAAATCAAAACTTTGAAATTGGCCAATGACCTGTATGAGTGGGCCAAGATGTTTTTCTTCCAACAACAGAGAAAAATATCCAGCTATCACAGGATCGTTAAAAATAAGATCTTCTTTTTTAAATCCAAGGTTCTCAACGCCGTGAAGAAGAATAGGAACATTTCGGTCGTGGAGCGATTTGAAAAGCACAAAGCTTGCATGGAGTCTTTTTGTTAGGTAGTAACGAAGGGCAAAACTTGCGCAGAAATCATCAGTATAGACATGTGGAGTTGGTGGTCGTTGAACGGCAACAAGCGCAAGAGGAGAGTAGCGTAGGAAGTAGAGAACGGAATATTTTTCTAGCGTCTCAAATACTTGGTCAATTTCAAGAAGATCAAGATCTTCAGGGGTGAAGTTGAGGACTTCAAGGGTAGTTTTGTGACCGGAGCTGCAGGACAAGATTGCTTGATAGGCGATGAGGCAGAGTTTTGAAAAATCAAGAAGGATAGTTTTTTCAGTTGGATTAATGCCGTATCTAAAATGCCTGATTTGTTCCCAGACAAGGTGGAGTGGCTCAAGAGAATTGGTTTGTTTGATATGGGAAAAAACCGTCTGCATTTTTGCACTTTTCAAAAGATGTGTTTCTGAGAAAAAGAGGACGAGGCGCTGCACGCATAGTTGTTCTTTTTGCTTTGAATGAGCTGTCTGATCCTTGATGAGTGTGACGATTGGAAGGAGGTGTTGTGTTGTGTAAAAAACATGCAAAATTGCTTGGGAAGTAGAACTGATGCTAATAATTTGTTCTGTCGATGGAGGGGAAAAAACGGACAGGAGAGGTTCTTCTGGGGAATCAAATGAGGCTGCTCTTAGAAATGATGCGAGAGCGAGAATATACGCAAGGAATCGTTTTTTCATACACAATCTCCTTTCTGGAAATTTCAATACTGGTCTTACGTTAGAAAACTGTTTAATGTTGTGCAAGTTTTATTCCAAAAAGGGTATTTTCCCTATTTGACCGCGCCATTTGCCGATGTTACCCTTGCAAGGGTTGATAGAGCGAGCGTGGAAGGATTTTCGATGGATAAAAAAGTGGTATTAATTGTTGCAAGTAATGGGTACCAACAAGAAGAATACAACGAGACCTACAAAGCGCTGATAAAGGCGGGGGTGAACGTTACAACGGCAAGTGATAAACCGGGTGTGGCAACAGCTCATGATGGATCGACCGTGAAAGTTGATCTTCCCCTCGACACTCTTGCCGCCGCGGCATTTGATGGCATCTTTCTTATCGGTGGTCGTGGTGCCATGAAGGGAAAGTGTCTTGATACCCCTCTAGTACATCGACTTCTTAACGAAGCATATGCGCTTGGTAAAGCATATGGGGCGATCTGTGTATCACCGCGTATTTTGGCAGAAGCACAGGTGTTGCGAGGAAAGCGGGCAACTGCCTGGGATGGAGATGGTCTGACCCAGGGGGTGTTTGATGCTGGATCAGTTACGTTTGTTCATGAACCGGTTGTGGTCGATGGAAATGTGGTGACGGCAAATGGTCCTCAAGCCGCTCCTGCATTTGGACAGGCAATTCTAACGGTTTTGTGAGGAGCTATGCAATCGCAACAGGGGCTGAAGTATCTCTGGAAAATTCCGACTATTGAAAAGAAAAAGGTACTTGAGATTGCATCCGCATACAGTTTGGCTATCCCGCTTGCGCAAACATTGCTTGCTCGTGGCTATGCAACTGATGAGATGATCACGAGTTTTCTGTTTAGTTCATTTGAAAAGGATGTAGCATCTTCTGCGTTGTTAAAAGATGCGCAAAAAGCAGTTGATCGTATACTATCTGCCATTGAACGCAAAGAAAAAATTCTCATTTTTGGTGACTATGATGTCGATGGGATTACGTCGTCATCGCTTATGATGGCATGCCTTCTTCCGTTGGGAGCACAGGTCAATTTTTATCTCCCTCATCGGGCAAAAGAGGGTTATGGGCTTTCAACACACGTAGTGAATCGAGCAGCTGATAATGGGTACAAAGTTATCATAACTGTCGATAATGGAACGGCCGCTTTTGAACCAGCGTTAGTTGCCAAACAACGGGGCATCGATCTGATTATTACCGATCACCACCGCCCTCATGATCACCTTCCTGAAGCGTTTGCGCTGGTCAATCCGCATCAGGGTGACTGTGTGTATCCGTTCAAAGATTTTGCTGGGGTTGGGGTTACATTCAAATTGCTGTCTCTCTTGTATGAAAAAAAGGGGTTACCGCTCCCAGAAAAAGCATACGAGCTCCTGTTACTAGGAACGGTTGCGGATGTGGTTCCTCTGTTAGGAGAGAATCGTTTTTGGGTTCGTCATGGACTACGCTGGATTCAAGAGCGCAACACGTTATCCCTTTCAGTTTTAAAATCGAATGCCAAAGTTACCAAACAAAAACTATCTGCTACTGATATCGGGTACCGTATTACTCCCCAAATTAACGCATTAGGAAGGCTTGAAGATCCGCGTCAAGGAGTAAAGTTTTTACTGGGGTCAGATCTGAAAGAAACAGAGCAAGTTGGAAAAATTTTGTATGAACTGAATGAAGCTCGCAAACAGATAGAGCGAGCCATTTTTGAAGATGTTCAAAGTTGTATTGCTCAGGGTCAAATCAACGTACAAAACGAGCTTGTGCTGATGGCTGGAGGCAAAGATTGGGCACCCGGTGTGATTGGGTTAGTGGCATCTCGCTTTGTGGGGGCCTATGGAAAGCCGGTGCTTCTGTTTCATCTAACGGCAAAAGGAAAGGCAAAAGGTTCGTGCCGTTCTATTGAAGGGTTGAATATTTTTGAAGCATTGCAGGATCAAGCGCATTTGCTGGATCAATTTGGTGGCCATGCCATGGCGGCTGGTCTTGCGCTCGATCAGGACAACTTACCCAAACTAAAAGAAGGCCTTGAATCCTACGTTGCTGCGCGCTTGAGCCCTGATGATTTGAAACAAAAACTAGTCTGTGATGCCGAAATTTCACTTCCTGAAGTTGATAGAAAATTGTTGCAGGATATGGAATTTTTTGAGCCGTTTGGGGCGCAAAATCCTCAGCCACTCTTTCATGTAAAGCAGGTAACGCTTGCTCAGCCGGCACAACTCTTAAAAGACGAGCACGTCAAATGTTTGTTGTTTGCTGAAGGGGTTATTAAGCCAGTTATTTTTTTCAAAAGGCCCGATATTTACGAAGCGTTGCAACGGCATACAGATGCGCCATTTGACCTAGTTGTGCAAGTGACGGAAAACGAATGGCAGGGGCGATCAAACGTAGAGCTTATCGGTCTTGATATTGCTCTTTAACAGGGGAAGGGACATCGTGATTATCACTATTGACGGACCAACAGCAAGTGGCAAATCAACCGTAGCTGCCGCCATTGCAAAGAAGTTGGGATTTTATCATTTAAACACGGGGCTGTTGTATCGCTCGCTTTCCTATTTATTAGTAACCAAGCGGGGGTATTCATCGAACGATCTTGAACACGTACGTCAGGAAGACATTACAGAATGCGTGCGTCCTGACCTGTTTTCCTATGAATACAACGAGGGAAGAGATGTCACTGTCTTGTACGAAGGTACGGACATTACTCAATTCTTAAAAGATTCTTCTGTTGACCAGTATGTGGCAATTATTAGTCCGCAAAAAATTGTGCGAGAAGCGATGGTGGAACAACAGCGAGCACTTGCTAAAAAATACAATCTCGTCATTGATGGGCGAGATGTTGGGTCGCATGTGTTTCCTCATGCGGAACACAAATTTTATTTGACGGCGTCCTTGCCTGTTCGTGCAGTGCGCTGGCAGAAAGATCAGCGGGCACGAGGCCATGACTACACACTTGAAGAAGCTGAGGCGATGATTAGCGATCGAGATTTGAAGGATATGCGGCGACATATTTCGCCCCTCGTGGTTCCTGAAGGAGCAACGACGATAGATAACAGTGAAATGACCTTTGACGAAACAGTTGACTTGCTGTTATCGCGCATTATGAAACCCTGTCATTAAAAAGCAAAAAGGGGAAGCAGAACTTCCCCTTTTCTTTCTATATGCAGAAACTTGTTAGAGCAACACGTCGTCTGCTGCTTCAAGGTCGAGGAAGCGGTAGGACATTTTCTTACCTTCGTCCTCTTTGCATTTTTTGCCTTTGTGGTGTTTTTTGCAGGAGCCACATTTATCCATTTTGCATGCTCTTCCTTCGCAGCAGTTGTTTTTCTTCATGGATGTTTGGCTTGAGCATTCTTTGTCTTTCTTTTTGCAGCAGCCTGGAAGGACCATAAGAGCGGCAACAGAGAGTGTTGCAAGAAGCGCTTTTTTCATACGTTTCCTTTCGTTAGTAAACGTGATTACGGATTTTTTTGATCAGTACGATTCTCGTCATTGGTATGAGAGGACGTGGTTGTCTGATAAGGATTTTGAACGTCGGTAGGCAAGACCGTTTTCATTTCTGTTTCTTCGTGGACGAACATTTTTTCGGGTGTTACGTGCGGGAGGGCAGTTTCTTGTTTGGCTGTTTTCTTTTTCATCCAGTTGCAGCCAGAAAGGAAGGACAGGGCAAATAAGACGAGGGCGAGGTGGTGCTTGTTGGTCGACATTTTTTTCCTTTTTACTGTGCTTCCCGGTTTTGTGCGGGAGCTTTATTAAGGCTAACACAAACTTTTCTGATGATATAAATGGTTATTGTGAAGAAGCAAGAAGCACTTTACAATGAAAACTATTTTTAAAACAGCCTCTACGGTTTTGTCTCTTACAATCGCCTTTTTGAAGTGAAATACGGGGGAATGATGGTTAAATATATTTTTGTAACGGGCGGGGTTATCAGTTCAGTCGGCAAGGGAGTGGTTGCAGCCTCGTTGGGAAGAATTTTACAAGAACGGGGCATTAACATTGGTATACAAAAGTTGGATCCGTACATCAATGTGGATCCGGGTACTATGTCGCCGTACCAACATGGTGAGGTATTTGTTACCAATGATGGAGCAGAAACCGATCTTGACCTCGGGCATTATGAACGATTTTTAGGGATCAATTTACAACGATCCTGCAGTGTCACTTCAGGTCAAATCTATGCCCGCGTTATTGAACGAGAACGCAAAGGTGAATATCTAGGTAGAACTATTCAGGTAATTCCGCATATTACCCAGGAGATAAAACAGGCCATTCACCATGCAGCGCATACGTTAGGATGTGAAGTTCTTATTGTTGAAGTCGGTGGAACGGTTGGGGACGTAGAAGAGGCGCCGTTTCTTGAAGCATTGCGCGAATTACGTTTTGAACTGGGTAAAGAACAGACCTTGTTTGTACATGTAACGTGGCTTCCGTTTGTGCAGGCAACGCAAGAACTAAAAACAAAACCGTCGCAGCATTCATTGCGTGCATTGCGTTCCATCGGAATCATTCCTGATGTCGTTATTGCGCGTGCAGATCATGAAATCGATCGATCATTGTGTGAAAAGTTAGCTCATGCAGAAAGCATTATTCCGTCCCATGTATTTCCTCTTTCAACTGAAAAAATTACGTACAAAGTTCCTTTGATTCTTGAAAAAGAAGGACTTGGTGCTTGTGCAGTAAAACACCTCGGGTTAGAAAAACGGGAAAAGGCTCCCGATTGGACAGCCTGGCAACGGCTTATTGACCGTATTGAAGCGCCTGCAGAAAAAAACATTACCGTTGCGCTTGTTGGTAAGTATGTGGAGCTTCATGATTCATACATTAGCGTGATTGAATCGATCTATCATGCAGCGCGTTATACAGGAGCGCATGTCACTATCAAGTGGGTACATGCTGAACAAGTCACGGAAGAAACAGTTGATGTTCTGCTTGCTGGGTGTGACGGAGTTGTGGTTCCCGGTGGATTTGGAGCGCGTGCTGTGGAGGGAAAAATCTGCGCTGCTCGTTGGGCGCGCCTTAACAAAAAGCCGTACCTCGGTCTTTGTCTTGGCATGCAAGTGCTGTGTATTGAGCTAGCTCGTGCTGTGCTGGGCGCGGAAGCAAACTCGTCAGAAATGAATGAAGATACTGCTATTCCCGTGGTGACTATGATGAATGAACAGCGTGAGGTCACCAAAAAGGGAGGCACCATGCGGTTGGGTATGTATCCGTGCAAAATTGTGCTGGGAACAAAAACGGCTCAAGTGTATGGAGTTCATGATCTTGAGCATGACACAGTGCAGGAACGGCATCGCCACCGCTATGAGTTTAACAACATCTATCGAAAAGCATTGGAAGATGCTGGATTGGTTATCTCAGGCCAGTCTCCTGATGGCTCGCTGGTCGAAATTGTTGAGCTTAAAGATCATCCGTTTATGGTTGCAAGTCAGTTTCACCCTGAATTCTTATCTCGTCCGTATAAACCACATCCGTTATTTCAAGGATTTATTGATGCCTGTTGCGGGGCAAATAACTAAATCTAAGAGAATCTCTTATTTAGAATAAATAAGCTCAAAAAACTTACAAACTAGCGAAGGCGCAGGAGACTGTTGCCTTCTTTATTTTGACCTTGTTATAATTCAATTAGAATATTATTGTTCAAGGGGGAAGTGGAGATAAGGGTTATGAAGAAACAGTTACGCATGCTTATATTCGTCATGCTTGCGACCAATCAGTCGTACGATGCTGAAGCGGCTGCCGCTTCACTTCCGTTTGAGAAGGAAGGGTTCGAGCTCGGTCTAAGCCATGACGAGATAGCTGAGATCCAACGTGGTTATCCAGTATCTGAAGGTACAACGCTTGCGCACTTTTATGATTCGGTTCTTTGGTATTTTCAGGAAAAAGTCATCCATAGCTTAAAGGGCTGGGTAACAGAGCAAATTGACAAGATGACTTTCAATGGGGGTGATTCTGAATTAAAAGGGCAACGAATAGCGACTTTTGTAAAGGCATTGAAAGATGAAGAAGCGCAAGAGCAAGAGAAAGCAACAACGCAACGTCCAACTCCTGGGAAATTAGGATCTCGCTTACAACTGTTTGAACAATCGGGTGGGGCGGCAAGTTCTTCTGCAGCAGCTGTTGTCAAAGAACGACGTACTCCTCCACCTACTAGACCCAAACCACAATCTTCTCCCTCGTTGTCACGATCAGGGCTGGGAGAAGCTATTCCATTGGCAGGTTCAGTTAAAAAGGGTCCACCGCCTCCTGTTCCACCAAAAAATAAAAAGCTCGGATTTCGGGAGGGGACAGGAGTTTCTACAGCTCCTACCGTAGTGCCTGCAATCGCAGTGGAAGAGCCTGCTCATTTGGCGCCTGTGGGTGCGCAAGAAGCTGACGTAGAAGAAATTCCAGTAAGGGAAGCGGTGACCGAAGAACTCTCTGGTGAAGATGTTGCGCAACGTCAAGCACAAGAGGTATTGGAACGAAACGCACAAATTCTTGCAGATGTCTCAGGGGGTGCTGAGGCTGTCACTAACCTTTTACCATCAAATGATGATGAGGATGTCATTGTGCTTCCTGAAGATGATACGCCGAGCAAAAGGGATGAGGATGAGGATATTATTGTCCTTGATGATGACAATACGCCTTCAAGCAACCCGGCGACGGCGGATGATGAAATTATTGTTTTGAGTGATGACCTACCTGTAGCGGCGGCTGGTGCAGGAGTACCAGTGCAACAACAGGTGGTAACAGAAGCTTCTCCTGTAGCAGTTTCTTCAGCAGGTGCTTTTGCAGAACAAAGAACTGAAGGAGCAGAGAGAGGGGCAACTGCGGGAAGAAGGTCTTCTCATGAAGTAAAAGAAAGGTTAAGAAACGCTATTCTTGCAGCTGCTGCAGCTGAGAAGGAGAGAAGAGCTGTCCAGGCAGAAGCTGATAAATCTCAAGCACTGCGAGATTTACAAAGAGCGTTGCAATCTCGTTATGATTTGGAAACGGTGGAGCATAAGAATATTGAAGATTTTACTTCGGACCAAGCCTTACAGCTTTTGCAAGATCCAGCATTTCAAGATGAGTTTCTCCAAGGGGAGATTAAACGGCTTATGAGCGCACCCGGCGGAACGTTTGATGAAGACGTACTGGCAACTGCGTTAGGAACAGAGAATGACGATTTCCATCGCTTTGTTGCTCGTCTTGCATTTTCATCAAAAACTCCAGAAAAACGATTTAAAACTGATTTTAGAAGATTTGATCAGGCGCTTCCAATGCTTATTCGAACCGAGCAAGAGACTAAACCTTTATTGGAACTTCTTGTAAAACGGCATGAATTATTTCTTAAACAATGGCTAAAATCTTTGCAGGAGAGAGAACATTCACCAAATCTTACTGGCGACCAGATTAAGGAAGATCTGATAGGGCGGGTGCGAGACGGGTTGCCATATAGTCCGAGTGATCGTGCACTTGATGCATTTGTGCCGGTACTTCTTGCGTTGCAAGAGAGCATGCAGGGCCTAGAAGCTTCGAGTGAAACATTGGATAAACTCTTTAGGTCGGCAGGTCAAAGTATTAGAAAGTCTCTTTCGGCGGCACAAGCTTCGGCTTTTGAAACTCCTAAAAAACAAGGTATTGAATCAGTGGTCCACAGAATTGGATTTTCGAAGATTATGGTTCAAGTTGACCAGAACGCATCTGAAATTAGAGAACAGATGGAAAAAGCTCTAGGGGCTAAAGAAGTTTCTGAGGGAGCAAGTCCTGGGTTTAGTTTTAATGCCTGGAAAAATTTGGAAAAGATTCAAAAAGAAAAATTTGAACTTGATATACGTAAGCAGGCAAAAAAATGGATTGAACACGCCCTACGTAATTCTGAGGGTTCCTTTGACCATGCGGTCGAATTGACCAATGAGGAAAAAGAATCTTTAGAGAATAAAATTGTTGAAGTGTGTACGAAAGAAATTTGATCTGTAGAAAAATGGAGGAAAACAGATGAAAAAACAGGTGTTAATGGTGGCGTTGCTTGGTGCCACGGTAAGTTATCTGCACGGTGCTGCAGCGGCGGGACAGACGTCGGGGACATTGGAAGAAGGAGTTGATCAAGTATTTGATAAGCTTTATGAGGTTCAAGAACTTCTCTTGAGCGAACATCTCATATCCGAGGGACAGCAGGCTCGTTTGAGACAGTTGGCAACAAAAAGAGGCAGGGGGTTACAAAATACAAAAGCACTTCTGGAGATGGCTTCTGATCTTCTAGACGTCTTAGAAGATGCAGCTACAAAGAGTAAAAAAACTAACTTAGTTACTAATTTTGACACCATTAAATCTCGTATCGCAGATCTTACCAGACAGGAAGAGCAACAGAAAAAACAGCGATTGGTAGGAAAACTTCCACAACAGACTCCTGCTGCACCACCAGTTGCCGCAAAACCTAAGAAAATGCCACCGGCTGTTGCCGCAAAACCAAAAAAATCGGAACCATTACCAGTTGCAGCTCAGCAGGCCGTAGTCGCAGAACCAGTGGTAGAACCGGTAGTTACTGCACCAGCGGCAGCACGACCAACGTCTGTGGAACCAGCAGGTCACGAATCGGATGAGGACGTCCTCGTCTTGGAGGAAGAGGAAGCTGCTCCACAAAGTACTGACAACAAAGATGAAGACGATATTATCGTCCTAGATGAGGAGGAAGAGATTGCTCCACAAAACGCTGGTACTAACGAAGACGTCATTATTCTATCAGACTCTGACAACGAAGAGCCAGCAGCTGTAGTGCTTCCTGCAACTATGGCTTATACGGCACCAGCACCTGCGATTGCACTGGCAGTAGCAGAACCTGTAAGAGTAGTAGCTAATGCTGAAAGAGAAGCAGTTTTACAGCGTGTACTAGATACTCAAATAGCCAGCGCAACTCAGTGGGGAGCGGCTGAACCGGGAAAACCATGGGAATTGGTAGCAGGTAAGACACTTTTTGCAGGGATTCAGCAAATTCCAGGATTCCAATTTCTTGATGAAGATCAGCAAGCAGCTTTTAATCCAGGTCGCGCAAACGCAAGTATATATCAAAAGACAATTGCTGCACCTGCCGCTAATGTTGTCATTGAACTTTTGCAAAGTGATGGAATGGGGTATACGGGTGCCAACAGAAAGTATCGTCTTGGAGAAAGAAGTAGAAGTGGGGAAAGTTATCTGAGCGATTCAGTTATAAGGAGTGCTTTGCGTGAGACGTTGGGCGAATATAGTGCGCGTAGCTGGTTAACAAATCCTATGGTCCTCCAGGTACTTCAGAAAGTAAGTCAGCCCGGTTTTGAACCAAATCCACGCATCGAAAATGAAGTTAAGGCAAAGAATGCGTTTGATGATGCCGTTCGTGCGATTCTTGCGTTAGATGATCTTTTTGCGCAGCAGTTACGGTTTAAGTCTGAAGAACATCAAGCGCTTATGCGCGATATTGAGCTGTTCCGTACGCAAGGTGGTAACCGAGATGATCTAAAAGGACGTATTCAACGAGCAATGACTATGAACGAAGAACTCAATGAGTATTGGGCTGGACGCGTTCAGGAAGATCTTGTAAGAATGGTTGATCTTTCAGATGATCAACGCGGTACTATCGCGAGTGTGATACGAGAACTTGCTGGTGTAGAAAGAGCGGCAGTTACGCATGCAGCAGCGCATGCATTGGCAGCCGAAAGGCCTGCGTACACACCAGAGGAACGGTTGAGAATATTCACTGAATTCATGACTGCAGAAGGTCGTCACTACTCTGATTTTGAAATATGGAAGACTCTCTTTAGAGAAGCAGAAGTACTGACACTTTACCGTGACTTGATGGCACAAGTTCCTCATGGGCAAAACCCAGTTTTTGGTAATGTGATGGATGAAGCAAAATTTGAACTGCTTCGAGAGTTTGAAAATCCAGAAAACGTTGATGCATTAAATAGAGTTCTTACGTGGTACATGGTAGCAAACGATTTTAAGCCGGAATCTCCTCGTGGCGATCGTGACAAGGAGGCAAAGCTTCTTACTGCTATCGTAGATAAGTATAGGGAAGCCATTTATCAGTTGTTTGCACAAAACGAAGAGAAAATGCACGATGTGCTGATGGCTTTGAGGATTACCCCCTTCTCTCCACATCACGCCAAGATGAAAAAGTTGTTGGAGAGGATCAACCAAGAACGTGGACAGGTGCAAACAACGCAGGGAATCGAAGCATTGAGGACGCATCTTTTGGCATTTGATCAAAACATTCACACGTTGCAAGAGTTAGTTGGTCAGAAACTTGTGCCTCTTGATAGGGCAGCTGAGGAATTGGCAAGAGCGGGACATGATCCGGAAAAGCTTTTGTTAACTATTGTTGAGCGGTACCAGAATGTTTTAGAGAATACATTGTGGGACGTGCAATCTACATCTACACCACAGGGTCTCGTTACTGCGGAGAATATTTATCACTATCTTGCGAGAATTTTCCAAGATCAGTTGCACTACAAGCTCCTTAAGGCCCTTGCTCAGGCTGTTTTTGCTCAGCAGGGTACGGATTATTCGCATCGCGCTTTGGGAAGATTTTTCTACATCAACAGGGACACATTGAAACATGAACCAACGTTGTTAGGAAGTTTGTTTGGTATAAGTGCTGATGTATTGCAACAAGAGCTTCAAAAAGGTCTGGCAAATGTTAATGAAGAACAGTTAGTTGGGATAGTTCGCGACCTACTCACTCAAAACGGCCTTGCGGATATCTTAGGACAACATGTCGGTCGAATTGTAGAGTTTTTAACTGCGCTTAGAGAAGCAGCTACTGGCAAAGGTTACGATCTAGTTTTTCAGTATTTCCCAGCACAGTAATTGAATAAGAAAGTTAGTTTCTGATTTTCGAGATAACTAGTAATAAAAAAAGGCGCTTGTTAAAGGCGCCTTTTTTTGTGACCTGATGGCGAAGTTACTTAGCTTCTTCTGTCATTTCAACAGGAGCTTCTTCGCGCACTTCTGGAGCAGCTTCTTCTGCAACTGGAGCTACTTCCACCGCTTCAACGGTAACTTCTTTCACTTCTTCTTTTTTGCTACCGCAACCTGGAAGTAAAGAAAGTGTTGCAACGAATACTGATGCAGCCAAAAGATTTTTTTTCATAATCTGGTCTCCTGTTGATTCGTCTTTGAATAAAAATGACAAGACGAAATCGGGTTACATATAGTTTCAGAATAAAAATCGAGTATACACAGATTGAAAAAAATGTCTCTTTGATTTTTTATACTTAACGCGTACGTTTTTTCTTTGCGGCAGATTTCTTAGGAGGTTGTAGCGTAGTACGTACTTTTTTGTGTTCAAACGGATTGTTTTTCAGAACTGCTTTGAGCACTTCGTCCATCGTAGAAACAAAAAGAACTTCGCAATCAAATGAATTCCCTAAATCTTTGCGCGCTTCATTGACGTCGTCTTCGTTTTCTTTAGGAACGATAACAAGGTTCATGCCGTGTTGTTTTGCCGCAAGTAGTTTTTCCTTCACGCCACCAATACCGATAACGCGTCCACGTAGGGTGATTTCACCGGTCATAGCAACGTGTGGCTTGATAGGGTTTTTTGTCAAAGCAGAAACGAGTGCAGCGCACATGGTGATACCGGCTGAAGGGCCGTCTTTTGGGGTTGCGCCTTCTGGAAAGTGGATGTGAATATCTTTAATGTTATTAAACTTGCTTGAAATGCTAAGTTCGCTTGTTTTGCTACGAATGTAACTCAAGGCTGCTTGTGCAGATTCTTGCATTACATCACCGAGCTGACCAGTCAACGTAAGCGTTCCTTTTCCTGGGACAATAGAAACTTCTGTTTCAAGAACATCGCCGCCAAGCTCAGTCCACGCAAGCCCGGTTGCAAGGCCAATCTTTTCTTCTGTTTCAACTTGCTGGCGTTTAAAAATCGGATTTCCTAACCATTCACGTATAAGTGCTGGTGTGACGGTAATGGTTTTAATGTCTTTATCTTTCAGTAAAACTTGAATGCCCTTGCGCATAATCTTTGCAATGACACGTTCTAACTGTCTGACACCCGCTTCTTTGGTGTAATCGTTAATGATTAAAGAAACGATCTCAGGAGTAATTTTAAACTGGCGCGCAGTGAGGCTGTATTCCTTGAGGTTCTTTGGAATTAAAAAGTTACGAGCAATATCCAACTTTTCAGGCGTGGTGTAACCAGAAAGGGAAATAACTTCCATACGATCAAAAAGTGGGTATGGAATACCATCGATATGGTTTGCTGTTGCAATAAACATCACGTGAGAAAGGTCGTATTCCAGATCCAAAAAGTGATCCACAAATCCCTTGTTTTGTTCTGGATCAAGCACTTCAAGAAGTGCTGAAGCAGGATCGCCGTGGTTGTCCATTGCCATCTTATCGATTTCATCAAGTAGAATGACTGGGTTAACGGTGCTTGCCTTCTTCATGGCCTGAATGATCTTGCCGGGCAATGCACCAATGTACGTTCTGCGGTGTCCACGAATTTCCGCTTCATCTTTGATACCGCCAAGCGCGATACGCACAAATTCTCGGCCAAGAGAGTCAGCGATCGATTTTCCAAGAGAAGTTTTACCGACCCCAGGAGGTCCGACCAGACAGATGATAGGTGAACGATCAAGAACTTTTGAAAACTTTTTGGCGGCCAAAAATTCGATGATGCGATCTTTTGCTTTTTTAAGACCGGCATGATGCGCATTTAAAATGCGTTCTGCTTGTTCAAGGCTGATGCGGTCTTTGCTTTCTTTTGACCACGGAAGAGATGCAATCCAATCGATGTAGTGTCTGCTGACAACCGCTTCAGAAGAAAGAGGTGGCATCTGTTCAAGGCGCTTCAATTCTTTATCAACTTTTTCGAGCGCTTCTTTAGTTGGTTTTAACGCTTTGATTTTATCGCGTAGTTGCATGAGTTCACCATGCTGGTCTTCACGTCCGAGCTCTTTTTGAATCGCTTTAATCTGTTCGTTGAGGTAATACTCGCGCTGATTTTTATCCACCTGCGTTTGAATATGCCCACGAATGCGTTGTTCTGTTTCAAGAATTTCAATCTCTTTTTTAAGAGCAGTGCTGATTTTAAGGAGCCGTTTTTTAAGATCAAGCAGTTCAAGAATGTTTTGGCGCTCTTCAAATGAAAGATTCAAATGAACAGCCGTTGTATCAACGATATAATCGATATCTTCGATCGATTTTTCCAAGATTTAACAAATCTTGCGGAGCCTTTTCATTCAGCTTGGTGTACGTCTCGTACATGGATCTAAAGGTGCGCCAGGTTGCTTCAAAATCTGCTGTACGTGTGATGTCGGGAGTTGTCAGTTCTTCAACATGTACTTGGTAGAATCCTTCATCGGTTGGAGAAAATTTGGTCATTTTTCCACGAGAAAGACCTTCAACAAGAATCTTTAATGAACCGTTGGACATACGCATGGTCTGTAAAATAAGAGCGCGCGTTCCATGGGTGTACAGATCTTTTTGATCAGGAGTTTCAACGTTTGGATCTTTTTGTGCCGTTACAAAAACGATCTTTGTCCCTTTGCCTGCTGCCTCTACTGCTTTAATTGACGAGGCTCTGCCTACGATGACAGGCAGGATGCTTTTAGGTAACAGGACGACATTTTTAAGCGGCAAAAGAGGAAGGCTTTCCGCCCCTTCAAGCTCAAGTTCTTCAACCATGGGTTTCCCCTCAAAATCATTGCGCACAATCATCCGATTAAGCCTCCGTATAAGCTCACGATTCTTTAGAAAAGGCTCAGAGTAAGCCCTTCTTAATTAAGAGTAAGTGCAAAAGGGGTGCTTGTCCACCCCTTTTACGCCTTCCCCCGGCGTAGTGGGGTACCTACGTCTTGTTCTCACGAAAAAAAGATGAAAGTAAAAAGAGTAGGGGAGAAGGGGTGGCGATACACCTCCCGGAATCTTGAGCCTGAGTAGCAACAAAGATAAAAAGCGAGTATACTCCATCCTTTCTCCACTAATTTTTGTAGGGGTGGTGGAAAAGGGCAGTCCAGTTGTTATGAAAGGTCTTGTGGTGCTGGAACGGTTAAAATCGTTTTTTGGGGGAGCTCTTCTTCAAGAAGAACGTCAAAAGTTTTCTCTCCTCGCGATTATTTTTGGCATTACCATCGGGGTTTATTGGCTTTTAAGGCCGCTCAAGGATGGGGTGTTTTTGACTATGGTCGGTACGCAGTATCTTCCGTGGGCAAAGTTGCTTGCGATTGTGGTAGTTCTACCTATCGTGATGGTCTATTCAAAATTAGTTGATCGATTTCCGCGTCACATTGTGCTGTACATGCTTTCAACGGTGTATGCAGTGCTTGCTGTTATATTTGCGCTTTTGATTCTCACACCTGGTTGTGGGCTTTCAAATACCGTTGCCGATCCAGCACGTGTTCTTGGGTGGGCGTTTTATCTGTATGTTGAAACGTTTGGTGTTATCATGGCGGCGCTTTTTTGGGCATTTGTGGCAGATACTACAGCCCCTGATTCTGCAAAACGTGGGTATAGCGTGATTGTGATGGGTGCGCAGATGGGAGCAGTCTGCTTTCCGTTTGTATCCAAATGCATTATTCAAGCTGCTGGAACTGGATATGCAATTTTGTTTGGTGTTGGTGTGCTGTGTTTTTTGCCACTGGTGGTCTATTACTACATGCATCATATTCCCCGTGCTCAGATGGAAGGGTTTAAAGCGGATGAAACAAAGCCGTTAGAGGGAACGCACGAAAAAACCGGTTTTGGTGAAGGGTTACGTCTCTTACTTACAAAGCCATATCTTCTTGCCATCTTTGTTATTGTTTCATTTTATGAAATTATCAACGCAGTGCTTGATTACCAATTTAAAGCACTTGCAAAAATTTCTTACACAGGCGACGCGTTAAGTGGTTTTTTGACCGACTTTGCAGTGGTCACGAACTTGATCGGCTTGTTTTGTGTAGTGATTGGTATTGATCGGATTGGCCGTATGCTGGGTTTTGGAAAGACCCTTGTACTTCTGCCTCTTTTAGTGGGAATCTGTGCGGTGAGCATGAGTTTTTATCCATTTTTAGGGGTAGCATTTGCGGTTATGGCCATTCAGAAGTCGTTTAATTATTCGCTCAATTTGCCAGTGAAGGAACAGTTGTACATTCCGACAACAAAGGACACTAAATACAAGGCAAAAGCATGGATCGATATGTTCGGTTCGCGTTTGTCCAAAGGTGGAGCGTCGATCATCAACGGTATGCGAGGAATCCTGGGGGTAGAAGGATTCGTTGTGTTCAGTTTGGTAGTATCATTCGCTCTGATCGGTGTATGGGTGGTAGCTGCTTTGTTTGTAGGAAGAGTACATGCTCAGGCGCTGCGTGAAGATCGAGTAGTGTGTTAGTCAGTTGTTAGTAAAAGAAAGGTGTTACTTTATGTTAAGTGCGCTCAAATCATTGTTTAGTGTTGGATCTGGCCAGAGTCCCGAAGAACGTAAAAAGTTTTCGATACTTGCGGTCCTGTTTGGTATCACAATTGGGGTCTACTGGCTTTTGCGTCCGCTCAAAGATGGTGTGTTCTTGACGATGGTCGGTATCGACTATCAACCGATGGTAAAAGTGCTCTCGGTAGCTGTCATTGTTCCGCTTGTTATGATCTATTCTAAGTTGGTTGACCGCTTTTCACGTCACGCTTTGTTGTATGGTCTATCATTGTTTTACGCGATTTCCTCCATTGTTTTTGCAATTTTGATTTTGAACCCATCGACCGGTATTGCAAATACCGTTGCTGATCCAAGCCGTTGGCTCGGTTGGGCATTCTACCTCTTTGTAGAAAGCTTTGGATCGATCATGGTTGCTTTGTTCTGGTCATTTGTGTCTGATACGACTTCACCTGATGCAGCAAAACGCGGCTACCCAACAATCGTTATGGGTGCTCAAATTGGTGGTATCGCTGGTCCGCTTTCAGCTTCTTTCATTATTCCCTACTTTGGGCAGAACGGTACTTCGTTTGCCATTTTCTTCGGTGTTGCTGCGCTGTGCTTGCTTCCTGTAATTGTGTATTACTACATGCACCATGTGCCACGCTCTCAGATGGAAGGCTTTCATGGCGATAACAAAAAGCCACTTGAAGGAAAAGCAGAAACAGGATTCTTGGAAGGACTTCGTCTTTTGATCACCAAGCCATACTTGCTTGGTATCTTCATCGTCGTTTCATTCTATGAAGTTATCGTTACGATTCTTGATTTCCAATTCAAAGGGTTGGCATCGGCTGAATACAGCGGTAACGCATTGAGTGCTTATCTGACCAACTATGCAATCTGGACCAACGTGGTAGCGCTGATTTGTGTGCTTATCGGGGTTAATGGTATTGGCCGTAAGCTTGGTCTTGGAAAGACCCTGATGCTCTTGCCGGTCATTGTCGGTATTGCGATGGTTGTACTTTCAGTTCACACGCTTCTTCCTGTTGCTTTTGCCATCATGGTGTTCTCAAAGGGTATTAACTACGCGCTCAACCAACCAGCAAAAGAACAGCTCTATATTCCAACAACCAAAGAAACCAAATACAAGGCAAAAGCTTGGATCGATATGTTCGGTTCACGTTCTTCAAAAGGTGTTGGTTCGCTTATCAATAACTCAAAACGAGCATTGGGAGCACAAGGCTTTGTCTGGTTCAGCTTGGCAGTTTCTATGGGTCTTATTGCGGTTTGGTTGGCAGCAGCTGCCTTCTTGGGTAAAACACACGCAAAAGCGATCCGCGAAGATCGTCCAGTGTGTTAAGCTTGCGCTAAGCTTTTTACAGACTTTAAAGATGGGTACCTTAACGGTGCCCATTTTTTTTGCCGTTCCCCCCTGTTCAGAGTGGGGAGAGTGTGCTAGAATGGCTGCTATAAAGGCTTTTTTTAAAAGTTAGGCAAAAAGAGCAAGGGATTACTGTATGGTCTGTTCACCTACATCACACAAAGAAAAAATGGAAAGCGGGCGCTCGTGTAGCGTCAACTTTTGTGTGTCACCTGCCGTGTGCCTAAAGAGTGTCACGTAGAAATTATAAGCCTCCGGGGTGGTCCGGGAGGCTTTTTTTGTAAGGTATATGTCGTAAAAGATCTTTCCCGAAGAGAGGCTTGGTATGCAAAGAGCGATGGATGTGCAAAAGGATATGACCCGTTATGAACGCCTGAAGGTGTTTTTTTTAAGTGGTGTGTTCTTCTCCATTATTGCGTCTTACACCATTATCAAAGAGCTCAAAGATTCCCTCTTTATTAATATTGTGGGGGGGAAAGAGTATGTGCCGTATGCAAAACTTTTTATGATCGTAGGATTGATTCCTATCGTTCTTTTTTATTCAAAGCTGGTTGACCGTGTTCGTCGTTACCAGCTTTTATGTTTTTTTGCCTGTCTTTACAGCCTGGTAGGATTTTTGTGTGCCGCCGTCGTTGCCTACTATGGGGTAGGGGCTGAAAACACGTCAAACTCACTGCTGTATTGGATTTTTGGATGGTTGTACTTCTTCTACGTTGAGAGCTTTTCCCCCTTTGTTTTGGGAGTGTTCTGGGCCTTCTTAAGTTCGATTACATCTCCTGATGGGGCGAAAAAACATTATGGTACGCTGATTTCGTGGTCGAAGATTGGGGGGATGCTGACCTCTGGTCTTGCGTGGCTCCTTCTGGCTCATAACAACGGTCATTTTGGGTGGGGGCTTTCTGATACAGCTATTCATCTTTTATTGATGCTTCTTTCTGCCGGATTACTTCTTTTGATACCGCTTCTGGTGCTGATCATGATGAAAAAAGTGCCAGGCCGGTATCTTCATGGATATGAGGCGGCGTATCAATTTGAAAAACAGCAAAGCAAATCGGAAGAGGCAGTTGAAGCGGGGATGTGGAGTGGGTTACGGTTTTTGATTCATAACCCGTATGTTTTCGGGATTTTTGCATCGGTCTTTTTCTATGAAGTAATTAACGCGGTGCTCAGTTATATGCGTCTTGGTGTGGCGCAAAATTGCTCAGGAGGCACCGTTTCTGGAGCAAGTTGCTTCTTGTTCAAAGTTGTTTTTATCACCCATTTTTGTGGGTTTCTTATTTCCTGGTTTGGTACGAGCGCGATTGTGACCCGTCTTGGTGAGCGGCGTTCTTTGATGGTTATGCCAATAGTTATTGGCGTCCTCCTTTTATACCTTGTCTTTAGTTCCTCTTCGTATGCGCTTATTGCCGCGTTCGTGGCGCTCAGAGCGGTGTATTACGCCTTTAGCCAACCGGTAACAGAATCGCTGTATATTCCTACGGTCAAGACGATGAAGTTCAAGTCAAAAGCGTGGATTGATACGTTTGGCAAAAAGTTTGCGCGAGGGTTTGGGTCGACCTTTAATATTCTGATTACCCATCTGGCAGGGGCCGGATTAGCGCTTTTCCAGACGGTATTCTTCTCAGGAATTATCGGATTATGGATTGTGGTTTCGTACTTTTTGGGTAGACGTTACCAACGCGCTATCAAGCGGGGAGAGGTTATCGGGGCAGTGGATGTTGAAAAAGCAGCTCACGTTGCAAAATCCTAAGAGTTTGATACGATAAACAGCAGTATAACAAGCCTATTTTCTTGAGTCAGGGTGGCCTCCAGCTTAAAGCTGCGCCAGAAAATAGTCGGGTAACCCTGTAGGAAGGATCTCATGATAGATTTTCGTGTGTTAGTCAAAGCGGGCGTTCATTTTGGTCATCAAGCCTCTCGTTGGAACCCTCGCATGGCTCCCTACATCTGGGGAACCAAAAATAACGTTCACCTTATCAACGTTGCAAAGACTGCATTTCAGTTAGAAAAAGCGTGCAAAGCGCTTGAGCAAATTGCTGCTGAAGGCAAAACGATTCTGTGGATCGGTACAAAGAAGGCTGCGCAAAAAGTAATGCGTGATGCCGCACAACAGGTTTCTATGCCGTATGTGACGCACCGTTGGATTGGTGGAACATTGACTAACTTCCCACAAGTTAAAAAATCCGTTACACGCTATTTGCACTTCAAAGATGTTGTTGCAAAAGCTGACAGTCACTACACCAAAAAAGAATTGAATACCTTCCAAAAGGTAGTCGACAGATTGGAAAAAAACATCGGTGGTATCGTACATCTTTCATGGCCAGTTGGTGCAATCGTGGTTGTGGACGTTAAAAAAGAACTTTCTGCAGTGAAAGAAGCTGCAATGGTTGGTGTTCCGGTATTTGCTCTTGTTGATACCAACTCAGATCCGCTCTTGGTGAACTACGTTATCCCAGGTAATGATGATTCTGTTCATGCTATCGAAGCAATTGTATCTCCGCTTGCACAAGCTGCATTGCGTGGTAAACAAGTTGCTGATGTGAAAAAGCAAGAAGAAGAAAAAGAACAAGAACTATTGCGTGAAAAGAAACGTGCAGAACGCAAGGAAGCTGCGGAAGCACAAAAGGCTGTTCACCCAGGAAACGAAGCCCTTGTTGCACTTCTTGAAAAAGAAGATGAAGAAGAAGGTGGTGCCAAAAAGACAGCGGGCAAAAAAACAGTTGCTCCTCGTCGTGAAGGTGGCGCTCGACCTCAAGGTGCGGGACACAAGTCTACTGGTCCAAGAAAGCCTTTCAACAAGAGCTTTACTGGCCCTAAGAAAGACAGTGTAAAAAAATAACACGCTAAGGGAGAGATGTCTGAGTGGTCGAAAGAGCACGATTGGAAATCGTGTATGTCTCGAAAGGGGCATCGAGGGTTCGAATCCCTCTCTCTCCGCCATCTGCTTGTAAAGCGTGATGTAAGTATAAGAGGTGCCGATCGGTGCCTCTTTTTTTGAATCCAAAATATCAGGGGGATTCTGATGAAACGCGTCAGATTACTTTTCTATGGCGTGGTTTTTTTAGGGAGTGGGAGCAGTTTTGCTATGCAGGGACCACCGCCTATTATTAGTGATTATCTTGCCTACATGAATGCATGGGGGAAAAAAGATGGAAAAGAACCTGATTTTTCACAAGCTGTAGCAGTTTTTTCACCCGATTTTAAAATGTTTTGGGTTCCCTGGCGGATGCCATTCGCACAGCCAGAAGAATGTGTAGCGTCCCGTGAAAAGTTGGTTGAGCGTTTGCGTAACTATAAGAGTACGTACCAGGGATGGATTGTAAGACAGAGTGATGTTCGCAAAAAGGGGAGATTAGAGTGGGAAATTGCTTCTCTGTTTTGTCCAAACACTGGGGCGGCCATTTTGATTAACGCGAAAATTACTCTTAATGCTTCGGGTTTGATTATGTCGATTGTTGAAGAAGCAAGGCAACTTTCGTCTTAAGGTATAAGAAAGAGATTTGAATGAAACAAAGAATAGTAAAAAGTGTTGGGGGCTATGGGATCTTTGTGATCTGCTTTTTTCTGTATACAGGATTACGGGCTAGTGCAATCGAGGTTCCCTCAGTTGTCCAGCGCTATCTTACTTTCATGGAGGAAGTTGGTAGGAGTGGAATGAATCAAAAAACAATACGGGATGGGGAGACTATTTTTTCTAAGGATGTTGCTATTCTTGATCTCAATAACATTCAGAACCCGTATCCGGCAAACAATAGGCAGATGTTTTTTTATCAATTAGGCCAAAGGCATACGAATGGTTTGGGGTCATGGAATATCACCTGTAAGAATGGTGTACACCGTCCGCATGAGGGATTTTGGGAATTTTTTATGACGTTTGATTACCCGCAACAAAACTTTGATAAAAAATGGAGTCCCACACTTGCTGTTACTTTGCATGTCGCGCAAAATGGTGAAATAGATATGATCCAGCAGGCGATGGTAGCTGAGTAGATCAAGCTTGCCTAGTCATGGCAAAGGCTTTGTTTTTGTGTAGTCCGTTACTTTGATACGGTAGAAAGGTTCTGAATGAAAGTTTCATTAGCTCGTTTGTAGTGATCTGTATCGCCTTGTTACCTGTTGTTTTACCACAGAGGTGGCGATTACTGCGCTTGATGCTCTTCTTGAAAAGGCAGTTTATTTACCAAGTTGAGTTTCGCACATCGTTAATTGACAGGTGACCGCTTTATTCCTATCTTTCCTCCCACTGTATCTTCAAAACTTTTAAAAAGGAGTCTGAAAGTGAAGAAAGTTCTGTCATTCATGGTGCTAGTGGTACTTTGTGGAGCGTACGGAAATCTTTTTGCAAATCAGGAACTGGTCGAAAAATTTTGTAAATTTATGAGGGGCGAAATTGTTCGTGGAGAGCAAACTGTACCGTACAGCGGTGATCTGGCCTGCTATGGGGATAAGTTACCCTTTACTCGCGATCTAAAAGTGTATGAAAAAAACAGTTCGGGCAGGTTTTATGAGGTTAATCCAACTCTCGCTGTTTTTGTGAGCCGTATAGAGGAGTCCAGAAACTATGGTACGTTGGCCTACACCTTTGGAAAGGCTGAAGAATGTGAAGGGGGCGTTACCATTCAAGGATCTATATCAGACGGAAAAGGGCTGAACTTGGTAGTCTGCTACAAACTTTATTTTGAAAAGGGGCAGCGCATTCACAAAATAGAGCGGTCTGTTCTTGTGCAGAAAAGCAATAATGCATCCTGAAAAAAGAGGGAAAATCCCCGAAAATCTTGCTGCAGCTGTTCGTTCAGCTTCATTAAAGCTTGTTGATGCTGTGCAGAAAATTCCCGCTGATCATTTTCGCATTCGCTGCTTGAAAGGAACAGGAGGTCCCTGTTCTGTCGCCGATCTTCTTGCCTATCAAATTGGATGGGGAAAGTTACTTATCTCCTGGTACCAAGCGGGAGTTGCAGGGCAATCAATTGTTATGCCAGGTGATGGCTTTACTACCTGGGATTACGAGGGCTTAGCTCGTCATTTTTATAAGAACTATTCCTATGAAAATGCGGCAGCGGCCCTTAAAGAATTCACGGACGTTGTTGGTCAGATTAGTGTCTTTGTTGAGCATGAACATGTCACTGGAAACCTTTACGATGTTGGCGTATGGGAGTGGTGCACTTTGCGCTCTGGTAAACAGTGGCCGCTCGAAAAATGGGTACGCGTCAACACAATTGCGCCTTATAAACGCGCAACTGCGATGATACGAAAGGCTATGAAGGAAGGGGCGTTGTAGTAATTGCGATAAAAGCTGAGTTTTGCTTTCTTTCAAGGGCGATCTTATACTTGACCGTTAATGCCCAAACCATCAAATCGTGGGAGGATCGGTGCATGCAGTTTTTGACAGATGAACGGAAAGGTATTTTGTACGCCATAAGTTCCGGATTGTGTTTCGGACTTCTCGGGTATTTTGGGGTCACGTTGATGGATGCTCAGCTTTCCGTGTACACCATGCTCTTTTGGCGTTTTGTGGTTGGGTCTTTGCTCGTTACGTTTCTTCTCATTCCGCAGCGCCGCTCTCTCCTTTCAAAGAAAAAAGATCTTCTGTTGGTGTTTGTGTATGGGATTACTTTTTATAGCATTACTGCCATTCTCTATTTCATTGCCTGTAAATACATCAGTACCGGGCTTGCGATGGTAACGTTCTTTACGTATCCCGTGGTGGTCATTCTTTTAAATCGACTCCTTTACAAAACGCGCATTCCTAAAAGTTATTACGGAGCAGTAGGTCTCATTCTTTTTGGGCTGTTTTTGCTTGGAGGTAGCCAAGGAGTAGTGGTTGACGTTACGGGGCTTTTGTTAGGAATTGCATCCGCGGTAGTCTACGCCTTCTACATGATTGCGAGTAAACGAAGTGCACTTTCTCCTTTGATTTCAACGTTGATGGTGTCCTTGGGATGTCTGGTGACCTGCTTTGCAGCAGCATATGTTACCGGGACGTTTATGGTTCCCCATGGTGTGTACGTATGGTATAACATCATTGCCTTAGGCACATTGTGTACTGCACTGCCGATCTTGTTATTGCTGAAAGCGTTGAAGTACATCTCATCAGAAAAAGCTTCACTGCTTTCAGTGCTTGAACCAGTTTTTGTGCTAATTTTCGGGGCGCTTCTGCTTGATGAAGTGGTTACACCGATGCAGTTAGTGGGAGTTGTCATTGTTCTGTGTGGTGCGGTGCTGACGTTGATTGGACCACGGCTTAGGGGTGGTGTAGCACTGCAAAAATGGATTAGATCATTTCAACAAAAGAACTCATAGCTGTAAGGAACTATGATGAAACCACTTTCTCATGTAACTGCAAAAGCTTCCTATTATAATTCTCGTGCCGCTTCATATGATGCCTTCAATGAGCAGAATTCAAAAGTGGTAAATGAGTACATCGAAAAAGTATTACGAGAGTGTCAGGTAAAAACTGTTCTTGATTTGATGTGCGGAACCGGCTCTCAGGTGTTCTGGTTACATAAGGCAGGTTTTACCGCTGTTGGGGTTGATATCAATCAGAAGATGCTTGCTGTTGCCAAACAAAAAGCGAAAAAAGACAATCTGACAGTTCGTTTTTTAAAAGGTGATTGTCGGACAACTGTCTTGGAACCATGTGATGCGGTCATTACTATCTTTAATGCAATCGGACATCTCACCCGTGAAGATTTTGTACGTACGATTGTAAATGTTAGAAATAACTTACAAAGGGACGGAATCTATGTTTTTGACATCTTCAATACGGATTATCTGCTTCAGGATGATAACATGACAAAACTTACTATCGACAAATTCACAACTGTTGAGGGACGCAGGATGCGAGAAATTCAGTTTAGTACGATTACCAACGATGGTATTTTGGCTTCCTATAGTACGTATGTAATACAGGACGGGCATGCTCAACCGACCAAGATAGTCAAAGGGTACGGTAATACCTTGCAGTGTTATACCGCACAGGAGCTAAAGACGATGCTTCAGGAACATGGTTTTACCGTTCTACAGCAAACGGGAATGCGGGGTGAAAAATTTATGCAGTACCAAACAGATCGGCTACTAACAGTAGCAAAACGGGTCTAGCGAGAGGATAGTGCATGTTGGAGATACGCCCGATAGTGGTGTCTGAATGGAACGTATGGAAAGCGTTTCGATTGTTTGCGTTGCAAGAATCACCGCTTGCTTTTGGAAGCACTTTTGCAGAAGAAATTCTTTTCTCCGATGAGCGCTGGAAACAGCAACTTGAGACAATGACGATCTTTGGAGCTTTTGCAGAAAGTAAACTTATTGGTTGTGCCGGATTTCGGGTGCATGAAATGCTGCAGATGAAACATCGCGGTGTCTTTTTTGGGATGTATGTGCATCCTGACTATCGCGGTAGAAAAGTGGCGCATCAGCTTTTAGATCATCTTATTGCGTATGCAAAAACGCAGGTTGTGCAGCTTCATTGTGGAGTAAAACTTATCAACAGTTCTGCCATTGCTCTCTATGAAAAATGTGGATTTGTGCGGTATGCCATTGAGCCGCGGACAATAAAAGTGGGTGATATCTACTATGACGATACGTGGATGGTGATATTTTTTGATGAGAAAAAGAACTATGAGCGAACTTAAAAAAGTGTACAGGATGCATTAGAGCATTTGGGAAAGGCACTAACAAAGTTACATGAAGTTCTGGAACAGCAAGATATCAACACGAATGAATTTTTGAGCGATGTGACAATCCGAAGATTTAAATTTGTTACTGAACCATACTGGAAAGTTCTTAAGAAGTGTTTGTTGTACGAGAAAATAGAAACAGATACTCCCCGAGATGTTATGGCAAAGGCGTATCAATTTGGTCCCATAGACGATCAGAAAATTTGGATTGCCATTGAAGACCGAAATAATACTTCCCATGTCTATAAAGAAGATGATGCAAAACGGATATTTGAGCGTATAAAACAGTACGAGCCGGTTATGGTTAAGACGTATGAGGCTTTAAAAAAGCGCTTCTATCAAGCAAAAGAATAAATAAATAAGGCGAAACATGCTCTATAAATCAACTTTTTCAACTTCACGAGGCTTCATGATCGCAATCGCCGATAATGAAGCGCTTTATCTTCTTGAGTTTGTTACTCGCAAAGGGCTGAACGAAGAAATTGAACGCCTGTGCTTTCGAACAAAACGAGACATTGTTTCTGGAAGAACGACAATCACCGATCGGATCGAGCAAGAACTGAATTTATACTTTGCAGGCTCTCTTACCGCATTTACCACACGGGTTGCGTTTGTAGGGACGCCGTTTCAGCAAAAAGTATGGCACGCTTTACAAACAATTCCTTTTGGAAAAACGATTTCTTACAAGGAGCTTGCTCAACAGGTAGGAAATCCTACATCGTATCGAGCTGTCGCTCGAGCCAATGCGACCAATCAACTGGCACTTATTGTTCCCTGTCATCGGGTCATTGCATCGAATGGGTTGCTTGGTGGTTACGCTGCTGGAGTGCAATTAAAACAAGATTTGCTGCGTCATGAGGCGTACGTACAAGGGTAGGTCACGAGCACGTGTATTCTCCGTGGCCCCTTTCCGCTAATTTACCGAGAATGTTGGATTTGAAAGCTCTCATTGTTGTTATCCCATACGTAGACAAGGTGTTTCGAAAATTCCTTTCTTGACAATGATGTTATCGTTTCCGGGTGGGGATTAACGTAAAAAGTAAGTTGGTGATTGAAATTGCACCAACAGGCACATACCACACTGTGTGCGTGTTTACACGCAAGGCGTTGAGCTTTATCAAGGGCTGTTTCGTAGGTTTCGTATGCTTCACTGTAAAGGTCGTCACGAAGAGTGATGCGAACAGGCACGACTCTCCCAGAGAGCCTAAAAAAATCAGCAGCCTGTGTTTGAGTAATGAATATAAACGTCAGCTTCATTATTGTTCTTTTCATATCTCCCTTTTCTAAAAAAGAATTCGCATAAGAATACATACAAATCTTTTAAGCTTACAAATGTTTTATTGTCTCTTAATTTAAGTGAGGTAAAAGGGAGGTTTTAAAGCGTTAAAACAAATAATGTAACTGAAAATAAAACGCAGAGCTGCGAGGAGTTTGATGAAAGTTTGCCTCAATTTATGTTTGTGTTACTATCTGAAATAGAAAATATTGATATTGTTTTAGATAAGGGGTTTTGTGTGAAAATAAATAATGCTTTGTTAGTGTTTTTTTTCTGTGTTTCGCAACATCTAATTGTTAGTGCTGCGTGTAAGCTGCCTGTAGGCAAGAAGGATGAATTAGGAGCGCTGATGCGAGCTGCATTTTCAAACGAACAAGCAAGGCAAGCTGACAGACAAAAAGAAGATCGAATTGCAAGAAGCGAAACCGGTCGGTTGGATCAGCTAACAGCTGAAGTAATCGCTCAAGATAGAAAAAACAAGACTCTTGAGCCGGGAGTGGCGAAGGCTTTGTGGCTGGTGCGGGAGGTAGATGCGAGAAAATTACGACTAGATCCTATAGTGAAGGCATTTGAAGCAGACGAGCGAGAGCACTGTGATATTTTTTTAAATCTGGTTTTGACTCAACATAATAGAAATGAAGTTTTGATGGTTGCAAAGTCTGTTGGTGTCTATAGTGCTGAGGGAATTTCTGTAGATGAGTTTGTACGTGCAAGTAAGATTACAAGTGAAGCAGAGGCAAATCGGGCTGTAGTTATGGGTCGGCTTAAAGGCTACAAAGAAGATGGGGCGTCATATCTAGCCGATGGGTATGCGGTTCTTACGTGCCTCTTTCCTGGAGTTGTAAGAAGGGCAGCTACGCTGGATGAAGAAAGAAGAAGTCAGCTTCGTCCAGGAGAAAAAGATCTTAATTACGGAAGGGTTTTGGATACTAAAAAAGGGACCGGTAAATTTTGGTAATGGATATTCGCGCCATGGATCTTGTGAGTACTAATAATTTGATTAGAGAGGTTTGCAATGAAGTTTTCTAAAGTTTTGATAGTAGTAATGTTTTGTATTTCGCACAATGCGCTTGCCAGTCTTAAAGAGGCTGCCGATTTGGTATCTGGCGCAGCTCGATCAGGGAGAGAGTTAGTGGGGGCTAATCCGTATGTTTCTGCTGCAGCGGGAGTTAGTGCTCTAGCAGGGTTAGGGTATCTATTTTTTAAAGGAAGAAACGAGCCACTACCTGCTCCAGCCGTAAGTAACCCGCAGTTAGGCGCCGTGGCTGTACCTTTTAAAGAAAGAAAAAAGTCACTACGTGGACTAGAAGCAGACGTGATGGGTCTTATAAAAAAATGGGAGGGGAAGAGTGCTGGTATTCTTCCAAGAGATTATCCTCAAGGTACTCCTAAAGATGTGTATGAGAGAGCTGATGCTGCGTTTCGATTTGCTGACAGTGTGATGTTGAAGAGAAACTTAGATATTGAGAAAATGAAGCATTCGAGCCCCGCGGATCTATCTCTAGTTTTTAATAGCGAAGTTCCTGAGCTTGAGGAACAGATTGTCCAGTTTTCTACAGAAAAAATCGATGAAGAACTCTTTTTCCGATTGATAGATCCGCGTAGAAGAATGTGGAGTGGGGACGACTATACTACGTGGCCAGATGTATCAGATGAAGTTCGGGCGTTAGTTACGGCGGGCGCTTATATTGCAGCTAATGAAATATTCCCTGCTGTTAAACAAATGCATACAGATGGAACAAGAGGGCAAAGAGGAATGCTTTGGTAATCAGTGTGATACTGGTCTACAACATGATTGATTTTGCATAAAGTTTTACTGTGAGGGAGGAGAAATCCTCCCTCATTGTATTTCAGGGCTGTGGGGCCCTGCCATTGTTATTCATTGCTGAAGGATGAGTATGCTACGCTCTGATTTCCAACCGTTTGGGTAAAAAAGAAGGAGTGTAGAATGCTTATTTTTTTTAATGGCTGTTCGTCATCGGGAAAATCGACGCTTATCAAAGCGTTACAATTCAAGGCAGAGCGTCCGTGGCTTTCAGTAGGGATTGATACATTTTGGGCGATGATGCCAAGTAACTATATCATGTACGGTCCACGTTCTCACGAGGGCTTTTATTATGTGCCCGGTCGCGATGGGTTAGGACCTACGATGGAAGTGCGCAATGGTGATTTTGGGATGAAAGTCATGCATACAATTCCACAAGTTATTAATACGATGGCGGAAAACAACCTGGACCTTCTTATTGACGAAGTGGTGCTGGAAGAAGATTTATTACGTGGGTATGTCAAATATTTGGCACAGCAGAAAGTCTATTTTATCTGGGTGCACTGTGATTTACAGACGCTTGAAGAGCGGGAAATTCTGCGAGGCAATCGAGGTCAAGGGCTTGCTCGAATGCAGATGAAGATTGTTCCGACTTTAGATTGGCCGTACGATTTTACGGTTGATACAACCAGCGCATCTCCGTTTGAGAGTGCTCGACAAGTGATGGATTTTGTAAATTCACACGCAGAACCACAAAGTTTTCGTATCTTGCGCAAACGCTGGGGATTGTAGGGAGTAAGGGGGTGGCATGAATTTTGTACAAGACGTGCAAGTCTGGAAACAGTTTTCTCGCATTATCATTTTTGGTCGTTCTGGGAGTGGCAAATCAACGTCAGCATTGCATCTTCATAAAATGACAGGATTTCCACTACATCACATTGATCGTTATTTTTATCTTGAGAAGTGGCAAGAAAGACCAGAGGATGAATTTTTGGCTGTTGTGCATGAAGTTATAGCGCAAGAACAGTGGATCTTTGATGGAAATGGAATGCAGTCGTTAGAACTTCGGTATGCTCGAGCTGATCTTTGTCTTTATTTTAATTACCCACGATATCGCTGTTATTGGCGAGCTTTCAAACGGTATCTTAAAAGAAATGAGGAGCTTCAGGATCGCGGTCCACAGTGTCCTGAGGTATTTTTTATGTGGCGGTTCATTTCTTACATTTGGAATTTTGATTCGTATGTGAAGGAGGGGATTACGCGGTTAAGAGCACAGTATCCGGAGGTGGTTTTCTTTGAAATTACGTCAGACACGCAATTGCGTGATGTAGAAGCAAGACTGAGAAAGCACCATAACGAGGGATAAAAGAGGGGATGGGGATGAAAAAAGTGTTAGGGACGTATCAATCACTGTGCACCGATTATTATGATCTTCATAAGCCAATGTTGCCGGACGATGAGTGGCAATTTTATCTGCGTTATGCTCAAGAGGCTCAAGGACCAATTCTTGAACCGATGTGCGGGACGGGACATTTCTTGATCCCTTTGGCACAGAAGGGATTTGAGATTGAGGGGTTTGATGCAAGTGAAGCGATGCTTGCCCGACTGTGTACCCGTGCCAAACAAGATAACCTTCACCTGAATGTGTGGTTTGGTTTTCTTGAAGATCTTACCATTACCGATCGCTACAAACTTGCTTTCATTCCCGTGGGGTCTTTCAATCTGATTTCAGAGTTAGATGCGGTGACCATAAGTTTGAAGGCTTTGTATAACGCTTTGCTTTCTGGAGGGCTATTGGTTCTTGAGTTGATGACCTACTCCCTTGCGCGTCATTTGCCAGTCAACGAATGGATTGATGCTGAGTATGAACGAGAAGATGGGAAAAAAATAGCGGTCAAAACGCTCTATCAGCCGATGGTCAATGGTGTGATAGAGGTGGTACGTCGCTATGTGCTGGTTACCGAGCAGGAGAAAACAGAGCGACTTGAAATTGAAGAGTATTCGTTACGTTTTTATGATCCAGATGAGATACAAAAACTCTTACAGGAAGCAGGTTTTTCCCAAGTGCGCGTGATAAAGGCATTTGAGCATGATACACTCCCCAATGAAGGAGACAGTATGGTGGTCTACGAATGTAAAAAATAAAAAGGAACTTCATGCTGCATGTGATAGTCCGTGCAATTGTGGTAAAGGATGGGAAGGTACTAGCGTGTCGCTCTCCTCGCGGACCGTACTATTTATTGGGTGGCCACGTTGAAGTGGGAGAAAGTATGGAACAGGCGCTCCATCGAGAACTTCAGGAAGAGCTTGGGCTACCCGGGAAGGTACAGCGCTTTCTCGGATGTTTAGAAACGCATGCCTACCAACCAAACACGCATGACTGCCATTACCTCCATAGTTGTCATACGCATGAGTATCAGTTCCTTTTTT
>CAZRXF010000005.1:0-38600 GCA_964604015.1 uncultured Pseudomonadota bacterium
ATAAGTAGCTTAATTTTTTGACTTTCAGTTTTCTTTCATTTACAATTTCTTCCTCAAGTGCGAGGGGCGGTCAGCTCAGTTGGTAGAGCATCAGTCTTACAAACTGGGGGTCACTGGTTCGAGTCCAGTACCGCCCACCAAGAATCGCAACGTTGAAATCTCAAAAATATGATTCCTCGGTAGCTCAGGGGTAGAGCAAACGACTGTTAATCGTTGGGTCGCAGGTTCAAATCCTGCCCGAGGAGCCATTCACTGGGAGCTGTAGCTCAGTTTGGTTAGAGCGTCCGCCTGTCACGCGGAAGGTCGCGAGTTCGAGTCTCGTCAGCTCCGCCAGTTTCTTTTGGAAATTGGCTTTCTCTTTTTTAGGTGCCCGAAATGCTTAAGCAACAAATTCTAGGAATCCTTAATCTTAGCCTGCCGTTCGTCGTGCTGTATTTAGTCTCGCCCGTTTTTATTATCTCGGTGTGGGGACGACTTCTTTGTTCACTGTTCCTTGGCCTTTACGTCTACTACTTGAACAGTAAGCAGGCTCAGAACCTTACCGCTTCTTTGAAATTTAGTCCTTCAGGGGCATCAAAAGAGGTGTGGGAGCAGGAACTGCAGCACTGTCAGATTCCTGAGGGTATGGTGACACTTCGCTATGCGTACACTACTGAAAATATTGCCATGACGGTTAATCAAACGGTTATTATGGATCCCGTTTTGTGGTCGTCGGTTCAGGAAGATTCTGAAGCACAGAAGGTACAGGATGTGTTTCGTAACTTTATCGAGTCGGGGCTTTCTGAACGTCAAAAAACTCGTTTGGCAGAGATACAGGCAGCTCTTACTGAACCAGCGCAACGTTTTATTTTTAGACATGAAGTGGGGCACGTGGTGCGTCAGTTTTCCCGCAACAAGTTAGGGCTTATTTTTGTGAGCGGCGTACTCTTTTCATTTACCGGATTGAGTATGGCGGTCGCCTTGATTCCTTTCAACGGATTCTTGGCTGCCTTTGCAGGTATGTTTGTGGGTGGGGTGATGGACATGATGCTGACCTATGCGATCAACTATTTTTTCAAACTTAAAGAAGAGCGCGAAGCGGATCTTTTTGCCATTCATTTTAGTACGTCTGAAGAAATTGAAGCGGCAGCAACTTTCTTTGAAAAGCATCAGGAGATCCTAAATACTCATGGTGAAAAGAGCTTCCTGACCTCGTATCTTCCTTCGACCGTGTTGACTGGGTATCCTGATGGGAAACAAAGGGCGGCGTGGTTGCGGAGATGCAACAGGTGATCCAGTATTTTTTGCAGGGGGATCTATGGAATGTAAAAGGCTGTTACTGGTTGTTTTGTTTGCAGCTGTAGTAAGTATCCGAGGGTCATCCTCAGAGTGTAGTTTGACGGTATGTTCCAAAGCATTATTAGAAAATGTGCTTAGAGAAGCAGGTGCAACAGAATCTCATGTTAAATACCTGAGTATTCTGGTGGAAGAAATTGCTGGGAAAACATTGGGTACAGAGGTCGTGAGATCTGAGCTTACAAGATTATGTGCTGAACTACTTGCTCAGATGTCTGGAAGAGTGGATGACTGGTCGAGGCCAGATTTGCGTAAAGAAAGAATAAACGATGTGCACGCAATGGTTGACCGATTATTGCCAAAGATTCTGGTAAGTACTTTTTGAGTGCTGACCGGGGTATCCTGATGGTAAAAAAAGAGCTGAGTGGTTATGGGGGTGTAACAAATAGTCCAACAATGTTTGTAGAGGGGTACCTATGAAAGGTAAAGGTCTGTTACTGGTCGTTTTGTTTGCAGTTGTCTCGGGTGTCAAGGGAGCGTCCTCAAAGGCTCATGTAACAGTCTGTTCAAAAGTGTTATTGGAAGATATGGTCAGGGAAGAAGTACCTGCGGAAAAAATGGAGCGGGCAATCAATGGTTACGTGGTGGCTATGATGGAGGAGCTTGGGGGGCAGAGTATCCCAGAAGAGGGGGTACGACACCATCTTGGAAAGATTTGCGAAGAGGTACTGAAGCAAGTGCACGGAAAAGTATGCCCGTGGTTTCCTGCTGATCAAATTAAAGAACGAGAAGGTGTCGTTGTAGCAATGGTTGACCGATTATTGCCAAAGATTTTGGTAAGTAAGGAAGAGTAACGTACCAATTACAAACGCAGAGGGAGAGCTATGCTGTGGATTACTTTTCGAATTTTGACGATTATGGTTCTGCTATTTCTGACTGGAGGGTTACGTGCCCATGCTCAACCTGCAGACGGTGAGGGTGTGGTACTTGAGTCAGTAGCAGAAAAAACTGTTTCACACGATGCCATCATTAATCTTGGTGGGGACTGTCAGGTTGCTTACCAACTTACCAAACATGGATTACGTGATTATGCACTTCCTTTTGATGCATTGGTTACTCCGTACGAGGCGCTTCATGCTCTTTTGACCAATGAATTTGAAGGTTTCATGACACCGGACAATTTTGTGTTCGAAATGAATGAAAAAGCTGAAAAATACATCCTTGATAAAAGATACGGCATAAAGTTGATTCATGATTTCAAAATCAACGAAAAATTCTTAGATGATTATGAGGCAGTTGCATCAAAATATGAGCGTCGAATAGCGCGTCTCTTTGAGCGCATTCGCGCTGCCGGATATCCCCTTTTTATTCGTAAAAAAATTACTAGAGAACAAGCGGCAGAGCTTAGAGCGCTTCTTCATACCATGCGTAACGGCAGGCCCTTTATCCTTGCAGCATTAGATGGGGATAAAGAGGGGGCATCAGAACAGTGGAATTTTGAATCAGTACGTAATTTCTATCTTAAACAACCGGAGCCCTATTCGTGGAAAGGTGACTCACAAGCGTGGAAAGAGATTTTCATGGCTCTTGGGTTACCAGTGACTGATGGGGGAAAAGAAAAGGCTGCCGTAGCTGCAGTAGCCTCCGTTCAGTCAGCAGCGTAGCAAGAATTTTTTACACATGAGGAAGGTGGTGCTCCCATGCAAAAACTAAAAAAAGTTCATCGTATTGCTGTGATAGGAAATGCCGGTTCTGGTAAATCAACCGTTGCCCAAAAGTTACACCACGTTCTTGGCCTTCCGTTGTATCATCTTGATCAATATTTCTGGAAACCTGGCTGGGGACGGCCTAATCGTGATGAGTACAAGCTGATTCATGATGAATTATGCAATCGTGATGAGTGGATTATTGAAGGTACCAATTTGTCGTTATGGGATCATCGGATGGAACGGGCTCAAGCTATTGTAATTCTTAAAATTCCCCGAATGCAGTGTCTGTGGCGCATTATGAAACGTACGCTCAAGCACTATGGGAAAGAGACTCCGTC
This sequence comes from uncultured Pseudomonadota bacterium, assembly GCA_964604015.1. Taxonomy (GTDB): domain Bacteria; phylum Babelota; class Babeliae; order Babelales; family CAIQNR01; genus CANNBR01. The sequence continues at coordinate 3,323 of CAZRXF010000005.1, forward strand.
AAGCGCTCCTGGATGTCACGAAAGACTTAACGGTGAGTTTTTTAAGTTTTTAAAATGGACATGGGACTTTGAACCAAAGTATGACGCAAAGGTTGCCGAACTGGTCGAAAAATATGGACAGAGCAAGCACATCATTGTTTTGCAATCGCAAAAAGAAATTGATACCTTCTTATCCTAATTTTTAGGGAACACGTTATGCATCTGTGCTCGTACAAGCCCCTGCGATGTAAGTATGAGTGAAGGGTGGCGTTGGGACGCACTCTTATGTTTTCAAAATGAAGAAAGATACGATGAAAAGATTTTTAGGAATAGTTGCTTTTGTGTTTGTTTTTTCTGCCAGCGTGCATGCGAATATCATTCATACACCCACAGTTGAGGTTCTACGAGAACGTGCCAAGGCATTTCCTCGATTGAACCTTGTGTGTATAGAGAAGGTGGGTTTTTTTAATAATTACGCTGATAGAGATATCGAGCACGACGAGCTGGTTAAAGTATTGAAGAACATATGCTACATAAAACAACTTTTTCAGCGAGAATTATCTTTGGTAATGATGATGAAAAAACGAATTGGTAAAATTTTTTCACATGACCGAGAAGAAGAGACTGGAGAAGAAAGAACTAACGAAGCATTAAGTAGAGCGGTTGAGATATTTGAAGCGTCTGGTCGGGCTATTGATTTTGAGAAATTCGAGAAAAAAGAATTTCTTACTGAAGGGAAAGTTCGAAGCGGTAGTATTGGGCAGCCAGCAAGTTTGTATGTTCAGATCGAATGGTCTCTCGATGTGATGGCCCTTTATGCTATATTTTTGGAACTCGACCATGGTCTGTACCAAAAGATTGCTCAAGAACTATTTAGCGATTCAGTGAATGGACTTGGTGAAACAAATCGATTAAGCCAGTTGTTTTTGCCACGAAAAAAATAAGAACTGAAGAAAAGGGTCAAGAAAATGAACATATCTCCCTTCAAGTTGGAGGCGTATTACGAAAGGTATGAATTTAAGACTCGTTACATGCTCAGTAGTTCTGATCCAGAAAGCTGGTCCTTGGGCGAGATCCTTGCAATGGCCAATCAACAAGACCGTTTATTATGGGAACAGCAACGGTTCGGGTATACAGAAGTAAGGGGATTACCTCTTTTACGAGAACTTATTGCTGAATCATTTTATCCAGAGCTTACTGCCGAGAATATTCTGTGTTTTGCGGGAGCAGAAGAGGGGATTTTCTGTTCACTGCTGACGTTGTGTACTCCTCAGGACCATGTAGTTGTTCTCACGCCGTGTTACCAATCGCTTCTTGAAATTCCCACCATGGCAGGGGCGCAGGTGACCGCTCTTCCATTAAAAGAAGAAGAACAATGGCACATTAATCTCGAAGCAATTACTGCAGCGCTTCGACCGAATACGAAAGCGGTAGTCATCAACTTTCCCCACAATCCTACCGGGCAAGTGATAACGCAGGAAGAACTTTCTGCACTTATCGACCTGCTTGAAAAACGCGGGATATGGTTGTTTTCTGATGAGGTCTATCGTTTGTTGGGGACTGTACAATCATGGGCAACGCCAGCTGCCTGCTTGTACTCGCGAGCGCTTTCTTTGGGTGTCATGAGTAAAATCTTTGGGATGCCAGGACTTCGTATTGGATGGATAGCATCACAGGATAAAGAACTTCTTGATCGCATTACGCGAATGAAGCATTACACAAGTTTGTGTAACAGCGGTCCAGCAGAGATTTTGAGTGTTATCGGGTTGCGTAACAAAGACCGCCTTCTTGAACGTAACAATAAAGTTGTTGCTGATAACCTGGCTCTTTTGGATACCTTTTTCCAAAAGCATGCAGATTTATTTTCCTGGGTACGGCCGCAAGGTGGCTGTACCGGTTTTGTTCATTACCTTGAAAAAGAACGTGTTGATGATCTGTGTATGCGCGTCATGAAGGAAGCTGAAGTACTGCTCCTTCCAGGATCAACCTACGATGTTGCTAGCAACCATTTCAGGATAGGATTTGGAAGAAAAAATATGCCTGAAGCACTTGCTCGGTTTGAACGAGTGGTGGAGGGAAGGAGAATGCAATGAACTGTCTGAAGTTATTATGTATGGGCATGACATTTTTTGTGCGTGCAGATTCTATGCCGTCTCAGAATATTTTTCGAAAGGCTTTTGAATCTACCTATTCGAAAGAAGAGCAGCGCGTTAGTCGTCAGGAAGATTTTTTTACTGCCGCTAGGTTTTATCAAATACTGGCCGCGCACCCTGATGACGCACGGCTCATCGCGAGAGAATTTGTCATTATCTACTACGCCTATCACTATTTTGAATCGGTGCCTCAGTTACGAGATTGCTTACTTGCGATGGTACAAGATTATCGAGCAAAAGATGGTATCGAGATAGTAGGAAAAGAGTTGGGAGATTATTTTCATGATCGTCTTGCAGCAAGAAGATATATATTTTTTGAGGGGCCGTCTTTATGGGAGGTCGAAGTGGTGGCTAAAAAAGTATTTGGTGAAATATCTCCTGTGACTCTTATCATTTCCAAATGGAAAGAAGAATCTTATGAAGCCTTTAAAAGGAGAGAAGCGGAGAGGAAAGAAATTAAATGAACTATCGAAAATCGTTGTATGGAATTTTTGTCATTTCTGCACACATCAGTGGTGCGGTGTCTCCTTCATTTTCTACCTATGCTCAATGCCAGAAGGACATATACGAAGCTCGCTGGAAAGAACGGGACTTATTTTTTGCATCACAGAATTTTGATGCCGTTCTAAAAGAGCATGCCGACGATCCGCTTTTTATAGCAGAAGAATTTGCGGCACTTTCTTTTGCTTTTATACTCCATAAGCAGCGATCTTTTGATCTTGGGGTACTTACAGACATTTTGGAAAAATACCGTGACTATCGAAAGAACCGTCCTGCCTATGCGCTTGGTCCAATAAAATTCATCCAAGAAAAATTAAAAGAACAGGGGGATGTTGAGTATTTTTTCCGTCCGTATCAACCGATCATTCAGGAGGCAAAGGAACTTTTTGCTGATCGTGCCGACGTGATAGAGGTTCTGGAACTACTCCAGGAAAGAGGCTGAGACGATGGTCGAAAACCTGTTATCAGTTACCAAAAATAAGTACGAGGGGTTCAAGAATGAAGTTTAAGATAGGGATATTTTTAGTGATGCTTTTTCAAGGCGCTGTGGCGATAACTTCTCCTTCTGTTGAGGCTGATAGTGCTAGCGCTTCCTCTGTGGTGGAAGTCTCGCAATCGCAGAAGGAATTTGAGGATTTTATCAAAGAAAGGTACGGGGCAAAGGGCCTTGACGTGAAGATATGCCGGGCTTTCCGTGATATCTTTCCTCGCACACACGTTGCTGTTTCAGAGGTTGTTTCTGCGGTAGAGCAGGTTCATGATGCTCATCTTGCTCAGTACGGTTGTAGTATCAATCGGGCGAGTCTTTTCTTTAATGTTTTGTTGGGGTTGGGTGTTGCTAAAGAAAGTGTGGGAGATGTATGTCGTCGTGTTTCATTTTCTAAGAGGGAGTGTGTAAAGAGCATGTGGAACGAGTTTGAGGGGGCGCATTGGATGCGCTTGGGAGAATGCGACGAATGTTCTCCATTCTAACTAATCACTAAGGCTGTAAAAATGACGATTATCAGGTGCTTTGGGGGGAAGTTAGGACAGGGATTTTATGCACAGTACCATGATACAGAATGGGGCGTTCCAGTCTATGACGACCAAAAGTTATTTGAGATGCTGATCCTCGAAGGAGCGCAGGCAGGATTGAGCTGGGAAACCATTTTGAAGCGCCGGGATGGATACCGAAAGGCATTTCATAATTTTGCTATTGGTAAAGTTGCTTCCATGCGTGATGACGAGCTTGAGGCATTGCGTCAGAATCCCGATATCATTCGTAATCGATTAAAAATATATGGAACCCGTACAAATGCCCTCGTTTTTTTACAGATTCAAAAAGAGTTTGGTTCTTTTTCCGCCTATGTGTGGAGCTTTGTACAGGGTAAGCCACTCATCAATCAGTGGTGCGATGGCAAAGACGTTCCTGTTACCACCCCTGAAAGTGATGCGTTATCCAAAGATCTTAAACGGCGCGGTATGACGTTTGTTGGTTCCACAATCGTGTATGCATTTATGCAGGCTGTGGGTATGGTGAATGATCATACCACTACCTGCTGGAAGTACGGAAAGTGATTCCTTTAACCCTATAATGGGAACTCATGTATGCCAAAAATTACCTTTCTCCCAGTTATGCACAATAGTTATTACAGTGACGGATTTCTATCTGTTGGTTTGTACCTGTGTGGGAATAAGGCAGTTCTTATCGATAGTGGTGGAGACGACAACGCGGCCAAAGATGTGAGTGCGGCACTTGAAGCACTCGATGTCGAAGTTGCTGCAATCATCACCACTCACTGCCATCCTGATCATTGCGGGGGTAACGCTTTTTTGCAGAAAAAATATCCTGATGTTGCCATCTATGCTACGTATAACGAAAAATTTTTTATCGAAGATCCAGAGCAAGCGCCGCGTTGTTTTTGTGCCGGAGCAACTCCGTACGCAGGTCTTAAAAACAAGTGCATTGCACCGCAGCGTCCATCTGTTATTACCGATGTAATAAGTCCATACGAAGATCAAGAGCTTGTTATTGATGGTGAAGTCTTTCGTATTCTGACGTTGCCTGGTCATACACAGGGGCAAGTGGGTGTTATCACTCCTGATAATGTCCTATACCCAGGTGATGCGCTTTTTGGACCGGAAACATTAGTTAAACATCCTGTTCTTCTCTACACCGACATCAAGGCCACGTTGGCTACGTTTGATAAACTGGAGTCGTTAAAGGTCGATGAGTGTGTGCTGTACCATGGTGGGAAAGTGTCCGATTTTTATGGATTGGTCGCTCAACATCGTGAAAATCTTCTCGGAGTGAAGGTGGCAGTTCGTGACTGTATTGAAAAAGGGCCTTGTTCATTTGACGAACTCACACAAAGGGTTATGCAACGGTATGCGATCCCTAATTCCCTCATTGCTTTTATTCTGACCCAGACTGCAGTAAAGGCATACGTGACCCATCTTGAAGCAAAAGGCGTTGTTGCATTACAAGTGCAGGACGGTATTTTGCAGATTGCAGCAACATAAAATATTGTTATGTGCGAATCAATAGAACGATGACTACGGTGTTTTTGTATTGAAGCATTGGTAGATAATGCTATTATTAAGTCTATTTAATGCATTTTATGAAAGAAAATTATGATCAACAGATACGTTTTGCTACTGATGATGTGTTGTGCAGAGATGGCTTTATGGGCGGAGAATAAGTTGCTCATAAATTTTCCTTGCCTGAGAGAGGAACGAGTGGCAGCCATCCTTAAAGGAACAGTCTATCTTCCGTATGCATGGGAATTGGAGGGTCAATTAAATCGAAAATTCGAAGCGCGTCAGTACTCTTTTTTGCACCATACGCTTGCTCGAACTGAGTTTATTAATTCCCTTGCGGGTAAGTCTTTGGAGGTTGGGGAGACGGTAGGGCGGATTCATTTGATTTGTGCTGCTTATCGAGTGGGAGTAAAGACGTACGTGAAGGCCCGCCACCAGTATGCATCGCTTCCTACCTTTTCCGATGAGAGAATTGAAGAATGCGCTCTGTATGAAGCCGATCAGGTAGTGGATGAGTTTTTAAAAAAAACTACTCGTGTTGATGAAGATTTTTATTGCCAACCTGACTCAGATGAACCATTTTCTTTCGACGATCAAGGGGAATCAGTCTCTTCTTCGATGTATAATCAAGATCCATGTCTTGTGTGGGTAAAGATGCCATCTTTTTTTGTGAAAGTGGTGAATAAGTTCTACGAAGCAGTATTTCCTAGTGGAGAAGATGAACGTCTTGATGGTGATAATAATAAGAATTTCTTTGTAATTAGACGTGCCTTAAACTGTAGGGCGATCGCTCTACAAAGTGCTTTTGTTGAAAAAAATAATGGCGTGCAATCTTCTTAGTGAATATCTGTTTTACGAGTAGATCATCAGAGAACGGGAATCTTCATCGATGCCAAGTGCAAGGTATAAAGAGCCTGCGCACTGGCAGAGAATGCGTGGCGCACGCCGAAATCCTACCTTTTTGTAAAGATGCACAAGCAGCGGGAGTCTTTTCTTACGCTCCTGTGGTGAAAGTTCAACGTGTCCATTTTTGTCCCGTTCAAAGGCACCAGGCTGTATGAACAGAGTTCGAGTTCCACGTCTTTTGAGTGTGTGATACGCATGGGTAAGAAGAGCGGTTGCGTATCCTCGGTTGCGATACTCAGGTTTGATAAAAAGGGTATGCAGAATGCCGATGGAAAAGGGCAGCTGTTCACAATAAAGAAAACCTAACTTCTGCTTAGAAGTTCCTGCTGTAATTTTTACCGTGGTGTGAAAGATCCCCTTGTGGATCGTGCGGGTTACAAATGGTGACAGATCCTGACCGTAGGTTTTTATCATCCCAGCAGATGTAATGAACGTAAGAATAATGATTTTTCGCATATGGAGCCTTTCACTGGGTGTATACTAGGGTACCAGAAGAGGAAATTGGCGAAACTTTGATTCCATGATGGGAAGGATATGAATGCAGAAACGACTCAGATTGACGGTCCTTGATACTGCGGTAGCAATTTGTAGATTACCAGCAGATGCTGTGCTTCCCGAATGGGCGCTGCGTAAGCAGGAATTTCTTTCCATTACCCGTACCTCAGAAGAGCTTTCGATTGTCTGTGTGTTAGATGCTGTTCCAACCGAGGTGCAGGCAGAGCGGGGATGGCGGGTTTTTAAGGTACAAGGACCCTTGGATTTTGGGCTGACGGGAATTTTGGCTTCTATCGCCGTGCCTCTCGCCGGGCAAAAAATCAGTATTTTTGCCATTTCTACCTACGACACCGATTACATTTTGGTGCGTCAGGAAGCGTTTGAGTTGGCACGTGAAGTGCTTTCGTGGCATTTTGAGATCGTGTAATACTGGCGGCTGGAAACGTTTATATATTTTGGAGTGAAATATGAGTACGAAAAGAAAACTGGTTACTGTTTTTGTAGCTATTTTAGTTGTGATGGCGGGCATTGCATGGTTCAGAAATGATTCTCGAACCAAGTGTTGTGCGTGCAAAGGTAAAGTAATTTTACTTGATGGGACTTCATCGGTTGGTAAATCGGCAATTATTGAGGAATTTAGAAAGTTACATCCTGAGTATCAAATAGTGAAGGTTGATGATTGGTTCCCCCTTGATCTTAAAGAGATCGCAGAAAGGCTTGGTTGGAGCGGCGATTCTGCTGTGAACCCATGGCAGTTTCTTAAAGACTATTACATCTCAAAAGACCAGTATTACTTGGATACCCGTCTACGAACTGAGATTTTCAAGGGTATGAAAAGTCGAGGGTATATGGATGAAGCAAAAAAAAGAGCTTTACACGGCAACAATGTGATTATAGATACAGTACTTGAAGATTCGACGCAGTATGCGATTTTTGAAGAAACATTCAAAGACGTGCCGACAGAAAAAGTATTGGTCTACTGTCCTCTTGCTATTTTGTTCGATCGGGTCGAAAAGAGGAATGCATCAGCCGATGCAGCAGAACATCGCACTGCATTTTTGTCTTTTGAGCAGTTTCCTGCTTTGTATAAAGTTCGCACCTCAGATTCTGAGCGTCTTGTTGATACGGTTTCAACTCAGGAGCTTGCGAGTCTTCTTGGAAAATCCTTGGAACAATTAAGGGCTTTGGGAATCCCTGCAGGGTACGAGAGTGAGCTTGCACAATTTGAGGAGCAGTTTATTTCTCACTTTGACATCAAAAATCGGGATAAAATTGAACTTACTCCTACGCGTTTGTATGACCGGGTTTTAAACAGTGGTTCTGCATCACCAAGCCAATTGGCTCAGGAATTATAGGCTTTGAAAAAGACGTTGTAGCCACGTGAAAACGGTAGGGGAGAAAGCATGAAAAAGTTAGTAATGATTTTTAGTTTGTTGAGTTTTGTTTCGACGAGTAATGCAGCGGCACCAGAATCTGTGACGAAGAGATTTTTTATTCGACTCGTAAGTTCGTTGGGATGGAGAAAGGGAAGTTGTGTAAGTCGTGTTTGCATCTCTCGTGCAGGAGGTATTCAAGTAATCTGGGAAGGCGAGGGAAATGGGTCTTTCATTTTTCTGTCACGAGAGCTTGCCTTACAACCGCATAGGAGGGAAAAATTTGTTAATTTTTGTAATCAAACGCTGACGAATACCACGTGCGATTCCCTTGAACAATTTCTGGTTGAAGAGGGGTACAGTACGCTTCCGGGTAAGGAGGCTGCTGCGGAGGGATTAGAAGACGTATGGCGTGGATTTGCTAGAGAAGATTTGGTCGAGTAAAAACGGGTGATGGGCGAAAGTGTTATGAAGAGAACGATATTTTTTTTATTAAGTATGTTTGTCTCAGCAGGACGGGCGGCAACGCATGATAGATTAGCCACCTCATTTTTTACCGCTATGGTCAGTTCTTTTGGTTTTGGAAAGGAATATCGAGTCACTGGTGCGTCTGTTTCACCAGACGGAATGATTGTTGTGACATGGCGTGAGGGAGAAAGCGAAGGAAGATGTTCTTTTACGAATGATTCTTTGAGGACGAGACCATGTTACAGAGAAAAGCTTATTGCTTTTTGTAATGAAATACTTGCAGCTAAAGATTGTGCGCTTTTAAAAGGGGCACTTACGGGGACTGATATTGACCGAGTTATGGAACAACAAGGCGCATTTATTGAAAGTTTGGTTACTGCATGGGGTACGTATAATCGAACTCCTGAAAGAATGAGTTAAGGACTAAGAATCATTCGATGTTTGCAAGAAAAAAGGAAAGAAGCGATGAAATGTATTGTGTTGATTATTGGTTTGTATTTGGGAGCAATCCAGGCAGGTGAAGTAACTCGAGTGATCACTCTTCCTGTGCATGCGTTTCAACAAACACTTGCGCCTGAACATGCATATCTCTGGCAACGTGAATGGTTGGCTCCCGAAGCCGGGGTGATATGGAACCGAGCGGAGTTGCGTACAGCTCTCTTCCCCTTTTGTTTGAGAAGTTTCTTTTTTTGTGCAGTAGAAGAAACAGAATTGAACAACGTTCGAGGCAATCTACCTCTGAAGAATCTTTCGAAAGAAGTTCGAGAGCAGGCGGCAGATGTGGCACATAACGCAGTTCTTAAATATTTTGCAAAGCACCCCGCTGCTACATTTGAAACCATGGTGCAAACTACCGAGTGGCAGGCAACATTACTGGGGCAAGAGCCGGTAACAGAAAATGATGTGTGGCACATGGTTGATACGTTGATAGCAAAAATCACAAGGCCGCTCTCCATCGAAAAAATCAGTTGGGCCTGAATGGGTGTTAAGGCTTGAGCGAGCGGTGCTTGCCAAAGTTATAATCAGGATTCCAGATCATATGAATGTAGCTGCGTTCATATTCGGTAAATTCTGTGATCCCTATTTCTCTCAACAGATCTTCAATTGCTTTGATGCCTGCTTTTACGTCATTGGTTTGCTTTTTAAGTTCAATTTCAACAAACTTCCCGACTGATTCAACAGTATCAAGCGCAATCTCAAAGGTATTGCGTACCAGGTAGGTCGTCCGAGTTTTAGAAACGAGCGTACGTTGTGTGTACCCAAGTTGGCCAAGGATCTCAAGCATGGTAAGCCCGTCTCCTACTTTTGTTTCATATTCATCGCGATGGGTGATTTTTTTAGTTACTGGGTCAAGGTGTGCGTATTTGTAGCAGACAAAACCACCTTTTTTTGCAGATCGAACGCGTAGAGTTCTTAACGTATCCTTAAAACCTTTGCTGGTATCCCATGGTTCAGAAGGGTTTCTGAGGTAATAATCGTCCTGTTTTCCGGTTTCATCATAAGTCGCATGAAGAGACAACCATTTTTCAAGTGCTGCATGTTGAGCGTCGGAGATACGTATTTTAAGTTCGATCTCTTTGGGTGCCGCTGCTGCGTTAACGCAAGATAGTGTAGCTAGTGTAAGTGCTGAAAGATACAGCGCTTTGAATATCATGGTCCACTCCTCTAGGGTAAAAAATAATGGAGTGTACTTTATCCTATTTTGGTGCAGAGTTCCACCCGGATGCCATTGCAGTCCGTTACGTAGGCGATTTCTTGGCCCCAAGGCTTAGTAACGGGTGGATGGAGTGGGTGTGCGCCGGCTGTGATCGCGCGTTGGTAGGCACCAGGAACATCCTCAGTGATGAAAGCAATTTCAAAGCCAGAGCTTGTGCCCGGTCTATTTTTTGTAAATGGGCCAACGTTTTCAAGAACAAAATCTTCTTGGGCTAAAGCAAGAGTGGTAGTTCCCGTTTCGAGTTCTGCGTACATTTTACTTTCATGTAAAAAGCGTAAGCCGATTCCAAAAGCATCTTCGTAAAAATGGATGGTTTCTTCGACATTGCGAACGTACAGAATGGTATAGCCAAAAATCATGAGGGAGATCCTTTTTAGGAAGGGAAAATCTTACAGAAACTGCTTTGCAAGATCGTAGGTGCTCAGAAGGATTGCCAAGCCGATAATAAGAGAGACGATGTAGCTCAAAGATGAGTTTTTAGGAAAAAGGTGCAGATCCATCAAACCCCACGCTCCGCGCCACAGTGACACAACTCCGAGCACCACGATGAACGTAAAGGGAAACTGTGCTTGGGAGGCGCAGGCAAAAAGCTGAGAAAAAGTGAGGCGCGCTTGTTCAAAAAGGGGCGAAGCTGCCGCGCTTAACAAAGAGCTTGAGAGGGTAAAGTATACAGCAAGAAGAGGTATACTCATGGTTAATTTCCTTTACGGTTATTAAGGCTTTTTTATTCCTCACCTCGATAGGGTAACCAAGCTTTGTATTTGGTCAATATATTTATAACGTTTTTTTGCACAAGCTGGCAATTAAAAAATTTTTTTTCCCAAAAGCCGGGAGGCCAGGGGAGCCACTTGCAAAAAAACCACTATAGTATAAAATTCAAATAGAAATATGTAAGCATAAGTGGGTGATTTGAATAGATATTAGAGTAATGCAATTCAAATTTAAGCTTATCTGGAGCTTCCTACAAGCATAAAAAGGGAAATAGGAAGAAAAATAAGCTCGATTGATAAAGCAGAAGAAATTGATATTGGTGCACATACGAATGTGCCTGACAATAAAATGGAGATGGAAACAATGATGGATACAGAAAAATGTGTAAGTAAAATGCCTATCAAAATGGAGAAAAAAGAAATGGTAAAAAGAAGTCTGTTGTTACTAATGATGGCTCTGTTGGCTGGTAACCATAATATTAAAGCTATGGGGAGAGCCGGAAAATTTGTAAAAGAAGTGGTTTTTTCAAAAACTGGGATTGCTGTAGCTTGTGCCGCAGGAGCTACTTTCAATTATGAAACAATTCTTAGAAATATGGAGGAAGCTTTGCCGGCAGCTACCGTTGAGTGGCCAGTAAAGCAAGAAGTAAGAACGTTGTGTAAAAAGTATGGTTATGTGGATGCAACACTTGTTAAAGGTCCTGGCGCAGCTGTAATGAAAACAGGCGAAAATGAGGTGCTGGTCGTGGTAGACGATGTTTTAGAGTCTGCTCTGAATGGCAAGGATATGCCTGTTATGTCTGCTGATAAAGATGGGCTATTTACTTTTCAAGTCACTCAAGAAAGTGCTCGTAAAAAAATTGAGGAAGCCTTACTGGTACAACAAAAGAATGAAAAAAATCAATTTGTGGGTGCATCTGTTTTCCCATCAGCAATTTTGATTGCCAAAGCTGCCCGTGTGGCAGGTCGAGGTAAAGCTGCTGCTCTTGCTCTTGGTGCATCTTCTTATCTTACTGGAGTGCTTGGAATTTTTGCCGCTAGTAGAAACTCTTTTTATCGCGCTGATCAGGAGCTTGCAACGAATGAGCGTGATGCTCGATTAGTTGCGCAAAATGCTTACGTTTGGTCTCCTGCATTTGGGACAGTGGGGGAATTATTTTCACCAGTACCTTCTGCTTCAAAACGAGTAGCTGCTCTGGAAGAAAAATGGGGAAAGTTGAACCTTGACGATTCAGAAATAGGTTTCAATGCTTTCCAGGACTTACGCAAGCAGGTTATGGAGTTGGCTCAACAGCTTTCAGAATTGTTGCCTACCGATAAAGAGGAATCTGACTCTTCTGATTCAAATGATAAGTAGATCAAACATTGATCGAAAAGCGTAGGAATTACTCAATAAAATGGAGATGAAGATGAAGAAAAATATGCTGTTGTTTTTTCTGGTCGTTGGGACTTGCCAAGGTGTTCAAGCAATGAGCGGTGCTCGAGCATTTGCGCATCAGGTCTTTGGTTCAAAAACGGCGGGAGTTGCTGCTGCAGTTGCTTTGGGTACTGGGATCAGTTCATATTTTGGACATAAGAGTATTGAGAAAGAGCTGGAAGCTCTGCCTGCAGTAACATTATCTGATGAACATGCAAAAGAGATTTATGATCTTTTTGGAGAGGCTGGTATTCATAATCTAAAAATTGTGCATGGTCCAGGAGCTGGGTTATTCGAGGGGATTGCCAACACCTATCTTAGTTTAGATTGTTTTGATCTGATGAAGTTAAGTGGAGATGTAACCCGGCGAGATTTTTTTGACGAAAAAACAGAAAAACGTACAGAGATTCTCTTTGGAAGACCGCATGTTTTGGAGATTATCAAACATGAACGAGAACACAAAAAACAACATCACACTCCTCAGCAGATACTCATACTCAATAGCATTGTGCCCCTTTCAATGCTATCGGGAAAGGCAATGCAGGTTGCCGGAAGAGGTAAAGCTGCAGCGCTCGCAGTGGGGGTTGCTGTATCTGGAATGGGGTATCTGGGGAGATTTTGGCATTCAAGACAGTGTGAATATGCTGCAGATAGAGGCGCTGCGGATAGCAAAAGAGCAGCGTTTCTTCATGCTCAGGTCTTATATGACCTTTCTTTGTTTCATTCTTCAGATAACGGGAATCTTTTAAAGAAACTTTTACGGACTCACCCTTGTCCAGAGGACCGAATACGAGCATTAGAAAAGCAGTGGGGACCGCTAGATTTTTGCAGTGAACAAGAAAATGAAGCAGTGCTGGCTTTGGCACTGAAATTTAGTGAAATCAAATAAAATGGAGATGAAAATGAAGAAAAAGATACTGTTATTTCTATTAGTGGCTGCGGGATTTCAGAGTGTTCAAGCAATGAGCAGCGCTCGAAAGTTTGCGCATCAGGTCTTTCGCTCAAAAACTGCCCTCGGGGCTGCGGTTCTTGCTGGTGGAATTGGAACCTATTCGGCATCTAATTTTTACGAAATAGCAAAGAAGATCGATGGAGCTGAGAGTTCTTTGCCTGAACCGATCCAAGAAAGATTGCGTATTCATTTTAGAGGATGCGGGGTTTCTGACATTAAGATCTTTGATTTGGATCTACCGGGACACGTACCAAGTCCAGTGACCTTTCATACTTTTGGACGCGTTGCCGTCGGACTGCCGTTGGAACTTCGTCTTGCATTAATGGGGGCACCCGAAGCAAAACTTACGGTAGATGAAGTTATGGCGATATTGGAACATGAGGCATCTCATTTACGGCATCGAGATGCATTAAAGCGAGCAATTGTGATGTCGATGATTCCGTCTGGAGCGTTGATGGTAGCCAAAGCGACGCGTGTTACTGGTAGTAACAAAAAACTTGCAGCAGTAAGTGGATTAGCAAGTTGGGCTGGAATGGCTTTAGCGCAAAGATGGTATTGGCGCGAGATGGTTGAGCAGCGCTGCGATGATGAGGTTGCTCCTGAGAATTCCGGACACCTTGCTTCTGGTATTGGAAAAATTCTTCCTACGGTAAGAGAACAAATGATTTCTATCTATGATAGAAATGCTGCTGCAAATCAAAAACCTTTGTATGAGGATCTTGATTCAGGTCGAAAAGACCATCTAGGTAAGCGTTTTGATAAGCTGGAATTCATGAATGGAATGGTTGCAGATCATCCTTCTGTTGAATGTCGAATAGAACGGGCACAGATGCGTGCACATGAATATCGATCTGAAGTAATGCAAAGGTTATTGGAAGAATTACGTACGTCTACTAGGGGAGTAAAACTACACCTTGCAACTTGTACGTGGAATCCTGTCATTCTCAAATTCTATGCCACTAGTCCTCGTCAGCTGCTTTCTTGCGGTATGGGATGTGATAAGGAACACAGTGATAATCAAGATAATCTTGCTGTAGATAGTCACATCTGCTTGCTTCAGAAAGTATACAAAGAAATAGAAAAGATGGATCGTGATGAGTTTAGCAGATGGCTTGATGAAGGTGGCGTGGAGTTTGAAGGACTGCATAAAGAGTTCAAGCGGGATGTTCAAAAGCTTGTTGTTGAACGCAAACGAAAGTAACAGTGTATCGTTGTGTAATTAGGTATGTCCTAAGAAACATTGGTAGGGAATATAATAAATGGAGATAAAAATGAAGAAAAATATACTCATTCTTTTATTCGCTGGGGTGTTTCAAGGCGCTCAAGCAATGAGCGGTGCTCGAGCATTTGCCCATCAGGTCTTTCGTTCAAAAACGGCCCTTTTGGCTACAGGTGCTGCAGTATACAAATATGGATCACATAAAATTGACGAAAACGATACAAAGAGCTTCCTCGAAAGTAATCCTGAAAGTGGTCTTTCACTTGAAGGAGAAATCCGTGCCCGATCAATCTTTGAGAAGCGCGGGTACTATGATCTCGTACTTGTTAAAGATGATCGTGTTTGTGTTGCAAAAATAGGGGATACCATTGGACTTCATCTTGATGAGCAAGCGATTCGATTACTACAAGGAGACAGAGCGCTTGTTTTTAAGCAAACAGATGAGAAACCAGTTTTTTTTGTTTTGAATCAGGAACATGCAAAGATGGCTGTTGAGCATGAACTTTTTCATGTTGTTCACGATGACTCGGCAACCAAAAAAGCAATAAGTTGCAGCCTTGAGCCGATGGCGCTTTTTGCGGGAAAAACAGCACATGTGGCAAGTCGTTCCAAAGGGATTGGCCTTGCGGTTGGTGCACTTTCTTATGCCGCGGGGACATTAGGGCGCTACTGGCATGCAAGACAATGTGAATTTGCGGCGGATAAAGCTGCTGCTACCGATAAAACGAGTGCTCTTCGCCTTGTGCAATATCTTTATAGTGTCGATTCATCTCAGCGTGATTTTTTCGAAACTCTTATCGTCACCCATCCAACGACTGCTGATCGTATCAAAGCACTTGAAAAACAGTATGGACCCTTGGATCTTTCTTACATTGCCCCTGAAGATCGTGAATTTGCTGGGAGGGCGTTGTTTGCAATTGTTTCTAAATCATTAAGATAATAGTATTCGTTTGTGTCAGTGAGTTTTTCAAAGTAACTAGTAAAAGCTTATCAATGTAAAAGACCGGGTAACTCCGGTCTTTCTTGTTGGGGTGAATGTCGTATACTAATGCTGTTTTGAATCTTTTTACAAAAGGAAACGGTGAAAACATGGTTACATTGACTTTAATGTCTTCTCGTAAGCTGGCTCTGTGTGGATTATTGTTGGTCATGGGTGGTTGTACGCAGGGGGCAAGTCGTGCGTATCAGATAGTGAGTTCAAAAATGGTGCAGGCAGCAGGAGCTTACGGTTTTGGCACTTTGTGTCTTCATGGTTTGGAAAAGGAAAGGCGTGTAACTGAATTGCGCGACGCGGGGACCACTCTGTCGTGGAATGCTCAAAACTATCTCCATGCGCGAGGAATATATGAGGATAATCTGTATTGGTTTATGTCTGTACGTGATCTTGGAGAAATTTCTTCAAACACTGCCGAAAAGGTTCAGAGGAAAATTGCAATGCTTCTTTCTCCTGAATCACGCGGCGTTGTTGCCCGATCTTTTGTTCAAAAGGTGGATGGTCGTACCTATGTTGTCCTTTCAAAACGTGATCGTCGTGCACTTGAGGGAGAAGGAAGCAATGGATTAAAAGCGGATCAAGTTCTCGCTTTCCTTGAGAGAGAAGACATGATGAAAGATCCATTGACGGGAATGACCGGTAAAATTATCGGAACGACCTGGGTACCCACAGCAGCAGTGGTAGGACGATGTCTGCGCCTTGCAGGAAGAGGACGCTTGATATCGATTCTTGGTGGACTTGGAGTAGGGATCGGAAGTATGGCAGCATTTTCTGCTCATATAAAAAATCAGGAACGCAAAGGGGATGAAGCATTTGCTACCGATCCAAATAAAGCGAGAGCGCTGGCGGGGTATTACGATATAGTGTTTGCACAAGCTGAAAGACAACAACGTGCGAAAGATTTTGCACAGTTGCGAGGGCCAGAGTGGGCTAGAACGCGGGCCATGGTAGAGAATACCGCCCTTCCTTACAGTGAGCGAGTAACTCGTCTGGAGCGGTTGGCCCAACAGAACGAATTGAAGCAGGGAAAATCTGATGATAACAAGTAAGGGGAAAATTCTTCTCATCGCGCTGGTGGTGGGGCAGAGTTTTCAGATAGTAGCTGGTGCTCGCGAGTTTGCGCGGAAAGTTCTTTTTTCAAAATCAGGCGCTGCAGTAGTGGGGATTCTGGGTATTACGGCGGGTGCTCTCTACGTGCATCCTGATAATGTTCGCAAAGAGGCACAAGATGCGCCAGAGGTTGATCTAAGTCATTTTAAAAAAAGCGATATGTATGAATTGTGTGAGCGCTTTGGCTGTCACAGGGTGCACATGGTGTCAGGATCAGTAACTGGCGCTTCAAAGATAACTGCGACAGAGGCTGTAATATATATCGATGCGTTAACGGTAGGTGTCTTGGATGGCAAGCCTGTAGGTGCGACTATCAAGGATCGTGATGGCACTGTACAGCATGTATTCCGGGTGAATCCTGAACATGTGTTAAAAAAAATAGAGGGTGATCTGGTGATGCAGGAGATGCGTACTCCTGTAGATTGGGTTGGCCGTCTTTGTTTGCCGGTCGCCATTTTAGCCGCAAAAGCTACTCGAGTTGCTGGTCGGAGTAAAATTGCTGGTGCTGCTGTAGGGGTTGCTTCTTGGACAACTATGGCGTTAGGGCTTCTTGCCGGGGCTCGTAGCTGTGCCTACCGTGCGGATCAAGCGATAACGAAGAATAAGGAAGACGCGCGAATAGTTGCTCAAAACAGTACACTTACTTCTCCACCTTCAGCTACCGCATTGGAAGCGCTTTGTGCAGTAGTTCCTGCTTGGCCAGAGCGTGTGAAAAGGCTTGAAGAAAAATGGGGAGTGTTAGAGCTCTCAGATCCTCTAGTTCAACAACCAGAAGAAGTGAAAGAGTAGAGTAAGTTTTTAAGTATAAAAAAAGGCCGAAGAATTTCGGCCTTTTTACTGTGCTTTTGAAATTATTGAGCGTCAAAAAGCTCGATATCAAAAATCAAGTTTGCGTGTGGGGGGATGGCTGCTCCAGCTCCGTGTGCTCCGTATCCCAATTTTGAAGGGATAAAGACACGACGTTTTTCACCGATCTTCATGCCAGCAACTGCTTCATCCCATCCAGCGATTACGTAGCCTTTGCCAAGAGGAAATTGGAATTTTTGTCCGCGGTCGACCGAGCTATCGAACTTTTTTCCTGGTTGGCCATTTTCATCGATCCAACCGGTGTAATGGACGCTGACCGTTTGTCCTTTTTGAGGGGCTTTGCTGTCAGCAGGTGCTGGGGTAAGAATTTCGTAAGAAAGACCAGAAGCTTCTTGTATGCGTTTCATAGGTTCCTGTTTTTTCGTTAAGTAAAAATGATGAATGACGTAGACACCTCCTGCAATAAGCAGAGCAATGCAGACGTACTTTGCCGTTTTATTCATACCAATCTCCTTTGAATGTCATGTTATTTTGCGCTGTAAAGTTCAATGTCAAAAATCAAAGTTGCATTTGGTGGGATAACGCCGGGCATGCCGTTGATGCCATAGGCAAGGTGTCCCGGAATGGTCACTCTCCTCTTTTCCCCTACTTGCATATCTTTGACTGCTTCTTCCCAGCCCTTGATGACCGAATTGGTTCCGAGAATAAATTCGAACTTTTTGCCTCGGGTGAGTGAGCTGTCAAACTGTTTGCCTTTTTTATCCTTTGCCTTTTTATCTTCAAGCCAGCCGGTATAATGGACCGCCACTCGTTGTCCTCGTGTTGGCTTAAGTGCTCCAGCTGGAGCTCCTACGAGAATTTCCGATTGTAGGCCTGTGGGAGAGATTTTTATTCTTTCTTGGGGCACTTGCGCTGCTGCAGGTCCTTGCTCAGGTGACTGTTTTTGGTTGTCCTGAGGAAAGGATGAGGGTGCTGTAATCGCCATGATAAGGCCGGCCATGAGGGTTCTGGAAGTTTTCTTCACTGATGGTCTCCTTGGTTAAAAGTACTGTTTTTTCAGTTTCATAGAGGTCAAGAATACACCAATAACCCAAAAATCGAAGCCCTCGCAGGGTGGCGTTACTGATGATTTTTGCCTTACTTGAGGCAGGGGGCAAAAAGAATAGGCCAAGAGAAATGCGAATAAGGGGCGTTTTTGCCTGGTGGGCTTTACAAAAAGCTGGTTTTACAAGATACTAGACAAATGTCGTGTGCCGTATACCAAGATCTAGAAGTAGAGAAGAGAGGTATCCCTTATGAAGAAAGATCTTCACCCAGAACTTTTTGATGTCACTGTTCATTGTACCTGCGGGAATCAGTTTTTGACCCGTTCGACTGTGAAAGAAATCCGCGCAACGCTGTGCTCAGCGTGCCATCCGTTCTACACCGGACAACAAAAATTTGTTGATACCGCTGGACGTATTGAAAAGTTTGCGCAACGTTACGCAAACACTACTTCTAAGAAAAAATAGGCGGCGGTTACCTAATCTCTTTGGATTCCCATGTCCGATACCAAACAACAAACTATGCAAGCTCGTTACGACGAGCTTTCGCAGCTTCTTTCGGGTGCTACCGTTGATACACGTCAACGTCACACCTTGCAGAAGGAGCTTTCGCAATTGACCACGTTTCTGGAGAAGATGCGTGCGATTAATGCGTTCCAATCCGAAATCGCTTCTTTGGAAGAACAGCAGAAACAAAATACCGATCCTGAAATGGCGCAGCTGTTTGCGGAAGAGTTAGAGCTTTTGCGTGCTGAAAAAAAGCAGGTGGAAGAAGAGCTCGATGATCTTATGTATCCACCAAACCCGTATGACAAAAAGTCTGTCTTTTTGGAAGTACGTGCAGGTGCGGGTGGGCAAGAAGCGGCGCTTTTTGCGGGCGATCTTTTGAAAATGTACATGAACTATGCGCTTGAAAAAGGGTGGCAGGCAACTGTTGTAAGCATGAGTGACACTGATCTTGGTGGTATCAAAGATGTTGTGGTGAGCATCGAGGGAGATGGAGTATACGGGCATCTGAAACACGAATCAGGGGTGCACCGCGTGCAGCGTGTTCCCGCAACTGAAACGCAAGGCCGTATTCACACCTCTACTGCAACGGTGGCAGTGCTTCCTGAAGTTGATGAGGTTGAAGTTGATATTTCTCCTGACCAATTACGCATTGATGTGTTTCGTGCGAGTGGTGCGGGTGGTCAACACGTAAATACAACCGACTCTGCGGTACGTATCACGCACATTCCAACAGGAGTCGTGGTATCTTGCCAAGACGAACGCTCTCAACATAAAAATAAGGCAAAAGCGATGAAAATGTTGCGCTCTCGTATCATTACGGCGCAGCAGCAAAAACAGGAAGCAGAGCTTTCTGAGCATCGCAAGGAGCTTATCGGACGTGGCATGCGTGCCGAAAAAGTTCGCACCTACAATTACCCGCAAAATCGTATCACTGACCATCAGGTTGATTTGACGCTCAAAAAATTAGACATCATTATGACCGGTCAGCTTGATGAAATTATCGATGCGTTGATACAACACGAACGCGATGAGCGTCGTAAAAAAGCCTAACTATATTTTCTCTACTGGTTTGCGTAGCGCTGCTTTCCTCTCCCTTGCGAATGGGGCAGGCTGTAGTTTTTACTAAATTGTTGGCGTTGAGCGCAGTAACGGTTATGAGTTTGCTGTTCAAGAAGCTCTGCAAGTCGTTGTCCTGAAATTCGTGATGTTCCTGCTTTTTTCGACTCTTCAGCTGCCGTGGCTACAGATGGTTGCAGGATCTCTTCCATAACATGAGTAGCATCTGGTGGAACGAGTGTGCACCATGCAAATTGTTTTTCCTTTTTATTGCCTGTTACTTCAAATTCTACTCTCTGCCAATCGGGGCTAGCGCACGATGGGGCGTAGCACACCTTGTCTACTTGTTCATTCTGTTCTTCTGAGGCACGTTGGGTCGTAGCGGTCCCTTGGGTAAGTGTCGCGACAATGAGCAGTAATTGACCAAGATTCATAACTCTCCTTTACTTTCTTTTGATATGAGTATCACTCCTGCTGTCATGTTTGATTGTCCGTAGAGTGGGGATTGTAACAGGAAGTGTGCTCATGGAAAACTCCTTTTTAAATACAACAGCGCTTTTTAGCATAAGTAGGTACAGTAACTGAAAAGAAGTTTTGAAAGGAAATAAGGCGAAAATTAGGCAACAAAAAATGCCCCGAAGGGCATTTCATGCTTTTAAAAAGAGATGATTTTCTTAACGGCCACCAGGTCGACGTTGGTTTCCGCGCCCTTGGGATTGATGCTGATTTCGTGGTGATTTACTACCTTTTTGGTGCCGAGGATCTTGCTGAGTGTAGAAGGCATTTCTATGGTCAAATGTAACAGGATTGCTGCCCTTACAATTTCCTGCTGCCTGACAAGCATTGTGAGCGCAATAACTTTCCATGACATTATTCCATAAGGTTCGATGTCCTTCTCCTGTCATGATTTTTCCTTGCAGAGCAAGAGCGTCTTGCGCCATACCAGCTGCTGCCATCAAATTCTGTTTAATTGTCTCTTGGTCTTGTTCGTCAGGCGGTAACATGGTGCAGTACGTCATTCTATCCCCTTGTTCACTTCCGATTTCTGCTTCGAGTTTATGAGTCCAAGCGTTTTCACATGAGGGACGGAAACAATGTTCAGTACCTTTTGTGATGTTTGCCTGTTGTGATGCGCCTGGACCTACGAGAGTAAGTGCCGCTGCAAGAGCTAATGCGGATAAAGCCATAGTTTTTCCTTTATGGTGGATTTTGTTTATATACAATAATTTTTATGCTGCAGGCGCTGCTGCTGGAAGGGTTTGTGGTGGGATTGGTAGGTGGGCATGACCATGCGCTGTAAGAAGTTCTTGAATTGCTGCTCCCTCTGCTTCTGCTGTTGCTAGCATATGGTCGATCACTGCAAGATCGTGTTGAATTTGAGTGTGAATATCTTGGCCCATGGACTCGTTTTGCATGGCAGAAACGCGCTGTCCTCCTGTCAGAATAGCTTGCAAGACAGATTGAACCTGAGGAACTACCACGGTGCTGCCCCACTCACCAAGCTTAGCCTGTGCGTCTGCTGCTGTTCTTTCAAAGTTTGCTACTCTTGCACGTGTTTCATCATCCATAGGAATGGAAAGATCTGCAGTGCGGATTGGTTCAAGCCGTGTATAATCATGAGGTTTACATTGACAAACATGCATATCATTAGTGAGTACCGCAGCCCCTGCCGCTGCTCCAACGCAGGCTGCACGGCGTACTGCTGCATTTCTTAAAAGCCTACTGAAAGCACGTATGCCAGGATTTCCATGAGAAACTGTTTCTGTTCCAAAAACGAGCACTAACAAGGCAATTTTTTTCATACGTATCCTCCGGCAATCTAGAGAGCTAAAATCAACGATAAACTACGCATAAACAGCGAGCAATTCGGGTGATAAGTCTAGCAGGCAGCGATTTTTTTGTAAATGATAAGGATAGGCTTATTGATGGTGGTGTGGCGGATAATTTTGGCTTAAGGGTGAAAAATGATTCGTTCCATGCTCCGAGAGCAAAATGAGGGGATAGCTAGACTAAAGCGTTTTTTCTGGTACATTAAATATCAATGGTTCGATTCCGAGCCAGTTTCAATCAGATAGTAATAAGCCCTGGGTAAAACCAGGGCTTAATTTTTTGCCTTATTTTTCTTTAAATTACCTGTATTTATCAGAAAATAGGCTGCCGAAATATTTGTTTGTTGGCTTGTTTCTCCTATACTTAGGCCCTTTAGTGACACCTGTTTAAAAGGGTTTTGTATGCAAACTTGCGTAGTTTTCAAGAAATTAACGTTGATGTGGTGTGTTGGCGTGGCATTTTTTGCTGTTCCATTTAGTTGTGCAGGAGCTCTACGACCATTTGTTCGTGCGGTTGTGCCAGGTGCCAGGGTTGTACGATTATATTCATCTCAAGATTATCCTGATGATCGTGCTCGAGCGCTTTTTAATCGTGTTCATGGAGAAATGACGCATGAACAGGTGCAACCTGTTATGAAGGCTCTTTTGGATCGAGTATTGGTGGAGCTGGGGCGGCGCCAAGCATGTCCACATGGTACCGAAGATCATTGTGAGGATATTCATTTTTATCAGGAGGGACAGAAGTACCTCGACTATTACAAAGATGAATATCCTGATTTGGCTATCGTGGTTGAAAGAGAGATTCAGCATTATTATCGTCTTGCAGCACTTGTGTGCGCAGGCAAAGAATATTTTTCTTATGGTTGTGCCGAGGAATTTTTATCGCTCACTGTTGGACGGCTTGTTGACTCAATAGAGCTTCATATTGAACTGATGGAACAGGGGATGGGTTCTGATCGGGAAGAAGATAGTAAGTGATAGTGTGCTTCACTGAAAAAAATAGCGTTTCATACTGATGAAGTTATACTCGATCCCGTTGTTTCACTTTTTTACGAGGTCGTTTTATGGAAATCCTCTCCTATTTTCTTGACTATAACCGCTATCTGAATGCCCTGGGTATCTTTGTGGTGCTCGGATTGGCGTATGCTTTTTCGCGTTCGCGCAGCCACATAAAATATCGATTAGTGGTCAGTGCTTTGGGATTGCAGGCGTTACTTGCATTTGGAGTGTTAAAAACAGGAATAGGTAAGGGAATTATTGCATCGATTGCGCGTGGAATTAACCATTTGTACGACTATGCAGGGGACGGGATATCGTTTGTATTTGGCGCTCTTGCAAATAACATTGGAACAAGCTGGGGAACCGTTTTTGCTGTAAAAATTCTTCCGATTATTATCTTCTTTGGTGCGTTCATGGCGATTTTGTTTCACCTGGGGATTGTGCAAAAGGT
Organism: uncultured Pseudomonadota bacterium; assembly: GCA_964604015.1. Lineage (GTDB taxonomy): Bacteria > Babelota > Babeliae > Babelales > CAIQNR01 > CANNBR01. The sequence goes on from CAZRXF010000005.1 coordinate 26,532, forward strand.
TGTTGCATTGCTCAGTTATCTCGTGCGTCCGATCTTGGGAACAACAGGAGCTGAAACGCTGTGCGCTCTTGCTAACAGTTTTCTGGGTCAGACGGAGTCGCCACTCTTAATTAGAAATTACCTGGATACTATGACCAAATCAGAACTATTTGTCGTGATGGTCAGCGGTATGGGAACCATTAGCGGTTCAATTCTTGCCGTCTATGCAAGCATGGGCGTTGCCATCGAGCATTTGTTGGCGTCTTCTGTTATCGCCATTCCAGCAACTATTTTGGTTGCAAAAATTCTCATTCCAGAAACAGAGAAAAATACGAGCGACGCAGTTCCTCTTAAGGCGGTACAAGAAGAAACAAAAGGTAACATTTTTGAAGCGGTTTCTGCAGGAACTTCAGATGGGTTAAGTTTGGCGCTTAACGTGGGTGCGATGTTGATTGCATTCATTTCGCTGATTGCTCTCTTGAATGGCATGTTGGGAGGCACCTGTACACAAATTAATAGCTGGTTTTCGCTGAGCTTGCCGGTGATCAATCTTGATTACATTTTCTCAAAGCTTTTTTATCCCTTTGCCTTACTGCTTGGTTTTACCGGTTCTGACGCTTCATCGGTGGCCCAACTTCTTGGGACAAAGATCGCGGTTAACGAATTTTTGGCATACCATAAAATGGTTGGGATGCAGCTACCAGAGCGCGTTCAAACATTGGCAACCTATGCGCTTTGTGGATTTTCAAACTTTTCATCAATCGGTATCCAAGTGGGTGGTATCGGAGCGCTGGTTCCTTCCAAACGTAAATGGCTGACTGAATTAGGGTTGGCTGCAGTGTTTGGTGGTGCGCTTTCAAACTTGCTTACTGCGCTTGTCGTGGGGCTCTTTATTTAGAAAGTAGCTAGGTATAAAAAAAGCCATTTTTTCTTTCCGCGCTTGTAGGAGCAGTGGTGAGTAGGATGGCTTTTTTTAATTTCTAGTTTTGGGAAAGCAAGGCAATCGTGTTGTTATGAACGACCTGAAGTCCTGCTGCCTGGTATTCAAGAAGTTTGGTAGGGCGCGATACCCAATTGAGTGGGTGCTGTTCACGAAACAGTAGGCCAAAATCTCCAGCGCAAAGATAGCGAATAACATCACTTTGAGGGACATGAAGAACAGCGAAAGCTGTCTTTGGAAGATATGTTTGATCAAGCAGCATGCGCATAGCCTGGGTGTCTTGAGTGAGTGCTAGATAAAAAGCTGTCTTATCCTGTTCGTACATCTTTTTAAATGCAGCGATTGTTTCTTGCGGACACTGCCAGGGCTTTAATGAGCCGTTGTACACGTAGACCGTGGCATTTTCAGGGATAGCGAGTTTTTTTCTGACCTGTGTTCGATATAAAAGTTTCTTTTCATGGGATACAGGATCGGGAGTATCAAAGTGGGGCGCTACAAAAAGAGATGGTGGTGTGTGGTATGTATGCTGCAGATATTCTTCAAGAGCGGGGCTGACTGCTTCAATAGAGAAAGAATATGATGCATTTAAAGGTGCCGTGTAACATTCCTTTTCAATGTGCCAAAGTTGCTGTTGCCTAAGAGCATGGGCATAGAAGCGCCATCCTTTGACAGAACGGTGGGTGTAGCAGTGTTCTTGGGCAAGGAGTCCTCGTGCCTGAATGGTTAAGGCAGCGCACTGTAAAGTAGTTGCTTTGTGGGCAATAAGTCCTGCAAGTGGTCCTCGGGCATAAAGATCGTAGGGGGTAGAGAACTTTGTAAGAATGGCACGCAGCTGCTGTGCCTGATACTGCAATAAAAACGCAAAGGTAAAACGGGGACGTTTGATGATGGTGAGTGTCAGCGCTGGATGAAGAGCAGAAAATTTTTTTTGTGCTGCAAGAACGGCCGGACTTAAGGTTTCTTCAAAACTGATGATATGGATGGTTGGGTGAAGGCCGGCGGCGAGTTTTTTTAAAAGAGGGGCAAGAACCTGCCCCTCAAAAATCGAATGATGAATGCTATCATAGACAACAAAGACAAGAGGATTACGCATCTTGCCTCCTGCCGCGTGCTAAAAGAAGTTACAGTAGATGGAAATGAGCAGGGTAAGAATAACGGGCACTTTTACCGGCTTGAAACCCCACAGTTTGTACGCAAGATTGCAGAAGGTGAGAGTAATTATCACAGGATAAAGCGTATTGATGAACGTACTTGATGAAGACATGATTGTTGTCAGGCCATAGCAGGAGATAAACGATGTTGCTGCAAGAACGAGGATGAGAGATTTTGTATAGGAAAGACGATGATTGGTCACCTTGTCTTCAATAAATTCAGCAAGTACCACCGCGAGCGCCATAAGAGTCGAGTAGCAGGCAAGAGATGCAGCTGTTGCAATAATAAAGCCACCATGAGCCCCCATAACCTTGATGCATACGGTGATAAAGAGCTGTGCGGCACTCAGATGAGCAAATTCTTGCCCATGGAATGCTCCCAAAAAAGCGAGTCCTACGTACAAGAGGCCAATTAAAAGACAGGCAATGAATCCTGATTTCATGGCAATGATCGCTAACTTTTTCAATGAATATTCATCGTCACCATCGAAGGATTTTTTAAGCAAGGTAAGGGTCAGGAACCCAAAAAAGAGCGCTCCTAAGAGATCAAGTGTCAGATAACCGCGTTTTGTTTGCTCTAAAAATACAGAGAGGGGTGGGGTATCAACCTGTGCAAGTGATGCAGGAGACAAAAGTCCTTTTACAATGATGATCCCTAAAGATCCAAGCAGTGCAGGGGTAATCACATAAGCCAGAATGTTCATAACCTTGCTCTCTTTGTAGATTGCAAAGAACGTCAACGCACAAAAAAGAACGCTAAAAACGGGAAGTGAAATTGCCGGCATGAAGGGAGTGAGAAACTCATACGTCAGCGTAACAATACGCGGCATTGCTACCAGGGGCCCGATAACAAACATGGAAAAGAGAATGAGTAAGAACCCACCCCATCGTCCAATCCGGTTAAAAAACGCTTCATAATCGCCGTTGAAAAGAATGATCGCAATAAGTCCAATAAGAGGAAGTGCAACGGAAGTAGCAAGAAATCCACCAAGACCCATCCAGAAATTTTGTCCGGAGGAGATTCCAACGACAGGGGGGAAAATAAGATTTCCCGCGCCAAAGAACATTGAAAATATGGCCAAGGAAGCTGTGATTATCGTTGACGTTGTCTTATTCATGATCGTCTTTCGCTTTATTTGCATGATAGCAAGAGGGTGCGATACAGTAAGCCGTAGGAGAAACACCATAACGATTTGCAGAAAAAATGCAAGAAGATAAGCTTAGGGAGCCTTTGTTCGAAGGATTTAGGGAACGAAAAATAACCGTTGCAAAACCAAAGAGGGGTATTGCACATGCACTATGTGAGAAATTTCAAATCATTAGAGCTTAAAGATAGCGCCTTGGTAGGTGGAAAAAACGCCTCACTAGGGTTCATGCTTCAGCAGTTGGATGGTGCAGGAGTGCGTGTTCCTGCTGGATTTGCAGTGACGGTCGATGGCTATTTCCATCACATCAAAGCAAATGGGCTTGAAGAAAAAATGGCTCCATTGCTTAAAAAATTAGGCCGTATCTCGAATTTTTCTTCGATAAAAGCTGTCGGTAAAGAATTACGAGAATTGCTTGAAGCGGCTCCACTGCCGTTAGATCTTGTTGAGGAAATTACACAAGCATATGCGGCATTATGTGCTGAACGTGCAGTGAGTGAATGCGTGGTTGCAGTTCGTTCTTCAGCAACGGCAGAAGATTTGCCAGATGCTTCTTTTGCGGGTCAGCAGGAAAGTTATTTGAATGTTTCCGGGATCAAGCAGGTTTTGAGTGCCTACAAAAAGTGCATAGCGTCCCTGTTTACCGATCGTGCAATTATGTATCGGGCAGAAAAAGGATTTAACCACCAGGTGATAGGGATTTCTGTTGGTATTCAGCAAATGGTGCGCTCTGATCGGGCAACGGCGGGGGTGATGTTTACCCTAGATACTGAAAGTGGGTTTAAAGACGTCATTGTTATTTCGTCAGCGTATGGGCTGGGTGAAGCGGTGGTAAAAGGTGAAGTAGTACCTGATGAATTTCACGTTTTTAAGCAGACACTCGCTAAAGGATCTGACCCGATCATCAAACGTGAATGTGGAAGCAAGAAAGTAGAGCGCGTGTGCGTTGAGAAGAAGATGGGGACCGTAAGAAAAGCGGTTTCTGCTGCACGGCAATCAGTCTTTTCTCTGTCTGATGATCAAATTATTGAGTTAGCCCAAACGGCAGATCTTATTGAAAAGACCTATTCAGAAAAAGCGGGATACCACGTTCCTATGGATATTGAGTGGGCTTATGATGGTGACACACAGCTCTTGTATATTGTGCAGGCGCGTCCTGAAACGGTACATGCGCAAAAAGATGAAGGTCACGCGTTAGTGACGTATCGGATTGCTCCACACCAAAAAACTCAGGTGCTGGTGAAAGGGCAAAGTATTGGGCAAAAGGTTGCTATCGGCAAAGCACGTATTATCGCTTCGCTTCATGAGGGGCTTGATGTTCTTGAAGAAGGTGAAATTTTGATTACTCGCATGACCGACCCAGATTGGGTGCCACTCATGAAAAAGGCCGCAGGAATTATCACTGAAAGCGGGGGAAGAACGTGTCATGCGGCGATTGTCTCTCGTGAGTTGGGGATTCCTGCATTGGTAGGGGCAGCAGGGGCCATGAAAAAGATTGGAGACGGTCAGGTTGTTACCCTTGATTGCAGTACCGGGTCAGAAGGGTTTGTGTACGTAGGTGCTCTTGCTATTGAAACTCAGAAAACAGAACTTACGACCATTCCTAAAACACCGGTGAAAGTTTTGGTAAACGTTGCCTCTCCTGAGCGTGCCTATGCGTACAGTGCCTTGCCAGTTGATGGTGTTGGTCTTGCTCGACTTGAATTTATCATCACGAATGCCGTACAGGTCCATCCGATGGCACTTGTTGCCCCAGAAAAAGTACACGACAAAAAAGTGGTGCAACAACTGGAAAAAATAACAGCTGCGTACGCGTCGCCCCAAGATTTTTTCATAAAAAAAGTGGCTGAAGGGGTTGCAACGATTGCGGCTGCTTTCTTTCCCCGTCCGGTGCTCGTCAGATTTTCCGACTTTAAGAGTAACGAATATCGCGGGCTGTTAGGAGGTTCTTTCTTTGAGCCGACTGAAGAAAATCCTATGATGGGATTGCGTGGGGCGTCCCGCTATTACCATGAGCTGTATGCTCCTGCGTTTGAACTTGAATGCCAGGCGATTCGGTATGCCCGTGAGACGATGGGGCTTCATAATATCAACGTTATGGTTCCGTTTGTCCGTACGCTTGAAGAAGCACGTTGTGTGACTGAGCTTTTGAAAAAACAGGGGCTGGTATCAAAACGAAACGGTCTTGAAATCTTCATGATGTGCGAAATCCCTTCAAACGTCCTTTTGATTGAACAGTTTGCTGAGTATTTTGACGGATTTTCTATTGGCTCCAATGATTTAACGCAAACGACACTTTCGGTTGATCGAGATTCAGGGTTACTGGCAACGGTGTTTGATGAACGTAATGCTGCGGTAATGAAGATGATGTCCTTGGCTGTCCACGGGGCCCATTTTGCTGGAAGACCGATTGGAATTTGTGGTCAGGCGCCATCAGATTACCCTGAGATTGCACGATTCTTGATTAACGAGGGGATCGATTCGATTTCTCTTAATCCCGATTCTGTGGTGCCGTTTTTATCCATGTTTGGAGTGATGCCAGAAACAAAGAACCAGTCAGACCGTCTGCGCCCTCAAGGAATTATTCCTGCTCAAGTAGCATAGTGTGAGCGGGTTACTCGATTGTTTTCGTGTGTTTCAATTCTGAAAAACTTTGGGGGGTAATGGCGGAGGATTTTTGTGCTGTAGCAGAAAGAGCCAGTGATTCAACCCAATCAGATCCTTCTGGGCGGTAATAATCGAGCGCTTGAGCGGGTGACATAAATGACATGAAAGTGCCATCTGTCTCTGCCGTCAGGAGAGTTCCGTTTCCATTTCCACCATGTTTATGGTTGCACATGGTACAACGAGAGTCATCAAGCCATCCCCACTGTGAGCAGGTGCAGTAACAGTTTACGTAGCCAACTGGATGTTGCTCAAGGACAAAGTTTTCTGGGTTAACTGAATGAATATCAACGCAGGAGACATCTGCTTTGCTTGAAAATGGTGTTGCGAGTGCAAGTAAAAGAGTGATTTTTAAAAACTTCATAGTGCACCTTTAGTCAACCACGGATCCAAAGCCACCATAGGCACAATCATCAAATCCATCGACTAAGTAGAGTGAACCAGGGTCTTCTCCGACCAAAAAAAGCTCAGATTCTTCTTGAGCTTCTTCGATGCAATATTCGACGCTATTGCCGTAAGGACCTGCTCCTACTACGCACGGATTGGTAAAGGACACCAGCCCTAAAAATCCGAGCAAACAGATTGTTTTTATTACCTTTTTCATAACCACCTTCCCCTTTGTCAGCTATTTCAAAGCCATTTCTGAAACATGCTGAAACTACATCTCATTTCATGAACCAGAGTAGCACTTTGATTTTTCAAACTGCAATACTATTTCAGGTGTTGGGGTGAATAGGCTTAAAATGGCATGGAATCGTGTCTGTTGTAGCTTTTAAAATGACAATATATTCACATAGAATGTTTTTGTTTTGTATGCTGGATAGAAAAATGGGAATCTATGGGTTATAAATCGAGGTTTAGAATGAAGGTTATAAGAATTCTGGTATTGGTCGGATTAATTTCAGCACAAAATAGCTATGGAGCTGCAAGTTCGGGTGGTGCCCCACAGCAAGCACAGGAGACAGTTACGTTGAAGTGCACAGATGGGGTTATTGAGCAGGTGCCAAAGGAAATTCTGGTACAGAATTTTGGATTTTTCAGAACACTGTTTGAGGCACGAGGTCGGGGGTTGGGAAGAAGTACTCCTCTTTCGTCTGCAATTGAAGTTGATGGAACAGTTGAGGATATGACCTATTTACTTTCGTTAGTCTCTTCGGATTATGCGCCGGTGGGAGGCAAAAGACCATCAGAATTTTCAATCTTAGTATTAGCCAATTATTTAGAGGTTGATTCGGAAATAATGGCTTTGTTGCAGGGGCTTTACAATCCAAAATTGCAACAAGCATTATATAGTTCAGAGGGGTATGAACAGTTTTTAAGTGGTGATAGTGTGCCATTTTCGACAGGCCTTCTGTTAAGTGATGATAATAGGCCACTTGTAGCTGATTCGGGTATTAAATTTTTTCGTTATTTGCAAGATGTTTGGTTCAACCCAAAAGCTCTTCTGGTTCAATCAGACGGAAAAATCATAGTGGGGGGTGATGAAACTGTACATTCTGATCAAAATAAAAGATTTAGACTCGTACGATATAACACTGATAGAACGATTGATACATCTTTTGGAATGTATGGAAATGGTATTGCGCTTGCGGAAATCAAAGAAACAACCCTCTACCCGCAAATGACTGCAGATTGGTTGTTTGGTTCTGAAAGCCGTCAACTGAGTGGTGGGCTTGAGACACTTGTGGCAACGAGTGATGGAGGTTGTATTGCAATGGGGACTGTTCACGTTCAGACGTGGAATCACGATTATCAAGCGTTTAACGGATTTCTTGTAGTGAAATTTGATCGTAATGGTCGGTTAGATGAAAGTTTTGGAAGTAATGGATATGGATTTATTGATTTTATTGAAAATAATTTGAATCAACAAATCGCTGTTGCTCATGTGAACCCTGATGGCTCTTTACTTGCTGCCGGACCGGCAGGGGGATATGAGATTGTTTTTGCTCAATGGTTGCCAAACGGGCAAAAAAATCGCCTTTTTACTGGTGGATTATCCGGTGGAACGGGCGTGGTTACTATTAAAAATGATCCTGCACTTCTTTTTCATGTGCCATCGAAGCTGCTTACCCAGTCTGATGGCAAGACCGTAGGGGTATTTTCTCCCTATTCAAAATTGGGTACAGGAGGGGCTGTGCTTAAGCGATTAAACGTTGATGGATCAATAGATACGGACTTTGGAGCGGGGGGGCTCACGGTGCTTTTTCCTGACGATTTCTTTACCTATGTTACTGCTGTGCAACCGGCTGGCGCTCAAAATATACTAGTGGCAGGTTGTTTTGCCGGTATAAATGAAGAAGGAAATCACTGGTCATTAGGACTTGTTTCCTGTCCTGCTGAAGGATTTACACAGAGACAACTCGCTATGGAAAATGCCAAAATACTACCCGTTACTAACTCAGGAGAATTTCAGAGCGTATTTAATCCAGCGGGTACCCTTCTTGCCATCTATTCTTCAAAGTGGATTTCCCTTTACTCCTCCGACGGAGAGAATGTGTTTTCTCTTCAACTGGATGATTGGATTGGAAACGAGACAATAAAAAATGTAGCGTTCAGCCCGAGTGGTTCGTTGATTGTTCAATATTCAGGGACGTCGGCGTTTTTAGAGATAAAATACTCAGTGGAGCGTATCAAAGAGAATGCGCTTTTAAGTGGCTCTGGCGATGAAGAACACTATCTGTACCGTGCCCTTAAATCACGCGTAGAGCATCTTGGGCATGCGCTTGATGAACTTTCATTACCAGCTGAACTTGATGAAATGTTTGATCGTCTTCCGCAAGAACTACAAGATGGCATTTTGTCTGTAGAAGGCAAGTCAAAAAGGCAAACGGAAAAGCTTGCGTCCGAAGCTGAAAAAAATCGTGGAGTTGAAAGTGCTAGCTCTGGAAATCCATTGGGTGCTGAGGAAGGTAACAATCGAGAATTAGTAGTACCTCCGATACCAATGGTTCCCGAGGATGATGACGTAGTGCTTCTAGATGATCCAGTACATGATGCTGATGAGGACGAGGTGCTTGTTCTTGATGAAGATGTGCATTCCGTGATTCCTGGGGATGATGAAGTAATTATTCTTGATGAAGATTGAAAAAACCAAAGTTTCGAGGTTAAGCCAAGAGTAAGTGGGTTACAAATTGAGGTTTAGAATGAAGGTTATAAGAGTTTTGGTACTGATGTGCTTATTTTCGACACAAAACGGTTACGGGGCTGCAAGTTCTGATGGCGCTCCACAGCAAGCACAGGAGACAGTTACGTTGGAATGTTCCGATGTGGTTATTGAACATGTCCCTAAGGAACTTCTCGTACAAAATTTTGGATTTTTCAGAACCTATTTTGGAGCCAGAGGTCGGGGGTTAGGAAGCAGTAATGATTCGTCTGCAATTAAAGTTTATGGAACAATTGAAGATATGACCTATCTACTCTCCCTTGTTTCCCCTCTGTACGTCCCGCTGAGTGGAAAAAAACTTCCCAGCGCTGGAAAACTGCGATCACTCGTTGTTCTTGCTGATAATTTGCTCATGAAAGGAAGTGACCTTTATCGTCTTGTCGGAGAACTGGCCTCTTACACCCTGATGGAGGCAATGATTTTCTAGAGAATGGCTCTACATTCGCATTTGATTGTGGCTTAAAGAATGCGGATCCCTTTCTGCATGCTCGTATAAAAGATTTACCCCAGCTTCCTCTTTCCCTGCATGGAGTAAAAGCAACACCTTGCTGCCTTTACCCTGGGGTAAGCCTACAAGATATGGTAGTAACATCCGATGGTACGATCATAACGGCTTATCATGTGCGAAATGAATCAGTGGAGATGGTACCTACACATTTGCGTAGAAGGTCTGGATTCTTTGCCACTGCAGGACAAAGAATGCTGGTCGTACATGAGCATAAAAAATCCACTAAAACGATATCATGCGCTTTTACATGCTGATATAAAATCTGCTTATCTTTATCATGCGCTTTGCAATCGAGTTAAAAAACTGGGAAAGAAACTTGATAGCTTATACTTGCATGATTCTTTACAGCAGACATTTGAAGATCTCCCACAGGAATTGAAGAACGATGTCCTCGAACCAGGATTTCATCTTATGAGCTGGGCGGAGCATATGGCAGAAGTTGATTAAGGTTCAGGATCACAGCTACAACGAATGTTCAATGTTTTTTGTTTGGTTGTAGAGCGGAGATTCGAGTGTGCCTAGATCTGCTAGGTAGCGCTTGATCGGGCCTTGGTACTGGGGGTGTTGAAGCGCAAAACTGATGATTGCTTTTACCCAGCCAATTGGATTGCCGATATCGTAACGTATGCCTTGTACTTTGTAGGCAAACACTTTCTCGTTGTTTTGAATGAGATGAGCTATGCCGTCGGTCAATTGAAGTTCGCCGACCGTGTAATTCTTGATCTGTTCAAGTGAATTGAAAATTTTATGGGAAAGAACATACCGTCCGATGACGGCAAGGTTGGAAGGGGCGTTCTTTTGTGACGGTTTTTCAACGACGTTTCCGACTTGAAAAAGATGGGGGGTAATTTGTTTTTTAACTTGAATGATGCCATAGGATGAAACGCAATCCATGGGGACTTCTTGCACTGCAATGACGCTTGCCCGTTCCTGCCGAGCAATACGGATCAGTTGATGTAAGGCTGGTTGTTTGCCGACGATAATATCATCAGGGAGCATGATTCCGAAATATTCTTTTTGGATGGTGTGGCGAGCAAGCCATACTGCGTGTCCAAGGCCGAGTGGTTCTTGTTGGCGAACGTAGGTGAATTCTGCCGTTTTTATAATCTTGTCGATACTTTGAACGAGAGACTCTTTTTCGTGTTCTTTTAAAAAATTTTCTAGGGTGGGGTTATTGTCAAAATGGTCTTCAAGAGCATATTTACCCGGTGCGGTGACGATAGTATAGTTGCGGATTTCAGAAAGGATCCCTTCCTCGATGACCTGTTGCATGGCAGGTTTTTCGAGTAACGGTAACATTTCCTTTGGGATGGCTTTTGTGAAGGGAAGAAAGCGTGTTCCCTGTCCTGCCGCCGGGACGATCACTTTGGTTATGTCTTCCATTACTCATTCCTTTTTCTTTTTTAAGATCTAAAACTGTTTTAAGAACTCCACAGATGAGGAGTGCAAAAGTCGAATGTCAGAGATGCCATATTTAAGCATAACAAGACGCGTGAGTCCAAATCCGAATGCAAATCCCCGGTACTGTTCAGGATCAATGCCACCTGCTTTAAGGACATTGGGATGAATAAGGCCGGCTCCCACCATTTCAATCCAGCGAGAATGTTTGCAGGTGGAGCAACCTTGGGTACAGAACGGGCATGATGCGTCAATTTCAATTCCCGGTTCAACAAAGGGGAAAAACCCGGGACGAACGCGGAGTTTGAGATTTTTATCGTTTAGAAACGTTTGTAAAAAAAGCTTCATCGTTGCGATGACATGGGACAAAGAAACGTTTTTATCGATGAACATGCCTTCAAGTTGCTGGAACATGCAGTCGTGAGAAGCATCAGTTGCTTCATGGCGATACACTCTACCCATCGAAAAAATGGCAATCGGCGGTGTGTACTTTTGCATGGTGTGAATTTGAACGTTTGAGGTGTGCGTTCGCATAACCATCGAAGGGATGGTGAGCCAAAAAGTGTCTTGCATATCGCGGGCAGGGTGATTACCGGGGATGTTGAGTGCTTCAAAATTATAAAATTCGGTTTCAACCTCAGGGCCATCGGCAATTTGAAAGCCAATAGAACTGAAAAAATCAATTACGAGTTTGCGCACATGGGTGTAGGGATGCAGTGAGCCTTCCAATGAACGTTTTTGATAGGCGGTAACATCAAAATCTTTAAAGAGTTCCTCTTTTTCAGAGAGCGCCTTATCAACGAGTTCTTGTCGCTTTGTTTCGAACAACGTTTCAAGATTTGCTTTAAGCTCGTTCATGGCAGGGCCAACAGTGCGTTTTTCTTCAAGCGACAGGGTTGCAAGACGTGGCATCAGTTCAGCGACTTTTCCTTTTCTTCCCAAAAACTCAACGCGGGCCGCTTCTAAAAGTTCAAGCGACGAGCTTTCCGTAATGGCCGTACTGCCGGCCTGGGCGAGTGTTTCAATTTCCGAAAGGATGGTTTTCATGATTTTGTATACCCCGTCTGAGTGTCAGCGTTCTCCCGTTTTTGCCGTCTGGTCTGCTGTTTTGAGGTGGGATG
>CAZRXF010000006.1:0-122962 GCA_964604015.1 uncultured Pseudomonadota bacterium
CTGCAACAATGACGGTTTTTCAGCCGTTGGTTTAGTGAAATTGCAAACCACTCCCACAACACCGGCTGTACGAGTTCCATCACTTTTTTGTAATGCTCGAATCAGACTCCAGGCTGCTGCATGACCATATTTTTTTTCACGTGGAAACATATCCAAGAACACATACCCCCATACCGCCTGGTCGCTTTTATTTTTGATGCGCAGCAAACGAACATCTTCATGCCACATACCACTGACCGGAACTGTTTCAATGATCAGATCAAAGAAAAGTTCATACACGCGCATCAAACCAGCAACCGTTTTTTCCATCGGGAAATAGTGTGCAAACTCAAGCTCATCGATATCGTAATGTTTTTTCTTGAAAGAGGTCATGACATACCCGTTATCCCACGGATATAACTTACCTTCAGGGCTCAAGGTAACCCCGTCAGGAAGATCAGCGACTAAGCGTTCAAATTCTTTTTGCGCTGCAGGAATTATTTTTGTTTGCAATTCACGTTCAAATGCCCAGGCCCGCGCAGGAGTTTTAATCATCTGGAGAGCAAGATTATAGTCAGCAAAGCTTTCGTACCCCAGGAGTTTTGCATACTCATGGCGCTTTTGAATAAGTTCTTGCAAGATGCTTTCATTTTTTGGATAACCGCGATTGGCAAACTTTTTGTAGTACTGTTTGCGCGTTTCTGATGAAGAACAACGAGTCATGATCATGGTGCTGGTTGGATAGTTCATAGGCAGGGAATAGACACCGCCAATACACGCGAGTGACCGCTTGAAATCATCAGGAACTCCCACAAGATCCTCATCGGTAACTTCAAGATACACCGGCTCATCAATCGTCCGATAAAAATCAAAGGTTAATTCGATGCATCGTTTTTGGAGGAGCACCACTTGTTCTTGCAGTTCATCGGAAAGATTCAACCCTTCTTGCTCAAGCCCTTCAATTTCCTTGTCCAAGAAATACTGATCAACACGAGCAAGGGCCTGCACAGTAGAAACACCTTGTTGGTACTCTTTTAGAAGCTGGTACAACGCCTTGTTATGCACCAATTCATCTGTAAGAAACTTTGATAGTTCAATAGCAGCTTTTTCAGCCGCTTCTCTGACTGCAGGATCGGGATGTACCGACTTGGTGAAATTAAAAATATACGAATCTGGGTACGCTTGCGCTACCACCACGTCAAGGCCTTCAAGTAACGTTTGAACCGTGTGTTTATCAGCAGGAACCAGAAGAAGCTTTGCAATTCCTGCACGTATTGCTTCTTTTACCTGTTCTAGCCGTACCTCTATCTCTTGAACGGAGTGAGGAAAAAGATTACACGCATCATCAGTTGATTGAATGCACGGAAATCCTGCCTGATCTCGCGCTATTCCTGATATTTTTTGCACATCCTGTCCCATCAACAGCCCTCCACCAAGTACCACGCTTAACCATAATCCCTTTTTCATCGCTGTTCTTTCCTTTTTTAAAGACCCATTTTTCGGTAAAACGCATCAAACTGCGGTTCGCGTCCCAAGTAAGCGCGAATCATGTCGTTTGCATCCTGACTACCACCTTTTGAAAGGATAGCATCAACATATTTTTTACCCGCTTCTGGATTGAGTAATCCCTCTTTTTCAATCTGTTCAAACACATCGTACGCAAGCGCCAATGACCAGAGATACCCGTAATATTTTGCACCATACCCAACCAAATGCCCAAAACTGCAATACCCATGCGTTTCATCGTCGTAGGCAAAATTGGAACTGTTTTCTTGAGCAAGACGCTTATACATCGACGCCAGAGATTCGTCTTTCAATGGCCCAAAGAATTCAAGACTTACCATCCCATAGTGAAGCTGGCGCGTGACAAACAAACCCTGTCCAAATTTTAAAAGACGAAGTCGTTGGTCAATAAGATCATCAGGCAATGGCTCACCTGAAAGATAATGCGAACTGATAAGTTTTAAAATTTCTTTGTCTTCCATCCAGTTTTCAAGCATTTGTGAGGGTAACTCTACAAAATCAGTTTCTGTATTAAACCCGGAAAGTACTGCATAGCGCGTTGCTCCTAAGATCAGATGCATCGCATGGCCAAATTCATGAAAGAACGTAGTAACTTCATCATATTTCAATAATGATGGTTTTTCTTTTGTTGGCTTGGTGAAGTTACACACTAGAGCTACCACCCCTGGTCCACGTGTTCCATCGGCTCGTTCAAGGGCAAAATTTACTTCAAATGCCGCCGCATGCCCGTACTTGTTAGGACGAGGGAACATATCCAAAAAGACGTACCCAAGAATTTTTCCCGACGTATCTTTCACCTCTAACAGCTGTACCTCATCGCACCACAGACCCTTAACAGGGAGCGGTGTAATACTCACACTTAAAAACTGTTCATAAATTTTAATAAGACCTGTAATCGTTTTTTCCAATGGAAAATACTCGGCAAAATGGCGCTCATCGATTGCATAATGTTTTTTCTTAAAATGAGAATGTACAAATTCGTAATCCCAGGGATTCATCTTCCCTTCAGTAGTGAGCGTTACTCCTTCAGGAAGATCGCTGACCAACTCTTCAAAGTTTCGATCAGCTATCACGCGCGCACGCACCTGCAAATCTTTTTCAAAGTTCCATGCCCGTTCAGGAGTTTCGATCATTTGCTGAACAACGTCATAGGCAGCATAACTTTCAAATCCTAAAAGCCGGGCGATCTCATCACGTTTTTGAATAAGTTCTTGTAACACAGCCTCGTTGGCAGGATATGCCCTATTTTGAAAAGCTTTGTGAAACTGTTTGCGTGTTTCTTCGACGGTGCAATCACTTAAAAGAGCCGAACGTGTTGGGTAATCAAGATGCAACACATACTGATCTCCTTCTCGGTGCAGCGATTTTTTAAAATCATCAGAAACTCCCGCGAGAGCCTCTTCGGTGACTCGCAGCGTTGTTCCGTCTTGATCTATGTGTCGACTAAACTCTGATTCTAATTCTGCACAACGTTTTTTGAGTGCCAGTACGGCATCCTGTTGTTCTGCGGGAAGGTTAAGCCCTTGCAGCTCAAACCCTTCAATTAGTTTTTTTAAGAAATAGCGATCTTCTTCAGACAGGTTTTCTTCCAGCGCTTTTCCTTGCGCATACGCTTTTATCACCTGATAGATCTGTTTGTTACTTTCGATATGTTCAAGCGCAAAATGGCTCAGCGCAATCACCTCTTTTTCTGCTGCAGCTGATAACTCTGGATTAGTGGTTACTGATTTCATCAAACAAAAGACGGCTGCTTCAGAAACAATCAAAGAACGGAGTGCATCAAACGCAACTAAAACAGTCTCTCTGCTGTAGTCCTCCGGAGCACGGGAAACAAATTCATCGAGAGCCTTGAGCATCTTTTTTTGAGCGTCTGCTGAGCGTTCATGCACTTCCTTGGCTGTTTTAGGGAACAACGCACAAACCTGTGCAACCGAATCAAGTTTTTTGTAACCACTCTTATCATACGTTATCACGGTCTTTTCCCTTCCCAATGGAATTTTATGAGCAACCAACAGCCCCATGCCACCACCTATCACCATTGATAACAACACTCTTCTTGTCATCTCAGCCCTTTCTGTCGCCTGACATACCCCACGCACAAACCCGCTCTCTTGTCTTCGAAAATGGCACGCATTTGCCGTCTGAATCAGTGTCTGGTAAAATACCACCGCCAAAAAGAAAAGCAAAACAATATACATAACAGGAATAATTATGAAAAAAATAATAGCCGGATTCGTCCTAGCAGGGTTCTTCTCGGTAACGGCTTGCGATCAGTCTCCTGGATTCATTACTTGGCGTGCTGAATGTTTTAGAGACAATGCTGCGATGCTCGTGGAAGCAGTCTTTTCAGATTCTGCCTTCCAAGGAAAGGACGAAGTAACTGCCTTTTCTGATTTTTTGAATTTTTTACTTGCACATACAATTCACCCTGAATCACTGAAGACCAAAGAAAAGGAAAACCTTCTCCCTTCTTCCCACAAAGGGCACGAAGAAAGAATGAACGCTGAACTACTAAGAATTGCTCAATTTCTTTATTCATTCCATGACGAAAAATTGGATGAAAGAGAGACCCTGGCAACCCTGTTTTCTACCCACGCTCTGTCCGTTTTTCAGAAAAAATCCAAAGGGGCATTTGTACCTATCACCCTCCAATTAAGAAGTCCTTTCAATAGTCCTCGAACTCCTCAATAAGTTCTTGGTGGACACGAGCAATAAAAAAAGCCCCAGTTTTTCACCGGGGCTTTTTATTCTTAAATCTAAAGGAACTGTTATTTTGGAGAAATGGGCATAGTTGGAGAAGTAGGTTCAATAACCTCACAGGTATGAAAATCCGTAAGAGCACCACGTTGCTTCAAAAGCTGTGCAATAGACTCATACCTTTTTTCCAATGCTATCGAATAAGGCGTTCTTCCCCTTACATCTTTTACATCCGGATTTGCACGCCAGTACAACAAGGTAGCAACTGCTTTTTCGTTCTGAGCCTCAACGGCACGGTGTAAAGGAGTTTTCTTACTTTCCGCAGAGCGAGCATTTACCTTAGCACCAGCATAACACAGCAGCCACAATCGTGAGCGAACGTCGCCGTCAAAAAGCATCCCCCCTTTTTCAAGGTCATTCTCACAGGCAGTTTTTGATATAACAGTTTCAAAAAAATCATTGTTAAGATCAGCTAAAAACTGCTCTGCACCCCTCGTTCGCATACTTGGTTTAACGAGTTCTTCATTAGAAATGCGAAAAGTAGAAGCCGAAACGAGCCCCACAGAAAAAAACAATGCCACAATAATTTTATTTTTCATGTCTATCTCCACCTATAATTAAAAACACAAATACTCTAATTGAAATTATAATGCTTTTTCAAAATAAGACAATGGGTCAAGATAGAAAAATTAAGCTCTGGCAGGTTTATTTTTTAGTTTTCTGGAGTTCAAGCCATTGTTCACGAAGCATGATCGCTTTTTCAAAATTAAGCTCTTCAGCCGCTTTTTTCATTTCATATTCAAGGTCAGCAAGCTTTTTCTGAAGCTCTTGCTCACTTAAAGCTGTTTGCTCTGAAGCTTTTTTGCCCCGCTTTGAAGCTTGGGCAATAGCACTCTGTAACGACGTAATGCTTTTGATCACTTCCCGTTTTACCGACAGTGGAGTAATTCCATGTTCTCGGTTGTAGGTAAGTTGTAAGGCACGGCGACGCTCTGTTTCATCAATAGCAGAGCGCATTGAATCGGTAATCTTATCAGCATACATCAGTACTCTGGCATCAACGTTACGCGCTGCGCGACCAATCGTTTGAATGAGAGAACGTTTGTCACGCAAAAAACTTTCAACGTCTGCATCCATAATAGCAACAAGGGCAACTTCAGGAAGATCCAACCCTTCACGCAGCAGGTTAACCCCTACCAAGCAGTCGAAAACTCCAAGGCGCAATTTCTGTAAAAGCTCAGTCCGCTGTGGTGTTTTAATGTCACTGTGCAAGTAACAGACCTTGAGCCGACGCTCTTCAAGGTACCGAGCAAGTTCTTCTGCCATTTTTTTAGTGAGCACCGTAACCAACGTCCGTTGATCCTGCGCTGCTACCTTTTGAATTTCTCCCACCAAATGATCCATCTGCCCAATACGAGGAACGATTTCGATGACTGGATCAACAAGACCCGTTGGGCGAATAATCTGTTCAATCACCTGACGAGAATGTTCAAGCTCATACTCTCCAGGGGTAGCGGACACATACATGACATCATTCAAATGCTTTTTAATTTCTTCAAACTTTAAGGGGCGATTATCGTACGCAGAAGGAAGCCTGAATCCAAAATCGATAAGCGTTTTTTTACGTGTTCGATCCCCTGCATGCATACCCCGCAGCTGAGGGAGCGTCACATGTGATTCATCGATAATGCACAAGAAGTCTTTAGGAAAGAAATCAAATAAACAAAAGGGAGCTTCACCTGCGGGACGTCGTTCAAAATGAGCAGAATAGTTTTCGATACCGCTGCAGTACCCCAGTTCCTCAATCATCTCAAGGTCATGCGATACACGCTGACGCAACCGTTCACGAACGACTTCACTTTCAAGTGTCGGGAGATATTCGCGCAGTTCTTCTCTGATCGATTTGATAGCAGCGCGTTTTTTCTGTTCTGTCGTTACAAAATGCTTAGCAGGAAAAATGAGGGTGTTATCAAGGTTGGTAAGCACACGATTATTATCTTTGCTAACCCACTGTAACCCTTCAACTTCATCTCCAAATAGCTCAATGCGTAAACGTTCTTTTTGGTAGGGAAGATTTACCTCAACCGTATTGCCAATTACTTGAAATGTCCCATGGCTACGTTCCATATCATTACGCACGTACTGAATTCTAATGAGACTACTTAATAATTCTGCTCGTTTTATCCTTTGACCAACTTTTAAAGAAAGAGCCAACTCACGATAATCGTAGGGATTACCCAGCGAGTAAATGGCAGACACAGAAGCAATGACAATCGTATCTTGGCGATTAATGAGCGAAGCACTTGCTTCAATGCGAAGGCGCTCAATTTCGCTGTTCACCTTTGTTTCTTTGGGAATGTAGATGTCTTGTGAAGGGATATACGACTCGGGCTGGTAGTAATCGTAATAGCTGACAAAATAGCAAACTTTGTTCTCGGGAAAGAAAAGGCAGAATTCTTCATAGAGCTGTGCGGCTAACGTTTTATTGTGAGAAAGCACCAAAACTGGCCTATCCTGCTGAGCAATCACATTGGCCATGGTAAATGTTTTACCAGACCCGGTAACGCCTAACAACGTGGAACGGTCACTTTTCCCTTGTGATCGTTTTTCTAACAGTTGCTTAATTGCCTCAGGCTGACTCCCTGCCGGATCAAAGGGAGCATGAAGTTTAAAAAGAGCCATACATCACCTCTTTGAGTTACCTACATCTCGTTTCCTTTGAAGGTACCACAACCACCCCATTACACAAACAAGAAACAGTATCAGAGCTAAAGAAGCAGCTTTTTAAAAAGCACAATTCTTGATATTATTCTCATAGAAAACAATACCAGGAAGGCATAGTATGAAAAAAATATTCACTGTAGGGGCCTTGCTCCTTGTTGTTTTACTCTCAAAACCAACACGACCGGCTGATGCGATGGCACTTGAATCATGTGCACAAATACCGGGGGGACCATGGGACCTTGTTGACTCCGAAGAAATGCAACAACAATCAGCACTTATTCTAGAAACAATGGTTCTTCTCCAGCAAGCACAAGAAGGACACAAACTAGATTCTACTGCCTATCAAAAAGCTGCAACAGCATGGCATGCACTCGCCCAGGTAGTTGGCTCTGATCTTTCGTATGAGGCGTTCCAAAGGGGATTTGCCGGTAATTATAGCAGATGCCAGTTTACCAGCGTTCCCCCACTCCATCTCTGTCTGGGGCTCGAATCCCCAATCCAACTACAAGAACAGGCTGGCGCTGCATCCCCTGCTACTACTATTTGCGAGGCAATACAGCAGTTTGAACAAAAAACAGACCAAGAGAAAAATCTTCACCATCTTCGGGCTACCCTTGTTCCTCTGTATCAGCGACTCGTAGCAGAAAAACGGGGTGCTCCTTTCAAAGATTTTGGAACATCAGAAAATTTCGGAGTAGTAGAATTTGAGGGATTTTTTACGTCCATTGAAGCATTGGAAGCCGCCCAAGCACGCAGGGGTGCACACTTTCGCCCTCTTGATCGGTTTGGTCAAATCCTGAGACAAAGCTCTATTTTTGCACAAAACAAAGCTGATTTAGAACTTGCCATTGCGGCAACACGAGGGCAAACAGAGTTTGAGACACTTCTTGAAGAACAACGGGCACTTTGGAATGCGGCACGAGTCCTACCAGATACTCCAAAAAATTTAGGCGATATCTTGAATCAACTGAGTATGAATATCACGTCTAGGCAACAAGATACTAACCAAGAACTTGCTCAAGTGGGACTTGCTCTTTTACAAGGAGGGAAGAAATCTGCCTTCTGGGTAACTGATCAGTTGTGCCAGATCTTGCCAGCTCTTGCAGCTCTTTTTAGCCAGCAGACTCCTGCATAAAAAAAGCCCCGAGTGGGGCTTTCTTATTTTTACACATTACGGCGTTCTTAACGCTACGCAACCACAAAGCTCAGTAAGCGATTCGGCACCCAGATAACTTTGACGATCTTTTTATCTGCCAGCCATTTTTCAACCAGTTGTTCAGCCTGAGCACGCACAACACTCTCAGAGCTATCAACTGCAACCTGCAACTGGCCACGGACCTTACCATTTACCTGAACAGCAATTTCCACCGTTGTTTGCACAGCTAAAGCAGGATCATAGGTTGGCCACTGGCAGTCACGTAGATGCTTGTTGAACAGCTTTTCAAGAAGCTCACTTCCCATATGCGGAGCGAGTACTGAAAGCGCAATAATCAGTTTTTCAGCCGAACTTTTACCCAACTTCAGTTTGTTCTGGGTCAGGGTGTTAAGTAATTCCATAGCAGCCGCAAGAGCCGTATTGGGTTTAAACTGATCAAGACGCTCTTGATATGCTTTTAAGAATTGATGCGTCGCTTGCAGAGCTTCTGAAGATTGTTCTCCATCTGCTACCACCGCTTCACTGGTCATGTACTGAATAAAACGCTGTACAAAACGCCGCACACCTTCAAGACCGTTATCTTGCCACTCACAATCAAGTTCCGGTGGCCCCATAAACAGCATGTACATACGAAGAACGTCAGAACCGTACTGTTTTACAATCTCATCAGGGTTAACAACGTTCCCTTTGGATTTTGACATCTTTTCAACAAGCCCACTTTTTTCTGAAAGCTTACAAACCATACCTTGGTTAAAAAGACGAGTGAACGGTTCTTTAAAGGGCACAAAGCCTGCATCATGGAGCACTTTGATATAAAAACGAGAGTATAAAAGATGTAAAATTGCGTGCTCAATACCACCAACATAGAGATCAACCGGCAACCAGTACTTTAAGTCAGCTTGATCAAATGCTGCTGCCTTAAAATCCGGATTAGGGTACCGTAGAAAATACCAGCATGAACCTGCCCATTGCGGCATCGTGTTTGTCTCCCGTTTTGCAGGGCCATCACATTCAGGACACGTCGTGTTAACCCATTCAGCAATACCTGCCAACGGCGATTCACCGGTACCTGTTGGCTCATATTTTTCAACTTGTGGTAAAAGGACCGGCAACTGATCTTCTGGAACTGCAACAACACCACATTTTGCGCAATGCACCAGAGGAATCGGTTCACCCCAATAGCGTTGGCGAGAAAAGATCCAATCGCGCAATTTGTAGGTCACCGTCCGTTTAGCAAGCCCACGTTCTTCCAAATAATCCTTGATCTGCTCGCGTACCTCTCCAGCCCGTTTGCCAGCAAAGGCTTCTGGCAGCAAGAGAATACCACCCTTCATATCGGTGTAGCACACTTCCTGCGCCAGCACCTTCTTTTTAAGTTCTTCGTCATCAGCGGGCACTAAGCCAACAACCATGGGGATGTTATATTTTTTTGCAAATGCAAAATCACGCTCATCATGAGCCGAACATTTAACAATACCCGTTCCATAGTCAGCGATTGCAAAACTGGCAACCCAGATAGGAAGTTCTTTGCCATCCAATGGATTAATGACATAGCGACCGGTAAAAATGCCTTCTATCTCTTTTTCACCTTCATTGCCGGCAGCAATACGCTTTTTTAAAATTTCGTCGCAGAAATCAAAGATTTCTTGCTTGTTCTCAACCCCTTCTAAAAGCGTTGGAAGTAACGAATGATCGGGCGCAATTACTACATACGTATCTGCATAACACGATTCAAAATGAGCAGAAAATGATTCTAACTCAAGATCCATGCCTTTGACCGGAGACGTGAATGTTAACCCTTCACTCTTTCCGATCCAGTTTTTTTGCATGAGTTTGACCTTTTCTGGCCAATCAAGCCCATCAAGATCGTTCAATAATTTTTCAGCGTACTCAGTAATTTTGAGTACCCATTGAGGAACATCTTTTTTGGTAACGGTTGTTCCACAGCGCTCGCATCCACCATTCACCACTTCTTCATTAGCAAGGCCTGTTTTACAGGATGGACACCAGTTGATTGGCATAGACGATTGATAGGCAAGTCCACGCTTAAACATTTGAAGGAATATCCATTGTGTCCATTTGTAGTACTCAGGATCGGTCGTATCAAGTTCCTTGGTCCAGTCGTACAACGCCCCTACTTCTTCAAGTTGTTGTTTAAAGGTTGCGATGTTTTTATCGGTAGAAATACGAGGATGAATACCTTTTTTGATCGCGTCATTCTCCGCTGGAAGTCCAAACGCATCCCAGCCCATAGGATGAAGCACATTGTAGCCTTGAAGCCATTTCATCCGAGCATAGACATCGGAGAGTACATACCCCCTCCAGTGACCAACATGAAGCCCGGACCCTGACGGATAGGGAAACATATCGAGGCAGTAATATTTCTTGCCCGTTTTCTGACTTTTGGCTCGAGCATCCGGATCTTGTGCCCAGCGCTTCTGCCATTTTTTTTCTACTTCGGCTACGTTGTACTGCATATTCACACACCCTCAACAACTAAAAAAGGCCTACTCCAAGGCCTTTCAGTGTACCTGTGACACAAAAATCGTCAAAACACCCAGCTACTCAGCCTCTGGGTACTGCCTTGCCAATTGTCTATCAACATACGCAAAAAACTCCTCGACCGCCTCATCACCTTTTTGGGCATACGTAGAAAAAATAGTAGCAAATTTTTGTAGAGCCTGAGGATTCACTTTATGTTGTCGAATCCATAAAAAATGTTCCTTCTGCATGCCTGGAAACGAAACAAAATCATTCCTGAATTCCTCAAGTAAAACTCCTTTATAACCGGTGCAATGTCCGTTTTGTACCTCTTCGCATTCTCTCTTGAACACTTCTAAAAGATCTTTATCTCCTTGATTGACAAGTTGATTCACACAAAGCTCTGTACAATGTCTGAGGCTGCTGTAAAAAAATGTATAAACCTCTCCTGGCTTTAACTGAGAAGAAATAAGGTTAAGCGCGTACAAACTTTGTGCGTCCTGAAAAGAAAGAACATCACCAGGGCTCACCTCAATCATCGTACTAAGAATACGCGCATTGAGTGGAGATGCTGCCGAACAAAAACTTGAAATCAGACAGAACACGCCCGCAAAAAATATTCTCATAAATGTCCCCCCCGGCTTCTTGGTTCTCTTACCCATATAGTTCGACCTCCCTCCACCCTAGTTCCATAGGATATAAAATGCCGACACCCCAAATGTCTTCGCCTTTGCCCACGTTTTTTAACTCTTTCTTGAGCCGCACAAATCTGACCAACAACCCACTCAAAAAAAACTTCCTTGCTTGAAGTATGTGGCTCTATGGCCCGAGCAACAGCTGGATCATCATACGCCAATCGCCCTATTTTATAGGATTTTATCAACACCAGACGCTCTTGTTCTGTTCTCTCATACCAGGGGATAGCAACGGTCGGTTCAAAAAAAGTAATTGCATCTTTTCCAGAACGTCCTCGGCAGAAAAGATGCCAGGCAATGGAAATATCAAGATCCCGCGCAATGGCCTCCAGAGGCATCGCACTTTGTTTACGCCAGTCACCGCCATCCAATGCATCACAATCAATAGCGAAAGGCTTTCTTGCTGAGAGAGCTTTTTGATCAGCTTCAGCCGCACCAAGCGCACAAACCATACAGACTATAACCCACGTCCACTGCTTCATATCCCTCTTCCCCTCTGTTAATCGCTCGATACCGTTTCCCCCACCACTCCCTGAACAAACAATGCCATAAAATGTTCACCCTTGAGCAACTGTTCCATGCTATCACCAAGCTTGCTTTCGACGGGAACCTCTTCTTCAAGCCATGCCAAAAAGTCGGCTTTATTGAGTGCATGCATCACCACATTTTCATTTTCTTCAAGCTCAAAGAAAACTACTCTTCCAAAAACAAGTGCTGCACGCTTTAGAATTCCTGCTTTGTAATCAGGATTCAAAGCAAGACGCGCCATTTGAACTGTTCTACCCGTCCGCGCATCACAAAACACCTTCCAAATTTCATTACCAAGTTGATCATTATGTACCAAAGACGCTGATACTGTAGATGTCCCACCCACTATAAAAAGAAAGAGAAAGAGTTGCTTCATTTTTATCCCGTAGATTTTAACAGAGACTATTTTATACTTTTATCTCTCCTCTTTTTAATTCCTGGAAGGGTACCATGAAACAGACAAATACCACAAAAAACGTTGCTCTGGCTAACAAATTCAACGAATCTATTTTGGTTATAAAAAAACAAATCCTCTTTCCTGACGGGGTCTGGACAGGAATAAAACAGGTTGATTTTGATCAGTACGTTACCCTCATCCAAACTCACCGGGAATTTATGCCACGAGGATTTGCTGAGGAAAATTTTGAGTACAAACAGATTATTCCCTACCTCGTTTTCCGTTATCAGGACCTGTATTTTTTGATGCAACGCAAAAGCTCTTCGTCCGAACAACGCCTTGCAAGCAAGTATTCACTGGGCATCGGCGGACATTTACGGGAAGAAGATATCAAAACATCCTCTTTAATTGCCTGGGCGCAGCGGGAATTTGATGAAGAAATTTCCTACCAAGGAAACGTCACCATCACTCCCCTTGGACTTTTAAATTGGGAAGAAACACCAGTTGACCAAGTACACACGGGCTTTGTTTTTTTGCTTGAAGGTGACTCCCCTCACATCAGTATTCGCTCAGAACTTCAAAGCGGAGAACTTGTTCCCCTTGCCGTATGCAAAGAACGCAATTTAGAAAACTGGAGCCGACTTGTTGTGGAACACCTAGAATCGCTCTAACCTCGTATGGCATGCACGAGTAAAAGAATGGTCGCTATTTGCACCCAGAAAACGTTGTTTCTCATAGTATCAACACGCTCATCAACCCGCTTAACATCCGATTTGAGCTGCTCAAGTTTTTTCAGAGACTTGGAAGAACTAGGACTACTTTTCCGCCCCGAACATTTACTTGTTCTCGTATGTTTTTGAACAGTCTGCGCTCCCTCTACAGGTGGCGTCGGAGCAGAATGAGCAGCTCCTCGTAAAATTTGTAATTTTGCAGAAGCTGTCAGTGCAGGAATTGCCCTTTGAAAAATGCTTGCCTGCACCATCCCTGTAAAAAAACAAAGTACCATCAACATCTTTTTCATACGTATCCCTTCCACGGTTTCATTTTTGGCGCAGCAAGCCTAAACAAAATACCGTCACCAAGCAACCTAGGGAGTAAAGCACGCAACAATCTGACAGATTTTTAAGCACGCGTCAGACCCAATGAATTGCCCCTTTTTTTTCTGGTTGTGCCGTGCTTTATCAATAACCTTCAGTAATTCCTCTGCTTTTTCCGGAGCAAAGCGGCAATCGCTCAAATAATCACAATCAGAAAGCGTTGTATGATTCTCTCGACATCGCTTGAGCGCGGCCAGCATACGATCAGCGGAGCGTTTATAGCGTGTAAAAAGGGAACCATTAGCAGAATCAACCGCATCCTTGTAGCGCATTCTTATTTCAAGGCCAATAAAAAAGCAGTCGTGTGCAGCAGCACACAGTGCCTGAAGAGTTTTTTGAGCATCTTCACTGTTACCTAACTTGTAATAATCATTCGGTTGAAACAAAAGACTGTATGACGCTAAAAGTTCTGCTGGACCCTTACCACACAGATGCCCCTCAAAAAGGGCTTTATTTTCATCCATGCCTTCCCGTAATGCACGCAGATACACGTGATATTTAAAAAAATCTGCGGCAGTTATCGGCTCTTCTTTACGTGGAAGACCAACGGAATGTCCCACAGTGCGTTTTTGATGGCGCACCACCTTCTGTTCCCCTGCCATAAAACAGACAAGCATCGCTGGAATAACGATTTTCATCTTTGCAATCCTTCCTTTAGAAATTCAACCACATCTCCAACATCCCCAGACCGTAAAGAATTTGCACAAATAAGGGAATCAAACATTGGTTTACACCACGTGTAAGAAAGAGCCACCATTGCTTTTTTGCCGGTCTACTCCTTACAATGAGAACTAAATAATCAAAAAAAGTGGGAGAGTTCTATGGCGAATCAAACATTGCAGAACGTAAAGATAGGGTGGCAACTAGGATCGACCGGTTTCAGTTTCATTAGAGCACACAAAACAACGCTTATTTTCAGTTTTCTTTCCGGCTGTCTCTACGTGTTCACTCTGCTTATTTTTATTCTCCCATTTGTCATCGCCTCGTTTGCTGACCATAGCCTCTTGAATCACTGGTTTTTGGCCCTACTGTTTCTCTTTTTTACCACCGTCTTTTCCACTCTCATGAAAGTTGCGTTGAGCACCTATACAAATGCCATTTTTGAGGGCATTCACATCGGTTTTTTTGGGAGCGTCGGGCATGCGTTTTCAAGACTTTTTGCGATAGCACAATGGGCATTCATCGATAGCATTGTTGGAACGCTGGTAAATCTCTTACGGACCAAGGATAAAAATGAAGGAATTTTGTTTAACATTTTAAGCCAACTGGTAGGCACAGCACTGCAGTTAGGATGGAGCGTTTTTACTTTCTTTGTCATACCGCTCCTGGCCTTTGAAAATCTTTCAGCAGTTGCAACACTTCAAGAATCAGCGACTATTCTCAAAAAGACATGGGGCCCGACAGCGGGGGCTACGTTTAACATTGGATTTATCGGACTAGGATGGTTGTTAACGTGGTATCTATTCTTCTTTGGACCATTCACCATCTACTGCAAATACTTTCTTACCAAACCAATCCCCACTGAAAAAGCAGTATTCCTGATCATCTGCGGGATGATGGCATTCTTAGTTCCGCTTATTGTGATGTCGATGATGGTGACAACTGTTACAACCATCGTTAAGACCGCACTCTTCAACCACACTCGCCAAAAACCAACCGGCCCTTTTACCGCCGATCTTTTGAAAATGAGTTTTTCTTCGAACTAACAGAAAGAACACACATGATGTATTTGTGGGATATCCGTGGGCTCGCTCACAAAATTAGATATGGAAAACTGAGTCCTACCGAAGCGACTGTCTACTGCTTTTTAAGCCCATTACTGAGCATATCAAGCGGATTTTTTTTTGGTTTTTTACTCTTCAGCCACCAAATCATCGAATACTCATTTCGAGGATGGTTAGGAGAAAATCATCCTTACATGACCTACTACAATATCTGGTCAATCGCCATGAGCATCGCCACCATTACCATCAGCTTTACCGGTATCTACCTATGTTACCGCGCAAACAAACAAGGGGATGGAAAAGACTTTTGGAAGCGCATGGCATGCTTAAGTTTTCCGATTAATTTCCATATCATTATCTACTCACTGGCAACGCTCAGCCTGGCAGGAATAGTACTCTATTTTGCGCTTCAAAATACACTTGCAAGTTTTCAACAAAGTATCTGGCCAACTCCCACTGCGGCCCCAGCAGGCGAAGTAGTTGCACAAAGCGTGGGCTGGTTTGCTCGGTCTATGGCATTTTTAAAACTCCCCCTGGCCCCATTAAAAATTGCTCCATTGCTTGATGAAATTCGCGGGATGATCATGCTCGGGTATCCAGTACTTTCGTTTGTCCCACCCTTACTTTCTCTCTCACATTACCTGATTGTCAGAAGAATGATCAGAAAAGTGGCACGACTACCCGAACCAAAAAGATGAATACCATTCTATTGTTTTTATTCAGAAATCTCGTTTAAAAATGCATTCCACCGTTGAGCTCTCTCTTCTTTCTTCGCATTTTCATCAGCTAAGTGGGCAACTGCAAGAGCCATGTACATTACTATCAATTCTTCAACTGCCATCTCATCACGTTGCTCCTGCGCGCGAGCAATTAAAGCTTGTATTTCGGCACTCAATTCTTCCACTTCAGCAAGTCTAAGAATTTCTGCCGTTATTTTGTTCCTAAGAGCAATCGCAGCATTTTCACGAAGAACCTCAACCGCAGGACCCTGAAAACCAGCTCCTCGGTAAAAAGTCATACGGCCCGAATTTGCAAAAACAGAACCGGTTGCCACTAAAACAACCACCATCATTATTTTTTTCATCACAACCTCCTTTTCTAAAGTCATCACCCGTAAGCCCATGTAACCAAGCTCCCGTGCAATCACCTTCATGATCCATTTTAAATTAGCTTACATAATTTCTATTTGAAATATCAATAGGTGATACAGTATAAGCCCGAATAAGCTCTTTTAAGCCTCACTAATCATTCAATTTTAGGGCGTGTAATCTTAAAAAACCGATCATCTTTTTTTCATGGAAAAATCAGTTTATTACCTAAACCAAAAAAATAAGCCTAAACTCTTGCTGAATGGACCTAGTCAAGTGAGTGTGGTTGCCTAAAGCCCATAATCATGGTATTTTCGATTCATTAATCATTGTTTTAAACCCTTAACCCCGCCTTTTCAGTTCTTGAGATAACGGGTTATTTCTCCCCAGGAGTCATTAATGTCCAAAGAGGTCATACGTCCCAGCCAGTTTGGGAAAGTTGATGTCGTAGAGCTTGAAGAGCTTGATACAGCCCTCAATGATGAGCAGTTAGAAGAACTTTCTAATCTGTTCGAAGGCTTTTTTTCTGTAAATAAGCCTGGAAAAATCGTTGAAGGTAAAGTCATTGACGTCAACAACGACGGTATCCGTGTTGATATCGGATACAAATCAGAAAGCTTGATCCCTCGCTACGAGTTCTCTCAATTTGAACTCAAAAAGTACAAGGTCGGCGATCAAATCGAAGTTATTCTCGATCAACTTGAAAGCCCTGAAGGGGAGCTCGTTCTTTCCTATGAAAAGGCAAAAGCTCTCAAGGCATGGGATACCATCCTCAAGTACTTCGAAAAAGGTGAAGCTATCGAAGGCGCGGTAACTCACAAAGTTAAGGGCGGTTTGTCTGTTGATATTGGTATTCCTGCATTCTTGCCAGGATCTCAAGTTGATATTCAACGCGTTACCAATTTTGACCAATACGTAGGTCAAACCATCACGGCAAATATTATTAAAATTAATAAAAAACGAGGGAATGTGATTATTTCTCGTCGCAAATTCCTCGGTGACCAACGCACTGAAGTACGTAAGAAGATTCTTGATACGGTCAGCGAAGGTCAAATTATCCAAGGTCAAGTAAAGAACATTACCAACTACGGTGTCTTCATTGACATAGGCGGCGTTGACGGCCTCTTGCACATCACCGATATGACCTGGGGTAGAATCTCTCATCCAAGCGAAATCGTGAAAATTGGCGATAACATTAACGTCAAAGTTCTTTCATTTGATAAAGATAATGAAAAGATTTCTCTCGGCCTTAAACAACTTTCTGATAACCCATGGGAATCTATGGACAAGTCAATTGTTCCTGGAAGCCGTGTTAAGGGCAGAATTTCAAACATCACCGAATACGGGCTGTTTGTTGAAGTTGAAAAAGGTGTTGAAGGGCTCATCCACATTTCTGAAATTTCATGGGTTGACCGCATTACCGATCTGAAACGTCACTTTAAAGTAGGCGATGAGATCGAAGCGCTCGTTATTTCCTTGGATAAAGAAAATCGCCGTATGTCCTTGAGTATCAAGCAACTTGAAAAGAACCCTTGGGAAACAGTTGCTGCTGAATTCAAAGTTGGCGAAAAGATCAAAGGTACCATCAGCAACATTACTGACTTTGGTATCTTCGTACTCTTAAAGCCAGGCATCGACGGATTGGTTCACGTTTCAGATCTTTCATGGACTGAACACATCGAACACCCAGGTGACATGTTCAAACGTGGTGATGAAATCGAAGCGGTCGTGCTTTCTGTTGATACAGAAAACAAGAAAATTTCCCTTGGTATTAAGCAATTAGCACAAAATCCATGGGAAAATATCGATACCACCTACCGCGTTGGCGACATCATCAAGGGTACCATTTCACGCATCACCAACTTCGGTCTTTTTGTAAAGCTTGAAACTGGTATTGAAGGGCTCGTGCATATTTCTGAATTGAGCGATCTCAAGAAAGATGACGCGAAGATTGAAGACCTCTTCAAAGTTGGCGAAAAACGTGATTTCCGCGTGATCAAAGTAAGCAAAGACGAACATAAGCTCGGCTTGACTACTCGCTTAAGCGGTGACTTACCTCGCGAACGAGAAGAAAAACGCCAACCACGTGCTCCTCGAGAAGAGTTTGCTGATCACTCATCTGCGGTAAAACCAAAGAGTGCGTTCCAACTTGAACTTGAAAGAGCATCTGCTCGTCAGAAAAAAGACAACAAGTAGGAGTCACCATGACAGAAAGAACACTTGCCATTATCAAGCCTGATATCACCAAAGCTGGCCGTGAGTTTGAAGTAATTCAAGCAATCACCGATCGTGGATTCAAAATCGTCCGTTGTGAACAGAAGAACCTCACAGCTCATGAAGCTGAAGAGTTCTATGCTGAACACAAAGGTCGTCCTTTCCTTCCTGAACTGGTTGAATTTATGACCTCCGGTCCTGTTATTGTTATGGTTCTTGAAAAAGACAATGCAATTGCAGGCTGGCGTGAACTGATGGGTGCAACTGACCCTGCACAAGCAGCAGAAGGCACCATCCGCAAACGCTTTGGCACCAGTAAAGGAACGAATGCTACTCACGGTTCTGACTCGCTTGCGAGCGCAACCCGTGAAATAGACTTCTTCTTTCCTATTCGTGGCTGCTGCAGCTAAGCATTAGAAATTGAACGAGAGAGGGATAGTGCATGCTTTTTACATCTTGTCGAACAACAACAGTACGTCTCTCTCTCGTTTTTCTTTGTGCGTTTTTATCACACACAACCTTCTCCAAAATTGTACCGAAAACTGAACATTGGATTATCATCCATGGAACGTTTGCCCGCTCAATCCCTTTTATCAAATGGTGGAAAAAAGGTGGCGACGGCTATCAAGCACTTTCTCAAGCGCTTTCTCACAAAAAAGAATCTATTGTCATCCACGCTTTTGGATGGACAGGACATAACAACCATCAGGCCCGTAAAGATGCCGCTCGCCAATTAGTCAAACTTGCCCAGACTTACCTCACTGATAGTTCACATTCATTGCACATCGTTGCTCACAGTCATGGCGGAACGGTCGCACTTCTTGCTGCTCAAATGCTTGCAGAACAAAAAAGTCATCTTAAAATTGCTCAGCTTTTTAACCTAGGAACACCCGTTCATGCCCAGTGGTACCCACAAGCTTTCTCAATCATTCAAACAACGTACCATCTCTTTTCCTACGGTGACATGGTGCAACCGGTTATCACGATGTTTGAACGAACTCTGCCTGCTGCTCAGCATATTTATAATCTGCAAGTCAAAAAAGATTATGGCTGCCCCTGGCATGAGACCTTACGTAGCGCCGAACTGATTTCACAGCTTCCTACCTTGTCAGCTTTAATTACTGAACCTGGCGAATACTGCTTGCACCTTGATACCAAAAGTAAAACCAGTCCTTTTTTTACGATCAGCAAAGATCTCACTCGTGCGCAGGATCTTGAAATTGACCATGCAGCTATCAAACAAATTCTTACGCTCTATGCTGAGTCGCGAAAACGATCAACCCTATGAGCCTCATGCTCCCTTCCAAGATAGGAATGATGGATTCTGGAGTCGGAGGTTTTTCTGTTCTTAACGCACTACTCCCTGTTCTTCCTCCAGAAGTGATCTATGTTGCAGATGCAGCTCATCTTCCCTACGGAGAAAAAAGTGTTGAATTCTTGCTCAAGCGCGCAACTGCCATCACACATTTTTTTGAAAAAGAAGGCATTACCACAATCTTTGTGGCCTGCCATACGCTGAGTGCCACCGTAATCCCCACACTGCAAAAACAGTTCCCGCATATCACGTACATTGACCTACTTCCGTTGACCGTGCAACGGGCACTTACCTGCACTAAAAATAATCGTATCGGTATCATGGCTACACCAGCCACCATAGCAAGCCATGTACATCAGCGCTTAATTGAAGCTCTCTCATCCTCAACAGTAACCGCTATCGAGCAAGCGTGCCCTGATTTTGTTCCCCTTATCGAAAGAAAAGCATCTCCTGCTGAATGCATGCCTGCAATTACTGCGTACCTCACCCCTCTGCTTGCTGCATCGGTCGATACCATCATTTTGGGTTGCACACACTATCCTTTTTTGCAAAATTTATTGCAAGAACAGGCTCCACAGGTCACCTTTGTCAGTGCAGCTAACGCATTGCCTCCATTTGAAAAAGCAAAAGACACTCCGTCTATTCACTTTGTAACCACAGCTCCGGTTTCCTATCTTGAACAAGCTGTCGATCATTTCTTACGCAAAGATCACGAATACACCCTTACATTTACGTCAAATCAAGACCTTTGATCACAAAAACTAAGTGGGAGCAGTTACTGGTAACTGCTCCCACAAATTTACATCACAATAAAAACTTTCGCTGCTACTGCAGTACAAGAAGCCCGTTTGATGTACTCATCATCAGACAACCCGTATCCCCAATCAAACTCATCCAATAAAACTGATCCGCTTCCGCCACTACTGCCTCTTGCATTGGAGGCTTTCCGCTTGTTCCAACGTTGTAGTTGTAGAGGTTATAGGGCAGAACGACAACCTGATATTTTCTGTCATTGTCTGGATTTTTCTGTACAAAATAGCGCCGTATACCATCATCGTAAAAACAACGAGCAAGGACAGGGAAATTCTTATAAGAAGTAGCAGTTGTCGGCACAAACGACATGGTCCCGTTATAGTTAGGGGTCGGCAATTTTGCATACGTAATAGCGTTTGTCAGGGTTGGAGCAGCAGTTAAAAAGCCCTGCCGTAACATCTGATAGGATGTATTGTTGTTGTAGACTGCGCCCAATGCTGGGTTAGAAACAAAATTTGAGAACCAGAACGTTTGCGGATCCCGTGTATAAGCAGGAACTTGAATATAATCAGTAAAGAACATACGCGTAATGACTGGTGAAGTACTGTCTATCACCTGCCATCCAGCACTTGTTTGGTTCAGATTTCCCGAATTTGCAGCCTGCATGCCAATGCTTGATGAACTTGTATAAATACCATCACTGGTGAGTAACAACAGCTGTTCATAGCCGGTTGCCGGGGTTGCTCCTGCAACAGCGGGTGTTGCCGATACGGATACTACAAAATCATAGATCTGACGCGCAGTTGCGAGATTATCCGTGGCAGAAACTGCTGTTACCACAAATCCATTAACCACACCTGACCCGGTAGCCTGAGCCGCAGCACTATAAAGACGATCAACTGTTCCGGTTCGTGCCAGAACATGAAGCCCACCACCCATGCTTTGAATTTTAACTGGCATACCGGTGACACTCGTAACCAAATTCCACTTACCCGTTCCCGGAGCGCCTGCAGATGTGACCAGGCCTAGATCCACCATGGCTCCTGCACCAGAACCACCAACGGCGGCTGAAGCTCCGAGCGTGACTGGATTAAATCCAGCCCCCGCCAACGTTCCTGAGGGAGTATAGATATAGAGTCCCGGAGCCACGGTTGCAGTACCGGCACATCCAGCAAAGAAAAATCCTGTCGTTGCACCAGTTGTAGTATTTGGATCCCATCCAGACCACCCAAGGCTCACCACAGCACCAGCCCCTGCAGGAAGCGATGACGTGTAGAACGTTGCAGTATTGGTAAAATCATACAAAGTATCTGCAAACGAATTATTAATGGTTGTGTACGTACCATTGGCCGTAATTGCTGTAATGCCTCTTGATCCTGTGATGGCAAAACATACTTTTTCTTCCCCTCCAAAAAGGGTCATCCGCATAGGTGTTGCAGAGCCCCACCCGGTCGTTGATGCATTTAAATCAAGAACAGAGTAACAAGTATCATTCAAAGCGTTGTTCACCGCTGATGCAAGGTACGGCAAACTGTTAGGAGTAGCAGTTGTTGGTTTTGACCATTGGGTCAGATTCACCTTTAAACTCACTGAGTTATAGGTAGCAATGTACCCGGTGTACCCATCAATCGCTGCAAAATCCACACGCGGGTCACTGCCATCAGAGGCAACACCATTGCCCGACTGTCCGCCCATATCGTTTGGCGCAGCTTTTTGCCAATCGGTCCAGTGATCAATTTGGCCCAGCTCATTAAAGACTGCCTGGGACATCCAAAATCCCGGTTCATTGATACTGCTTGCAGGATTTGACCCTCCCGTTGCGGCATAGACCGTATCACCATCACAGGAAATCAGATTCAGGAAATTTGGTGCAGGTTGCCCGTTAAGTAGACTATTGGTTACTGGAAGAATCCCTGTTCCTCCGACCAGAGCTGCTGGAGATGCCGTGGTGATCAGGTCCCCTGCAACTGTAGCAATAAGAGTACGGTCTCCTGAATGAACATTGGCAAAGCAACCAACATTCGGATTTACATTCGGATCACCATTAACCAATGGTATTGCATAGATCTGATTAGCAACAGCCTGCTGCGCGTTCGCCACCGTATCAGAAGCAATGACAGCTCCGCTTATAATTAAATACCCCATTCCCGTTGACGTATGCATAACCGCTATATCACCTGCTGCTGACACTGTTGTTGCACCATTTTGCGAATATCCAATAATGCTATTTGCTACGGTCACCGGAGCTGTACTTGCACACGGGGCAAGTTGATTTCCCACAGTAACAGTTTGTCCACTCGTACTAAATGGATAAATCCCAACACCATATAAGCCATTTGTCCTTCCCACGTTAGCCGCAACTGTCCCCTCTACTGTCACGTAAAATCGTTGAAAGGGAGCATCAACATGGAAATGTGTCGCACCAACACTCGTGAGAGGAGTGGCTCCATCGCTAATAAGAAACGAACCTGTCGCGGTTAGATCAAATGCAGTAGCAACATTAGTTGCCCCATTTGCCCCTACATAGTTCCACACCGGAACGCCTGCACTTGTTTGTGTAATGTATGCAGCGCTAATGCCATCCGTTTTCACCCCCGTAGTTCCAGCAACTCCAGCTCCAAAAGGAGTTGCCAACGTACCTCCCTGAACTTTAAGCGGAACAATGGTCACATTTGCTGCGCTTGGGGTAACATCATAGGCACAGTGAGCGTATACCAATGCACCATTTGGATTTCCTGCAGGATCATTAAAGACGGGACTTTGTACCGCTGCCGTGTGAGTTTTTGTAATGGCTTGTAAGACCGTAGCATTGTTAACCAAAGCAACAATAGTTGGAGCATCAAGATCTGACGAGTTTTGTACGGGAGACAACGCACGAATATACTGATCGGTTAGCGCAGGATCTGTTGCTAGGGGGATTAAAGAATGATCCGTCGAGCGCAATGACCCGTAGCACACTGCATAAGTTCCATTATTGGGAAACAACCCTAGATACGCCTCAGAAAGTGGAAAATAGGTATGGCCCGTGTTTATGCCATTATTTCCCAGAGAGAAGGTTGTCCCATTGGCTGTCCCCGGATAGGTACCATTCCCCGCAATCGTCACATAAGCAGCTGCCTGCTGCGAAATACACAATAGCCCTACTACCATTCCAAGTGCTGTAATTTTGTTCAGCAGTCCTTTCATACGAAACCCCTTTTTTGGTTGTATCTTTATTTTTCAGGTCGTAAGCGCCTTCTCATAATAGGTCTACCATTTTTACAAAAACAAACAAAAAACCGGCAGGACGCCGGCTTTTAATTTTGGAACAACTTTTGATGCTTACTGAATAGACGAAAGGTCTTTGTAGTCGTATTTCTTGTGCTTTTCCATGTTCTTAGCAACCTCGTCTAAGATCCCATTGATGAACTTGTAAGCATCTTTTTCTGAATAACTTTTAGCAAGTTCAATCGCCTCGTTGATGATGATCGTAGCAGCTATTTCCGTATTGATAAGTTCCCACAAGGCAAGACGCAACACGAGACGTGTGCACGTACCAAGACGCTCAAGGCGCCAATTTGCAAGAAGCGGTTTGACCGTTTCATCAAGCACTTCCCGCTCATTGATGATAGCACGCGCAATGGTTGCCACCTCCCCATCAAGAGGAATTTGCATATCATACGCACGATTGAAATTCTCGATGACCGATTCAAGAGAAACGGTGTACTCAAACGATTCCATCGCATACAGAATCTGAATGATCAATGATCGAAAATCGCGCCGTGTTGTTGCTAAAAGAGGTGTAGTCCCCGTCGTCTCTTCCATGCTTCCCTGCCCGTTCCTGTTAAACGCGTTCAATGTATGAATTGTCGCGCGTATCAACTTTGATCTTCTCGCCTTCGTTAACAAACAAAGGAACTTGAATGGTTACCCCTGTTTCCAACTTAGCTGGCTTTGTTGCACCACCTTGTGCTGTATCGCCACGAACACCAGGGGGCGTTTCTGTAACCTGAAGAATCATGAATAACGGAGGGGTAACACCGATCGGACGTTCTCTGAAATAGAGCATTTCGTACGCTTCTTGTTCCTTGAGGTACCCGAGCACGTCTTCAAGAACATCTTTGTTCAGAGCAACTTGATCGTAACTTTCCTGGTCCATAAAGTTATACAGGTCACCATCTGAATAGAGGTACTGCATTGACCGACGTTCAAGCTGGGGATTTTCGAATTTTTGTTCAGAACGGAAGTTTTCTTCAAAGCTCGAACCGGTAATTAGATTTTTAAGCTTAGCGCGAACAAGAGCACCACCACGCCCCATTTTATTGTGCTGGAAATCGAGCACCACATGTGGTTCATCGCGCAGCAAAATCTTTGTACCTTTGCGAAAATCGGTAGCTGATATCATCGGGTCTCCTTATAACTTAAATTTATTGAGCAAAAAGACGTACCAATCAGTATAAAACGCCTGCCATAAAAAGCAATTACGCTGCCCCGTCTTTCACAAAATGCCCAAAAGCGCTAGCCTACAAAGGCCTAAACAGCCCCTAAAGAAAGAAGCGTCCATGGACATGAAATTTTTAAAAAACATAGACCCAACCGTTGCAACCATTATCGATCACGAAGCAGAACGTCTTGAGAAAACGATTAATCTTATCGCCTCAGAAAATTACACGTGGCCTGCAGTCATGGAAGCAAGCGGCTCGGTACTCACCAACAAATACGCTGAAGGATATCCCGGTAGACGCTACTACGGCGGCTGCACGTATGTTGATGAAGTGGAAGATGTTGCCCGTCAGCGCTGCGCTCAACTGTTTGGAGCTGAACATGTGAACGTACAACCACATGCAGGTTCGCAAGCAAACATGGCAGTCTACTTTGCTGCACTCAAACCAGGCGATACGATCCTTGGGATGAACTTAGCAGCAGGTGGACACTTAACCCATGGCTATCCGATTAATTTTTCAGGCACCTTTTACAAGTACGTGAACTACGGCGTGAACCGAGACACTGAAGCACTTGATTACGATGAAATTCAGAAACTTGCAGTTGAACATCGCCCCAAGATCATTGTGTGTGGCGCTTCTGCCTATTCACAAATTATCGATTTTGAAAAATTTGCTGCCATTGCACGATCTATCGATGCATTCTTACTTGCTGATATTGCCCACATTGCAGGGCCTATCGCCGCAGGTTTGCACCCTTCACCAATTGCACATGCCGATTTTGTCAGCAGCACCACACACAAAACATTACGCGGTCCTCGCGGTGGCTTGGTGATGTGTAAAGAACCCTATGCCCAACAACTTGATAAAGCAGTCATGCCGGGGCTTCAGGGCGGTCCTTTGATGCAACAGATCGGAGCAAAAGCGGTTGGATTTCTGTATGCACTCCAACCAGAATTTAAAACGTATCAAAAACAGATTCTTGAAAATGCCCAAACCATGGCCGAAGCATTCACCGACCTTGGCTACCGCATTGTTTCAGGTTCAACAAAAAATCATTTGATGGTGATTGATCTACGTGCACAAAACATTACCGGCAAAGAAGCGGAAGAACTCCTAGGAAGCATCGGCATAACGCTCAACCGCAACTGCATTCCGTTTGACCCGCAAAAACCATTGATCACCAGCGGTATCAGAATAGGGACACCCGCCATCACTACCCGTGGTTTTAAAAAACAAGAAGCGCAAGAAGTCGTCCATATCATTCATGAAGCATTACACAAGAGGACTGATCTTCACGCGCTTAACGTTTTGGCAGAGCGGGTACAACAACTGTGTGCTGCGCACCCGATCTATGCACAAGGTACTTATTAAGAATTAATCAACTTCTTCCATAGTGGCTGAAGCAACAGTACCTGAGCCTTGAGAAAGCTCACGCCCCCCCAAGATTGGTCTCATTTTTGCTCCGTAGTTGTTAGTGCGTCCATACGTTGACAGAGGATTATCAGTGAAATACTTTTTAATGGCAGCTTCTTTTTTTGCAGCAGCAGCAACAGCTTCCTGATAGGCACCAAAATCATTTTCAGCATCCATTGCCGTTTGTAAGAATTGTGCAGTAGCAAATTCTGCTAAAAGCGCTTGCTGCTCAGGCGTCATCCCACCTACAACTACTCCTGTAACAGCGTCTCTAACTGGAAATTTTCCTTCAACCATCTCGTTTTGAAGATCAACAAGATGCTGCGCAAGCAGGTTTACCGCTGTTTCAAACGTCTGTTCAGACAAAGCAAGTTTTTTCAAATCACTCAGCAGATGGCGCTTAAATTCAGCAGGGGTTAAATTCTTTTTGTGTCTACCGTACAATCCTTCAATTTTGCTTTGAAGGTTATCTCGATACAATTCAAAAAAGGTCCTTAATGTTTCAGCATCTGAAAATGCTAGTCCGTTTAATTTCGTCAAAAATTCTCGATACTGCTGTGCGCGAGCCGCTTGTTTTGCTTCGTTTTGCTCAGCTTCTTGCAACGCTGCAACCAAACTATCAAGATCAAATTCAGAGGCACTAAGTGGTAAGGCTACATTTTCACGGATCTGAGCTCTTGATTGAGCGAGAGCTTCCTCAGCTCTTCTCAAAACTGTTGCTGCATCAAGCTCTTCTTCCATCTTCAGACGCTTTACTTTTCGCCCAGCTACCTTGTTGGTATGTTTTCGTTTACCTGAAGGCGACGGCTGTGCTTCATAGACTGGCGTAAGTTCATCCCACATAACATCCTGCAACGTAGCAAACGCATTTACAAAAGCATCAACTGCCAAGGCATATTCTGCTTCATTGAGTTGATGTTTCCCCAACTGCGCAAGCATCTCTTGTCGTATCTCATCGCGCGTTAAAATGCGGCCAAGGTCATCCCATCTAGACTCAATTCTTGCTCGAATGGCTTCCTGACGAGGAGCAAAAAACGCTTCCACAGCCGCAGCATCTGCAGCTATACGATTCAATGTTTTTAAATCTTCTACAACCACTGATCTTCGAGTTGGCATTCCTTGGTCAATCCATTGCAACAACTCTCCTGCTTGCGCTTCTGTAAGTCGTGCAAAAAGTTCTTCATCTTCAATATCTGACAATAGTCGTGCTGCTTGTGCCTCTGTAAGTTGGGCAAGAAGCGTATCCAGATCTTCTTCTTTAGCACGATGTACTTGTGCCAGCTTTCGTGCCTCTTCAAATAAAGCAACATCAGTTGCCATAAGGTGATTTATACGCTCTTCAAGAGCAGTATCTACGATTGAAATCTGTGGACCATTATCTTCAAATTCAGGGAGCATCATCGGGTTATACCTCTTTTGCGGTAAAAGACTTGGATGCATTGGAAGGTCTAGATCAATGCTTTCTAAAATATTTCCCTTATCTTTGATCAATTCGGGGGATATTTCTTCACCAAATGATTCTTCAGATACCTTTCCGCGAGCTTCTTCAAGCTCTGTATCTCTTGAGGGTAAATACGCATACGGAAGCCCCTCCATATCTCCTCCATAAAGAGCTTGTAACTCCTCATCAGTCAATCCTTCGATTCCTAATGTATCTGCATCAGTTTGGCCAGAAACTCCTTGCACATGTAAGACGGGCTGCCCCGATTTATTGGTTGTAACAACCGA
The DNA here is from genome assembly GCA_964604015.1 of uncultured Pseudomonadota bacterium. GTDB lineage: Bacteria > Babelota > Babeliae > Babelales > CAIQNR01 > CANNBR01. The sequence continues at coordinate 27,938 of CAZRXF010000006.1, forward strand.
TGCTTGTGGCGCCTGCTTTGGACCAACGAGCATTTCTATTTGTGACTTTAAAGCACCAACAGAAGAATCAACAGCGGTAGCCGCTTGTGCTCTATTCAATCTTTTAAGAGCTTCACCAACCACATTTGCAAAGTCATCCAACTTAAAGACAACCCCTTCTAATTGCTCTTTGGAAACGTCGCCAATATTCTTTTTAACCGTTTTACCAAGTGATGTTAAAAACATTTGTTGACCAGGCGTCAAAACACCCTGAACAGAGCTCTCTTTGGTCATTGCAACGAAACTTGCATACGTATCCCCCAGCTTATTTTCTACTGTTTCTGCAGAAAGCTTTGTGCTTACAATAAGCAGCGCAGCTACCATCCACCATTTCTTCATCATGATCCGTTCTCCATTTATGTTAGATCAATCATATAATATTTCTAATTGAATTATAAACGAGAGAAAAACAGGAAAACAAGGGTCTTGTCTTTTTAAGCTCGGGGAATGCTTAAAGTACATGTTCAGACATTTTTACAATGACGTGTGATAGAATTCACCCGGTAGAGACCCTAAAAAATTAAAAATAAGCTCAAAAAAGGAGAATCGTATGAAAGCAGAATTTGATAAGTTCGCAAAAGAGTACCGCACCACCCATAGCACCCCCCTTGCACTGACCGGAGAAACGAGTGATTTTTTTGCCGAGTACAAGGCGCAAAAATTAGCCGAATGGCTTCCCGAGCTTCTTACCCACGCCCCACGCACCATCCTTGATTTTGGTTGCGGCGATGGGCTCATGACCAACTACATCCACCAACGATTTCCTGCCGCAAAATTGTACGGCTGCGATCCATCAGCAGAAAGCATTGAGGTGGCACAAAAAAATCACCCTTCAATCTCTTTTGCCGTTTCAGGCACAACACTCCCTTTCAAAACGGCACAGTTTGACGTGATAGTAGCAGCAGGAGTTTTCCATCACATTCCGTTTGAAGAACATACAGCGTATTTACAGGAACTGGACCGCGCACTTGCACCAGATGGAGTACTGGTCCTTTTTGAACTCAATCCATTTAACCCTGGCACTCGATATATTTTTAAGCATGCCCCGATGGATGCGAACGCAACGATGCTCTATCCCCAGTATGCTCGTAGAATTTTGCAGCCCTATGGCACCATATCGACAAAATTTTATGGTTTCTTTCCCCACTTTTTACGAAAGTTACGTTGGACTGAGAAGTTTTTGACCAAGGTGCCGCTTGGTGGGTTGTATGCTGTGTTTTTACAAAAGACGCCGTAGGAGTGTATTACCACCCCTTTCTACAACCTTACTCTTTTAAGTACAAGACGCATGCATGCGCTCTGCGCGCAGCACCAAAGGTATGCTTGTCCATACCTTTGGAATCAAGACACAAGCATGCTGCTTGACTGCCTCTACGGCTCCAATCCTCGTTGCCTCCTATCGGTGGACAACTCAGTTCCGCCTGAGAGGGAATAAATTACTAGAGCATTTGTGAACGAGTGAGATGCTTTAAGTGCAATCACATGGCAAACATCCCCCCGGGATAGGAGGGGGAGAGGATCAGACCAAGAAGTCCATATAGGAGGTTTGGAGGAACAACCAAGTGAGACAAGGTAAAGAGGAACTGAAGGTTCCTGTGTCTTTATCAGGGCTTCTGTCTGAGGGTCATCGCCCAGAGGGCGTGACGCGAGTTGATGCCCGTCGTAGCGATCAATCCGCAGGATTGTGCCTTGCTTCCAAAGTAATGGGCAAGCATTACTTTGGCGCCTGCCCTGCGTAAGGGCACACATACTTCTTGTGTAAAAGAAAAATTATCTAAAAAAGCACGTTTGTTGTAGCGCCCACAACAAAGAATGAATACCATAGAACGTTGCGATCGTACAAAAACCGATAAGATACGGAATAATAGGAATCGTTGCCAGACCAGGAAGTGCGCAAAATCCAAGTGCAAGGGCATAGGAAAGATCGAGGTACCACGGCTTGCGATAAAAAAACGCAGCAAGAAGACCGATGTTAGCAAACAACAGCAGGTAGTAAAAAAGAATGCCCGTTTTAGCAAACAGCTGCCGTAGCACATAGTTTTGATGGGTCATGCAGATGGCAAAAACTTCATTACGCAAAACGCGATCATACTCAGGAGAACAGTACTTGATGTCAGGATCAATCTGACGCGCTCGAGCTAAAGCACAACTGTCGTTGTACGCAATGCCATAATCATTTGAAATAAATCCAAGGCCAACGTAGATGCTGTGCCAAAAGGCATGCTGCAATTCAAAGTGCCCATACGGAATATTCTGGGACTGCAAATATGCGTTGCGCGCTGTCATGACCGAATTAAACCAGGTATGATACGTGCCCATACCACAGACAAGCAGCACACAGACCAACAAACTTTTTTTCATCTGACGTGTGTAAAAAAGCACGGTACACACGAGCATGATACCCAAACCCCACCCGCCAAAAAGACGGATCGAATTTACAAAGCTCACCACAAACCCAGACACAAAACTGAGACAAAAGAGCCCTGGATTGCTCTTTTTTTCGAGACAGACAAAGATCCAGGGAATAAAAGCGCAGGCAAAAAATGGCGCGAGATAGGTATCACCGACCAACCATGCAACTGTCCCTACTCCGATAACTCCGACACTAGCTACTGCTCGTCCAGGCCAGGTCTTTGCAAGGAACCAAAATCCTGTACAGGCAATGAGTGCTCCTGTTGTAACAAACGCAAGATCCCACCACCACAATGCTTGTTCTATCGACAGCGCAAACATACGAGCGAGCCGAGGAACAAAGTAAAAAAGTTCCGCGTCGCTGCCAAAACTGTTTTCAAGCGGGGTCACAACTCCATCTCGCAAACGAAGGAACGGAAATTCGGTAAGATTCCAGGCTTCAAGCGTCTCTTGCAATGCACGTAGTCGGCAGGAAGAAATCGGCATTTCTTAGCCCTTCTTTTTTTCCGGGGTAAACCCAACTGTTTCATCAACCACGTAGAGCGGCCGCTCTTTTTGTTGGTCGTACATTCTGCCGATGTATTCCCCCAAGAACCACATCAAAATGCATTGCACTCCCATGAAGATGTAGATGATAGTTACCAGCCATTTAAAAAGTGGATATCGAACGCCGCGCAAAAATGCATCAAAAGCGATGTAAACAAACATCAGCGATCCAGTAAGGATGATGAATACACCAGCAAAGGCAGCTATCCGTAACGGGAAGAGCGAAAATCCGGTAAACCCATCAAATCCCAATTTCAGGATTTTGAACCAACTATAGCCAGAACTTCCAGCTGCTCGTTCAGGTCTATTAAAGTCGACATAGGTATGTGTAAACCCGGTCCAGGCAACAATGCCACGCAGATAGCGAGCACGTTCTCGGCACAACCGAACTTGCTCAAGTACACGCTTATCGATAAGCCGAAAATCTCCCACGTTGCGCGGAATGGAAACATCGGCAACAGAATGCAAAAGCTTGTAATACAATGTTGCAGTCATATCTTTTAAAAAACCGTCATTGCGTGAAATGCGACGTGCATACACAATGGCAAATCCTTCTTCCCATTTTTTGACCATTTCATAGATCAGCTCAGGTGGATCTTGAAGATCAGCATCGAGTCCTATGATCGCATCCCCATCAACCGCATCATATCCAGCGGTTAATGCCATTTGGTGACCAAAGTTACGGGTAAAACAGATACCCTTGATGCGAAAATCTTGACGCGCCAATTCCTGTATGATCTGCCATGATCGATCTCGGCTCCCATCGTTCACCAACACCACTTGCGCATCATAGTTTTCGGTGCAAGAGTTCATCAACTCAGACAGTTTTTTATAAAGCAGCGGCAGATTTTGCTCTTCGTTATACACGGGAACAACAAAAGAAAGTTTCTTTTTCATACAAGTGAGGGACATGACGTTGTACGGGCTGCAGGCAGTAGCGTTTGATACGGATGCTCTTCAAAAAAATTACGATACCAAGTACACGTTTCTTGAAGGCCCTTTTCTGCACCAAAAACAGCTTTCCATCCAAGTAGTTCACGTGCTTTTTTACAGGAAAGATACTGTTCAGGAATTTCACCCGATGCATTATTTTGAATAATAGGTTCGTACTGCTCTTTACCCATTGCTTGCGCAATCAGTGCTACCATTTCAAGAACCGCCAACGGACGCTCTTCACTCAAGTTGAATATCTGCCCAACTACTGCTGGATTATCCATCTGCTGTGCAATCGTCAGATAGCCATCTACGACATCTTTTACGTAGACATAGTCACGCACCAAAAGACCATTTGAACGAATAATGGGACGTTCATCATGAAGCAGTGAACGAATGGTGGCTGGTACGATACGGTTGAAATGCAAATCGCCACCACCAAAAATGTTACCACACCGCGTTACACAGACCGGTAACTGGTAGGTATGAAAATACGATTGTGCAAGAAGATCCGAACAACTTTTTGAGACATCATACGGATGCTTAGCAAGCAGCGGCATATCTTCCGTGTAGGGAAGTATTTCAGCAGTTCCATATGCTTTATCGCTCGATGCAACCACGATCTTTTTCACCCAAGGAGATAATCGGCACGCTTCAAGCAGGTTCCAGGTCCCTTCAATATTTGAATGAAAGGTCGAAAGGGGCGAACGATTGGCATACCCAACAATTGCCTGAGCTCCAAGATGAAACACCGTTTCGATATCAAACTCATTAAGAATCCGGAGGAGTGACTGAAAATCACACAGATCACCAGTAACGTATGAAACTTTATCTTCAAGACTGTGCGTTGCTAACAATGAAAGCGGAACACGATCACGCACAAGCACCGTAACTGACGCACCCTGAGTAACAAGTTCTTCGACTAACCATCCACCCAGAAGCCCTGTTGCGCCTGTTACAAAAACCGACCGGTTTTTCCACAGAAACCTTTGCTCCTGCACCATTTTTTTAGACCTTTTTAAAATCTACAATCCTTTTTTCCACCGCGTGTGGACCTTAGTTTTCTCTTTTTTAGGAAAAAAAGCAAAGCCTTTTTAGCTGCAATTAGAGCTCACTATGATCGACAATTTTCTGAACATGCGAGCGCCACGTATACTGATTCAATGCCTTCTTGCGCGCATTTTCTCCCATTTTTATTCGTTCATGTTCTGAAAGTGCTGCAACGTATAAACAGGCATCCACAAATCCTTGAATATCGTGATGGTTCACCAAAATTCCCACTTCATCAGTCACTGGTTTTTGCTCCTTACGAATATCGGACACGTACAACGCAGGGCTTACAATTTCTGCAACTTGCTCAAGATCGGATGCAATGACGGGACGGGCCATACTTAAATATTCAAACAATTTGGTCGGAGAACCAAAAAACCGAGAACCATCACTGTTTGGTTGTGTAGGACATAAAAAGGCATCACAGTGCACGAGATGCGAAGGTACTACACTCGGTACAATTTTTCCCGTAAACGTAACGTGTGGCAGTACTCCTTCACGGCGCAACTGTTCTTCAAGAGCCACCCGACCAGCGCCCTCCCCCACCAACAAAAAATGAGCTGCATGTTCCTGCTTTACCACCTGAGGAATAAGTTCCTGAAGCACGTCCACACCATGCCAGGGACCAAAAGTTCCTAAAAAACCGAACGTTATTTTTGTACGCATAGCGCAGTCACTTTTAAGGCAAAAAGGTTTATAAACGAAATGGACTTTTTCCTGCTTTTGGAATAAGTACTGTAATCTCTTAAATTTTTTTTGAAAGAAAGGAGCCGTATGAAAATCGTAACGCTCGCACTTCTTTTGCTCCCCTCACTTGCTCACGCCTATATTGATCCAGGTACTGGCAGCTATCTCCTTCAACTTCTGCTTGCAGGCGGATTGGGAGCACTGTACACCATCAAGACCTACTGGAGTTCGATCAAGGCATATTTTTCAAGCTTTGGTAGAAAAAAGGATAAGTAATGGAAAAAGTTGCAGGATCTTTCCGTGACCCAAGTGGCTATCTCTTTTGGTCCGAAGGTACTCTTAACCGCTCGATAGCCCCTTCGTACTTTCCTCACTATGACGCACTCATGTCATCAGGACTGTATCAAAGCCTCATCGATAAAAAATTACTGATTTCTCATACTGAAAAAACGGAGCATTGGTCGAAACAACAACGAGTCATTGCGCCACAGCTTGTGCCATTCATCTCGTATCCGTATGAGTGGTCCTTCAGTCAACTGAAAGACGCTGCTCTTCTAACCCTTACCATCACCAAAGAAGCACTTTCACATGGCATGATCCTCAAAGACGCCTCTGCTTACAATGTCCAGTTTATAGGGTCACACCCGATCTTTATTGATACGCTTTCTTTTGAAAAGTATGAAGCAGGAAAGCCATGGATTGCATACAAACAGTTTTGTGAACAGTTCTTGGCTCCTCTGGCACTCATGGCATACACAGACATCAGACTTAACTCTTTATTAAAAGTTAACACACAAGGGGTTGCGCTCGATCTGGCAGCAAAACTTTTACCGTTCAAAACGTATTTTAAACTCCCACTCCTCCTGCATATTCACCTCCATGCTAATGCACAAAAAAAGTATGAATCTCAGTCAACCAAGAAAACTACTGCTACCGTTTCTCAGACACAGCTTTTAGGACTTCTTGATAACCTGGAAAGTGGCATAAAAAACTGTACCTACCATGCAACTGGTACCGAATGGGCGGACTATTACAACGACGACAGCTACACCACCACAGGATTTGCAGATAAAAAACGCCTGGTTGGAGAATTCTTTGCCCTGGCCCAACCAAAAACAACGTGGGACTTGGGAGCAAACAATGGAGAATTTAGCCGCTTAGCAACACAGCACAGCGATCTCGTTCTTTCCATGGATATCGACCCAGCCTGTGTTGAAAAAAATTATTGTGCCGCCAAGAAAGAACAAAATCAGAAACTTTTGCCTTTGCTTATCGATCTGATGAACCCAAGCTGTGCGCTTGGATGGGCAAACAAAGAACGTCAGAACTTGCAAGAACGTCCTCACCCTGATTGCATCCTTGCACTTGCGCTGATACATCACCTTGCCATTTCAAACAACGTGCCCCTGGAAGCAGCTGCCGCGTATTGTGCTTCATTAACAACCTGGCTCATCATTGAGTTCGTACCTAAAGAGGATAAAAAGGTAAAAACATTGTTACAAAGCAGAGCCGATATTTTTGACACCTACGACCAAGACAATTTTGAACACAGTTTTTCCCAATATTTTACCGTTCTTTCAAAAGAACAAATTAAAGAATCGAAGCGAGCAGTATATTTGATGAAAAAATTATGAACACACAGCGATATCATTGGCTTATTCCCCTCTTTTCTGCCTGGTTATTTGCTTCCTATCCTGTCATTTTTATGTGGTCAAAAAACTGGGAAGACGTTTTTGTTAGAGAAGTAGCACTCGATCTTTCTCTCATTTTTACAGCAACTACGGTTCTTTATGTTGCCTACCGCACGTATTTCAAAAATTCAGTCAAGGCAAGCATTGCAGCAAGTCTCAGTAACTTCATGTTCTTTTCGTTTGGGTACATTTTTAACCATGCATCGCCTACTTTTATTTTGCTCAAAGAAACAACCAAGATATGGAACTACAATGTTCTCATTCCTTTATGGATCGTTCTTTTCTTTGCATGTTTATACCGCCTCAAAAGCACTTCAGAAAAATTATGCAGCTTCTTGTACAATCTACAGAACATTCTCAGCCTTGGATTGCTCTTGTCCACATCATTTCCTCTCTTTGCCCGGTTGTTCCAGAACGATAGGGCTTCTGATGCCACGCCAAAACTGCAGGCATCGGCAAGAAAACGTCCCAATATCTACTACATCATTCTTGATGAATACGCCCGGCATGACGTTTTAGAGAATTTGTACGATTTTGACAACACCCCCTTTCTCGAAAAGCTTGAGCAACAAGGATTTTTTATCGCACGAAAAAGTTGTTCTAATTATTCAATGACATCACTCTCATTACCATCGTCTCTTTCTATGAACTTCTTGGATGTTCCCGAAGAAGACAAACAAAAGCCCTATTACTCACCATGGCGCTACTCACCTTCCTTAACCATCTCACGCAGTCCCCTCATACAACTTCTCAAAGAGTACGGATATCAATTTGTGCATATATCGAGTGGATTCGGGTTTACACTCCAACTAAAAATTGCCGACCTTGAACTGGGAGACTACTATTTTTCATCCTTCACCTCATTTCTTCTTGATAGAAGCCTTTGGGGACCCTTTGCTCGACGATTCCCTCGTATAAGCTTAGAAAAAACCCCTGCAAAAACTATTTTAGACCAACTCCATTACCTGGAAGAATCGGCAACCCTTCCCTCCCCTCATTTTGTTTTTTGTCACATCCTCTGTCCTCATGATCCTTTTGTCTTTGATGAAAATGGAAATGAGGTACCGGAGTACGAAAAGGTCCTTGATCATTCAGTCGACTACAGTGAGCCTTACAAAAAACAACTCACTGCTCTTAACCAAAAGCTCCTCCCTACCCTCACTACAATGCTTACCCATGATCCTGACTCTATCATCATCATTCAAAGTGATCATGGAGTTGCATGGTACAAAGGGGATTTTAAATATTTTTATGAAAAAGATGGGCGCTTTCAAAGCCGACTTTTACCAGAACGCATGGGTATTTTAAATGCCTATCATTTTCCCGAAAACGACAAGCCCTCTATCCCAGAGGACGTAACTCCCGTCAACAGTTTCCGCATCATTCTGAACCATTATTTAGGAACAAAGCTCCCTCTCTTACCCAATACATGCTGCTGGTCAATGGTTCCAAGACCTTTTGAATTCATTGAATACCCATCAGAAGAAATTAATAAAATCGAAATTAAAAAAGATGAATAACTTCCCAAACAGCAATTCAACGTATAATTCGTTTTTCGCTCAACATTACGATTTTTTTTACACTACCAAAAAGCCCTATCAGCAAGAGGCTCAGAATCTTATTTCTCTTTTTAAACAACAGAGACTCACGGTAGAAAAACCAATCCTCGATATCGGTTGCGGGACAGGTGAACATGCACTCCATATTGCACGCCAAGGATATGTGGTGAAAGGAATCGACATTTCGCCTCACATGATACGGCAAGCGCAAGAAAAACAAGGAACACTACAAAACGTCCACTTCCAATGCCAATCAGTTGAGAAAGAACAAGGCACCTATAGTTATGCTTACGCTCTTTTTAATGTTATCAACTGTCTGAGTGATGAAACAGCACTCAAGGCATTTTTCGAAGCAGTGGCAAATGCACTTCAACACAACGGTATCTTTGTATTCGATTGTTGGCACACCAAAGCCATCTTAGCAACCCCGCCAAGGTACTTGGAAGACGACATATCGTTTCCCACCGAAATTGTAAGACGAAAAGTTACTCCCTCTTTTTCTCCTGAAACACTTGAATGCGTACTTACCTATCAGTACGCATTCAAAAAAGGCACTGAAGAGGTTATTCACCACATTAGACTTTTTAAAGAGGAAACAATCCTCACTCTTCTTGCTGATTGCGGATTCAAGCTTGTGGCGTCCATGGGACCTCTCAGCGAATGCCGATCTCTCCTTGAGGCTGACCGGTACAGCACCTACGTTGTACAAAAATGCTAGATTTGGTGGTTTCATGATTTTTCAAGAACTTTCAATACCTGGGGCCTTTCTTCTCACGCTCGAAAAGCACACCGATGAGCGCGGATTTTTCGCACGAACATTTTGTAAAAAAATGTTTCAAGAGCATGGCCTGTGCACAGACTTTGTGCAAGACAGTATGTCATATAGTAAAAAACGGGGAACATTGCGCGGACTTCACTATCAAGATCCCTACCCAGAAATAAAACTCATTCAATGCATTCAGGGTGAGTTATTTGATGTCATGGTAGATCTGCGCAAAGACTCACCATCATTTGGAACATGGATCTCAGTCATCTTAGATGCACAAAACCCACAAGCGCTCTATATCCCCACAGGCATTGCTCATGGATTTCAGTCGTTGAAAGACGACACTATCCTTCTTTATAAAATTTCAGAATATTACCATCCTGAAACAGCACGAACCCTTCATTGGAATGACCCAACACTTGCCATCACGTGGCCTCTCAAAGAAAACCTCATTATTTCACAAAAAGATCAATCAGCACCCTTTTTCTCAATGTAAGAAAGGATTTTTATGCAGTACAAAGAAACGGTATTTGGATCGTTCATTGAACAGGTCGACCTTGACGCAGTCTCAAAAGCACTTGAACTTGGATGGCTTGGACAAGGCAGCTATACCAAAGAGTTTGAAGACAAAGCACAGGCCTATTGTCAGGCATCTGATCGCTATTTTGTCGGAGTCAGCACTGGTTATGCAGCCATCCACCTTGCACTTGTTCTTGCCGGAGTTAAAAAAGGCGATGAAGTCATCACTCCTTCGCTTAACAACATTGCTGATTTTCAAGCAATTGAACATACAGGGGCCGATATCGTGTTTTGCGATAGCAGAGATGACAATTTCTGCATCGATTTAGACAAAGCAGAACAACTGATTACCCCAAGAACAAAAGCTATCATCATCATCGATTATGGATGCTGGCAACCAGATTATGAAAAAGCTGAATACCTTGCCAAAACATATAATCTTCGGATTATTCACGACGCCTGCCACTCATTTGGCTGGAAATACAAGGGAAAAATGATCGGAAGTTTTTCTGATTTTGCAGCATTCAGTTTTGACCCTGTTAAAACCATTACCTGCATTGATGGGGGAATCCTTGCTGTTAAAACAGAAGAAGAACAACGCCACGCTCAAGAACTAAGAATTATGGGAATGACACAACCATCAGCCGTAAATTATCAAAACAGACGCGCCTGGGGATACGACGTTACTAAAGAAGGATTCAGGTACCATCTTGCAAACGTTCACGCCGCGCTTGGTATTGCACAGTTAGAAAAAATAGACCGTATCACTGCCATCCAGCGCTCTCTTTTTGAGTTATACACTCAGGAACTTTCCGGCATTGAAGAAATGCGCATCCCACATTGCAATCTTGATGACATTATTCCGCTTTTATATGTTCCTCGCCTTCCTAAAGATCGCCGCGATGAATTTAGAAAAGTGATGCAAGAACAAGGGTTTGAGACAGGAACGCATTGGAAGCCAGGACATCTTTTTACGTACTTCTCTGATCGCAAGAAAGGTGATTTAACCGTTATAAACAACATTTACGAAGAGTTCGTTTCACTTCCTTTCCACTGTCGCGTAAAACCGGAAAGCATCAAGGAAATAGGCACACTCTGTAAAAAGTTCTTCGCACAACAAGTTTTTACCGGGGTGCAGGTAACAGGAAGTCAGCCTCAATTATAATTCACGCAGAATGTTACAATGTTCCTTGGGAAATTTTGTTAAGCGGTGAGCTTTTTACGGCAGCTCTGAATATCTGCTCATCACCCCACACTTTCCAGGGAGCATTGTTTTTTTGCCACAGCGCCTCAAGGTGCTCCTGATCACGAACAGTGTCCATACAGTACCAAAACCCATCATGCTGATACGCCATAAGTTGCTTTTCTGCAGAAAGCATAGGAAGGACATCGGTTTCAAAAACTGCTTGTGATCCTGATGGACAGTAGTCAAATATGGCTCGATCACAGACAAAAAACCCACCATTAATTCTTTCAAGAGCAAGTGGTTTTTTTTCTAAAAATGAAGTCACCAGACCATTTTCTTCTATGCGCAAGTTCCCAAATCGAGAGGGAGGACACACGCTCGTAAGGGTCGCTATTTTTTTATGAGAAAGATGGAAGTTCATCGTATCTTCAATATTTACATTAGAAAGACCATCACCGTACGTCAGGAGAAAGGTATCAGTATCAATGTAAGGAGCTATCTGCAACACTCGTGAACCGGTTTGATCAAGAAGTCCAGTATTTACCAACGTAACTTCCCACTCTTCCTCATTCTGTTGGTGCTCAATAATGCCACCCGTTCTTGTATTAATCGTGCAATCAACTCCCTGTAACCGATACTGCAAAAAGTATTCTTTTATCATTTCACCTTTGTATCCAAGGCAAATAATAAATCGATAGAATCCATACTGAGCATACACTTTCATAATGTGCCAGAGCACCGGCTTTCCACCGACAGGAACCATAGGTTTTGGACGAAACTGCGTTTCTTCTCGTAACCGAGTCCCCAAACCACCTGCCAAAATGACTACTGGATTTTCATATTTCTTTTTCATCAACATCTTATAAGCCTCCAGGTATCTTCAAATCCACCTCTTGTTGCCTCAACGTGCGATCCTTTAATTGCCTTAGTAATTTCCTTGAATTCCAAAGAATAAGGCGATGTTTCATCAAAAAGGTAGTGCTGTCCGGCGTCTATCTTTCTGTTTCTCACAGTACTCATGAACTCAACAATGGCTTTTTTTACAAACTGAGGAGCCAATGCTTTTATTCGCATTTTCTGTCTTGCAAGGAAAGGAAGTTCACGAGGTTCCAAACAAAAGGATTCAAAGACCCCGTCAATAAATGCATTGGAAGCTCTTACAGCCTCCCTCATCGCGTCTGCCTCTGATAAACCAACAGATTCCCTAAAACTTTCTGCCAACCCTTGCTCCAACATTCTTTTGTGCTTTTCAAAATCTTTTCCCAAAAGCCAGGTCACGTTGTAAGTGACGGAAGTGGCCAAGTCACTCATCTCTTTGAAATAAAAAGGCTCTGCAGAAAAATGTCCCTTGCCCCTGATGAGAGCCTGCATCCCAAACATATTATCGAAAAAGACCAGGCACGGAGCATAGCGATAAGAGCTCATCACACACTCACGAAACTTGTCTGTCCTCAGAACCATATAAAAGAGTCCAATGTTACTTGTCAGAAAGGAATTTAAGCGCTCTAGCGGATTATTTTGTTCAAATGATCGAGGGTTTTCATAATATCCAGAACAAAACCAATCGACCATGCCACCCTGAAAACTAAAGCCATACTGATATCCATAGAAAAAACTGTAATCAGGATGATTTTTTAAAAAGGTTGCAGCCTCAGTAATTGCATGGGGAGAAAAAAAATCGTCATCCCCTGCAATAAGCGTATAGGGAGTGGTCAGGGCATCAAGGCATCCTGCTACCTTCTGGGCAAACGAGGTACTTGGATCAAATTCAAGGTGCACAGGAGAATAAGATGTATCTGATATAGCTTGTACAAAGCTTCTTGTGTACTTCTTGTCCTCTTCCTTGTTTGAATCAACAACAACTACTTTTGCCTGAGGGATCATTTTTTTATAAAAAGAAAGTGCTCGCTTTAGATGTTCAGGATTTCGGTACGTTAACAATACGATGGTAACCATGCTCCTCCTAAATGCGTTTTGTGTACCTAAAATCATCTGTTCGAAGCGCCATGATACCCGATGAAGCAATCTCATGTTTCATGATTTCAAATTCCTTTGCGTACACTGACTTTTTATCTAAAAGAGCAGAGCGATTTGCTGAAATGAAGAAATTTTTTATTCCAAATTTTACCTGTGCCAAAGCATCTTGCACTCGTTGAGGCAGTTTTCCCTTGATCACTTTTTTCAATGAATGCTCCTGTTCAAAAGTCAAAGCAGTTCGGTGCTCTATAAACTCATCGATACATTGCGAACTTACAGTCTCAGCCTGTTCAGAAGAACAGAGATTTTTTTCAATAAAAACTTCTTTCAAACACGCCTTCATGCGAACAAAGTCCTGCTTAAATTTTTCACCAATGAGCCACTCTTGCAAGTAGATCATTCCATACGAATCATCGCTCAACTCCCTCCAATGAAACGGCAGAGGGAGGAATTTCGCCTTTCCTTCAAGAAGAAGAAGCATCGTTGCGAAATTATCAGAGGTAGCATACTCCCTTGCAACCTTGGCACTACGAGAAAGAACATTTTGAAAAATAGAAGTACGAAAGACACTGTAAAAAGAAGCACTGTAGCGCGGGAAAAAGTCTCTAAGCCGTTCAAGCGGTGAATCTTTTTCAAATGAGATCATGCCATCAAAGTAACCGATATAATAGGAAGAAATATCCCTGCCATCATAGGTAAATCCGTACATTCTTCCATAGGCAAAAGCGTAATCAGGATGAGATTTAAGAAAGTGCATAGCCTCAAGCATTCCTCGTTGCGAAAAGAAATCATCAACCCCAGCAAGCAGCAGATATGATGTGACAACTTCCCGGCTTACTGCAGCAATCTTCTCGATATAAGAGAGATCTTTATCGTATTCAAAAAGTACTGGTGCAAAAAGACGTTCCTCAGCTGCTACAAGAACATCCCTCACTTGTTGCCGAAATTCATCTTTGCTTGAATCGGCAATTAAAATGCGCCCCTTAAATTCGATCTGTTTATAGTATGAAAGTGCACGTTTAAGGTGATCTGGATTATTGTGAGAGAGCAAAAGAATCGTAATCATTGTTCCCCTTAGGATCGTATCTGCCACGTTACTCGTGGTTTTATTTTTCCCTTTTGGTCCTGCCAAAATGTTTCATCAAGCATGAAATCGTTTTGTTGTTCTTGTCGCATAGTAAAGGAGACTAACTCTTTTTCGGCAAACACCGTTGCTTCATCAAAATCCATCATTTCCCCTTCATTGCCACGATTAAAAATACTCAGACCAACAGCTATCGTTCCTTCTTGGAAAATATGCTCTGGGATACTGCAAAAGAGCGAAGTCTTTTGTGCCTGTTGGTCAGATGCATAAGAATGCAACAGGTAGGAAGTTGAAAATAAAAGAGTGCCCGTTTCGTCATAGAAAAAGAGAATGGCAAGGAGTTCCTTTTGCTTATCAACCACCTCATACACAACTTCAATGGTGACTTTTTCTTCCAAATTGAATTGCTCAGTTTCTTGCAGCGATGCATTCACCACTTTTACCGCATACAAGGTGATTACCGAGCCAAGGACCAAGCCATCGTGCCCCCACAGCATCGAACTGCGTGATAAGGTATTTACTCCCAAATAGGTTTTAATAGCATCAGCAGGCGCTCCCATAAACTGTTGTTGCCCTTTACTGAGCACCATGACACGGGAACACAATTTTCTGACCGCTTGAAGTTGATGGGAAACGAAGATAATCGTACGCCCTTCTTTTCCCAATGCACCCATCGAATCAATACATTTCTTTTCAAACTCATAGTCCCCTACCGCAAGCACTTCATCAATCAACAAGATTTGAGAGCCCAAATGTGCGGCAATCGAAAACGCAAGGCGTAATCGCATACCTGAGGAATATTTTTTAACCGGAATTTCAAGAAACTTTTCGATCCCTGAAAATGCCACAATTTCATCGAACTTTTGGCTTACTTCCCAGCGACGCATACCTAAAATGACACCGCTCAGATAAATATTTTCTCGGCCCGTCAGTTCTGCATGGAACCCTGTCCCCACTTCTAAAAGGCTTGAAACTCTGCCTCGAATAATCGCTCGACCGCTGGTGGGAGTCGTAATTTTGCTCAAAATTTTAAGGAGGGTACTTTTGCCCGAACCATTTTTACCAATGATGCCTAGAACCTCTCCTTGCTCGACATCGAAAGAAACATCATTAAGAGCATAAAAGGTTGATTGCTTAGTTTTACGTCTAAACAACGCTGAAGCCTGCGAAAGAAGCAATTCACGAAAACTCATATCTCGTTTTTCATACGCATCGATTTCATACGTCTTTGAAAGATGTTCAACAATAATCTGTTTCATATGCTTCCTAAATCAGATCCGCAAAACTTTCTTCTGCTTTTTTAAAGTACAGAAGCGCCACCCCACAACTAGCCACCGTGATACCACAAGAAACAAGGACCGGCCCCAGATACAACGGTTCTGAAAGCAAACTGTAACGAAATCCATTGATAATTCCCGCTAACGGATTCAAGGCCAGAAGGTATCGCAGGCCATGAGGCACTGCAGAAAGTTCAAACCCAACCGGCGTGCAATAAATCCCAAGCTGCACAACAAACGGCAAAATGTGACGAAAATCACGATAGCGAACAATGAGCGTAGCAAAAAGAAGGCTCACCACAAATGAGAAAATACACAACCAACCAACAAAAAGTGGGAGTAACAAGAATTTTGACGAGGGCCACACCCCATAGCGAACAATTGATAAGATGACATAGAAAAAGAAGGCAACTCCAAAATCAACCAAGCTGCAAAAGATTCTGCTTGCCGGTAAAATCATGCGAGGGAAATAGACTTTTGAAACAAGTTCGACGTTAACGACAAAACTACTACTTCCATACATCAACGTATCGGCAAAAAATTGCCATGCTAACATCGCCGAAAAGACTACCAGTGGATATGGAGCACCGCTACTTGGAATATGCGCAATGCGGCTGAAAATAATCGTAAAAATAGCAACGGTCAACAAAGGACGAAGCAACACCCACACAATCCCGATAACTGTTTGGCGATAGTGAACCAAAATATCACGCCATCCTAAAAAGAGAAAAACCTCTCGGTAATCCCATAGTTCACTCAGGACCGTTTTCCATGTTTTTTTTGAGGAAATGACCGTCTCATTCATTGCATACACTCTCTTTTTACTCGTTCAGGATCAAACTGATCGGTATCAACGCCATTGGGATTTACGAGGATTTTGTGTTCAGGAATTCCCCACCCAATAAGCTCATTTTTTAAGATTTCTGAAACTACCACAAGATAATCTGCTTGTCTTATTGTCCATCGTTCAATCCACGAAAAAGGCCGTATAAGAAAAGCTAATTTTTTTTCAGACACCCAGGTGAAAGCGGTCCACACTTCAGAACAGTTGTATTCCAAGATAAGTTTTTTTTTGTACCACCAGGCAAGCAACACACCAGTAAAATTCAGAAGTGTGTAGCGCTGATAAATGCACGAAACGGGATAGTTTTTTACCAATGGCCGTGTTTGGAAAAAGAAAAAGAATGAGGACAGAAAACAGTTTGCTTTCCACTTTAATGGCCGTAACCAGGAAGGATTGGAAAGTTTTATCAGTGATTCAAGTTGAACATTATTCAGAACAGAATCAAGGCATGAACAGGCGCAGACCACTGGGTACCCCAGATCATTAAATCCTTTTATGACCCCCAAGGTATGCGTAACTGAACCTCCTGCCACGAGTTCTTCGTCCCAGATATCAGCACGCAGATAGAGAATATGCCCTCTTTTCACTCAAAAGACCTCAGTTGCCAACACATTCTGCACCACCCACAACTGCGTGGCATAATTAGCCCGCGTTGTTTGCGTACGAGAAAGAAGCATCTCAATAGCTTGCTTTTCAAATACAACCGAAAGTGCATCCCGTTTTCTTTCCACAAGGTCGACAAAATAATCCCTAAAATAGGTACCTTGCTTAAACCAGCGCGTTGTTGGAGCGGCAAATCCCACTTTTTTACGATAGATGACATCGTCGGGCAAAATCCCCTCGCACGCCTTTTTAAGAATGTACTTGGTCATGCCATTACGATATTTCAACGAAGTCGGAACCTGAAATGCAAATTCAACATGTGCATGATCAAGAAAAGGAACACGACCTTCCACTGATGTTGCCATGGTCATTTTATCAACCCGCATCAATAGCAATTCTGGTAGCCGTTGCTTGAGTTCCAGGTAAATCATCGACTGTAAAAAATCACCGCCCGGCAATGTTTCATAAAATTTTTTAAGGTGATAATCAACGATCGCGTAACTATCGTACGCCTGATCAAGCCCTGGATAGATTTTCCTGACCACAGGATCTTCAAAAATATTTGTATTCGCTCCTGTTAAAAGTTCTTGTTTCCACCCTTCAGTAAACGCCAAAGCGCCAGACCAGAAAAGATGATGTCCCGATGCCCACTGTTCTAAAAGTCCAAGCCGTGAATATTTGTGAGGGAAGAGGCGAGAGGCAAGCCAGGTTCCTGCTTGTTTCACCGCACCAGGAACTCCAACAGTAGGCCGATAGTATCGACGGTACACATCAAGATACTGTCCATAGGTTTGATAGCCGCAATAGAGCTCATCAGACCCCTCTCCTACCTGCACTACCGTCACTCCGGCATCACGCAGCAATTTCGAAACGTAGTACAGCGGGATGCAGACAGAGTCAGCTAACGGTTCATCTTGGTGGTAGACCATGGTTTGAAAAAATTCGAATGCTTCTTTTTCTGAGATGGTAATTTCGTGATGCTCGGTGTTAAAAAGCTTTGAGACCTTACGCGCCCACGCAACTTCACTGTATTCAGGCCCATCGGAAAACGACACATTGAACGTTTTGACTCGATCGGTAAACCGAGACATTAAGGCCGTGATTAAGCTTGAATCGATCCCCCCCGATAAAAATACGCCAAAAGGAACGTCCGATATCATGCGTTTTTGAACAGCATCTGTCAGAAGAGTACGAATCTCACTCACACAAAACTGTTCATTGGTAAGATCTTCTTGACGATAAAATTGGGCAGAAATAAGGGGCGAATACCATTCATGGAATGACACTTCTCGTTGCTTATCAAGCTTGAGATACATGCCTGCCGGAAGTTTGTAGACCCCTTGGTACAAGGTATAAGGAGCAGGAGTAACCAGAAAAGTGAGGTAGTGATACAACGCTTGTGAATTCAATTTTTTAGTAAGCCACGGTAAATTCCAGAGCGTTTTAATTTCTGATGCAAAACTGAAATAGCCACCCTCGAGTGAAAAATAAAAAGGTTTTACCCCAATGCGATCGCGCACACAGTACCATTCATCGTTAACCAGATCGCCCAGTACTGCAGCAAACATGCCTTCAAGTTTTTCAAGACAACCAATTCCCCATTCCTTGAATGCGTACAAAAAAACTTCCGTGTCACTTTGGGAGATAAACTCATACCCTCTGCCTTCAAGTTCAGTGCGCAGTTTTCGATAGTTGTAAATCTCTCCATTAAATATAATGACCACCGTTTTATCTCGATCAAACATGGGCTGTGATCCTGCCTGCGTCAAATCAATGATGCTTAAGCGACGATAGGCAAATACTGCACGATAGCGCTCAGAAACCCAGGTTCCAGCTCCATCAGGCCCTCGGTGGGCAATCGTGGTGTGCAATTTTTCAAGAAGTACGTCATCAACTATAAACTGCTTGCCTGTGGCAAGGTACCCCGCAAATCCACACATGATCCCCTCCTTTTTACAGGTATTCTTCGTTGCGTTCTTGTTTTAAAAGATCAAGAACATTTTTAACTTTATCGATCTGGTCACGATGTACAATGAGAAGAATCCCGTCACTTTGTACCACACACACGTTATCGACTCCAACAAGTGCAACAAGAGAATCCTGTGCGTCAACAAGATTGTCATGCGCGTCGATGCAGACGACCCGTTTTTCTCCTGCTGCCCGCTTATGCACAGAAAGAAATTTTTCCAAATTGTTCACATCAAACCAGATAAAATCTGCCGGCAACACAGAAACACAAGGTACTTTTTCCAAAAAATCTTTTTTTATCGAAAGCTCGGGAATGCCGTAATAATCACCTTCTTGATACAGATAGGCATACACCTCTTCAAATACCTCTGGTATCACCGTATGGCACTGTTCTAAAAAAACTCCTACTTGACACACCATAATGCCGCTATTCCACAAAAATCCTTGTTTGACGTATGCCTCACACAGCGAAGGAGGAGGATTTTCATGAAAAAATGCTACAGGCGCAGGATACTCCAGAGTGGCAGTATCATAAGCAAGATACCCATACTCTGAAGATGCACACAAAGCAGGAAGCCCCAAAACTACTAACCGTTCATGGCTTGTAGCAAAATCAACCGCATGCGAAAGAAATGCTAAAAATTTAGAAACTTGAGGAATATGGTGCTCAACAGGTAGAAAAACCACAACAGCATGCGGATCTTGGTCCGCAAGAACAAATGCTGCATGCACAAAGGTTGCTGCAGTACCTCGATCATCCGGTTCTGTAATAATCTTTCCTGCATGAGAAACGAGCAATGGAAGAAGATCTTCAGCTTGCTCTTGTGTGGTAATAACCCAATGATGTTCGTACGGAACAAACGAATGCACACGTGTAATCGCCTGCCCAACTAATGACTCTTCAGGAGTACTGCCGAAAAGCTCTTTCTTACGTTTACGCACAAGAGGCCACAAAGACCCCTCCTGCCCCCCCGCTAGAGTGATTGCATAGACATGTTTGTTTTCCACGGCATCTCTCTTTTTTGCGCATTCTCTTGCTATCCAGCAAAATCTCTCGTGCCTCCGCCTTTGCAGACAAGCTCATCAATGATGAGTGTTAATTCTGCAACTCTTGTAAGGCGCTCAACAGGGATAGGCATTTTCCGTT
The DNA here is from genome assembly GCA_964604015.1 of uncultured Pseudomonadota bacterium. Lineage (GTDB taxonomy): Bacteria > Babelota > Babeliae > Babelales > CAIQNR01 > CANNBR01. The sequence continues at coordinate 48,226 of CAZRXF010000006.1, forward strand.
GCTCAGTTTGAAGACCAGCAAAGAACTTCTCTATCAAAACTTGATGTCCTTTATCAGGGGATCGCGTGCTTTCATTAAAACTATGTGGCAAGCCAAACCCTTGGAGGATCTTGTAATCATCCATCACGATAGATTTGGAGTCATAAAAAACTTCCATACGTTCCTTGCCAAGCCCTGCATGCCCCAGTGCGGTATACAACAAGGTACACACAGAACCATCATCAAAACTAATTTGCGCCGAAAAGTTATCGGTAGGGAAAAGATCATCAGTTCGTGGCTTTAATGATTCAACTGAAACAGCAACCGGCTTTGCACCTGTCAAAAAACAGAACATATCAAAGATGTGACACGCCTCACCAATCACACGCCCCGCTCCCAAATCAGTTTGCGTCCAATGGTCCGCCGCAATATAGCCAACATTCATACGATAATGAATGACAACAGGAGATATGCGCGACACGAGCTCCCATTTTATTTTCTGAATAAAAGGCGCAAATGAGCGATTATAATCAACACAGAAAGGAACGTTTGGGTTTTCAGTTAAAAAGGTATTTAACTTTTTATATTGCTCAAAACTTGTTGCCATCGGTTTTTCAAGAAAGACCGCTTTACCATGAGAAAGTGCCTCTAATGCTTGATCACAATGAAATTTGTGAGGAGATGCAATCACCACCGCATCAACCAAATCTCGTTCAACAAGATCCCGTGAATCAGTCAAGGCAACGGCAGCGCCATACGTACGACACACATTTTTTGCATTCGTAACATCCGCATCCACAATGGCTGATATTTTTGTATCTTTAAGCTGTGAAACAATAGGAAGAAGTTTTACTTTTGAAAACCCTCCTGCGCCCACAAAGCCAATACGTAGTTTTTTCCCTGGTGCAACCTTAAATGAGATAGGCTTTTCAAGAAGCGGCTTTTTAACAGCAGGAACAAAAAGAAGATCATTTTTTGGTGTGTAACGCAAAATAACACCCAAAACACCCTTACTTTTTATCAGATCATACGCCTTTGCCACATCTTCGATGTAAAATTCCTGCGTTGCCAATTTATCGACTGACAGCTTCTTTTTACTAATAAGATCGACAATCGCTTCCATGTTACGATTTTCGGTCCAACGAACGTAGTCAAAGGGATAGTCTCTTCCTTCAACTTCATAACTTGTATCGTAACGACCCGGCCCATAGGAGCAAGAAATCAGAAAATCTATTTCTTTTTTGTACAGGGGATTGCGCTGCAGATTAAGACCTACATCTCCAACCACGACAACCTTCCCCTTGCGTCGCGTTACTTCCATTGCTTGCTGAACAATATCACTGCTTGAAGTTGCTGCAGTAATAATGGTGCAATCAACCCCTTTGTGATGAGTCAAAAAACTCAGGTCTTTTTCAAACGATTCTGACGTTCCATTAAACACATAATCGGCGCCCAGCTCTGTTGCTAAGGCCATGCGTTCAGGAAGAAGATCAACTCCCACCACCGTACATCCTGCTTGTTTTGCAAGCTGCACCGTAATTTGCCCCAAAAGACCAAGCCCCATCACACAAACCACCTCACCCAGTTGTACTTCAGCCCGACGTATTCCCTGTAACGCAATAGATCCTATGGTGGTGATGCTTGCATGTTTTACAAAGGCTTCATCTTTAACTGCCACGACCAGATTTTCAGGAACACATACTACATCAGCATGATTTGCCCACCCAGCTCCGGCACACGCAACAAAATCACCAGCACGAAATTTTGTTACTTTTTTACCAACGGCAAGAACACGGCCTGAACAAGAATACCCAAGCGCCTGCAAATTGCCCTTAAGCTTACTTGCAATAAGGCCTCGAGTTCCTTCAAGTCCATGATCAGCCATCGATTGAAGAACCATTTTTATCTTATGAGGCACATTGCTAAAAATCATACTGCGCTGGGCATTCGATATTGTTGCAGCTTCGGTGCCAGAACTAATAAAGGAGTAATGAACAGAAATTAAAACCGACTTTTCATCAAGCGATGGTTGCGCCACCTCTTGTACAATCACCGCTCCTTTTTCTAGAAAAAGCTGTCTCACGGGACCTCCTCATTTTCAACTGCTTGTTGGGTCAGATGAGCCATGCGAACCTGTTCTCGTTCCTGCACCTCATCATAACTGCACGCTGCCCAAAAGAACTGCTCCTGAGATGGAGACTGTTGATGGGGGGTATGAAGCAGTCCACAAAAATCAATAAACTTTTTATGGGCCAATAGTTTTTTATCCAGAGACTTAAACGGCGAATGTGCCACCAAACAAGCCACAATGTCAGCAGCGTCAACACCATCCTGCAGAGAAACCGCATGACGCGCCAGATCAGTACCAAGTGCCTGCTTTGAAACATTTGGTTCACAAATCAAAATTTCCATTTCATTCTTTTTAATAAGATGGCGAGCTATTTGAAGCGCTGGAGACTCTCGTAAATCGTCAACGTCGGCCTTGTACGTTGCACCCAACAATAACACTCGACAGGTCCGACCAGGGTGTGTTTCTTTCCATTTTGCAACCTTATGCTCAAGAGCTGCTATCACCTCAAATGGTCTTTTTTCATTTACTTCTCGTGCCGCTTGTAAAAGCGCTGTCTGGTGTGGAAATGTTTCAATTAAAAAGTAAGGGTCTACTGCCAAGCAATGCCCACCGACACCCACCGTAGGGCGTAAAATTTTCACGCGAGGATGTTTATTTGCAAGGTCGATAAGATCATAAGGATCAAGACCTGCTTCTTGCGCCATGGAAGCAACTTGGTGAGCGAATGCGATATTCACATCTCGGTAGCTATTTTCCACCAGCTTTGCCATTTCTGCAGCTTCTGCTGAGGTCAGATAGAGATCCCCACTTACAAAGTATTTATAAAACTCAGCAACATGCTGCGTTGATGCTCTGTCGATTCCGCCGATAATGCGATCATTAACTTTTAGTTCGTGAAAAATATTTCCAGGAAGGACTCGTTCAGGACAATGAGCAACAAAGAAATCCTGTCCTATCGAAAGTCCCGTTTTTGACGCCAGAAGCTGAGCAACCAGTTTTGTTGTTCCTACTGGTACGGTCGATTCAAGAATAACGGTATCGCCCGCTTTCAAAACTCCTGCTACCGACGTAGCAGCTGCATAGACATAGGAAAGATCTGCTTTTTTGTCAGACGTAAAGGGAGTAGGAACAGCAATGATGAAAAAATCGGCAGGCTCGTAAATGGTAGTTGCATAAAAATGTTTGTTATCAAGAACCGACTTTAATTTTTGTACGATTTCCGGCTCTTTGATGATAGGACAACACCGATTAACACATCCAGTCACTTCTTCATTGATATCAATTCCCACCACACGAAGCCCTGCCTGTGCTGCAAGAATTGCCGTAGGAAGACCGATATAGCCTAATCCTACAACACACACTTTTTTTGGAGTTTCAGATGCTTTTATTTTTTCCATACTCATATCCTTTTCCTTTTCATGCCTTCATTTCTGAGCGACCTGAGTCGCTTGCATGACCTTGATGACACGTGCTACACGATCTGCTGAATACCCGTCTCCGTACACCGATGTACGTACTGGTGATTGCTTCACGTTCCCACCAAGAATCCTGTTGAGTGCCTGCATAATAGTTTCCTCCTGCGTTCCCACGATGGTAGCAAGTCCCTCCCACACCCCTTCCATTCTTTCACTTTTTTCACGTAATACAAGTACATCCTTACCAAGACTTACCGCCTCCTCTTGGATCCCTCCAGAATCAGTCATCACGCAATCAGATGCATCAAGAATAAAGACTAGTTCGTGATAAGAAAGAGGAGAAAAGAGGAAAACATTTTTCTCTTTTTCAAGCTGCGCTTCTTTGACTGCCGCTACCACAACCGGATTGGGGTGATACGGATAAAAGAAGGCACAGTCAGAATGCGCTTGTGCATAGCTTTTAACAACTTTGATGATGCGTGCAATTCCGTCGGGGAAAGATTCACGACGGTGTGCCGTTACAAGAATTTTTTTCTGGTGCCGTGTTTGAGCAAGCACCAAAGCATCTCGCACTGCCGGCCGCACCGCTGCCTCACCTTTTTTTATTTTTCCCTCAACAATGCGAAGTGCGTCAACCACGGTGTTTCCAATACAAAAAACTTTTTCCCGTGGCTTTCCCTCAGCAAGTAGATTCCCCACCGCAAGAGACGTTGGCGCAAAGTGATATTCAGCAAGAAGACCCACAATCTCACGATTTGCTTCTTCTGGATAGGGACTGTATTTATCTCCTGTCCGTAACCCCGCCTCAATATGTCCCACAGGAATTTTTTCATAAAAGGCAGCAAGAGCTGCTGCCATCACAGTGGTAGTATCCCCCTGCACCAGCACCAAGGAAGGCTTATGCTCCTGATATACCCGCTTCATTGCCTCAAGCACGGCACACGTCACATAAGAAAGATCCTGCCCGGGCTTCATGAGAGAAAGGCGCAGATCGGGGACAACGTTAAAGAGATCAAAAACTTCCTGCAAAAGTTCATTGTGTTGACCTGTTGAACACAGAAAAACCGGAATTCCGGCACTCTTTAAAGAAAAGTACACCGGCAACATTTTAATGCCCTCGGGGCGTGTCCCAACAACTATCATGACCGGACGTTGCATACTTTCTCCTTCACAGCTACTAAGAACTTTGTGAATGCGGATTACCATACCACGGCCCGCTCTGGTTAGCAAAACGAAAAAACTATTTTTAATCTTCTGACAACGGGAGTAAAATGGGTACTTATTTCCCTTTATTTTGGTAGGAAGTGAAACATGGATATCCTCTATGCTCCGTGGCGAGAAGAATACACAACATCAACAGCACAAGGGCCAAAAGGGCAGGAAACTGTTAGCCCTGAAGAATGTGTTTTTTGTGTACGTATCGCGCAAACAAATGATGAGGAAAATTTTATAGTCGCCCGTTACCGACACCATGCTCTTTTTCTCAATCGATATCCCTACAACCCCGGTCACCTTCTTATCATTCCACTTGAGCACAAATCGGGACTTGAAGATCTTTCTCTTGAAGCTCAACACGAACTTATTCAACTAAGTTCCCACTGTATAACCATCCTTAAAACTGAAGTAAAAGCTCAGGGAATTAATATTGGGCTTAATTTAGGTAAAGCAGCTGGTGCGGGTATCCCTGCCCATCTGCACGCCCATGTATTACCTCGTTGGTATGGGGACACCAACTTCCTCCCAACGCTTGCCAACACCAAACAAGTATCCAGCGATTTGGGCAAGCTGTACAAACAGTTAAGCCCAAAATTCAAAGCCGTCACCCTTTCTTAATACAATTAGAATTTGACACAAGATACCCAGTTGCCCCCCTTTTTGATTGCGGTATCTTAGTCCTAAATGTAATGCGTAGGTCTTTTCGATCGATATTAGCTGTGGAGGTTATGGTCATGGAAAGCATTTCAAAAAAGATTTTATTTTTAGGGTTAGGCTTAGCTTTCGCTCAGCCCATGGCCACCCATGCGGCAGAACCACTTGCTCAAGCCAGTGCACAAGCAGCAAAAGTTATACTTGGCGCTACCTTGAGAACAAAAGTTATCGAGAACTTTTTGGTTCCATTTGGCAGAGCTGCTAAAGACGCTCTTCTCAGAACAGGAGCTGCAGTTGGTACAGGTCTTGCGATAGAAGACATTTGTCTTTCCGATGATCCCGGCCCCCTTGGAGCGGGCGTAAAACATTTTTTTGCCGACAATCTGGGAATAATAATCCCATCTAATAAGTGTGAAGCAAGCACTACTGCCCTAGTAGGCCCTCGAACAGTTTTTACAGCATCCACTACTGACTCAGCTCCTTCTGAACCATCACCACTACCGAACACCTCTCATTCAACTGAGACATCAGCAACTGTTCCTGGAGGAGAAAATCATAGCTCCAGCAACCCTACCATCAGTGGAATACTACCCGCAACATCAACTGAGTCTAGTAACTCAGTACCCCAAGGTCTTTCCGTGGAATCGTTGGAAAACTCTGCTAGTTCACTAGAAGAACCATCATCACCTAGTGTTTCCATTTGGGACGTTTTAAAAATCTCACCAAAATCAGGTGATCAAGCTTTCCCTTTAACTGATGACGAGAAAAAAGCATTCCTACAAACAGTTGGCAACAGAGTTCTCGAAAACCCAGTGGGTGGTTCTACAAAAACTGAACTTCATGAACTAGTAACCAAAAGTCTTCGTACAACAGAATTATCGGGCAATTTTGATGATTCATTAGAACCATCATCGCCAGGTGTTTCCATTTGGGACGTTTTAAAAATCTCACCAAAATCAGGTGATCAAGCTTTCCCTTTAACTGATGACGAGAAAAAAGCATTCCTACAAACAGTTGGCAACAGAGTTCTCGAAAACCCAGTGGGTGGTTCTACAGGAGGAAGAATTTCTATTACGATAACTCCTGTCCCAAAACAAGCTGTCAGTGGCGCAGTTGGACATCTTGGAGGAAGTGCTGAAGCACCAACCACTCCACCAACTCAAACTTCGCCGACCCCACCAGTTCCAACCTCGACCATACCAACACCACCTGCTCCTACTCCTCCGCCAGCAAATTTAACTCCACCGCCAGTTACCCCTCCGGCACCTCCTGCGCCACCCGTTACACCCCCGGTTCCGCCGGCACCACCTACTCCTACTCCAGCTGACACTGGATGGATAGCTTCACTTAAGAATGCCATTACGGCTAATCCACTCGTAACAACGATCTCTAACAATCCTAAAATGTCAGCCGCTGTGTACGTGGTAGGAGGAACTTTACTTATCAGACTCTACAAACAGCTAAAGCTTTACGGATACAGAGAAAATTTCCGACGAGATTTGGACGATTTTACACAACACAACAATCAAGCAAGCCTGGAAAAATGTGCTCGTTTAATGCATCAGGCTGATCCTCTTCGCTATCCGAACGTCGGTGCCGTAAATCGTCAAATGGCAACTGATTTTATCGACAGATTCACCACCAAAGACATTCGTTTGCCATGGAAACATATATGGCCTCTTCTTGTTGCTCCCCATGCGCTTGTTTTCTCGGCATGTGGCAAGATAGCAAGTCTTGGTCTTGCATAATAAATATTCCTTTTGATCTCTTTGTGTAGGGTAAAAGTTTGTGTGAGGACTTTTACCCTACTTTTTTATACGCTTGGGATGTACTGATACCCCTTATTAAATCAAGGTAAGTTCCATGGAAGATAAAACGTTTCTTTCTCAAGTAACATCTTTACTAGCTGCTGGTGGCCTTGCTGTTGCACTCCTTCTTCTCGTATCAGAAATCAACGAACATGCTTTTCCCGCCCCTTTGTATAGCGATTGTGTTACTGTCAACGACTCTAATTCGAAAGAGTACAAGGAACAATACAAGCAGTACCAAGAAACAATCAAAGCCCCTGAACACAAACGTTTTTACGTACGTGCAGGAGTGGGACTTTTTTGTTTAGGCGCAGGCCTTCTAGCAGCGTCTGGCAGTGCCGCCATCGCTTTAACAGCCGTCGGGGTCGTACTCGTACCCTATGCACTTATTAATCATGCGGCCGAATCTCTACCTATTGCCCTTCGCTTTTTTGTCATTCTTATGGCCTTACTACTTTTGGTTCTCTTCTTTTACCGAGAGGCAAAAAGGCCTTAGAGGGCGCTAAAACATTCTCTTTCTCGATTTCTATGGTATTCTCACCTAAAGTGCCTTAAACAGAAGGGAATGCGTATGAAATCGATGGAAATCCGCAAGAAGTTTTTTGATTTTTTTACCAAACATGGTCACAAGCAGATCGACAGCTCGTCTTTGATCCCCGCCCAAGACCCTACCCTCCTGTTTACCAACGCGGGTATGAATCAGTTTAAAGACCTATTTCTTGGTAACGAAAAGCAAAGCTACAAAACAGCGGTCACCATCCAAAAATGCGTACGCGCCGGTGGAAAACATAACGACCTTGATAACGTCGGTTTTACCAAACGCCATCTGACTTTCTTTGAAATGATGGGCAATTTCTCCTTCGGCGATTACTTCAAGAAAGAAGCTATTTTTTACGCCTGGACATTTTTGACTAAAGAATTGGGACTCAATCCTCAAGACATGTACGTCTCAGTCTATGAAAAAGACGATGAGGCATTTGAAATTTGGAAAGACCTTGGTGTCTCTCCTGATCGCATTATGCGCTTTGGAAAAAAAGACAATTTCTGGCAAATGGGGAATTCAGGTCCCTGCGGCCCTTGTACCGAAATCTATGTCGACTTACGCCCAGCAGCAGAGCGCTCAAAAACTCCAAGCTACGAAGATTTTGATCAAGGCAGACTCCTTGAAGTGTGGAACAATGTATTCATGCAATTCGATCTGCAAGAGGACGGTACTTTGAACCCGCTCAAACAAACGGGCGTTGATACCGGTATGGGACTTGAACGTATCACCTGCATTTTGCAAGGAGTCGATACGGTCTACCAAACAGATCTGTTCTTGCCGTTGATTGCAGAAATTGAACGACTTACCGGCGTAAACTACGCACAACAAGATGAAAAAACTAAAGCAGCATTTCATGTTTTAGCGGACCACATTCGTTCTTCATCGTTGATTATCGCAGATGGTGGTTCTCCTTCAAATGAAGGCCGCGGCTATGTGCTTCGAAAAATCATCCGCCGAGCAGCACTTTTTGCTCAAAAACTGACTTCTAAAAATATCTTTCCTGACCTTGCAAGAGCATTCATCAAACAAATGTCTCCTGTCTATCCAGAGCTAAAAACCAACGAGACGATGATTGTGAATTTGCTCCATAACGAAATCGAACAGTTTGCACAAAATCTGATTCGGGGACAAAACATCCTTGGTGAGTTTTTTGAAGAACAAAAGGAATCGAAACATATCTCAGGAGAACAAGCATTCAAATTGTACGACACGTATGGGTTCCCAATCGAGGTGACTATCCTTGCCGCACAAGAACGTGGCTATACGGTCGATTCTGTTGGTTTTGAAGAAGCGATGGAAAAACAGCGCCAACTTTCTGGCAAAAAGATGAAAACGGTTCTCAAAGAAATCGAACTTCCTGAATCGATCAAAACAAAATTCGTGGGATATCAACAAACCAACTGTCACTCAAAAATTATCGGGTTGCTTCACAACGACACATTAGTTAACGAAGTTCCAGCACAAACAAGCGTCTGGGTTATCACCCAAGAGTGTCCCTTCTTTGTGACCACCGGTGGCCAAGTTGATGACCAGGGATGGATCAATGTTGATGGCAAAAAAGCCAAGCTTGAAGGACTTCGTAAGATCAGTGGGGCTATCGCTTTTGAGATAACAGCGCCAACCACACTCAAGGTCGGCATGGCAATCGAGCAACAGGTAGAACTTTCAAGCCGCATCATGACGATGAATAACCACACCGCCACCCACTTACTGCAAGCAGCATTAATTCAGCTGCTTGGCAAACAAGTAAAACAAGCAGGGTCGGTCGTACATCCTGACTATTTACGCTTTGATTTCACGTTCCACCGTAACCTGACAGAAGAAGAAATTACCCACGTTGAAAATACCGTGAACGACAAGATCCGTGAAAACATTGGGGTTGAGGTTTTTGAAACCACCTACAAAGATGCACTTGACCGTGGGGTCATCGCCATTTTTGGGGAAAAATATAACCCTGAAAAAGTACGTGTTGTTGATGTTCCTGGGTTTTCTGCAGAACTGTGCGGCGGTACGCACGTTCCTTCAACGGGTGTCATCGGTCTTTTTAAGATCACAGAAGTGGGTGCACTTTCTGCTGGTGTGCGCCGCATCTTTGCCGTTACCGGACCACGAGGGGTTGAACTTCTGCAAAAAAACTTCAACACAGTCAAACATTTAAGCCAAGAATTTAAAGTAAAACCTGAAGAAGTTTTGAATGCGGTGGAAAAACAACGGTGCTCACTCCAAGCATGTCAGTTACACATCCGTAACCTCAAAAAAGAAGTCGTAAAATCGCATCTGCCTGTGTGGACTGCAAAAGTTGAAACCGTTAAGCATGTACCGTTTTTATTCCTTCATCTTGAAAATCAATCAATCGACGACTTGCGCGAAATCGGCACACAACTCCAAACACACAAGCAAGGCTTTTACTTCCTTGTTTCAAGTGAAGAAGGCACCTCAAATTTCTACGCAACCGTAGCACCAAGCTATGAAGCTCACGTGAATACCAAAGATTTTGGCGTGTGGCTTAAGACGGTTGCCGGACTTACTGGCGGTGGCAAACCAGGCACCCTGCAAGGGGGCGGGCCGCGTGTTGGCAAACAGCTTGAGCAGCAAATTAAGGATTATTTGTTGCAGTAAAAAGTAAGGGCACCTTCGGGGTGCCCTCTTTTATTTTGTAGCTAATAGAATGCCCCTAGCTCATGAGCATTTCAACTGCTTTTTGTATCAACTCTTCCACCTGAGCACTGCTCTCTTTGAATGACGCAAGTACATAGTCAGGGACTTCATTTTTGTCTTCAGGGCGACCGATGCCAAAACGCAAACGCCAGAAATCAGGGCCGTAGACGCCAATGATCGATTTTAAACCGTTATGGCCTTTTGCACTCCCGCCCTGCTTGATCGACAGGTTACCAAATGGTTTTTCAAGCTCGTCATGCACCACCAAAAGCTGTTCTGCTGTAACGCCCTTCTTTTGCAAGAACGGACATACACGACCAGAGTTGTTCATAAACGTCTGCGGTTTGATGACGATTACCGGATGGTCATGAAGTGTAATTTCCGCATAGTCCATTTCATCGCGCTTTTTCCAATTGCCTCCGGCAGATGCGACAAGCTCATCAACAATACGAAAGCCAATGTTATGGCGGGTAGAAAAAAAACGAGGGCCGGGATTACCCAGCCCTATGATTGCTTTGTAATTCATTCCAAAAGACTTATTTTTTAGCCTTTGGCATAGCTTCTTTTGCTACGGCAGGTGCATTTTTATCCATTTCAGCTATCACCTGATCAGTAACATCAAAATGCTTAGAATCTTTTACGTAAAGTGCTCCTGGGATCGCAATATCGCAGCAATCTAACTTCTTGCAAGCAGCTTGAATGTCTCCAACCAAAGATTCTTCAGCTGAGCGCATTTCTCGTTCAGCATATGCTTGCAAACCTTGTTGTTTCACTTCGATTTGCCCTTTAAGACTTGCCAATTTTTCCTGATGCTCTTGGACAACACTTTGCTTCATGTCTTTTCCACCATTTTGTAGCTTTTCTACAATCTGCTGGATTTGAGTTTTAAGTGCCTCAATTTCATTACCACGCTTTTTGATTTCAGCTTCAATTCGTTTTTGAACAGCAGCAAATTTTTGAGATTTCTGTGCAACATCAGGAATGCGCACCACTGCTATGCGGGGACCTTGCACACTACCTGCGCTTATGAATGAGAAAGAAGAGAGCAATACAATGGTTAAAAAATGGGTTCGTTTTAACATCTAAGTTCCTTTTCTTAAGACCGACAAGACGGATAAAAACAAGCAAAATAACTCTATAAGTATTGGAAATAATGTCAATGAGCCTTTACAGAGCGTCTTTTTACATATTTCTTGAGTTCTTCTACAGCTAGAAGAACACATCCACTTGCTAGCACCACCACCCAATCACCACTGACAAGAGGAACTGTTTTAAAAATCGCTTGCAGAAAAGGCACATAAACCAACGCTATTTGTGTTATTAAAATTCCACCCAATGCAAGAGCTAACCAACGATTTGAAAAAGGCGAAAGAGAAAAAAGAGAACGATCAAGAGAACGACAATTAAGCGCTGTTACCCACTGACAGCAGGTAAGTGTTACCATCGCCATGGTCCGCGCAAGCGCAAGGTCCGTCTGCAAATACCATACAAACACTGCACAGGAAACTCCTGCAGCCAAAAAACCGCTGTACAAAACTTGTGCAGCAAGCGATTTTGTCATCAACGTTGCCTGATTATCTAACCACGTTTTATGCATAAGATTTTTTTCAAGCGGTTCTAGTGAAAGTGCAGTATCTAAGAATCCATCTGTTACTAGATTGAGCCACAAAATCTGACAAGCAAGCAACGGTACCGGATATCCGCCAGCAAGCGAAAAAAGCATGACCAACACTTCAGCAAAATTTGTCGCAAAAAAGTACAAAATAACTCGTTTAAAGGTATAAAAAATGTGGCGCCCATACGCAATTCCGTAAGGAATTTTTTCGCATGCATCATCAAGAAGCAAGATATGGGCTGTTTCTTTTGCAACTTCAGATCCTGTTGCACCGAGAGAGATGGAAACATTTGCTAAAGCAAGTGCAGGCACATCATTTATCCCATCACCAATAACCAGTACTACTTTGCCTTGCTGTTGATACGCAGCTACCAAGCGCGCTTTATCAGCAGGCAAAAGACGTGCATACACGGTTGTTTTTTCAAGATGAGGAATAAACTCTTGGTCAGAAAGGTGGTGCAGAGTGGGGCCCTCCATAATCTCAGACGAATGCCTAAAAATACCAGCAAGTCGCCCCATGTATGACGCCGTTTTAAGACTATCTCCTGTTGCCATCACAACCTGAATCCCAGCCTGCTGCATCTCATGTATCACTTGTACAATGTTTGGACGTAACGTATCGCTAATTCCCGCAGTTCCTAAAAACGTAAGCCCTTCATCAAAAAGACCGGTAAAAAACGTTTCTTTATAACTACCAACTGCAAGATCGGTTAATGAGAATTCCTTTGAAGCAAAAGCCAACACACGCAGCCCCTCTTTGAGCATTGTTTCAGCACCAGCACGTTGTTCAACTGTTAACTGAGAACAACGTCGACTGATTGCTTCAAACGAGCCAATCCCAAACAAAATTCCCTTACCATTTTTTTCATAGAACCCTGCATGATACTGATGTGCTGCACCAAAAGGAATCTCATACAGCTTTGTGTATTGTAGCTCAACTTGCTCAAGCGGGACCCCATATTTTCGGGCACAAATTCGAAGCGCGACCTCATTTGGACTGCCTTTAACCGCCCACTTGTGCTTGTGTTCATGCCATTCAAGCACTGAACGATCAAGAAGGATTGAAGCTTCCATCATGTCATGCAATGGATCAGACCCAGAAGCATGATAATTGACAGATTTCCCCTCACACAACAAACCACCTTCTGGATGATACCCAGTTCCTGTTACCTGGTACTGTTTGCCCCCAGCATTGAGAGCAACTACCATCAATTCATTCTTGGTTAACGTTCCTGTTTTATCAATAAGCGCAACATGTGCCCTTCCCAGCGCTTCAATTGCTTGTAGCCGCTTTGCAACTATTTTATGACGAGCAAGAACATACGCCCCACTGACCAAAATGATTGTCATGATTACCGGCAATCCCTGCGGAACCACACACATAAAAAGAGCAAGTAATGCTGCCAAAAGTTCAGGAAATGGTTTTCCTGCTAAGACACCAATGATAAAAAGACTCACACAAATAAAGACGATGAGCCACAGTACAAAGTTTAGAACACGAGAAAGATCTCGTTGAAGCGGCATCTCTTGGGAAAACACTTCCATGCCCTCGGCTGTTTTTCTCCCTGTTGTTTGTGCTCCTGTAGCAACCACCACGGCACGAGCAGATCCCGTAATTATGTGAGAGCCACAAAAAAGCATGTTCGATTGCTCAGAAAGCTCATATTTTTGCGTAAGAGCATCACTTTTTTTCTGGACTGGTTTTGATTCACCGGTCAACACTGCTTCATCAACAGTCACCCCGTATGATTCAAGAATGCGGGCATCTGCAGGAACATGCTCCCCTTCTTGCAAAAGAAGAATATCCCCAGGAACTAATTCTTCGTCATCGACCAAGATCTTCGTCCCTTCTCTGACAACCACCGATTGCTGTTTTTTAAACGTACGCAAACGAGCAACCATATGAGAAATGCGACGCTCCTGAAACGCTCCGATGGTAGCATTCAGAAGAATAACCCCCACGATAATGAAGGCATCAAACGAGTCACCGGCAAAAAAAATGATACCTGAAGCTGCAGCAAGAAGGAATATCAACGGCTCACACAGCAAACCAAGAAACGTTTTTACAAATGAAAAAGGTTTTACTCTATAAGGGATATGAGGCCCAAATCGTGCTTTGCGCGCTTTGACATCCTGCACCATCAATCCCTGACGTTCATCAGTCTTCAACTCTGCGAGAATGTCTTGTTCTTTTTTTTTATACCAATCCATAGCGTTCTATTCATCACGTTCAGTCAATGCCGGAAGAAAATTTCTCGTTATGCCAGAACAGAAAGCAGCAAGATCCTCCCTTGCCCCCGGCATAGGAGTCGATCCAGGAGCACCAGCAAATGATAATTCACGAAACCTTCTTGTCAGAGTCCCTGCCGATGCCGGTTCTGGAAGAACGGTAGCATCAATCGTGGGAGTAACTGGAGATAATTCCATTGGTCTATGATAGGTAGCTGGGGCTGCTCCACAATGGGAGAATTCCCCTGGCTTAGCAGGATGGGTTAAAGACTCTCCTAAATAGGTGAGCTCACGGTAGCTTATGCTCTTTTGGTGTCCAGAATTTTCTCTAAGCTGAGATCTTATACCTAAAAGAAGTTCATCATTTCCTTCAATGATAACTTTTTTTTGATCTGCCTTTACCGCTGAAAGAATCATACAACCAAGATGCCTTTTAAAAAGAGCGAAGGAAGCAACTCCATTGGCTACTTTTCTTTTCGGAAAGACAAGAATGTATCCCTTATTTGGGCAATAGTATCCAGCCAAACTACCTATCGATCGGCGCAAAATTTTACTCTCCTCATGAGGCATTCCTGGATCACAATTGAATGTATAGACATCAAGATTAGTTGCCATTTTGCTACGGGATGTTTTTTTACGCACAGAACGATACAATTGGTCCTTCCAATGAACAGCCACATGAAACGCTGTCGCTTGCCCTTCTGTTAATGATTGAATTGCTGATTGTTCAGCCCCATGCGTTACTACCTGAGCAGCGAATAACACCCAGAAAAAACTTTTTTTAAACAACATATGTACGCCCCTTCCTGTTTATTTTTATA
Organism: uncultured Pseudomonadota bacterium; assembly: GCA_964604015.1. GTDB lineage: Bacteria > Babelota > Babeliae > Babelales > CAIQNR01 > CANNBR01. The sequence goes on from CAZRXF010000006.1 coordinate 63,235, forward strand.
AAATTTACTAAAAAAGCCGCATAGCATCCAAAACTGCAGCAAGCCTTTTCTTTTCAACACAACCACTGCGCGATGCCGGGTAGCATACCATTTGTACGAGAGTAATGCTTAAAAACAATGGCTGCCACGAACATTCGACAATAACCTGTTCGGGTAACGTCAGCTGAGCAATAACCATATTTTTTTCTGGTAGCTCAAGAAGTATTTCTCCCTGCTGTGCCACAATCATTTTCACGATTTCTTGGGCAAGCGTTGATACATCTCCTACAGAAAACACCATTCTTTCTGCGCAAAACGCAGGCGCGTTGATAACCAACCCTCCAGTGGCGCAATAAAAACTGCCCATCAGAAGCCCGGTCACACATGCAAAAACAAAAAACATTTGTTGCCACACACCAGGAAATAAAACACCTTCAAAAAAAAGAAATGCTTTTCCTATAGCTAAGAATGCGCACAGGTAAAAAACGAAAAATATGCCCGTTAAACGAACATCAATAAGACGGGTATCATAGATACGCAACCAACGGCTTATGCGAGGCAAGGAAAAGAAAAAATAAGAAAAAAGAGCGATGGGTATACAAAATACTGCAAACAAAACTACCTGCGAACTGGTCATGGCTACCTTAATAAACTAAAAAAGTACGAACTCTCTTAGTTTTATAAAAATTCAGGACATGTCTAGAGAAAGAAAATTTCGCTTGGCGAGATCTGGAACTGCAGCTTCTGCGAAAGTTCCAGATAAAGGTTGGTGGAGGCGATGGGAATCGAACCCATGTCCGCACTACCGTTGTCAAAAGACGCTACATGCTTAGCCCTTACGAATACTCATTCATCTTAGTAAAGGCGAAAAAATGAATGAGCCAGGTTGGTATACACACTTTTTACGAACCTATTGAACCTACAAAGTGAGTTCTATCTTGTATAATACGTGATAGAACAGCTGATAGACACGCTATTCCATCAAGACGTCACTGTTTAGGCAGCAAGTACGGCATGACTGCCGTAAGAGTAGTCCATAACAGGGACATGCTTACCAGATTGGTCTGCATTTATTGGTTGACCATTTTTTTTACGAGTTCCCGGACAAAACTCGGCATGCTTCCTTCAACGCCAATAACACGTCGAAACCAGTACGCCCCCGAAATTTCAAAGATATAACCTTATTCAAATACTGATTGTAACCGGCATGAGCAATTACTGTCAACCGCCCTACCGCTTAAACACGCTACTCATCGTAGCCTTTAAGCTCGCGCTCTGTATCGCGTTTGATATCACGTTCACGCAAGAGGTTCTTTTTACCTGCCGCGTTGCGGTGCTTACATAAGCCTAAATGTACCTTAACCAAGCCTTTTTCATTGAAGTAGAGCTTGAGCGGCACCAAGGTAATCCCTTTGCAAGACACATCGCCTACTAAGCGCATCAGCTCACGCCTTTTAAGAAGTAGTTTGCGAGTACGCCTACTTGCTTCTTCTTCTTTCTTGTACGCCTTTTCATAAGGAGAAATATGGCAATTTAAAAGAAACAACTCCCCGCGATTGAACGTAGCAAACGACCCTGTCAGGTTTGCATTACCAGCTCGCAGCGATTTTACCTCATCACCGGTAAGCACAATACCCGCTTCAAGTGAATCAATCACGTGATAGTCAAAGGATGCTTTTTTGTTCTGAGTAATAATTTTCATCGTCATGAGTCTGACCTTTCAAGAGCTACAAGCGCTTTAAAAAGGCGATGAAGCAACGGATACGAAACAATGGCAACCACCAAGCCAACCAGGTTTCCCCCCAGCATCCAGGCCCAAAAAGAGATATCTTTAAGGCCAATGTACTGATGAATATAAGCGTTCACCGTCTGCATGATTGGTGGATTAAGTGCCGCAACACTTAGTCCCAGCCAGACATGCAAAATTTTATATCCCACCCAGTATCCGCCAACCATAAGTGGCACCATCGTCCAGGGATTATTAACCGTGTAACTGACCAAAATTAAGACCGGAATATTGAGTCTAAACAACCATCCTGCCACGACTAACATCATGGTATGAAGGCCTAAAAATGGGCTAATTGCCACATACAAGGCAATCGACGTAGCGAGAGCCAACTTTTTAGGAGAGCGTTCATGCAAAAGGAGGCGTTTGCCGTGGCGAGTAATAAAGTGACGCATCTAAAACCTCAAACCATCATGTTTTTGAAAAATATCAGTTGTCAGGTATAGTCTAACAGGAGGCTTTAGGGGGAACAAGGCCCGGCACAAAACATGAGAATCTTGAGGATAAGACTTTATGGAAAACTACACGCTTCTTGCACTTGAAACTTCTTGCGACGAAGTTGCCGCCGCGGTCTACAACACCGAAAAAAAGCTTCTTTCTCATCGCCTTTACTCTCAAACTGAGCACCATAGGCGGTTTGGCGGTGTCGTTCCCGAAATAGCTTCCCGCACCCATATCGTCAAAATTAATGGAATCGTTGAAGAGGCACTTACTGCCTCTGGGTGCACGCTTGATGATATTGATGTCGTCGCCGTTACGAGCAAGCCAGGTCTTTTAGGATCACTTCTTATCGGTATTAGCTTTGCCAAAGCAATTGCAGGATCACGTAATAAAAAATTGGTAGCAGTTGATCACCTTGAGGGACATGCGTTTTCAGCATGTTTAGAAAATGATATCCCCTTTCCTTTTTTATGTATGACTGCATCAGGTGGACACACCAGCTTATACCGTGTTACCGATTACGGTGTTTTTGAAACATTGGGAACTACGTCTGATGACGCAGCAGGTGAAGCATTTGATAAAGTTGCCAAGATGCTCAAGCTTGGATACCCGGGTGGACCTATCATTGAAAAACTTGCAGGGGAAGTTGGATTTCAAGACTTCTTTGACTATCCACGCAACAAGATGAACGATCTCACGTTTAGTTTTTCTGGTCTTAAGACGGCAGTACTCTACGATCTGGTTAAAAAAGGTGCCTACAGCATGGAAGAAAAGACCATTCTGACCGATGATCTGGAACTTAAAAAGCACGTTGCTAGTTCTTTCCAGGTGTGTGTCGCTGACATTTTTGTGAACAAAATTACCAAAGCACTGCAAGAAGATAGAAGCTACAAAGCGATCGTATTTGTAGGCGGTGTTGCCTGCAACAAATACATCCGTCAACAAATCCAAACGCGTGTTGCCGACAGATTTGGATTACCCTTCTTTTATCCCTCCCCTCAATTTTGCACTGACAATGCTGCCATGATCGCTTTCGTCGGTCATTACAAAGCACAGCGCGGTGAGTTTAGTTCTTTAGATTTTGAAGCGTACTAACAACAGATACATATTTTTAAACTAGCACGCCCCCTCTAAACACATTTGTCAAACAAGGCAGTTTTTTTTAGTGTTATTCATAAAGTTTCACCCCTTCTAAAAAAGGAGATCTGTATGAAAAAACTGACGCTGTTGGCACTTCTTGCCTGCATGCCTCTAATGGCACCGACAGGTAAGCGGTATATCCCAACTTTGGACGAAATCAGGAAGGCATTCCTAGAATATTTCATGAAGGAAGGGTTTGTTCGCGTAGAACCAAAATCAGTTGTTACGCCAGATGGTAAAATAATTGGATCTGCTGCCACCGCATTCAAAGATTTCATCATGCATCCAAAGGGCAACCCTTCCGATATTATCACTATCCAATACTGCATTCGGGCTTATGGCCATTTTGATGACAAACCCACTGTTCGCGCATCAGAACACCATGTTACCTATTTTCCTTCCCTTGCCTTCTTTTCCCAAAACAAAGGTAGTTATCGAAGAAATATTTACCGCATGGTGCTCTTTTTAATTGAACACTTGGGCCTTGATAGAGACCGTTTCTACGTGACTATGCACAAAGATGATAGAGAAGCAGCATTGGCCATACAAGGACTCATGCAAGAAGGAAAACTTCTACAAGGGCATTCTTTTGCTTTCGACGAAGAAAATATGTGGAAAGAAGAAGAACATGGAGGATTACGAGGTTTTTCTACAGAATTTTTTATCGACCAACGACCAGAAAAAATGCGTCAAAAAAGACCTATCAAAAAAGATTTCATGAACGGTAATCTCCTTGAATTAGCTAGTATTGTGAGCTACAAGGAAATGGTCTCCCCAGCTCCTTATGGAACGCCACCCCCTGCTCCAATGCCTGTTCCTTGCTGCATGAACGGCAAGAGCCTCAGCCCCTATCGCATACCTTCCGCTTTGAACCCTGTCTCTTCAACCACTCCGCCTCCTTCTCTCTATGACCTTCCAGAAATTAAACCGATCATGCACTCTGTAGAAAAAGCAACAAGCAAAAACTACAACACAGCTGATAAAGAAACCCGTGCAGCCATGAGGGTTATCACCGATCACATGCGTACTGCAGTGGTGCTCATGGCCAATGGAGTCAAAACTTCTGATAAAACAGAAGCAGGTACATGTTTGCGTGGATTATTAGAAGAAGCTCAAAACGCTGCAAAAACAATCGCCCCTAAGAAAGCCATACTCCCACATGTAACACGTGCTGTTATCAAAGTGATGAAACCAACACATCCTGAAATTGGAAAGAAAAGCAGCATGATCATCAAAGCAGTGCAGAAGGAAACCAACCACAAAAAATAGCTTCGGCAAAAAAGAAGGGGTGCGTAACACCCCTTCAAAACTGCGTCAACGTCTTAACGACACTAACTTCTCCATAACGAAAATTTCTTTGTAAGTGCCGCAAGCTGCTCGCCCTCAGCGAATGTAACCACCCCCCAATACTCTAACTCTGCTTCTGGGGTTTGTTTTGTTCGCTCATGCTGTTCTGTATACGTCCCTTCTACCATCGTATGGGTAAAATCAGTAAAGGGAATCCCCACATCTATAAGCGCCTGACGAAATGCACGTACTTTGTTTGAATTATCGGCCTGAAGCACAATCCAAAAACTTCTTGCTCCCTAATTTCAGCAATTCCTACACTAAACAAAGTTTTCAAACATCGAACCCTTGGAGAGAAACCTATGGAACAAAAAGCTTTCATGCTCATTATGTTTATGGTGAATTCTTCATTTGTCCAAACAGCAGAGCAAAATCCCCTTCTTGTACGACCAATAGGATTACCCGTCATAGACGCAATAACGCGTCAGGATCATGAGGGTCTTCAGAGAATTTTGGATGCTGGACACAACCCAAACGAATCTTATGATGATAACGCTTATTCGTCACAGACCTTACACCGAAAGTCATGCGGCCCTGTAACACCACTCATACACGCAGCCCGTCTTTCTGATAGTTCAATAGCAATCATAGAACTTCTTCTGGCAAGGGGTGCCCACGCAAATGCAGAACATATTCATGGAATACCTACCCCTCATGCAACACGAAAAGATCTGAGACATCATTGTTTTGTTATGACCCCTATCCTTGCTGCTATTTTAAGTCTCAACGCAGGAGCTGTTATAGCAATTGCACAGCACCGCTCTTTTGTAAGGCCAGAAAACCTCGATGCCAATTTTGAAAAAGCTGCTCTTTTTTTGCTTTCAGGTGATACCCAATCCAAAGCACGGGATCTTTTGGCCTACACTAAAACATGGGGAGTCCAGTCGATTGAGTCCCTTACACAAGCTCTTGAACTCCTTTCTCTAAGCAAACATACAGATTTTTCTAGCGTACTTATGGGCAATATCACTGACCGGCTCACAAAGCTCACCTTTAAATAGTAATAAAAAAAGGCGCTGAGAAAGCGCCCTTTTCTTTTAAACATAGATTTCAAGCCACATATTACGCCGCATTACCAGTTGCTACGGAACTCGTTTTTGCAGGCGCATACTTCTGAATAGCTTCTTGAAGATGTCTCTTGCGTTCTTCTTCACTCACTGGTTTTTGATAGGGAAGTGTAAGAGTAGCCAATGCCATCCAATTTTTCTTTTTGCTTACTTCCAAGGCATGTTTAAGACTTTTTTCGTAGGCCTTATCGACCGGTTGCACAGGACGAATGGTTAAGACAAATTGCTCTCCATCCTGCTGCACAAAATGCTTTGCAAGCAATGCTCTTCTCATGTCGTAAGCAGCCCAATTTGGCTTGAATGGCTTCTTTTTAAACTTAAAAAATTTTGGATTACTCAAAACCTTAGCTGTACCTGCCTTATGATCAGCGACCAATTTTGAGAAAAAACCATGCACACATGGCAAGTTGGCAATAATGCCAGCCGGCTTTATATGAGCTGAAAAAAACAGCATAAACGGGAAAATTTTTATTAATTTTTTTGAGGACATCATAAGCGCTTCTCCATTTTTAAAGCCCCACTTAATCGGAGCTTTCACCTATTATTTAGGATAGCTCTGCCTCATAAAAGCGCAACAGGTCGGCGTTTACCTCTATTTTTAAGCTTATTTAGCAATAAACCCAATAAGTCGAATGGGAGACTCAGAGCCACCCTTAAGCTTTAAAGGAAATATCCCGACAAACGCACCTACAGGGGGCAATTGATCGCTATGAGCAATGTTTTCGACAAGATACTTACCAGCACCAAGCACTGCTTCATGCACACGAAATTCATCAATAGGACGGTCAGCCGAGAACGTATCCACACCTAAACCCACGATGCCGCGCGCAAGCAAAAATCGAGCAGCTTCAACAGTTATTGAAGGGAATTGATAGTTGTTACGGTAGTGCTCAGGATCAGACCAATACCTATCCCAGCCTGTCCGAATAATAACCAACGATCCTTCAGGAATAACGCCATGCACATTTTCAAAAGCCTCTACGGCAACAACTGAAACACGGTACCGTTCATCAGCTTGTGCCGATACATCAATCACCACGCAGGGAACAATTAACGACTCAAGAGGAAGCATATCGATGGTTGCTCCACCGGGAGAGCAATGAACAGGAGCATCCATATGAGTACCCATACCCGCTGTTGTAGCAATTCTGTGTGCTCGGAACTTTACATCAGTAGAACAATCACCATAATCGATCGCCATAGGCATTCTAAAAGAACATGACTCATTCCATCCTGGTGCGTTTTCATCAAGCGTATGAGTAAGATCGATAAGAGTGTAGGGAAAACTCATCTTCTCTACTTATTCTATGAGTTTGACGAACCGCTTCCACCACCAACAGGAACATTCAATACCGTTGTTCCATTCTTTTTGGCGTTCATTGATTCGAAGAATTCCTCGTTGGTTTTGAACTTCTTCATCTTATCGATCAAGAACTCCATACCTTCAATAACGTTCATGTTAGAAAGGAACTTCTGCAAGACCCATGTACGTTTAAGTTCGGCTTCAGGAAGCAGGAGATCTTCACGACGCGTACCAGAAACAAGCAAATCGTAAGCCGGATAGACACGACGATTTGCCAATTTACGGCTCATGTGCATTTCCATGTTACCGGTACCTTTAAACTCTTCGAAAATAACTTCGTCCATACGAGAGCCGGTTTCGATAAGTGCGGTAGCGATGATCGTTAAAGAACCGCCCTCTTCAGTATTACGTGCCGCACCAAAGAAACGTTTTGGACGTTGTAATGCATTGGCATCAATACCACCAGTTAACACCTTACCAGACGCTGGAGCAGTAGTGTTGTAGGCACGAGCAAGACGAGTAATCGAATCAAGGAGAATGACTACATCCTTGCGAGATTCAACCAGGCGTTTTGCTTTTTCAAGAACAACTTCTGCAACTTGCACATGTCGTTCTGCTGATTCATCAAAGGTTGAGCTGATCACTTCAGCATGCGCACCTTTGACACAACGCTTCATGTCAGCAACTTCTTCTGGCCGTTCATCAACAAGAAGAACAATAATGAAAACTTCAGGGTGGTTGCCAATCAAACTTTGTGCAATTTCTTTAAGAAGAACCGTTTTACCAACACGTGGCGGAGCAACAATCAACCCGCGCTGTCCCTTACCAACTGGCGTAAAGATGTCCATGATACGGGTAGATACAAATGTTGGATCATATTCGAGTTTGAATTTTTTGTCCGGATGCATCGGAGAAAGTCGATCAAAGAAGGGACGTTCATTGAGCTTTACCGGATCTTCAAAGTTAACCTTTGTTACCTGATTCAGGGCAAAGTACTTTTCACCATCTTTTGGCTTACGAATAGTACCTACAACGTTATCGCCAGTACGTAATCCAAGACGACGAATTTGTGAAGGAGAAACATAAATATCGTCAGGGCTTGAAACGTAATCAAACTTACTTGAACGCAAGAATCCAAAGCCATCAGGCAGTCTTTCAAGCACCCCTTCAACGTCAATTTCACGATCTGGGTTTTGCTGAACCTCAAGAATTTTGGCGATGAGATCTTTGTGAGACATCAAGCTTGCGCCAATGATGCCAAGGCGACGAGCATGTACATTAAGCTCTTGCATAGAAAGCTCAACCATTTGCTCTTCTGTAAGATTCTTTAATGGAGGTAAATCAACCTGTTTGTGTTGTGGTGGATTCTCCCCACCACCACGATTTTCACGGCGTTGATTTTGTTGAGCATGACTCGACGTACTATGAGGGCGTCTTTGATGTTGGCGATCCTGACGAGAATCATCCTGACGGTTATCCCCATCACGAGAACCACCTTGGCCCTGATGGGACGGATTACCGCCCGTGCCACGCTTATTATTACTACGACTGTAGCTTCGTTTTTTTGCTTTTTGTTGCTGTTGCTGCTGTGACTGCGAAGACGCAGATCCATCAGAAGAAACAGGAGTTGGTAATATTGGTGTATCATCTTGCATTTATATATACCTCCCTAACAGTAGTAGAACGCCCATCATGAAATACTTTCACAAAACCAAACACTCCACCCATATGAAGGATTCAGCTTTTCAGACACAACTTAAAAATTCAAGGAACTCAGGTGCTCTTATATACGACGACGCAACGCCAACATTACAGGACTTGCGACGTAGATGGAAGAATACGTCCCGATAATAATCCCAATCAAGAACGAAAGTGAAAGCGTATGAAGCGCTTCACCACCAAACACAAAGAGCGCTCCTGCTGCCAACGTAGTAGCAAAGCTCGTCATCAACGTTCTTCGTAATGTTTGGTTGATACTTTCATTTACAATAACTTCAAGGTTTTTGCCTTTTTCTTTGGCAGTGTTTTCACGGATACGGGCATAGATGATGATCGTGTCGTTAATTGAGTAGCTCAACATTGCCAAAATAGCACAGATCACGTTTGGTGAAATTTCAAGACCGAAACAAGCAAAGACCGTCAAAATAGCTACTGCATCATGGAAGATTGCAACAACAGCACCCATCCCAAAAGAAAACGACCAAAAACGCCATGCAATATAAAGAAGCATCAACAGAAGACCGAGCAAAAGCGCCATGACCGCATTGAAGAACAACATCTGACCCGCAAGTGGCCCGACTGCATTTGCTTCTTGGACAGTAATAGTAGTATCAGGAAACTCTGCTTGAAGGCCTGCCTGCATCTTTTGAGCTAAGCCTGCCACATCAGTAGTAAAATCTTTTACACGAATAGCAACATCTGAGTTGCCAAGTTCACGGATAACAGCATCGCCCCATCCCTGTTTCATCAATGTTGTTTTAAGGTGTTCAGAACCAACTGGCTTACTAAATTTGTAAAGCACTTGAGTCCCACCGCTAAAATCAACGCTGTAGACAAAACCGCCACGGTACACATACCCAGCGATCCCCGCAGCCAGCAAGGCACAGGAAAAAAATGCTGCAAAATAACGATATTTCAAAAAATCAATGCGTGTATATTCAGCCATCCTTACTCTCCGTGGGATACGTAACACTTCACTCGTTTCTCAAAACGGAAACTACCACTACTATTTTCATATTTCAAAAATGAACTACTGACCACTTACTGGATCAATAGAAACAAACCTACGACCGCGAGGACCGTAATGGAATCGAAGGACCCCAGAACCTACCGCATAAAGAGTATGATCTTTACCCATACCAACCAGCTTACCTGGATGAATGCGGGTACCGCGTTGTCTTACGATGATCTCACCACCGGTCACTTCTTGCCCTGCAAAAAGCTTAACACCCAGGCGTCTACCCCTACTATCACGACCGTTTTGAGTGGAACCACCCGACTTACTCGTTGCCATCGAAAACCCTTAGATTTTTAATAAAGACTGACTGTTTTCAAAAATAAGCACATTATCTTCAAAAATTGACGTTTTTGAGTATGACAGCATACCGCTAAAAGTCAATACCACCATCTGGATGCTCCCCCTAATCAAGCTTTTTGTAGTAATAACCTGCACAAAAAACGAGCTCATTTTTTTGCCGCCTGTTGGCCTAAAAAAAAGCCAAGAAGCTCTAACCCAGCCCGCCAATACTCTTCCTGACACGCCTTAACAACAACTCCTACGCAGGAACAGAGCCCACAGGGGTTACACATCCCCCCTTTATCGCACAACTGATCCTTTTTTTGAGGATCCGCTGCACCCTCAAGCTCTCTTTTTACTTCTGCTATCTCAATTTTCTGTCCAATTCTGTTCACCTCCGCATCTTGTAGATCTTGAACAGTAATCACAACCCCCGTGGGGAAATCACTTGCATCACACCATGACGTCCCACCAATCAACAACCCCACAAATAAACATGCCTCTTTTCCCACACTCGCCCCTTTTATCGATTATCGCCCAATTGTTCCGTCCACTCTTTCACTGTAGCATTCCACGCCTCTGTGGTGAGATATTTTTTTCTCCACGCTTCAAGGGTAAGCGGAAAGTGAGGGAGCGCAAGACGCAATAATGCTCCTGCATACATTCTAATTTCCCATTGCGCGCCTGAAGAAAGACGAAGTTTCAAAAAGTGCATAAGAGAGTGCAAATTGCAGGTAAAAATAAACTCGGTGTATGTTGCAACCGGCATGACTGCTCGTGCTTGCTCTCTACACACACCAGCGGCAAGAAGTTGCTCATATGCCTGATATGAATTTTCTAACGTCTTCTTATACACCTCACGCAACACATCATCTGAAAAAGAACCGACAGACCCTTGTTTATTAACCGTATCTTGATACCTGAATGACGTTGGAATATAAAATTCCGTCTTTATTTCTACGTACCGATAACTGATTTCGTTGTAAGAATTCATCCGATGACGCATCCATTGACGTGCTACAAAAATTGGAGCCTTAACTCGAAACGAAAGCTGGTTATGCTCAAAGGGGCTGGTATGTTCATGCTCCATCAAAAATTCAATTAATTTTTTATCGCGTTCGCTAATAGCTGTCGAAACCCTGCCATACGAAACACGGGCAGCATTAGCAATATCAAGATCAGAACCAGAAACACGAAGTAGCTCCACAGAACTTACGCCATCTTGAAGCGGATCTAGTTTCGTGTCTTTCTCTGCAAATACCGACTGCTTCTCCAAAAGTTGTTCTTGTTTCATTTCTTTCCTTACTTTTAACTTACTTCTTTCCAGTTTTTACCGGTCGCCCTATGTACCGTCAGGGGAACTTCCCAGGACACGACATGCTCTAGTTCATGAATAACCATTTTTTCTACCTCGTCGATTTGCGATTTTGCAACGGTCAATAAGAGTTCGTCATGAATCTGAAGAACAATTCCCGCGTCATATCCCCCTTTTTTTAACGCTGCATGCACGCGTAACATCCCCATTTTCATAATTTCAGCAGCTGTTCCTTGCGCAACAGTATTGACCGCAATCCGACACGCTTCTTCATAGAGATGTTTATTGCGCTCATGAATGGCAGGAACCGGCCGTCTTCTTCCAAATACTGTTTCTGTGTAACCATATTTTTTCGTCTTTTCAATAACCTCATCCATCCATTCTTTTACTTTGGGATACCGAGCAAAATATGTCTCTATATACTTTTTTGCATCCTTATGAGGGATATCCAAATCTTTTGAAAGACCATACGCAGTCAACCCGTACAAGATACTAAAGTTAATGCGCTTGCCAATATTGCGCTGGTGCTTCGTAAGTTCTTTGGCTGGAATACCAAGCAACGCCGAGGCTGTTTCTGCGTGAATGTCATGCCCTTCCTTAAACGCGCGAATAAGATTTTCGTCTTTGCAAAGATGAGCCAAAATGCGTAGTTCAATCTGCGAATAGTCAGCCGACAAGAACACATGTCCCTTTTCCGCTACAAACGCCATTCTGACCATGCTTCCTAACCCATCGGTCGGAATATTTTGCATGTTTGGTTCTGAACTTGCCAAACGGCCAGTCGCCACCCGTGTTTGACTGTACGTTGTATGAATACGTCCCGTGCGTGGATTGATGTACTCAGGCAATGCTTCAAGGTACGTGCTCTTTAATTTGTACAGTTCCCGGTACTGAATAATGTAACTCGGAATCGGGTGCTCTTTTGAAAGTTCCATGAGCACCTCATTATCCGTTGCGTACCCTGTTCCTTTTGCACTCTTTTTTTGCGGGGGAAGTTTTAAGTATTCAAACAGTAACTCGGCAACCTGACGCGGAGAATTGAGATTAATAGCCGCATAGCGAGGATCAAGAAGACCGGTAATCGTTCGATAGATTTCGGCAAGTTTCTTTTCAACTGAAACGTGAAGCTCTTTCAAAACCTCGCGATCACACAAAATACCACGCGCTTCCATCTCAAAAAGAACCTCAACTAAAGGAAGCTCGATATCATAGTAGAGCCTTTCAGCACCCTTTTCCTTGAGCAGTTTTTTAAGAGGTTCATACAGCTTTAACGTTTGGTGCGCATCAGCTGCTGCATACTCAGTTGCTCGCTTCAGCGGCACATGAGAAAAATCTTTAAATTTATGCGCCGTAACCACCTCGTCAAAGGTAAGCATCGGTTCTTGTAAATAATGGGCAGAAAGTTCTTTAAGTGAATTTTTTTGCCATTCATCTTTGACCAACGCTGCAGCAAGAATGGTGTCAAAGATCAATCCCCTTTCTCTGACATCATTTTGATACAACACTAATTGATCAAATTTTGCATGGTGAGCAATTTTTTTAATTGATGGACTTTCAAAAAGGGGTTTTAATGCCGCAAGTACCTCATCTCGTGAAAGTTGCTGCTCTTGCGTTACATGCCCACACGGAATGTAGTAGGAAATTCCTTCTTCACAACAAACCGAAACCCCCACCAGATTTAAAAGGAGTGGATTAAGCCCGTCACCTTCTGTGTCATAGGCAAAAACCTTTTTCGTATGCAGTTCCTTCACCACAGCATCTAACTGCTCTTTGGTTGTCACCGCTTCAAACGTGTATCCTTTTTCAAGTGAAGACCGGACGCGATGCTCCCCTGATGCTGAAACTGGCATTCCCTTCAGGAGACTCTTGAAATGTAATTTTTCAAAGAAATCACGCGCCTTTGTCCAGTTAGAAAAATCAAAGACAACCTCTTTGTCTTCAGTCGCAAGCACATGTTTATGAAGCGTAAATAATTTTTCACTCAAAAACGCATCATCTTTATGCGCTTCCAATGCCTTTCTGACCCCTGGCTGAGCAACACGATGAATGTCTTTGTACACATCTTTTAATGAGTCAAACTGCGTAACCAGTTCAAGTGCACGCTTTTGCCCTACCCCTTTTACTCCCGGAATGTTATCCGACGTATCTCCCAGCAGCGCAAAATAGAAAGCAGTCTTTGCAACAGGGAATCCCATTTTTTCCTCAAAGGCCTTCTCATTAACAAACATGTCCTTGAATGAGTCATAGATGATAACTGATGGAGAAAGCATTTGCCCCATATCTTTATCGGAGGTAACCACCACCACGGTACCCTTTTTTTCTTGCCACCACAGGCCCAAGGAATACATGAGATCATCCGCTTCTACCCCCGTTTGAGCAACCTGATGGAGCCCAATGAGATCTGCAAATTTCTGTATAAGTTCCTTTTGCTCAAAAAGATCACTCGGTGGTGCCTGGCGCGTCGCCTTGTACTGATCATACATTTCATGGCGTGTCGTTTTACCCTTGCTATCCCATACCAACACCATGTGTGTAGGCGCAAATTGCTCTGCTATCTTTTTGATCATCCGGCAAAAACCATAGACCGCCTGAACCGGTTTGCCCTCCGGGGTATGCAGCGGCTGCAATCCATAATAGGCCCGGTAAAGGAATGACGACCCATCAATCAAAAAAAGACTTTTTTTCGTATCAAAGCTCATAAGCCACCTCGTACAGTACTATAATTTTAAGGCAGTTTACCTCAGCCCGTAAAATACACCATATACCATTATTTTTATGCGATCATAAGCTCAAAAATCAGCACTCCAAAAAACAAACTATTGCTTTTCGCTGATCCAGAGCGCTAAATTGATACTAAGTGCATGGGAAACAGAAAGTTCTGCCCCCTGTAAAAATGGAGGATACATATGAAGAAGAACAAATTTTTATTATTGGCACTTGGAGCCGCTTTACTCTGTACGCAGATTGATACCCGCGCAGGGCAACAAGGGCCAGATGCTATGGAAGTCATTGGGGCAACGCTTAATGATTTGAGAGTCGCTTTTAACGCACTGGATGAGTGTGTAACAGACTGCAAAAGAAACAAAAATTTTCACTACGAGTCTATCGCTAGATTGGTTCCCGCACCAATTGTTCCCCCTCGTGGTCCTGTTCCACCCGTGTTCCATGATATTTTTGGCAGAATCAATACTATGGAATCACTGCTTCTTACTTTGAATAAAGCAATGGGAGAAGTAATGTCTGACTCAAAGAATTTTTCTTATGTCTCGATTACCGCACAAATCCCAGCATCTCTACCCCCAGCAACCGCCTCTGGCCCAGTACCTCTTCCATTTGTAAGCATCTTTGATGCAATCAATGAGATGGAAACAAGGCTGCATGGTTTAGACCACGCGATTGAAGAACTTTCAAAAACTAGAAATAAATAAGAAAAGTTAGTCCACTTTGTTAATTTAAAAATGGAGAATCCGGATGAAGAAAAATAAATTTCTACTGCTTGCCTATTTGGTAACAACATTTACAGGTGCTTCACTAAACGCGGGTGAACAGCTACCACGTGACGGATACTACGATGGTCCCCCTATGCCGTATCAGTTTAAAGGACGTATGGGAGAGCCTATGCCCATGAGACCAATGCCAGCTGGAGAACCTATGCCAATGCCTATGCCACGTGAAGGAATGGCTATGCCTTCAATGCCTATGGACAATGCCCACAGAGAAATCATCAACCGACTCAATCGCATAGAAGCTATGCTTTCTAAAATCTTGAAGATTGAAGAAGAACGCGAAAGAAATCGTCAGTAATTTTTAAAAGACTTTTATCCTAAAAAAAAGGAGGATATCACATGAAGAAATCGTTCAAAAAACTCAGCGTCGTTTTGCTTGCTTTTGCAGCAGGACAGGTACAAGCAAAAGATGTTTATCAACCTAAGACCCCATGGCCATTTGCGCCTTTTGAAGACGCAGCTGTAGGTGCTGGTTCAGTTACCGCTGAAGTTGTTACTGCAGGTCACGCAGACACAGGTAACGGAGCTAGTGGTCTAGCTGTTGCAGTTCCTGATGCTGTTCCAGGTGTTTCTTATGCTCGTGGTAAAGACCGAGACGAATCAGAAGAAAAAACAACCAAAAGACAAAAACGCAAAAATAAAAAAGAAACGTCATCATCCAAGTCATCAAAAAACAAGAAGAAAAAGAGAAGCAACGATGACGACGACAGTTCTTACTAAGAACGTTCTTTTGACTAGAAACTAAAGAGGGGCAGTTGCCCCTCTTTTATTTTTTTACAGTTTTATTTATTAAATTCAGGCGTCTTTTTATAGCGCACACAAAGAACGGTAATGTCATCTTTGCTTTTACGCACACGTGCTGTCTCTGCCAATCGTTTAGCAAGCGCCTTACAATCTAGCCCTTCAGCAATTCCCTGCATAACCAGTTCATAGGTTTGCTGATTGGTTACCACATCCCAATAGCCATCAGACGCCAAAATAAGAACATCATTTTCTTCAAGCGCTAGACGTGTAAGTTCTGGTTCGGCACTCAATCCATAAAGTTTGTGCATTTCTACATCGCCCAAAGAACGTCCTAAAGCAAGTGATGTCCCTGGAGCTCCTTTATGATCTACTGTAGAAAAAGCAATGCTATTGCGTGATGGTCGAATTACCACAAGTCGCGAATCGCCCACGTTACCAACCACCAACTCTTTTCCTTGAATAACACCACACACCAAAGTGGTTCCCGATTGCTGAGCATAGGCAGTTCGTGTGTAACGCTCTTGTGTACTTTTACAAGCGCCTTTAATCCCCTGTTCCACATCTTTGTGTTTGAGAACATCGAGAGGAAGATTTTTTGCTACCTCTTGCGCTATTCGTTCTCCGAACTTTCCATGACCATCAAATACTCCAAAGAATGCTTTACCGACCAAAGCCCCTACAAAACCAGCATCTTGGCAAGAATACGCAGGACGGTTGTTACCCCCACGAATATTCTCAATCATGTACACACCATAGGTAATCTCAGGACCTAAGCGATGCTCATTGAGCGTATGAACTTTAGAAACAGGGGTATACACCACCACATCCTGTTCTGGAATTTTTTTCATCGGAGGAATTTTATAAGGAGCAGCCTTCACTGCTGCAGCACGCGATACAAGGCGCCCTGAAAGCGCAGTGTTTAAAGAATTCGCGGTAACTGTTTGCGCAGAAAGCAAACTGTAAGTAATGCCAACAGTGGCAAGAAGCAATAATGTAAAAGCTTTTTTCATGATAAACCCCTCAGAGTAAAGAGTATGCTTTCCCTTATAGTACCGATTACCAGGCACTTTAGCAAAAGCTCCTATCTGAAAATGACTTTTCTTGGCTTATTTTGATGATTCAATAAAAGTAGAAATTCCCTAATAAATAAGCTCAATTTGCCTTAAGGTTTATTCGCTATCCCCCCATAACGTCATCCCCAGCGATACGACTTGTCCTCTGAAACCTTGGTGAAAGAGGAAGTAAGCGTCGGGGATCCAGTCAATTGGTTAAAATGTCCTCTGTGTCACCTCAGAGAGTAAAGCGCACTGAGTGAGAGTCTTTTAATTTTACTGGATCCCCGACGCCTCCGGCTGGGGACGACGTAGAAAATCAATATCCCTGAGAAATGATCCAGAAAGATTTATCTTGAAGCGCAACAAGCCCGTCGAACTGTGCTACACTTAAGGCCATGTTTATTGATGTAAAGCTTATTTCCGGATTTTCAAAACCCCTGACCTACAAGGTTCCTGAGGGGTGGCACAACATCTGTCCAGGCACCATAGTTCGTGTCCCTCTACGCGCAGGCCGCGTTCTTGGCCTGGTACTCAAAACCTACGCAGAGCAGCCTGCCATTACCTTTGCTGTCAAAGAGGCGTATCGTGTAGAGCCGTTCCCTGCTGACACTCAGTATCTTCCATTCTTAAAAAAACTCGGTACGTATTACTTGGTCGATGAAATCCATTTTATCAGCCGCATGCAAAGTTTCTTAAAAGAAAAAGAACGGCCAGAACTTCTGTTTGCAGAATCACCGGTTTCAGAAAAGAAGCTCGTTACCCTCACCACAGAGCAACAACACATTGTCAATGCTATACAGCCACTCATTACACATCCAACGTACCAGCCACATCTGATTCATGGGGTCACTGGATCTGGGAAAACAGAGGTTTATAAGACACTCATCGTCCATGCATTCAACAAACAAAAAACGACGCTCTTGCTGCTTCCTGAAGTATCCCTTGCTGTGCAATTTGAACGTATTTTACGAGCACAACTTCCTGACAACCTTCCCATCTTTGCATTTCACTCAGCAGTTACTCCGACACAAAAACAGGTCCTGTGGAATGCTCTCCTAAAAAA
This sequence comes from uncultured Pseudomonadota bacterium, assembly GCA_964604015.1. Taxonomy (GTDB): domain Bacteria; phylum Babelota; class Babeliae; order Babelales; family CAIQNR01; genus CANNBR01. The sequence continues at coordinate 80,997 of CAZRXF010000006.1, forward strand.
CATACCTTGTCTGATTATTGGCGTTCACCTTCCCATTCTTGCGCCATGCGCAAATCTTGGGCTCATTATCATTGACGAAGAACATGAAAGCGGATTTCAGGAAAAGAAGCATCCCAAAATTAATACAAAACACGCAGCTTTATTGCGCGCACAGCAATGCAATGTTCCCATCGTTCTTGGATCAGCAACCCCCTCAGTTTCATCGCTCTACAACGCTGAGCATCGTGGGTGGAAGCTCTTCACCCTACACCATCGTTTTGCAGGAAAATTCCCTAAAGTACAGATCGTTTCGCTAACTGATAAAAAACAACGTAAAAATTTTTGGATTAGCCCAGAGCTCTACCAAGGCATAAAAGATCGGCTTTCAAAAAAAGAACAGATCATCATTTTCTTAAATCGTCGTGGTGTCTGTTTCTTTATCCAATGCAAGGATTGTTCATTTATTTTCTCCTGTAACTCGTGTTCAGTAAGTCTTACACTGCATGCTGATAACACGCTCAGATGTCACTATTGTTCTTACCAGCAACCACATCCGACAACGTGTACGCAATGCCAAAAAACTGAGTTTCTTAAAAAAGGAATTGGGACAGAGCAGGTGGTAACGATTGTGCAAAAATTGTTTCCTTATGCTCGAATAGGGCGAGCTGATCTTGATGCCACCAGCAATAAAACAGCCTGGAAAAAAACAATCACCGATTTTGAACAAGGAGCACTCGATATCCTTGTCGGCACCCAAACAATCACCAAGGGATACCACTTCCCACGCGTTACCCTAGTCGGAGCAATCTGGGCAGACATCAATCTTAATTTTCCGTTTTACAACGCACAGGAAACAGCGCTACAGCAACTTATTCAGGTTGCTGGCCGCGCAGGGCGCCAGCAAGATACAAGTGATGTCGTCATTCAAACAATGACCGATCATGCGATTTTCCAGCATCTGAATGAAACGAACTACCTTGGTTTTTATCAGCAAGAGCTACAACGAAGAAAGGCGCTTAACTATCCACCCTTTATCAGACTTGCTGAAGTTGAACTTAAGCACACCAAAGAAGAACTTGTGGATGAGGAAGCGCATCGTTGTGCAGCACAACTTATGCGTCACAAAGACATCACCGTACTGGGACCTACCTATCCTCCCGTTGCCCGCATCAAAAAAATCGTAAGTAGGAAGATGTATCTGAAGGCAAAAGACTTTAGAGCTCTCCAACAAGCCTTCCAATCAATTGATCAGAAAAAGTATAAAAGCTCACTGTTCTTTACGCCGGACCCCTTAAACTAAGCTCTCCGTTTATGAAGCAGCTGTGCAACGCGATTCATCGTCCGATCCAACTCTCTTTCAAATTCCTGGGCATATTTTTGAGACTCTTCCGTAGATGCTGAACTAAATGTTTCCATAACAACGCCTGCCTCGGCCGCTTTTTTAGGGTCAGTAATATACTGATGGAGAATAAGACAATATTCATTACTAGCAGGAGCTTGATCAAAATGATCTGCAATTTCGGTCACATCGGTCGTCAATTTGCCATTTACTTTCAAAGGATATACTCCACCCCCTGAACGTGTTGGATAACACAAAGACTGAGCAATTGGTCGTGGTAAAGAAAAAACAATCAATCTTCCTATATCACCTCGAGCAAGAACTTCTGATTTGTAAAGATCATAAAGTCGATCAAACATCTTCGGATCTTCCGCAAGCAACTGCTTGTATTCTTCTGCCATGCCAAGCTCAGCGCACTGATTTTCAATACTTCCGGTGAAATCAAATCTTCTGCCTGCGCTTTGATCGCTGTTGGTCAAAGTATAAAGAAGAGAGTTAGATCCCCAGTGATTAGCCAATAGATGAAGGTTAGCAAAAAGCACTTTGAATCGGTATTTTTCAAATTTTTTGCCATCTTCTCCTGACACTCCATGTATACTAATTTCTGCAGATTCTTGGTTAGTCAACCCTGCTTCTTGTGAAAACCGCAGCCATACAAATTTTTTTGGCGTCTCAACACCTCGGCTTACAAAAAGCAATCTCTTAAACAATGTTTCAAGAAAGGCCCATTGATCATTTTGCCCGTGAAAAAGAACAATTCTGTTTTTGAGATACTCACCTTCGGTAAATCTCATTATCCTCTCAAAAAAATGTGTTCTACTTTCTTTTCTTTGTGCGTAATCAAATGCACTTCGATGTTCCCAGTACTCTGTGAACCAACCTGTAATCTGAGAAAGATGAGTGAGAGAGTAGCAAGAAAAAAGAGGCCCTTGCACAGGGGCGGTAGGCACGCAAACGGACAAAAAGGTCGCTTTCTCTGAAGTCGCTAATCTTTTGAACCACTCAGCTCTCACTGAATTAGGGAGGTGAGGAATCAGCGCACCTACTTGCGTTTCATTCAAAGTATCAAAAGATTTTTCGAGGACGGCTTGTGCAATCGGTCCGCATAATCTCCCCAATTGCAAAGGGCTTAGATCTCTACATTTGCCATCCTGAAGAAGCCTGGTACTATACCGAGCTTTATCATCTGCACAAGAAAGGCAATCTATCATACACGCAAGGTACCCAATACGCAGATTATCAAAAGACTTTTCAAGCTTTTTTAAAATGAATTTATTTTTTTGCCCATCCAACAAGTGACTCAATAAAGAAAGAAGCTGATCTTCTCTCATAACCAACGGCGCATCGATTCTTTTTTCTAGGTAGTGAAAAATATCGCTCTCTACCGTCAACGCTTTGATCATCAGCTCCATTCTGTCATTCAGGCTACTTAGGCTGAAATGACCATGAGCTTTACCCAACATCTCAAAACATTTTTCAAGATCATCGAGAGCAATAAAGTTTTTTCGCTTCTCAGGAAGATAGTTCATAAATTTTTGTAACGAATTAACGCTTAAATAAGAACGATCGCTGTGAACAATGTACTGTTCAGCACATGCAGCTCTATCAGAAGGTGCAAGTACATATTCAAGTAACGAAAGTGCATTTTCTGATTGCAACCTAGGATCCTGTAAGCAATACAAAGCAAATCTACTTTTCTGCTCAGGTACAGCAAAAATATCAAGAACATCTTGTATGGCGATGGGAGTTCCATCGCTAGGACGTTGGTTTGAAAGAAGACTAAGCAGTTCTTTGGCATAGAAGAAAGCATCTTTTTCAGCCTCCAATTGTTTAATTAAAACGACAATCGCACGCAACGAAGGGGAAAAAACAGAGGAAAACATCGGTTTGAGGCATTCTAAAGCAAGACGTGATCTATGCTGCCATGGCAAAAGTCCAAATATTTTTTCAATCTGGGAAGGATATAAAGCTTTTACTTGCCCGCTTTGTATAAATTTTTCGGTATAAAAAACTCTATCAGCTTCAGAAGTCACATAAGGAAGAACCGATGAAAAATATACAGAGTGACAATCCACAGCATGAGAATTAAGTGCTGCAAGTGCAATTTTGTTATGGTCCTCAGACGAAAGCTGCATAAAAGAAGCAGCATCTTTGCCTTTATGCTCAAGATCAAAAAAATAACTAAAAAGTTTCCATCCTTCAGAAACTTTTCCATCACAATAGACCATGGTGTAAAAAGATCGCGTCTCCCCAGTCAAAGGATCAGCACTAGGCTCTTGAGCAATGGTAAATCGCCCTAGTTCCAAAATCTTTTTCGGAGGAATTGGAAGAACCGATTTGATCGTAGGATATTTCTCAAAATAAGAACGGGCCTTATGTGTAAGCACATCAGCCTTTGCAGTAACCTTTCTTACTACTTCACTCTGCTTAACAGCCTGAACCGTCGCACTTCGAGCAGCGGCAGCTAATCTTCCCAAGCGAGCCAGCTGAGACCCATGCACTACACCAGGCTCCAGGACAAAAAATAAGCCACACAATGGTATAAATAAGCCTTTTAACTTCATATAAACTCTCCATTTTTTATATTTCCATTAGAAATAATAATAACAGTTGTATTGAAAGTGTCAAAAGGTAGAAGAGCTTAACCGAATAAGATAAGGATAATTTTTTATTTTGAGCTTAAAAATCTCGCCTTACGTCAGAGATAAACAAGGCTCATACATAAACCTAAAAGGTTACGCCGGATCCATTACAGTAACACCACAACTTTCATTAATCACCTTGGCAAGAGCTCTATTGTTGTAGACATCCAACACATACTGGTTGGGTAGCCACGGTTCATTTGATCCTCTTTCTCTGTTGCGAAAGACCTTGATGGGAAAATGAAGGATTGCAAAACCACTTGGCAAAACAACGTCACGGCATTCCAAATACATTGTGTCGGCATTGGTAGGAAGCCCTATCTGGCAGGCAGGCGTTACTGCATACAGTTCATCGATAAAATCTAGGCAAGCACTGGCACACGCAAAATCGGTAATCAAAACTGCACAGGGACCTTTGCATGGCTCACCAGGTATTTTTATTGATGGATCATCAGTAGCAGAAGCAGCTGTATAGAATGGTTGTTGTAATTTTTCGCATTTTTCCATTGCTTCCACGATCATGCCAAATTCAACAGCAATCTCTTGATGCTGTGATTGTTGCCGTAATTTTTCCACTAATCCATTGAGATACTGGATATTGTCACGGCTTGCACGCCATTCTACAAATCGCTTGCCACGGATTCTTTTGAATGCACCTTCACAGCACGCATCGCCATAGAGCTTTTTAAGAATTCTGGTTCCGAAGTATGAATTACCGCCTTTATTCCCTCGCACATCAAAGATAACAAGATCATATTTTGCATACGATGCAAGATGTTCTATCACACTCTCAAGCGCATCTTTTTCTTCTTTTGTTTGTGGATGAAACGAAGGCAATGCCACCCAGATCTGCTCTAGTCCTGCTTGTTTAATTGATGCTACTGTTGGTGCATTTTTTCTCTCGGTGCGAGCACGATACTCTGACGGCACAATCTTTTTCCATTCTGGTGATTCTTGCCATTCACAACCATCACAAGAAAATGTATAAATCGTCGATTTAGGGATAAAGGAACTTCCTCTCCACCATGAAAGATAGGGAGCAACCGTTACCCAAGAAGCATCGATATTGCGAGCATCCACAAAGGCACACACATACTTTTCCAACCAGGCACGAGGAGTCATGCCGTCACACAAAATCAGCTGCGCCCCCACGGGAATAGATTCATTCTTACTAAAAGTAACAACAAATGCCTCATCGGCTTCTTGAATGTCTTCACTAAATCCTGTGCGATAGCCCGGTTGATACCCAATACAAAAGCCCGGCCATTCTGAAGGAAGCGAGGAAGTGTCATAGGTAAGTCGCAGATGATTATCTTTAAATCCCTGCACAAAGAACTGAAGTCCGTACAGATAATCAGGAAAATTTTTTACCTGATCTGCAAAAGAAAGCGCTTGTTGATAGCCATCCCTAAGCCACTCTGCAAATTCAGGATTTTGCGTATCGTAAAAACCAGGATGGTTTTCTTTAAGAATGTCACGAATCGCACATAGGTCTTTTTGATAGCGTGCTTTCCAGTGGTGCAAATGATGTAGGAAAAAAGCCCCTGAAGCAAACAGAAAAATACCTACAGCCACCTTCCTCACTATGTTCATCACTCATCCCTTTCTGGCAGAGGATATCACACTTACTTAAGCACCCCGCTTTGTGCCAACCGTTCCTTTATGCGTTCAAAGGTTGAAATGAGAATTGGGACAGCTTTATGAAGCTCATTAAGATATTTTGCCTGTCGAGCAAAATCCTCGGTGTAATCATGCGAAAAATGATTTCTCAATTCGCGTATATCTTTCCACTCATACATATCAGTGACAATTCCTATTCTCTCGAGCAGATTAAGTTTATCAATAAACATGTCGCTAGCTGGTTGCTCAACAGTGATATCAAGGAACAAAGAAAACACTTTTTGAGACAACGTATCCTGAAAATGCGTAAATCTATAAATCAGAATATCTAACTTCCCCTGTTCTTCCTCAGTCAATTTTTGCATTTTTTCAGGTGTAAGAGGGAACAACGAAATCAGCTCCTTCAAATATTTTTCAACCGATTCCTTATGAATCTCAACCTTGCGTATGTTTTCCAAAAGCACTTCTTTTTTTTCTACTGCGTATGAGTTCATGCAAGTCTCACTCCCTTTTCTCTAGCTATCTTGTAAATTAATTCTTTTTTTGAATCCGATAACAAATGTAAAACAACATCAATCTTCTGCTCACCAATGGCGTCCCAGAGCTCTCCCACAAATCTGCTTTTCTTCTTCAGTACGTCATCCAACAATGTCATATCCGTTTCCACATACAGATCGATATCTCCGCCACGTTTTAAAAGATCAACGCGAGAGCCGAAAATCCAGAGCTTATCGTTTGGACCAAAATATTTTCTGAAGGCAGTTTTTATTGCTTCAACATCAGATTCGCGCAGTCTGATCAGAGGATGCATTGCTTTATTTTTTTCCATTATCACACTCTCCTCATTTTCCTAAAAAAGAGAACTGCTTTTGAAAAAGTGGCGGCGATACTGCTTTAGTTCATTAATCGATTCATGGATATCCGCAAGTGCTCGGTGGGCATTATTTTTTTTAAACTGCGCTTGAGGGTCATCTGGGTACCAGCGTTTAATAAGCTCTTTGATGGTCGAAACATCGATGGTGCGATAATGCAAAAAATCATAAAGGCGCGGCATATGGAACTTCATAAAAAAACGATCCAGCCATACTGAGTTGCCGCATAAAGGAGACTTTTTTTCGTAACAGTACTGTTTTACAAACGCAAGAATAGTTTCTTCAGCCTGCGCAAGGGTAACTGTCGACTCATTCACTGCTTTTACCAAACCTGACTTGGTATGCATCCCTGTGCACCACGCATCCATTTTTTTAAGAATTTCATCAGAATGTTTGATAGCAATCACGGGACTTTCTGCAACAAAATCAAGGTCTTCTGTTGTAATGACGCATGCAATTTCTAAAACATGATTTCCCACAGGATCAAGCCCTGTCATGTCAAGATCAATCCACACAAAGTTTTTAATATTCTGAGCCAAGATGCACCTTTCCTCTCGCGACCTAGGGAGACATCACTGTGACGTCACCTACACACACTGATTTTTTACGTCCTAAAAGATCCTGTATCTCTTGACTAAACCAGCGTTCTTTCTATCTTTAGCGCTATATCTTTTGAGTATACCATAACGGGAGTTAGCAAGAACCATGAAGAAAAAGTTAAGAATCGGCGTGATAATGGGCGGACGCTCCATTGAACGGGAAGTATCCTTCAGTTCAGGACGCACCGTCTGTGACCATCTTGATTCTGAACTTTATGAAGTTCTTCCTCTTTTTCAGACAAGTGACAACCATCTTTTTGTTCTTCCGTGGCGTTTTTTGCATCGAGGGAAAATTAGTGACTTTGAAGAACGTCTTGCTAAAGAAGCTGAAGAAGTACGCTGGGATGATTTAAAAGAGCGTATCGATTTTGCATTCATTGCACAGCACGGCAGATACGCAGAAGATGGTTCGCTGCAAGGATTCTTGGAAGTGCTTCACATCCCTTACATTGGTTCAAAAGTGTTAGGAAGCGCTCTCGGGATGGATAAAGTCTTACAAAAGCAATTTTTGAAAATTCGAGGTGTCGTCGTTCCTCGAGATATCACAGTGACACCACAAGAACTGGATTTTTTCCAAGAACACCCTGAAGAGCTTCTTAAAAGATTAGAAGAACATGAACTTGCCATTCCTGTAGTTGTCAAACCAGTTCATGAAGGCTCGAGCTTTGGCGTCACCGTTGTTCGCAAAAAGGAAGAGCTCTTGCCTGCGGTCCTCAAGGCTGCCTACGTCAATCCTGGCCAAAAACAGCCGGTCCTTATTGAAGAACGTATTGAAGGTATGGAGTTTACCTGCGTCATTTTTGTTGACCCTGAAACAAAAAAACCATTCTTCTTTCCCCTTACTGAAATTTTATATGAACCAGGTCATTACCTCCATGGCTATGAACAAAAATATATGCCAGGCCGATCGATCAAATTTACCCCAGCACGTTGCACAGTAGAGCAAAGAGATGCGATTTACGCTACTTGCTTGAAAACAATGGAAGCACTCAACTTTGGTACGCTTGGACGAATTGACGGTTTTTTAAAATCTGATGGAACAGTCATCATTATCGATCCTAATACCTTGTCAGGGCTTGCTCCATCAGGATTCTTTTTTACTCAAGCTGCCTGCCTTGGCATGAGCCACACCGACGCGATCAATTACCTCATTAAAAATGATTTGAAAGAATACGGTATGAATCCTGAAATTTCAGAAGAAACACACGCAGCAACTCCTAAAAAACAAAAAATCAGAGTTGGTGTGCTTCTTGGTGGTCCTTCAAATGAACGAGAAACATCACTCAATTCAGGGCGTAACGTCTGTTACAAACTATCTCCTGAAAAATATGATGTCTTGCCACTATTTGTTGATGCAAAAACAGAACTCTATCCTTTGACACAAGAGCTATTAGTCTTAAATGCCACGGCTGAAATTGAACACAAGCTTGATCGATCAACAAAAATTAATTGGCATGACCTACCGGGGATCATTGATTTTGTGTTTATCGCACTTCACGGTGTTCCTGGAGAAAATGGAGCTGTCCAGGGAACGCTTGAAATGCTCGATATTCCATACAACGGCCCCGGCATTGCAGCAAGTGCTTTGTGCATGGACAAATACAAAACGAACGAATTTTTACGCGCCAGAGGCTTTGAAGTTCCTGATTCATTGCTCATAACAAAAGAAGAGTGGCTTCTTTCACCTGAAACAGTGCTACAAAACTGTCTGGCCAAACTTACCCTGCCTGTCATTGTTAAACCGCACGATGACGGCTGCAGTGTGATGGTGCAAAAAGCAAAGACACGCGAAGATCTTCAAAAAGCAATCGACGTAGTCCTTTCACAAAGCAAAGACACCGTGATGATTGAAGAATGTATCGCAGGAACAGAGTTGACCATCGGTGTAGTGGGAAATGAAACCCCACGCGCGCTCCCGCCAAGCCAAGTATTTTCTTCAGGTGATATTCTTTCTATGGAAGAAAAATTCCTACCAGGAGCAGGGGAAAACCAAACTCCAGCACTCCTCCCTCAGGAAGTGATTACTCTCGTTCAACGAACGATCGAAGATACTTTTAAAGCAGTTGGAGGCACCGGATATTCTCGGATCGACTGCTTTTATCAAACAGCTGAACAAAGCAAAACCGGAAAAGAACGAGTAATCATTCTAGAAATTAACACCCTTCCTGGACTCACCCCTGCCACCTGCATTTTCCACCAAGCAGCTGAAGTAGATATCCGCCCCATGGATTTCATTGACCTTCTTGTCACGCTCGGATTTGAACGACACAGTTTTTCAAAGACTTCTGTCCAAAAAAATAACAAGACGGAACTTCACTCTTCTCCTACAAAGCAGTCTGAAATGATCAAGCTCTAACTGACGGCCAAGGGATCTTGTGCTGCAATAATAATAGATTTCAAATCATCGATAATAGCAGCAGGAAGTTGTGATCCATTTTCTTTAAGGTCTGCAAGGGCAGCGGCTTCAAACGCCTTTCCGTGACCAAGACTCAGAGGAAGAGACTGCAACCGTTCTCCTGCCCTATAACACGCTTGTCTCAGAGTGCTACTTGAAAGCTGGGAAATACCTGCTTCCAATTTTTTCCAAAGCACCTGGACCGTAACTTTAGGGCAAGTAATCCATGCATCAAGATCCTGTCTAAAAAGAGTTCCCTGCTTCAAAAAGGGAGCATACGGTTGTGTCATAGCAAGGTGGTTTACAAAATTTCTTGCCACTTCACGTCCTTGCGCATAATAAACATTTTTAACTCGTCTCCAAATATCGTTTAGAACTTCTTGGATAATGTTAGGTTGTGCATTCTCAGCTGCCAGTGAACGAAGGTACCAAGTAATCAATCCAGATGCTTCAGGTGACAAGCCTCCCATAAAGTCTGGATACTCTGATGCTATTTGTTGCCAATAGGCAAGAGCATCGGGACGATTCACTACATTGGTAGTGATCCACTGCCAGACCTGAAGTTCAGCATCATTACCTGACTGCACAATGCTTTCTTGAACTGTCTCAAAAAGTTTTGCTTGTTCAGGAGTGCGCTCCATACTGCGCATGCAAAATCTAACTGCTTGTTCGAGTAGTTCTTGTTTCTGCGATGGTAGAGCTAAAGCAGCAAGCCACAAAAAAAGATAGCGAACCAACAAAGGATTCTGCTGGCAAAGACCATAATTTTGAAGAATCTCAAATTTGGCAGCACGTGCTCCTCCACGTTGAAAGGTACCAAAGATACTTTCCAAGAACTGACGCCCCTCCGGAAACCTAAAAATTTCACCTGCAAGAGCTCGCATTTGTTGCTCTTGTTTTTGATCAGCACACGTGACTGAGCCAACCCCGAGTATGCTTAAAACGAGAATTTTCATTAAAAGCTTTTTCACCGCTACCTCCATCAGAACCCATTTTTCTCTAGCGTACCCATCCAAAACCCCCACAGACAACAGAAAGAAGCTTTCGCTAGGAAAATAAGCCCAATCCTGAAGGGCTCTTGCATACGACATCGAAGAACTTTTATAGTTAAATAAGGAAATTAAAGGGGATTGGTTGACTCACACCCAACCACAAAGGGGAGAAGGATATGTGTTTTTCTGCGCAAGCAAGTTTTGGAGCAAGTATCGTGTTGGGAATTATGGGAGTCTATGCTCTCAAAAAGGCAATCCCATCACAGCGTTTTTTGGCCACAGTGCCATTGTTTTTTGCTATTCAGCAAGCATGTGAAGGTATCGTTTGGGTGACGTATAGCAATCCTGCACATGCGTTATTAACAACACTGGCTACCTATAGTTTTTGCTTTTTTGCGTTCTTCTTTTGGCCGATTTGGATTCCGATTACTACCATAAAAATGGAAACTGACCCGCGACGGCAGACGATTCTTCAGGGAATTCTTATTATTGGTTCACTTGTCTCATCAGTGCTCATTTTTTCTGTATTTCAGAATGGAATACAAACAACTGTCTCTTGCCATCACATACGCTACGATCTTTTTTTGCCGACATTCTTGAGCAATGTAGGCATCGTTTTTTACTGCATCGCCACCATTCTGCCGTTGTTTGTTTCTAGCAAACGCTGGCTCTCACTTTTTGGCGTTCTCACGATTGGATCAGTGGCGCTTTCAGCCTTCTTTTATGAAACCTTTTTTGTGTCAGTCTGGTGCTTTTTTGCAGCTCTCCTGAGCAGTGTGATTATTTGGATTCTGTGACAGAAGGGAACAGTCTTATGAGACATGCCATGCCCAAGGCTTGTTTCTCTCCCTCATTTACAGCAAATCGTCCCTCAAAGCACTCATATTCCAAGAAAAGCTGAATCAAGGTTGGCAACAAACATGCATCAGCTTTTTCAGCTGAAAAGGGAGTAAGCATTCCTACCAAGCTTTTATGCGGTTCATAATTTTCGTCAGAAGAGGAAGGGGAACTATCTGTATCCATAATTTCTGCCTCACTGTGGCGAGCCCTAAGAAAAGGAATCATGCCCACAAATGCGTCGTAAACCCGAGTTTGAAGATTGTCTGACACCCGCAGTTTCCCCATTGATGACTGTTGTGTATATGACCGCCCAAGGGATACAAGATTGTCCTGCGCCCTTTGTACTAATAGCTTTAATATCGTTTTTAAAAAACTAGCACGTTCTTGCCTGCGTATATCAAACACCCCTCCGGGAACAAAAGATAGTTTTCCGTTGGCAGGATGATAGTGATGAGGAATAACAGCTCCATACTGCACCAAAGTCTGAATAGCTTGTTCGAGAGCAACACAGGACTCGTGAGTATCTCCACCGCTTGTTTCCTCTTCGTTTTTTCTTTCTTTTGCTCGCTTTGCATTAAAATAGTAGGCAAGATAAGCACCCAAAATAGAAAGATCTTTACCATCAATATGATTAGGGTTTGCTCCCCGAGAACATAGAAATGCGGTATTGTTGGGATTTGTATAATAAAAAAGAGGCGTTCTGCCGTCTCTATCCTTACCATCGACACTTGCTCCTGCCGCTAGAAGCATATCTCCAATACCATCATAAGAGGAAACATAGAAAAATGGCTCTCTCCCTTTTATATCCCTTTCGACAACCTGGTCTTTACGAGCAGTAAGAAGAAGTTTGACTACATCAGGATGGCCACTATTACCGACAGCCCAATGAAGCGGATTTTTTCCTGCATTATCTGCTTCCAGAGGAACTTTTACTTTGGTAACAAGATGCGTAGTAACCCCAACCGATCCATACCGAGCTGCAAGATGCGCAAGAGTCACCCCTTCCTCTCCTTTTGCACAAGGATTAATACGTCCTGCTTCAAGCAAAGCTAGCACGCCGCTCTCTCTTGTAGCACTCTTTCCCGCAAGCTCTCTTTGTGCAAATTGAATCGCACTCGCATCATCAATGTTCTGAAGGGAAGGGCCATGCCATGCCATGATGGTAGTGTGCATAGAACGCCCACATGTTCTTACTTCACCCTGCATAACCAAAAAAATGAGCCCGGTAATCCTTAACTCCCTTTTCATTCTTTCTCCCCTTTTTCTGAAAGAAAAACTACACCCTAAGAATTTTATCGTAACGAAATGCCAGAATCAGCAGTCCAATAATATGGGGAATTGCCACAAGCACTTGAATGATATCCATCATTTCCCAGATTAATTGCACCTTCATGAGTGCGCCACCAAAAATAATCAGACACAAAAATGCATAAAACCATTTCATGCCCCGTTCTTTAAAAAACGACGCGTAGCTTTGGCTTGCATTGAAAGAATTTCCAATGACCGTTGTGACCACAAACAGCGTGATACTCGTAAACAGCACCCATTTACCAAGGCCCGATGAGTAATTTTTAAAAACTTCATACATAAGCGTGTTACTAAATGTTGTAGTTGTCAGCCACACTCCTGTTGCGAGTACCAACAACCCCGAAAGAAAGGCAATCGTGGTATCACAAATGATAGAAAACATCGCAAGAATCGCCTGATCTGGAGCCTTATCAGCATCAGTCATAGAGTGCGCAATGGACGAAGAACCGAGTCCTGCTTCAGTAATGTGCATATTACGGTGAATGCCAACCCGCATAGCAGAAAGCAATGTTGCTCCAAGAAACCCACCCGCTGCAGCTTGATAGGTAAAGGCACTTTTAAACACCAATGCTATAGCGCCAAAAAGCGCAGGAATGTCACTTAACAAAATACTTAAAGCAAACCCAACATAGAGTACGAACATCAGAGGAACTAACTTGCTAGCAAGGCTACCAATGCGTTTAATCCCACCAATCAAAACAATGAAGGTGAAAATGGCAAGCGCACTCCCCGTTGCTACACGTGGCATTGATTCCATCGAAAAGATACTTGCAAGCGTATTTGCTTGCATTCCCGACCAGCCAGCAAACATGAACAACGTAAGCGCCGCGTACCAGCGAGCGAGAAACCCACTGACCGCTTTAAGATATTGCGTTGGCCCACCAATAATGGTGCCATCCTGCAACCGAGTACGCATGTTTACGGCAAAAAGAACTTCGGTAAATTTGGTAACTGATCCAAAAAATGAGTACGCGATCAACCAAAAGAGTGCTCCCGGACCACCAGTCATAATCGCAATGGAAGGTCCCACAATATTACCCATACCGATGGTGGTCGCCATTGCAGCAAACACCGCCTGGAAAGGATTAATGGTTTTTTCGTTTTTTACTTCGTGATGATGTTTTACGCCTTTTTTAAGAAGTGTGACAAGGCGAGGAAAGGCACGAATCTGAACGAAGCGAGTTTTTAAGGTAAGAATAATGCCAGAACCTAGAAAAACGACCAATGAGGGGATAGCGAGCGTCTCATTAACCCAGTGACACACATCCAGCAATGTCATGCTTTACTCCTGCACCTAACCATGCGCAAACAACGACGTACTGCGCATTTTGAACAAAATAAAGATCAAACTTATACCTTTTTTGCAAGAAAAGATAGCGCCTTACGCATGAGTACATCGAACGCAACATCACCTGTCTGGGCATCTTGAGAAAGATGTGAAAGTGCTTGATCGATCTCCTGGCGCGAATAATTAAGTGACTGAAGAACTTGCGTAATATTTTTCCACTGTTCAAGCATGGCTGTTTCTTCGGCACTACCTACATCCCAAGTGCGGTCGACCAGCGCCGTCACCTTATGCTTCAACTGAACAATCAGCTGTTCGGCTTTTTTAGGCCCAATCCCGCTAATACTGCTCAAGGTCTTAATGTCAGCGGTCTGAATAGCTTTCAGAAACGCCGTTGGCGAAAGATGCTGTAAAATAAGCAGTGCAATCTTAGGACCAATCCCCGAACAGCCAATAACGAGAATAAAAATCGCCTTTTCGTATTCATTGGAAAAACCATACAACGTGGGACCTTGTTCTTGATTCCACTGCAGGTACGTGGCAACGGTCACCTCTTTTTCTCTTTGAAAGAGCTCAGGATTGGGGACTAAAAGAGAAAACCCGACCCCGTGAACCTCAACCGTAAGCTGATTTTCCACCACTCCTTTAACCGTTCCACGAATATACGAAAACATACAACCCTCGCCAAAAAACAGTGATTTTACCTTTACGCTACTGGCTTTCTGTAAAAAAACAACCTCACATTTTTTGTATGTTATCATCACCCTGGGCTTATTTTACTTAGTTTTATAGAAGAGCGCGTTGACAAACAGGCCTGGTATGATACATTTGCCGTATGTTCTGCGGGAATAGCTCAACTGGTAGAGCGTTGCCTTGCCATGGCAAAGGTCGCGGGTTCGAATCCCGTTTCCCGCTCCAGAACACTCTCGGATTTCCCCTCTCTTTCACTACTTACTATCCCCAGCGCCTTTTGGTATACTGCGTAGTATCGTTGTGAGATTTAAGGCTCCTGGACGCGTTTGTCGGAGCATACTCCCTAAAGAAAGGTTATCTAATACAATGAAATCACTGGTCGAAGAAGCTTCTTCGGTGGTAAAGGCCATCGAGAAAGCATGGAACCGCGCAGGTTGCCCTCAAACCTTCTCTGTAAAGGTCTTTGAGACGCCTGAAACCAATTTCTTTGGATTTACTACTAAATCCGCCAAAGTTGGGATTTTCTTCGAAGAAGAAGCTCCTTCCCAACAAAAAAAGTACACATCCCAAAATCGCGAGCAACGTTCACAGAATAATCGCTCGCAACAAAAGGGTCGTACAGATCGCGCAGAAAACAATTTCTCGCGTAAACAAGAAGATGCCGACGATCTCGTGCAAATAGAGTCACGTCGCGCTCACCATACTGCTCGTCAACCACAACAAGGGCAACGCCAAAATAACCAACAAAGAGATGGCCAACAGTCACGCTCCCAAGGTTCGCAAGAAGGCCGCCAACAAAGCCGTGGTGACAAACAATCTGGTCAAGGCAATCATCAAGCCCGCCCACAACAACATGGTGAAAGGCAACACCGTCAGCCTCGTGCTGAAGCCCCTCGTTATGAACAACGCCCTGAACAGGAACGTGAGTTTAGCGCTCCGACACATCACGAACAGCACCAGGAACATTTTGAAGAAGTTCGCCAAGACCGTGCTCCTCGTGAACGTCGAGACAGAGATCGAGACAGGGACAGAGAAGGCAGAGATCGCAACAGAGATGAATCTCGTTCATCTCGAAGCGAAGGCAGGGAAGGCCGCGATGGAAGGAGACGTAACGATCGTCCTCGCCGTGCTCAACGCCATGAATTTGATGAACAACGTCCATTATTTAACGAAGCACCAGAACAGTCACAATCTCACGAATCAGCACCACAGCACTCTTCTGAAGCAGTAACCACTGCACCAGCCCTTGTTCCTCAAAAGAAGGTTCTCAAGGTCTCTGGTCGTCGTTA
Organism: uncultured Pseudomonadota bacterium; assembly: GCA_964604015.1. GTDB lineage: Bacteria > Babelota > Babeliae > Babelales > CAIQNR01 > CANNBR01. Next base: position 96,850 of record CAZRXF010000006.1, read on the forward strand.
TTCAGCTCCTGTTAAAAAAACTGACGAAGAATAAACCACTCTTGAAATTGTAAAGCCTGCACCATGCTGACTGATACGATTGTTGCTCAATGTACGCCCCGCGCAAGCGGAGCAATTGCGCTGCTGCGTATCTCAGGGCCGCAGGCTTTTTCTATTGCTGACCGTTGTGCACTCCTTTCTTCAGGGCACGCACTTTCTACAGTTCCTACGCATACCATTCACCATGGGTGGGTAGTTGATGCCCAGGGCACCAAGCTCGATGAAGTTCTTTTTTTGGTAATGCATGCGCCACGCACATTTACTGGTGAACACACAGTCGAAATTACCTGCCATAACAACCAATTTTTAATCGAACTTCTTATCGAACGCATTATTGCGTGTGGTACACGTCCAGCTCAAGCAGGAGAATTTACTCGTGCCGCTGTTGAAAACAATAAGATCGATTTACTCCAAGCAGAGGCAATCAATGAACTTATTCATGCTAACAGCCAACAAGGACTACGCCACGCACTTGATCAACTTAGGGGAACGCTTTCACATCATCTTGCAGAACTTGAAATACAAGTCTTGCGTATCATCGGATTGTGTGAAGCAAGCTTTGAATTTTTAGAAGAAGATGTTGATTTCAGCGATAAGCTTTCAGAAGCATTTCAAAACATCTTTGTCTCACTCTCACACCTTAAAAAAAGTTTTGACCAACAACATCTGGTACGCCAAGGGGTCAGAATAGCCCTCGTGGGAACAGTCAACGCCGGTAAATCATCTTTGTTTAACGCTCTCATTGGCAAAAATCGCGCCATTGTCACCAACATTGCAGGAACCACACGCGATGTCATTGAAGCAGGATCGTATCACGAAGGGCTCTACCGCACGTTTGTCGACACAGCCGGTCTGCGCACCACCGATGACATAATCGAACGGGAAGGTATCGAACGCTCCTACCAAGAGGCACAACACGCAGATCTTGTGTTACTCATTAATGACGCAAGTCGCACGCTGACCGACTCTGAAAAAGAGATCTATGCAACAATTCTCGATCGCTATCCAGCAAAAACCATTTTTGTACACAACAAAATTGATGCTCTTGACCCACAAGCACTTACTCTTTTTAGCGCTTCTTCTGTTGCCATCATCCCTGTTTCAACACAAACAGGTGAAGGTATTGAAACGTTACATCAAATGATTTCACAAGCTATTGAAGAGCTGATGACAAAGACTGAATGTCCCTTTCTGCTTAATAAACGACAGATGAGTTTGCTGATAAGTTTTGAAAACAAACTTAAAGAGGCAGCGCAGTTTTTAGAAAAACCAATCCAATACGAACTCCTTGCGCATCACCTGAAAGATGCTCTTGCCGTACTGACTGAACTGACCGGAAAATCGGTCAGCGAAAAAGCCATGGACATGATTTTCAGAGATTTCTGCGTGGGAAAGTAAGGACAACATCTAATTTTCTAAATCTCGTAATTTCACGATCGTCTGATACGGTAACGAAATGCCGTAAAACTCGTTATCTCAGGAAAGATCCTCATGAAAAAAATCATCATTCTTTTTGTTATTTTTACAATCAGTCACTCATCCCTTATTGTAGCCTCCGAAAAAGCAAACCAAAAAGAAGAATCAATGCAATCCGAACAAACTCCAGCAGTGCTATGGAAAATAGTTTCGTTAGAAAACTGGAATGCAAGCCAAAACAAAAAAACGTTGGTCCTCTCGTCAGATGATGACGCGTTCATTCATCTTTCAAAAGATAATCAGTATCCAAAAGTGCTCGAAAAATACTGGCCCGGTAAGGAATGTGTGCTTCTTTTAGTAAAAACGTCGGAGCTTATTGGCCGCCTTGTCTTTGAGCCCAATAGACCAGGCGGAGAAAGTTACTATCACCTCTATGAAGGGTCAATTCCCCTTACCGCCATTACCCAGGCATCCTTTGTAAAGGCAACTCACCTCTAAATCTCCATTCAATAGTCTGAGCTTAAAATAAGAGAGCTCTATCCTTCCCTTGAGATCTTCCTCATACTCTTGCTATATTTTCTAATAGAAATACAATAGTGCCATAAAATGGAGAAGATCCCATGAATAAGCTCACAAAGAATTTTTTACTGTTAACTATCCTCTTCACCTCCGCTGGTTTAAAGCCAGCAGCTGCTGCGGGCAGTGATGATGAGGAATGCCTCTTTACCCCTAATGCAGCATTTTGTATTGAAGGTGCTGGATCTCATCGTCAGGCATGGGCAGATGTGAATGCAGATCTTGCCGAAGCTGCTGAAGTTGCAACCGAGATTGTCACCACTCAGCAGGCTCAGCAGGCGACTCTTGCTAGACTGAGTACTGCACTTGCAACGCTGCAAAGCGATGTCCAACGAAGAACAACTGAAATCGATGGATCGCCCCAAGATATTTTTAAAGGTCAGATCTATCGCTCGCTTAATCTCACGGCAAATAACATATGTTCATACCTAACCCCCCAGGTTCTTTCTATCCTCGTAAGCCGGGAAAGGGCAGCCGCTGTTCTTGCGCTCATAGAACAATTTCACACAGGAAGTGTTGGTCTTGAATCGGATTTTGCAAAAAGTCATAGGTCCGAACATACCAAAAATAAAATACGCAATAGTCTCGTCGACCTTCAACGCCTTGAATATGCAATTACAGGAATTGGCAACGATGCAGTCAGCGCCCACAGACGTGAAGGCGGTGCATTCAGCAGGGTTCAATAAGAACAATCAGCCAAAAAAGAGAGGCCCTTTACAGGCCTCTCTTTTGTTTTCAGGTAAGAAAAACGAGTTACGCGCTGAGCGGAATAATCTCTACGCGGCGGTTTTCTTGCACTTTTCCTGGAGCGTCGATTGCTGGTTTTGTTGCGCCAAATCCAACTGGTTTTACCAAAGTATGATCGATACCGGCATCTGCAAGCGCACTTGCCATGGTATGAGCACGTTTTTGTGAAATCGCTAAGTTATATAGTTCGCTGATGTAATGTTTGTCAGCATGCCCTTCAACTTTGAGCATTTTACCTTCTGCAACCATTGCCTTCCCTTGAGCAACGTCAACCTTTACGGCATCTTCTTGGTCAGGTCTGATGTTGTAGCGGTCAAAGTCAAAAAATACTTTCTCAAAGGCCTGTGCTCCTTGACCTTCTTCCTTCCAGGCAACTTGTCTTTGCCCGTTGGTACCAACAGTTGAAAGAGATTCTTCGTCAGCATCATCAAGCACAAAAGCATCTAAGTCTTTGTTGTAACGTTTTGAACCCTTTTTAGATCCAGAAAGGTTAAACCCTCTGCCTACCGCTTGAGCTGTTTTAGTTTCTGATTTTTTCTTTTTCTTAAGGCAACCTGTCAAACCCATCAATGGGACAAGTAGCATGACAACGGACAAAAATGATTTTGTTTTCGCGTCGATGTTCATTGTTCACTCCTCACTTTTAGAAATTCTTTTTATTCTGAAATATGAGGAACGACAGTATCACATTTTTTGTAACTTGACCACTTTTGCCGTTACGCTGGAATAACCTTAAACGCTCCAATGCTCAACGATTTTTCAAGCTCAAGTGTAATTTTCCCATTCAACTCTTTCTCAAGATCAAACAGGGTTGTGTACTCGGTCGTTGAAATATAATCAAAGACTTCAGGAGATAACTTGATGGTGATATCGCCCTGAATTTTTTTGTTAAGAAGCTCTTCTTTTAAATGGCGCAAAAGGGCATAACTTTCAGCACGAACCGAAGGTAAAACACCACTTCCAGCACACATTTTACACGTATCAGTTAACTCTTTCATGAGAGTCTTACCAGATCGCTTTCTCGTCATCTGCACAAGGCCAAACTCGGAAATCTTTAAAAGAACTGACTGAAACTTATCCTGTTCCTTTAAGGTTTTTTCAAAAAACCTGAATAGCTTTTGTCTATTTGAACCACTAGCCATATCGATAAAGTCGATCACAATCAGACCACCAATGTTGCGTATTTTCAGCTGGCGAGTGACCTCTTCAGCCGCTTCAAGGTTTGTTTTTAAGATCGTGTCTTCCATATTTGAACGGCCAACAAAGCGCCCGGTATTAACGTCAACAACAGTCATAGCCTCTGTTGCTTCAATGACAATAGAACCACCTGAAGGAAGCTCAACCTTTGGCTTTAAAGATTCTTTGATTTGATGTTCAAGATTGTAGCGCTCAAACAGTGGAGCCTTACCGGTATAGAGCTTTATTTTTTCAGAAAATTCAGGGGCTATTTCCCGTACAAATTGGGCAATTTTCTTCTGCAGTTCCTTGCTGTCGACAATCACTTCTTCAACATCACTATCAAGGTGATCACGCACCGCTTGCAATGCAAGATCGATATCTTCGTGAATTTTTTCACCCACCTGAGCCGTTTTTTGCTTTTCTAAAATCTCATTCCAAGTGCGCAACAGAAATTTAACATCCTGCCCTATTTCATCTGATGAACGATTTTCAGAAGATGTCCTGATGATCGCCCCCATGCCTTCAGGCAAATGGCTCGTCACTAAATCACGTAAACGGTTACGCTCATCTCTGTCTTCAATTTTTTTGGAAATACCAACACGCGGAATACTTGGCATCAAAACAATAAAGCGACCTGGTAATGTAAAACAGGTGGTTAATTTTGCGCCTTTTTCATTGACCGGTTCTTTGCTTACTTGGACAAGAAGGTGTTCACCCTCTTTTAAAATCTTTGCAATGTCAGGCGCATGACGAGGCCCTCGTTCTCTTTTTTCTGATGACTCAAAGCCTGCAAAATTTTGTGACATGCGATTGATAGCAAGCTCGCGGTCAATTTCTGAGATATGCAAAAAGCCTGCACGTTCTTGCGCGATATCAACAAAAGCAGTCTGAATACCAGGCAGAACCTTGGTAACCATACCTTGATAAAATGCCTTTTCGAGCAGATTGCCCGTATGAGACCAGAAATAAATGTTTTGGAGCCTATCTGACTGCGTTATCGCAACACGCGTTTGCCATGGCTCTTCGTTGATGAAAATTTTTTTCATGAATTCCTTTACCAGGATGTAACAATTTTAATTTTTTATACCCACCCTTTTTCTTTGCAGTATAACGGAATCCCCATTTTTTTTATAGCTTTGCCCGACCGGCTCGATTAAAAGCCGTTTTTTAAGCCCAACAACATGGTCTAGATGGGTGTACCGCCCCCCCATTCCCCACTCTTTTTATTTCCATTCTTTGATTCGCATCTTTTTTAGGCCCAAGACGTAGGTGCGCTCTTACGCAGGGCATGCGTAAAAGGGTCCTTTTTGTGGAGACCCACAAAGTATGTCTTTAACACAAGACGTAAAAGAGAGATGAGAGTAAAAAAAGACCGAGTTTAGGAGGCAAGATGCTTCTTAAAAAGCTCACTCAATTGAGCAGGATTACCCTCACCCTGTGTCTTTTGCATTGCCTGACCAACAAAGAATCCAAACAGTTTATCTTTGCCACCTTTGTACTGCTCAACCATCTGAGGATTTGCAGCAATGATTTCAAGAACAACTTTTTCAAGAGCGCCTGTGTCTGCAATTTGCTCAAGCCCTTTTGCCTTCACTACCGCTTCAGGTTCACTCCCGTGTTCAGCAACTTCTGCAAACACAATTTGACCGGCGGCAGTGTTGACGACTCCTCGCTCAACAAGGGAAACAAGATCTGCCAATTTTTGTGGCGTTACCTTGCAGGTTTCTGTCGAAAGCTTGTGTTCCTTGAGATAGCCCATCAGATCACGCAGCACCCAGTTTATGAGCATCTTGCTTGGTTTGTGGCCTGCAGCAGCTTCGTAGTAACGGCCAATCTCAAGATCTTCAACTAAAATATCGGCCTCATACGGCGTCAAACCAAATTGAGTTTGTAGGCGCTTGAATTTTTGTTGTGGAAGTTCTGGAAGATTTTTACTGACCGCATCAACCCACGCTTGATCAACTTCGATAATCGGAAGATCTGGATCTGGGAAATAGCGATAGTCAGCCGCTTCTTCTTTAGAGCGCATCGGCTGAGAAACACGATTCTTGGTATCCCACAGACGTGTTTGCTGAACAACTTTACCACCTTCTTCAAGGACGCCAATTTGGCGCTCAATCTCATACTCGACTGCATCGCCAATAAATTTGAATGAGTTAATATTTTTCAACTCGCATCGAGTGCCAAGCTCTGGAGAATCTTTTTTGCGCACTGACACGTTTGTATCTGCTCGAAACGACCCTTCTTCCATATTACCCGTGGTAATAGCAAGCGACTGCACAAGTGAGCGTAACGCCTTAAGATACGCTTTTGCTTCTTCTGCGCTTTCGATATCAGGGTAGCTCACAATCTCAAGAAGCGGCGTGCCGGTTCTGTTGAAATCAACAAAACTTTCGTTGGTGTAGGCAGCGTGAATATTTTTCCCTGCATCTTCTTCTATATGGATACGTATCAGGCGAACCTTTTTTTCTGTGCCGTCTTCCTTGGTGATCATCACATGACCCTCGGTACAAATCGGCAGTTTATCCTGCGTAATTTGATAGTTTTTAGGAAGATCAGGATAGAAGTAGTGCTTGCGTGCAAATACGCTTTTGGGAGTGATTTTTGAATTCGTGCCAAGGCCAGCCTTAATGGCACTGGTAACAACTTCTTTGTTCAAGACAGGCAAAACTCCTGGATGCCCACAACACACCGCACAAATATATTGATTGGCCACGTCCGTCTGGGCATTAGAACACGCACAGAAAATCTTTGTCTCAGTATTGAGCTGCACATGCACTTCAATACCAATATCGGTTCTGTATTCAGGAAAACGGTCAAGAACAGACGTTTTTTCAGCCATGGAAATCCTCTTACTCGTTACAGGGAAGCACTAAACGGCACACCAATAGGAAAGCTGCAGTATACCAAATTTTTCCAAGAAAATATGGTTGTCAAAGAGGTGTGTTAGACAACCGCCAGAGCCGGCAGGCCCGATGAGGTTGATGCCGTTTTGCGAACACTTAATGTAGTTAATTCCCAAAGCGCCTTGTATGATTCGAGCACAGTACTACCTTCACCTTTTTGTATTTTTGCTGATTTTGCAGCATTTTTAAGTTCTGCTAATTGCGCAGAAACTTTTCCATAGCGGTCTTTAAGTTGCGTGACCTCTTGAGCAAGTGCTGCACTACTTGCTCGCGCTGCCTGCAACTCAGCAAGCGTTACCTGATGACTTGTTTTTATCACACACATAGCTTCTCTTGTAGCTTTGGCTTCAGCAAGCGCTACCTGGTACCCCGCCTTCATACCGGAGTACCCACACAAAGTAATCCCGGTAATAGCGCCTGTTACCACACCAGTTGTTGTATTAAAAAACCCTTTGTCAGAAGTTTCCCATCCTATCAATCCACCTGTAATACCAGCTGCCGCCTCTTTTGGATTTTCTACTGCCCAGCTTTCTACTTTTGCAAGATGAGGCCTTGCTGTTTGTAAAGCTGTTTGGAATGCCTCACTTTTTTGTAAAGAAGCTTTTGCTTGCTGTGCAAGAGGTCGAGCATTCTTAGCCAAAGCAAATGCCCGACTAGCTACAAAACCAACGGCTCGAAAAGCCAGGGGAAGAGCAAACGCATGTATTGAGAGAGATGAAAAAAATGAGAACAAAATAATTATTTTTTTAAATTGCTTCATAAGACTTTCCTTGCCAGCAAGCAGATGTCGAAATCATCGATTCTATGCAATATATAGATCATAGATACATTAAAAACCATTACCAGCAAGCAATATTATCACTACAGACAAAACAAAACAAGCTTCACGTTGTCTTATTGACACCATGAAGCTTGTTAAAAATTAATGACTTAAGATGAGATGATTAGTCTACTTCGGCATCTTTCTTGTCTGATGTTCCGGTAGCTGCTCCCGCTGATGGTGTAGACCCACCAGTTGTATTTTCAGTCGACTCTAAAACTGGCACCGCAACAGCGCTTTGTGCCCTAGCTGGTGGCGGTAGTAACATGCCGCCGAATGACCCTAGTGATACAGCTGTTCGAGGGCCAAAAGAATTAAACATCGCCATTGTAGCTGGAGCCACCGATCTTACTCCTGGTACTGTTGCAGTCGGCGCAGGCAAAGCTGCTCGTTCTGCCGCCGCCACAAGTGCTGCCATTCTGCGAGCATCAGCTGCAAGTGCATCTGCATGTTGTGTTTGAAGCTCTAAACAAAGCTCATTAACCCTGAGTCTGTTTGTTTGAAGATTTTGTAGATGTGGAGCAATGTTCATCATTAACTCCTCAAGCAAGGCTTGCAAATCTGCTGGCAATCCTTGACCAATAGCCGTTCGGTACATTTGAGCAAGCACCTCCTGACACAACCGTGCCCCACCAACAGTGGAAAGGGTAACTTGCAAAAGAGAAGCATCCTGTGCAGTAGCTGGATTAGCTTGAATAGCCTTAAGTTCTTTAAATTGAGCTCCTTCAGCTTGAATAGCCGCTTGCACAAACTTAACAAACTCGGCTACTCGCGTTTCTTGTTGTTGACGCACAACCCGTGCTGTTTCATTTTTTACACCAGCAAGCTCATCTCCTGCAGTTTTAAGCGCTTTTTTTGTGTCAGCTGTTTGTTGAGCTAATTCTTGCAACGCTGCTCCGGCTACTGCAATCACTCCATTCAATTGCTCAAGCTTTTCTTTTTTCTTTCTCTCAATAAGATATTTCTCGGCAAGACTCCTTGTTACTTCCCTATGGTCAGCAACTTCGTCCTTAAGACCTTTATATCCTTCAGTAACAGCATGATCTTTTGGCCCATAATAAAGACCAAACCCAACTCCACCTGCAGCAATAACCCCTGCTACAAGCGTAAAATTTTCCCGAATAAAGCTTTTTACAGGAGCGCAGAATTCATCTTTTACATACCAATACAAAGGGGCAGCAACACCACATAAAGCAACAGTAGGATATTTTACAACATGCCCTGCCAATGACACGCCTGAACGAACTTTATGAGCAGTCCTCCAAAACAGTCCATCTTGCCCCATGCCAAAGCGCTGCATTGCATTCTGTCTTTCACGGAATTCTCTAGCCACCTCTCTGTTGATCTCATCAGAGGTAGCTGTTGGTTCTGCAAGATCCACGGCAGGAACAGGAGACACCAGTGCCTGAAGAGCCCTATCATTATCTACCTCAACAACTACAGCATCTCGCTCCTCAACTGAAGCGGCAGCAGCAGCCTTAAGATTTTGCCCAGCGATTAAGCAGAGCAGTAAAAGTATATTTTTGCTTTTCATAACACTCCTTTAAATTACAGCTTATTTCACATAATAATTTCTATTACTCCTTTATATTTTATACAAAAAAATTCAATCTGACAAAAGGCCCTATAAGCTCAACCAAAGCTTCTGGGCACAAAAAAAGAGCGGGCTTTAAAACCCGCTCTTGAAGCTTAATGAAGCTGAATGACTTAAGCTGGCATATGCACAGCAGGCTTACTAGCCTTACTTTCCCTAGTAGTTCTGTGAGCTTTCTTATGTTCTTTTTTTGCCTTGGCTTTACGATGACTATCTTTAATCATTTCAGCAACTTCCTTACAGTGAGCACTTTTGCATGCATGCTGCGCAAACCATAACGCATCGTGCCCATTTTTATCCTTCACACCAGGAAGTGCGCCATTTGCAAGAAGAATTCGAGTAACTTCTACCATTCCTCGTTCTGACGCAACCATAAGCGGGGTTTCTGTCCCTTTTCTATTGAGTTCTTTATGTGAAATTTCCTTTATCAGCATGGTAATTTCTTTCAAACTTCCTTGGTCAGAATTTCGCGATTTAGAATAGTTATCATCATAGGTAACAATCGCCTTTTTGAGCTCAGCTACTGTTATTTTTATTTTCCCTTGGGTATAGGGTGCCGCCACTAAGCTTACTGTTTGACTCGCAAAAATAAGCGCTAGTACCAGACTCTTTTTGTTCATAATAATCCTTCTGCCTTAGTTGCTGCTGTGAAAACGTTCTTGATAGCGACCGCTGTTTGGATGTCTTTCTGAACCACGGCGAGCCCCTTCAACTACCTGAGCACTGTGACCAGGGGTACGGTGTCCAGCTTGGTAGCCAGTGTGCCATCTGCTACTTCTTTCTTTCTCATCTCGCGCATCAGTATGATAGCCCGCTTCTCTACGAGATTGATCGTGTCGTTCCCTTCTTTGTTCTGTGCGCCAGTCTCTTTCTTCATCTTGGCTTGCTTTGCTTCCAACAATATGAACTGGTTTGCCTTCTTGCTCCCTTTGTTTTTGATCGTTTCTTTCCCGTTTTTCCTCTTTGCGATCCACAACATCCTGATCGTCGCCGTTGTAACGAGGCCTGGTACATTCAACAGACCCTGCCAACAATGCAACGCTCATGAGCATATATTTTTTCATCTGAACTCTCCTTTATAAAGACGGACCTAAGTAGCACAACCAACTTTTTATTACCTTACTCAAGCTACTCTCGCTTACTTTGCCACACGCACCCCCTCCACTTCAAGAATCAGGGCGGAAGGCGCCCAGCGTATACGGCACTCGCTATGGCCATCCCTACAAAAACAGCGTCCTCCTGGTGTACGATTTTTAAAACTGACTACAAAACCCTACAGCACCAGAGGACCCTTCATGCTCTATTTAAAAATAAGGATTTCTATGAAACATATTCTCCTTGCAAGTATCACCTGCCTTTCTCTCACAACCCTTCATGGCAGTGGTACCTGGTGGCTTGGAAGTAATACGCTGGCAACTAAGCGCCCCATGAACAATATCGTTATTTTACGGCCGAGCGGCATCAACACCCAGACAACTGCTGACAATAGTGCCGTCACCTGGACCTGTTCTACCGTCGACAACAAGGGAAACACTGTCTTAGCAGGAACGTACCAAGGAGGCTGGGGAAATCAGTTTGTTGTAGCCTGGATTACTCCTGGGACTAACCTTCAAGGAACAACCGTTATTATTCCTGCCATGGATGGAGGAGAAGCGGCTGACATGGGTGGCGACCAATGCCTTGCTGTTACCACTGATAAATCAGGCAACGTCTATCTTGGGGGAAGTTCTGCCGATATCACCGGGCAAACTCGTTTTGCAGTGGTCAAAATCAACAACCGCACCAAACAACTTGATCCCTCATTTGGGCAAGGTGGAGTTGTGCGATTTGACTATTGCCTTGCAGGAGGTGTTAACGACAAATGCACCGCTCTTGCAATTGATAAACAGGGAAAAGTCGTTGTTGCAGGAACATCCGGAGATGACGCAGGTAACACCTACTTTGCCCTTGCACGATTAACACGAAATGGGGGTTTTGATCGTAGTCTGGGAAACAGTTATGCTCACTCAGGCACTTACGTTGTAAAACCAACACTAGCTGGCGGTATCAGTGATATTTGTTCGGCCGTTACCATCGATTCAAGAAATGGTATCGTTCTTGCAGGAACTTCGGCAGACATGAACGGCAACTCATTCTTTGCATCAATCAGATTTCCCAAAAACCAACGATGGTAGATCGATCACACAAGCCCCACACCACCGTATGACGCGGTAAAAGAAGGCAAAGTAAACGGATTGATATAACGCAGGGTCGCGAAGAAAAAATTTGCTCCACTCGCAAAACCAGTGGCTACTATTTCTCCATTTGATTGCAGGACGCACCCGTTGATTCGTGAATCATTTCCGGGTCCGGGGGTCGCAGCGGTAAGGATCACACCCTGATTACCAAAACTTTGATCCAGTGATCCGTTAGTCAAATAGCGAACCACAATGCAAATCCGACTAACCGCTCCATCACCACTTCCAGCAACAATAATTCTTCCATCCAATTGCACTACACAACAAACAGCCTCTGAAGCCTGACCAGGAAGTACATCGGTGATAACAACACCCGCATTACCGAACGTTTGATCAACTGACCCATTAGCCAAATAACATACCACGACAAAAACTGCATGCGCACCGTTAGATCCATAGCCAGCCGCCACAATTTTACCATCTGACTGCAGCGCACAGGACCTCGCCACTGAACCACCTAGACCATTCATTGCATCCGTAGTCACCACTCCTCCATCTCCAAAACTTTGATCGAAAGTACCATCAGTGTTATATCTCACCAACGCAACCAAGTTATCAGAGAAAGCCCCTCCAACAACAAGGATTTTACCATCTGGTTGTACTACACAGGAATTACCCTGGGAGTATCCTCCTGGAAACACATTAATAGTCGCAGTCCCTCCACCGTTAAACGTATTGTCGAGGATTCCATCAGCTGTGTAGCGTACGGTAGCAAAAATATCGAATACGCCATCATTCATATATCCGACAACAATGATTTTCCCGTCCGACTGCAGCGCACATGCACGGGCCTCTGAATTGTGTCCAGGGTTCAGATCAGTAGTCATGATCCCTTGATTTCCAAAGGTTGTATCAAGTGATCCATCGCTGTTGTAACGTGCCACGGCAAAGACAAGCTGGGCGCCGACAGTTCCATAGCCAGCGGCTATGATCTTGCCGTCTGACTGGATCGCACAGGAATTAGCTTGTGAATCATGTGTAGGCGTTATGTTAGTCGTAACAACTCCCTCATTTCCAAAACTTGGATCGAGCACTCCACTGGTCGTATACCGTATTATGGTAAAAACCTTGTTGACGCCGTTGGAAGAAAAACCGGCGGAAATTATTTTCCCATCGGACTGCTGCGCACAGGAATAAGCTCGAGACTCAGATCCTGGCCGTACATCAGTGGTAACGAGCCCCTGAATCCCAAACGTGGAATCTCTAAGACCAGCCATATTGATCGGTTGGGTATATTGAGCCATCACCTGAGAAATTGTGCTAGGCATTAACACCACTGCAGCAGCATAAGAATTCGACTGAGACATTATTAGGAAAATCATCCCTGCCACTTGAAATAAGACTTTATTTTGTATCTTCATGCCACTCCTTTTTAAAATGCAAAAATATTTTATGAGTATCACAACATGGAAAACAAAAAGTAAATGGTGCAACCATTCTCTAATATTTATAATAACCTCTTGATGATGTTATTTCGTCAGACAAAAGAGTAATGATTCTTACTAAGTTGAATAAATCTTTCCACACAAAGATTTTCAAGAATGCGATCAAGCCGTTCTTGTTGAAACCCTAATGTTTGCAATTCTTGATGTGTAGCAGTCTTATGCTGTGTTAGAAAGCGCACCACCGCTCCACGGATTTGACGATCAGAACCTTCAAACTTAGATTGTCGTGCGTGATGTTTACTTTTTCTGCTTGGGTTTTTATAGAGCTTTTTGAGTTCAACGCCGCAATCCATAAGCGCATAATACCATTCACGAGCCCGTTCTTTATCAACCGTTACCGCTATAAGTGGCAGTAATTCTTTATCGGACACAGGTTCCTGGCGATGGCCAAAAAATGCATGCAAATACACCGCGCGAATATTTGTTTCTATAAATACAGTCGGTCGGTTAAACGCAAAGGCACAAATAGAAGCCGCCGTTGCAGGCCCCAGTCCTTTAAAGGTTTCTAAAATCGCCGGATCGTTGGGCAAAATACCTTGATGTTTTTCTACGATCGTTTGCGAAATTGCTTGCAATGCAAGTGGGCGGCGGTTGTAGCCAAGCCCCACCCATTCGGTTAAAACATCAGCTGTTGATGCCTGAGCCAATTCTTTAAAGGTGGGAAATTTTTTCAAAAATGCATCGTATTTTTCTGCAACTCTACTCGTTTGTGTTTGTTGAAGCATGATCTCAGAAACAACAATGTGATACGGGTCATACGTTGATCGCCAGGCAAACGAACGTCCTCGCTGCTGATAGAAATTCAACACTGCCTCACGAAACTCTGACAAAAGAAACTCAGAATGTTCCTGCTTTTTTAAAGCCTGTTCATGCTCTGAAAGAAACGCATAAAAGGGATCATCCACACGGATCATGTTACTCGACTCGCCCAATTTCCAGGGTAATCATGGCATCACTCTTGAGCACTTTACGTGCCGCAATTTTTACCTCATCAAGCGTGATTGCTTCAATTTTTGCTGGCAATGTATCGAAATAATCAGCAGGTAATTTGAAACGCTCAAGACCAAGAAAGCTTCCTGCTATTTTTTTAGCTGAGCTGATGTTATCAATCAATCCATTCAAGACGGCACGTTTTGCTTCATCAAGTTCATCCTGAGTAATCGAATTCACCGCTGTATCAATAACATTCTTAATGACTTTTTTCGCTTCTTCAAGGCGATCAAGTGATACGGTAGTTTTAACCATGACCATGCCTGGTTGCTCATCACATCCGACAATCAGTGATCCTCTGATACCATAAAACAACCCTGTTTGTTCACGAATCTTCATGAGCTGGCATGACATCGATCCATTAGCTCCACCACCAAACATCTGATCAAAAAGAAGCAATTTTTCGTAATCAGTGTGAAGGCGATCGATTGAGCGACCTACAAACATCAAAACTATCTGGTCTCGGGCAATTTCATACAAAACAGATTCTTCTTGTAGTAGCTCAAGCGCGGGAAACTGACCATCTTTTTTCTTATGACCTTTCCATCTCCCAAGCCATTGAGAAACAAGCTTTGGTACATCATACCCAACCGTATCGCCTACCACAGCAAGCGTTGCTCCTCCAGGAATAAAAGCCTGCTTATAAAAATGTTCAAGATCTTTCTTCTTAATGCTCTTAATTGCTTTTACCGTACCATGCGGATCTTTGCTATAGGGATGCCCTTCATACACAAGTGCACGCGCAAGATGATTAGAAAATTCCTGCGGTTCATCCCAGTAGACTGCCAAATCAGAAAGAATATGACTGCGAATTTTTTCTACAGCGTCAGAATTAAATTCGCCATGCATCACAACTTCCTGAAGAAACTCCAATCCTTTAGCAAAGTCCTCTTTTAAGACAGTAAGGGTCACTATGCCTGGCTCCACGGTCAACGTCATGCCATAACCTTCTACTTCTTGTGCAAAAAGAGAACCTGGGTACTTTTTTGTTCCTTCAAGAAGCAGATCACACACAAAACGATAGAGCCCCTGTTTATCTTCAGGATCACTGTATTCACGAACAGGCAAGGAAAGAACAAGGTCAATTTTAGGAACTACCGATTCAACGACGGAAATAACAGTTAACCCATTTGCAAGTGTTTCTTTGATAGCCGAGGGTAGAGAGATTTTTTGTACTGGCGGAACAGAAAGAGTTTCTGCATAGCGAGGTTTTTCAGTAGGAGTCGTGCGCGTTCTCCCTTCTAGGATACGGCTATCTTCTTTATCTGAAAGCTCTTGTAGACCATGCCATTGCGCCTTCATGCCTTCGGTCATAGAAAGAATGCGCCCTTCATGGCGAACTGAGGCGCGGCAATAGTCTTTAAAGAGCTCTCGTATACGTGTATCTGCGTCAGTCAGTTCTTGAGTAATTTCTCTAAAGATAAGATTTTCATCGCCAGTCAAAATAAAGCTTTCACCAATTAAATTTGCTTGCTCAGAACAGTTTTCAAGTACAGAAAGTAACGATGCTTTTACCTGTTTTTGCGCACGCTGTATCTCTTTTTCTGTAAAGCCATTATCAATAATGTTTTGAATTTCTTCTTGGATTGCCGCAACAATCACCGGAATATCTTCTTCACAATCTGGCTGAAAGGTAATGTCCATTAAGGTGGCATCTTCACGTTGATCGATGGAAACATGTATTTCTGATGCTAGTTGTAGTTCATCAACAATCTTTGTATACAAACGCGAACTTTTACCCTTACCAAGCGCACAAGCAGCAACTTCAAAAAGGTGGCGCATCTTCTCCCGAGCTCCAGGCAAGATATACGTGATTGCCCCCTGAGGCTGCTGAACATCGCGATACAACGTTACCGATTGCGCAACCAGATCGCGACCATGGTAAAATTCCTGCTTTTTGTACTGAGGATCAGCAGGTATTGAACCAAAGACACATTCTGCCTCTTTAAAAACATCATCTGCTTTCACATCCCCTACAACCACAAGCGTGGCATTGTTCGGCACATAATGTTTTTTGTAAAAGGCCACCAAGGCATCTCTTTGCAAATTCCAGAGATCCTGTTTAAACCCAATAATCGGATAATGATACGGATGATCAGGGAATATCGATGCAGCCATGCGACTCAGCAACGTATCAAAGTAATCATCCCGATACATCTTTAATTCCTGAATAACCGCGCTCAACTCAGAATTAAGCATCTGCTCTTCAAACCGACAATTGCGCATGCAATCAGCAAGTAAAGGAAGCGATTCTTTCCATGACGCTGTTGGAAAATCAAAGACGTAGCACGTGTAATCACAGTTGGTAAATGCATTGGTGTACCCAGAAAGCTTGTTTGTTGTTGCGTCAATGTCAGATTCTGAAAGTTTTTTTTCAGTTCCTTTAAAAATCATGTGCTCAATAAGATGAGCTAAGCCGCGCTGATCGCTTGTTTCATGCTTTGACCCAACCCCATACCAAAGATTAACAGAAACTTTAGGAAGATGAGGAAGCGGGTGAACCAATACTACCAGACCATTCATGAGAACTTTTTTCAAAACATGGTACTGCTGCATGCTTCACCCCTTTCAAGAAATCTACAGTTTATTCAAAACGACCACATTGCAGTGTAACCATTTTTTCAGGCACAAGCACTTTTTTAGCCGCCGTCTTCACATCGTCTAGCGTGATTACATCAAGCCTTGCGGGCATTGTATCGTAAAAATCATCACCCAATCCAAATTTATCAAGATAGAGAAAGGTGCCTGCAATCGAAATATTAAGAGAATACGAATTCAAACGTCCAGCAAGAGCAGCTCGTTTTGCCATAGCAAGTTCTTCTTGCGTGATATCATCAATGACCGTTTCAAGCGTTTCTCTAATCACCTTTTTTGCTTCTTCTAATCGATCAAGCGATACCATCGTTGTGATAAGCACCAACCCGGGCTGCTCGTCAGAATCAGCAACCAGCGTGCCTGAAATTGAATAAAAAAGACCGGTACGCTGACGTAATTTAAAAAGACGAGAATCCATTGAGCCGGCGAGCATGCGATCAAATAACGCAAGCTTTGAATAATCAGGATGACTGCGCGTCACTGAGCGACAAGCAAACATGAGAACAACCTGATCACGATTCATATGCTTGGTAATGACTTGTGATTCAACAGGCATGAGTTCCGGAAACACTTCATCTCTCACCTTACAAGCCGGGATAGTCCCTACCGCTTCTTCAAGGAGGTTTTTAATAGTATATCCTTCAAGATCCCCAACAATCGCGATACGCGCCTTATCAAGAGAAAGATGCGATCTGTAAAATTCTTCTAGATCATCCCTGGTAATAGCTTGGAGGCTTTCCTCTGTCCCCATCATCTTTTTGGAATACGGATGTCCTGCAAAAAACAGTTCTTTCAAGGCCTGCATAGAAACAAAACTTGGTTCATCGCTCAAGTACTTCAACTGAGAAAGCATGGCATCTCGTGTCTTTTCAATTGCTGCAGGCTCAAATGTTGCTTGCGTCAATGCTTCCTTGAGTAATGCAAGCGCAAGCTGTGTATCTTCTTTTAAAAAGCGCAGGACAAGACCACCTGGGTAGGCACTAAAACTAATTGCTGAGTCATCCAATACTTTTGCAAAAGAATGACCAGGATAGTTTTTTGTTCCTTCTTTTAACATCTGACACACAAATCCGTAGAGCCCTGGAAGTTCTTCAGAATCAAAATGGGGCTCGGCATAGAAATTCAGAACAAGATCAATTTTGGGCATATTCTTGTTGCTATGAGCCAACACCTCAATTCCATTTGAAAGGGTATATCGGTCTGGGCGAGCAAAGTGAAAATCTTTTGCCTCTTGAAGCGTGATCCCATCAGTATACCTTGTTGGTTCAACTGGTAGCTCACGGGTACGACCATTCAAAATGCGAGCATCTTCTGCATCTGAAAGCTCCTGGAGCTTTTTCCATTGCTCTTTGTCCTGCTCAGATAATGGCAAAACCTTGCCCACATGCATAACTGCAGGGGAGAAATAATCTTTCACTAACGTTCGTATTTTCTCATCAAGTTGAGGATCATCAAATTCAAGCATTTCAAATCGTTCGTGTGCGTTACCGGTAAGCGTGTAACTTTCTCCAATCAATTGGGCTTGCCCCATATTCGATTCAAGCATTGTCAAAATCGTTGTTTTTATCTGTTTAACTGCAATAGCCAACTCTTGCTTACTTATTCCTTTTTCAATTATTTCATCGATTTCTGCAGCAATAATTGACCGAATTTCTTCAATATTTTTTTCATCATTTACGGTCAAAAAGAAAGAGAAGAGCGAAGCGTCTTCAAGTGTTGTTACAAATGAGGAAAACTCGGTAGCAAGCCGCAAATCATGTACAATTTTTTTGGTAAGGCGTGAGCTTTTTTTCTGCCCCAACAAAGCAGACAATGTCTCAAAGACCATCCTGTTTTGAGTTTTTGCTCCTGGAATAACAAAACTAAAAAGTCCATAGGGCTGCTTAACATCGCGATACACTACGGCCGACTGAGCCACCAGATCTTTTCCACAATAAAATTCTTTACGGGTATAAAAAGGATCAGATGGAATTTGCCCGACCGTTTTTTCTGCCTCTGCAAAAACTTCCTCGGGAACCACATCGCCAACTACCACGAGCGCCGCATTGTTAGGGATGTAATGCTTTCTGTAGAAATTGAAAAGATCGTCCCGCTTAAGACTCCATAAATCCTGCTTAAATCCAATGATTGGGTAATGATAAGGGTGGTCGACAAACACTGCCGAAAATAGCGATTGCCACACGGCAATGAAATAATTATCGCGCCGCATTTTAAGTTCTTGAATGACCGCCTTTAATTCTGAGTTAAGCATCTGTTCTTCGAAACGAGAATTGCGCATAGAGTCTGCGTAAATTGCAAGCGCCTCTTTCCAATGATGGGAAGGAAAATCAAACAGGTAGGACGTGTAATCGTAGTTGGTAAAGGCGTTAGTTGACCCAGAAAGTTTTTGAGTTAGCGCAGCAATATCAGTTTCTGAAAGCGTTTGAGTTCCTTTGAAGATCATGTGTTCAACAAGATGCGCAAGACCCTTTTCTCCCGATGCTTCATCTTTTGACCCAACATGATAACAGAGCTGCAGTGAAACCTTAGGTATGTGTGTCATCGGTCTGACCAGCACCACAAGACCATTTGATAATGTCTTCTTAAAAATACCGTGTCTCTGTTCCATTCCTAACCCTTTCAACTATTCAAAATAAGCATCCAATCGAAATTCAGGATATCTGCAACCATAAAAAAAGCGAATGGCCTATCTCCGATTTAAAGTCGCCCTATCTGAACAGTAAGCATCTTTTCAGGAACCAACACCTTGCGTGCCGCTTCTTTAACCTGATCAAGCGTAATTGTATTGATAACCTCAGGGCGCACATCAAAGTAGTTATCACCAAGTTTGTAGCGATCAAGGTAGAGAAATGCTGTTGCCATGCGGGCATTTGAGCTAAACCAGTTAACCTGAGCATTCAAGACAGCCTTTTTAGCCGTTTCAAGCTCTTCTTGCGTGATGCTATCAATAACCGTTTCCATAAACTCCCCTATCACTTTTTTTGATTCTGAAAGCTTATCAACAGAAACGATCGTTGAAATGTACACCGTGCCTGGTTGCTCATCTGAACCTTCAACAAGTGATCCGCCTATTGAGTAGAAAAGACCAGTTTGTTCACGCAGACGAAAAAGGCGAGTTCCCAAATTCCCATCAATCATGCGATCAAATAACACAAGCTTGTCGTAATCAGGGTGGGTACGAGGAATTGAAAGCCCTGCAAACATAAGAATTATCTGATCACGATTAGCAGGATGCGTAATGATCTCACCTTTTACCGGTTTAAGAGCCGGAAATTGCATATCAGGAACCTGTGTATTTTTAAGGGATCCTAATTCTTTTTCCAGAAGCGCCTGAAGATCGTACCCTTCAAGATCTCCCACAACTGAAATCCGAGCATTATGAGCTGTCACATGATCTTTGTAAAATTTTTTCAAATCCGCTCGCGTTATGCTTTGTAAACTTTCCTCCGTGCCGCAAGTACGTTTACTATAAGGATGCCCCTCATAAAGTCGTTCACGAGCCAAAAGACCTATGTATGATTGTGGCTCATCCCAAAACATTTTTAATCGCCCCAAAAGCGTTGCCCGAACTTTTTCAATGGCTTTTTCTTCAAAAGTTGCATTTTGAAGAAGTTCACGCAGTAACTCTAATCCTTTTGGTAAATCCTCTTTGAGCATGCCCAGAGACACAACTCCCTGCCCGGCATCAATACTCATTGCATGATCTTCAAGCTCCTTCATGAAAAGCTGCCCAGGATATTTTTTAGTTCCTTCAATAAGCATTTCACTCATAAACCAGTAAAGCCCCGGCTTTTCTTCAGAATCAAAATGATCGCGAGCATGCAAAGTCAAAAGTAGCTCTATTTTAGGAATGTTCTTATTGTTTAATGAAAAAACACGCAGCCCATTAGAAAGGGTATATTTTTGCGGCTTATGAAAGGAAAACTTTTTAGCAGGTTTAACAGCTACGGAAGAAGTATATGCCGGTTCTTCAACCGTAGTTTTGCGTACGCGACCATCTAAAATTCGCGCATCTTCTTTATCAGAAAGTTTTTGCAACTTCTGCCATTGGTCTTTTTCTTCTTCGGGCAGTGAAAGAATTTTACCTGAATGCATCATGGCCGGTGAACAGTATTCCCTAACAAGTTCTTGCACTTTCTTATCAAGACCTTTTGCATCAGCGGCAAGGAGTTTGAATGGATAATACTCATCCCCAGCAAAGAGATAGGCCTCTGTAATCATTTCTGCCTGTGTTGCCTTGCTTTCAAGTGCGGAAAGAATACCTGTTTTAAACTGCTTCAATGCTCGCGTTGTTTCTTTTTCGGTAATGCCATGTTGAGCAATATCCTGCAGTTCAGCTGTAACTATGGAACGTATCTCTTCAATCTTACTTTCATCACGAGCACAGAAATACATCATAAAAACTGTGGCGTCCTCAAGCTGCCACATGAAGGTGGAAAATTCCGTAGCAAGCGCACGTTCATCTACCAATTTTTTCTGAAGACGAGAACTTTTACCACCCCCGAGAACCGATGAAAGAACCTGCATTTCAAGGTCTTTTTTCTCTTTTTGCCCTGGCAACACAAATGCAAATAATCCATATGGTTGCTGAACATCACGATGAAGTACCACAGAGCGAGCAATAAGGTCTTTACCATGGTAAAATTCTTTACGTTTATAGGTAGGATCTTTGGGTATTTGCCCCACTGTTTTTTCAGCTTCTGCAAAAACTTCTTCAGGGTCAACATCACCAACAACGGTCAAGATGGCATTATTCGGCACGTAATGTTTTTGATAAAAATTAAAGAGATTATCTCTCGTAAGACTCCATAAATCTTGTTTAAACCCTATAACTGGGTAGTGATAAGGGTGATCTTCAAAAATGACGGAAATCATCTGTGTTACCAGCGTCTTAAAATAGTTATCACGGTTCATTTTAAGTTCTTGGATAACCGCCTTCAACTCAGAATTAAGCATCTGTTCATCAAAACGACAGTTGCGCATAGTATCGGCATACACAGGCAAAAGGTCCTTCCAATGATGGGATGGGACTGAAAATACGTACCAGGTTTTATCATAAAAGGTAAACGCGTTTGTGTACCCTGAAAGCTTTTGAGTCAGAACTGGCCAGTCAGTTTCAGAAAGTTTTTTTGTTCCTTTAAAAAGCATGTGCTCAATCAAATGAGCAAGGCCTTTTTCACTTGAAGCTTCATCCTTTGCTCCCACATGGTACGTAAGCTGCAATGCCACCTTCGGCACATCATGAACTGGTCTTACCAACACGACGAGCCCGTTCAGAAGCACTTTTTTAAAAATTGATTGACCGACCAATTCGCTAAACATCGCATCCCCTCAACACATAAAAGACTATTAAAAAAGGTACTGTCATTCATATTTCTTGGCAATTATTCATAGCTCTGGCACAGTATGGAAGAACTAAATAAGCTTAAGGAGACCCATGCAGAGCACTTTTTTGAATCTATCCCATTTTAGAATTATTTTACTACCCCTTGCCATAACCCTTTTTGCAAACCTCTCAGCAAAACAGCCTCATGAGTCATTGCTTGAAAAAATTGATGAGGCCTATGCCAGGATAAGTACCCGCTTTTCCCCTAAGATTGAAAAAAAACAAAGGGAACTTTTTGCCCAAGCAGATCTTGTTAAAAAAGACCCCCTCTATAACGAGCTTGAGATCGCCCTTGATGCGCTTCACAAAGATCCCGTCTACGATTTTTATAGCCAGTTAAAAGAGGCATGTGCGTTTATTGACCAATTAAAGGAACATCACCGTCACCTTGTAGGATCTGAGCTTTTACAACAACTGAATAGCCTAGTAGATCGCTTACATCGTTATGAACAGTTCACTTCATTTCGAGCCACCCTCAAAAAAGAACGTGTTGCTCTTATCGAAGTTGCAGAAGAAAAGGATCTTCTTGGCTCACTTGAAAAAATTCTCACGTACCAAGAAAAGGACCTTAAAGAACTTTCTGAGAAAGAAAGAGAGCGTGTCACACAATTGCCAAGCTATCTCCACGTCGAACAAGTACAGAAAAAATATCTCCAAACACCAGTCGTGAAAAAATTTCTTATCCATACCACGCAGTTATATGATCTTTTGGTTCAACAGGAAATCGCCCTTCTTAAAAATAAAGAATACCAACAACTCCTTTATACCCATGAACTCAGGGCAATACCTGGAAGCATAAAAGAAAGCTCTGACCAAACAACAACCAGCAAAATTATCATCGCTCTACAACACGAACTGCACACGATATCTATCGACGAATTGCTGTAAATCACTTACCTATGCTTTTTTTGACACACTATTTCTACTATACTTACGATTCAGACCATCTAATGAGTATGTAATAGGTTTATATTGTGGATTTTTTAAGCGCACCGACACAAAGCTACCGCCCTTATCTTTCTCTTTCTCTGCCTTTTCTGGTGAAGGCTACCGTGGTCTTTATTGGAGGCATTGTCGCTGCATACCACCATATCCCCCTGCTTCTCTTGCTACCCTTTGGCCTTGGTATACACATCTATATTGGAACAAAAAACCCTCACCTTTTAAAAACCTGTATCATGCTTTCTTGTTTCTTTATTGCGGGATTTGGGCGAATGTTTTTATGTCTCGCCTACCAAACCTCCCTTTTCCCGCTCTATCACGTAAGCCTTGAAGCTGCCGTAGAATCCATCACTCCCGTCGATGGAAATCCTTGGCGCTACCAAACACTGCTCTCTGTTAAAAAAATCTTTCATGACGGAGCTTGGAAAGTAAGACCATGCACCATCCAGTTATACTCTACAAAAAAGCCTCATTGTCTTGTTGCTGACCTTATCCATTGCTCAGTTGAGAAAGTTCCTGCTCCCGAAGGAGATTTTAAACTCTATCTTTTTAAGGAAGGAATTGATGCCACCGCATTCCAACCAATGGTGCAGATAAAGATTTTACATCGCCCTTCCACTTCTTTTAAACGATGGGCAAGTAAAAAACGCGATGCACTGTATCGACAGTTCTCACAAAAACTATCTCCCTCTACCTTTGCCCTCTTTTCATCACTGTTTCTGGGAAACAGGACAACCATCAAGCAACAATTAGAACCTCAAAAACCACAGTTTAAAACCTGGGGAATTTCCCATTTCCTTGCTCGTTCTGGGGTTCATCTTCTCATTTTTATTCTTCTTTTAAGCGCGTTACTTTCCCTAGTTCCTCTTCCCTTTTCCATCAAACATCTCATCCTCTTCTTTTGCGCCCTTTTGTATGCCGCGCTCTCATGGCCGAGCATCTCATTCAATCGTGCGCTTTACACGTTTGTTTTTTGTAAAATCGCAACCCTTCGCTCTATCCCCTTGCATTCCATGCACACACTTGCCCTGGTTTGCCTGCTTCTTCTTGTTATCAGCCCCCTGCAGATTTTCTTTCTTGATTTTCAACTAACCTTCCTTCTGACGTTCTGTCTGATGTGGATTGCGCAACTGCGTCATCAACGAAAACTCACTTTTTCACAAAGGCTTGCAAAGTAAGAAATAAAAACTTTAGGGTAGGGAAAATAATTTTTAAAAAAGGAGTATCCCATGCGGTTTCTAAAGTTTTCCATCCTGTTAGTTGCCCTTTGCAACGCACCAGTAACACACACACAAACAACCGAAAATCAAAAAGCTCTTATACAGACTGTTCAAGCAACGCCTTCCACCACTCCCCAACCTGAAAAAGAGTGGACGTTCATGGTCTATATTGCTGCAGATAACGATCTAAACAGATTTTCGATGCGCAACTTGGAAGATATGGCAAAGGTAGGATCTAACAAAAATCTCAATATCGTCGCACACCTTGATAGACTCGGCATCGCAGAAAAAACAAAACGCCTCTATGTAGAAAAAGACAACCTCGTACAAGTCAATTACGGACACCCGTCATCATTACAAAAGCTCGACAGTGGCTGCGAAACAACACTGATAGAATTCTGTGAATGGGCTATACAAACCTACCCTGCAAAACATTATGCTTTAGTGCTTTGGAACCATGGCAGCGGAATCATCGACAATGTCGCTGCAAAACTTATCAACCCATCAGAACTTTTCGTGTTTAACCCTCGAACTAACATGCTCGACCTTGACCGCACCGTAAGCTTTTTTGACTTTGCAGCAAAACACCAAAAACCAACCGATCCTCGTGGAGTCTGTTTCAGTGACACTTACAACACATTTTTAACCAACCAAAAACTCGATTTCGCGCTCAAAACGGTTAAAGAGGGAGCTCTTAAAGGAAAAAATTTCGACATTATAGGATATGATGCCTGCCTCATGGCAATGGTCGAAGTTGCTGATCTTCTTGCTCCTTACGCTGATTTTGCCGTCTTTTCAGAAGAAGTTGAATTGGGAGCTGGTTGGAAATATGATGAGGTTTTAAAACCATTCCTCTATCGAGCGCTTACCCCAGAACAATTTGCAACACACATCGTCATTGCCTATGACATTGCGTACCAAAATGTAACACAAGATTACACATTCTCAGCTATATCTCTGTCACGCTTTACACGACTTGAACGCTCTCTCGATCAAGTAAGTGGCACCCTTCTTGATTTGCTTAAAAACCAACAAGGCACTTCCGTGCTTAATTTCATACGCGCTGCACGCTCACGTAATTACTGCACCCACTTTGCACAACCAATCTACATCGACCTTGACCACTTCCTTGCAAACATAGCTGACACAATAACTCACGCACTTGTGACACCTGATAAAGAGTATCTCAAGAGTGTTTTACGCGCACAAATTGCTATTGCTCGATTTGATCTAGCACACTGTGTACTTGCTCATGTTGAAGGTAAAAAATTGGCTCGCGCACGAGGACTTGCCGTTTACTATCCAAATCGCCTTGCCGACTCAAGTTATGCCATCACACCATTTGCACAGAAAAATCGTTGGATGGATCTCATAAGCGCTGCTATCTAAACTGATAGCTATGGGAGGAAAGAGTGATGGTTTCGTTGAAAGCAACACATTTCCTCCCCTTTTTATATCTTGCAACATTTTTCCTTTTTCCACTGAATGCCTCCACTACATCTGCACAAAAATGGACCTTCATGGTCTACATGGAGGCAGCTAACGATCTTGAAATCTTCGCCCCGCGCAACATTCGACAAATGCAGCAGGTAGGATCTAATGACAACATCACTGTTGTTGTGCAACATAACACCTACGAGAAAGAACTGTACCATTCAAAAACCTTTCTCATACAAAAAGGAGGGAAAAAGCTCCTTGAGGAACATTCATCAACAACACATATCGGCGAAAAGAATCTTGTAGAGTTTTGCTGTGATACCATAACAACGTATACCGCTGACCATTATGCCCTTATTTTCTGGAATCACGGCACAGGAGTTATCGAACCAATTCTACGCACCGCTCTTTCAAGCGAAGACCTTTTTACTATTCAACCTTCAAACGAATTTTTTGGAAAAGAAGCGCAAGGATTTACCCCGCTACAAACCAATTCAAAAAAACCTCCCACACAATCTTTCAAGGGAATCTGTTTTGACGATGAATCAGGGAAATTCTTTACAGAAAGGCAACTTTCTCGCGCT
>CAZRXF010000007.1:0-62350 GCA_964604015.1 uncultured Pseudomonadota bacterium
ATTTTAACTTCTGTTATTTTCATATTTATTGAACCTTTTGCCTCATGAATGACCCACTACTTCGGGTAAACCACATGTCGCACCTTAATGTAATAGGACTCCATCGTTTTGTCAAACACTAACACGCCTTCTTTTTCTCTAGAACTCTCAGCTTAGACGAGCGACTCGAAGGGTTGCTTTCAAGCTCTTCCTTACTTGGTGTCACTGGTCGTTGAGAAATAATGGTTGCTCTCCCTTCCTGTTCTACGGTTTTACAAAAATCTTTCACCAGACGGTCTTCTAACGAATGGAAGCTAATGCACACTAGTCTTCCTTCATCTGCCAACGAATCAAACGCAACAGGCAAGAACGCACCGATGTTATCTAGTTCTTTATTTACAAAAATTCTAAGCGCTTGAAAAACTTTTGTTGCAGGATGGACCTTACTCTCGCGACGGAATCCCACCGTATCTGCAATCAAAGATGCCAGTTCTTTAGTCGTTTTAAATTTCCTCTTAGCACGCGCTTCAACAATACGTGCAACGATATCCTTAGCGCGCAGCTCTTCCCCGTATTCCCAGAAAATTTCACGTAGTTCCCTATCTGTTGCATAGTTCACCACATGAGCAGCCGTTGTTTTGAAATGCCCTTGTGACATACGCATATCAAGCGGAGTGTCATGCAAAAACGAAAATCCATCACCGGTATGAATCTGATCTTGCGACGTCCCAAAATCAGCAAGGATCCCGTCAAACGCTGGGAACTTATGTTTTTTTTGTAACTTATACAGATGGGCAAAACTTCCCCACACAAGCTGGAGACGGTCCCCATAGATTTCTACAAGGGGTTGCGCGCGTTCAAGCGCCTTCATGTCCCAATCAAGGGCCACTACTTTTACTGTAGGATCTGCATCAAGGACGGCACGTGTGTGCCCAGCCCCTCCGCAGGTGACATCGAGATACACTTTACGAGGGCGCACATTGAGCGCCTCAAGAACTTCTTTTACCAAAACTGGTTTATGTTGAGTCACTGATTCCATGAATAATGCACAGGCTTATTTATCGACAAATTTTGCTACCACATTCTGCAGTTGCATGCCTCGCGAACCTTTCACGAGCACACACGCATTGTCCTCCAGAGTAGCAGATAATTTAGAAACAGCATCTTCCCAACTAGCCACCTTTTCAATTATAAGCCCCTGAGGTGCTGTTTTTTCGATCCATTGAACCTGTGTTCCGACCAAAATGAGATGTTTCAAACTGGGGACCCGGCGCAAGAAACGCCCAATTTGACGATGCCAAAAAGAACTGTTACTCAGCTCAAGCATATCACCCAAGACCGCTATTTTTTTGCCAGAGCTTTTCTCCGACTGAAATGCCAAGAGCGCTGCCTTCATGCTCTCAGGAGAAGCGTTGTAACAATCATCAATCAATAACCCCTTAAACCCTTTGAGCCTGCATACTTCGTACCGCTGAGAACGAACAGGTAATGTTGCAACCGCTTTTACAATCGCTTCATCAGAAGCGCCCAGTCGATGCGCAAGGGTAGCTGCTGCAAGTACGTTATTCACAAGCCCTCGATGATTTTGGGCAAGTGTAATGACATGCTTTTTGTCGTACAACTTCAATACGAACGAAAGAGAGCTTCCGTCTTCTTTGAGTTTACGAGCCTGCACTTGGTTCGTTGTTTTAAATCCAAAACGAATCACCGGATGCGCATAAGATACAGCACTCAGCAGCGGATAATCACCGGACACAATACCAATGCTTTCTGAACTAAATTTTTTAAAGAGTGCCCGTTTTTCCATTGCAATATCTGCCAACGTTCCCAAACCAGTCATGTGAGAATGAGCAATACAGGTAATGACGCCCGTTGTCGGGTTAAGCATGGTAATGATGCGCTCCATCTCCCCCTTCATTTGAATACCAACCTCAAACAGAGCCCCATCATACGAATCGTCCATCTGAGAAATGGTCATAGCAACACCAAGAACGGTATTTAAATTACCTCGCGACACCAAATATTTTTTACCAGCACAAGCAAGCATATGAGCTGCTATTTCTTTAGTGCTTGTTTTTCCCACCGATCCGGTAATGGCTGCCACAGGGTAAGAAAAGCGAGCGCGCCATGCTGTAGCCCAAGCAATCAGCGCTTCTCGAGGATCAGGAACCGCAATAACAAGAGCATCTTCAGGCAGCGTTGCTGGCACTAAAGAGAGTTTATCCAGAGCAACGACAACACCAGCACCTTTCTTGAGTGCTTCTTCAAGAAAAGAGTGCCCATCAACACGCGCTCCTGCTAGTGCAAAAAAAAGTTGCCCCCGCGTCAGTGACCTTGTATCAACCGCAAATGTCACTTCCTGAGGAAGTTTACCGTGCACCACACGAGCATTGGGGACTACCGTTTTTAAAAAGAGCGCATCAAGATGCATACCTGCTTACTCCGTTCTTTGAAACTCTAAAGATTATTTATTGATAGATCGATCATGGCAAAAAGGTGTCTCGTTTTGGTCCGTTTGTCAAGGAATTAAGCTTATTTTATCTCTGAAAACCGCTCTAGGAATGAGTTTTTATAACTTTGCCCTTTCCAACAACAAAAATTGCCCCTATACTGTGCTGCAATTTTTTTACGTGCTTTAACGTTTTCTTAAAAATACAAAGGATAGTACATGATGAAAAAACAATTTCTCCTTCTCTCACTACTAGTATGCCCGCTTTCTTACCAGTCAACAGCACAAGCAAGTGTGAAGGGCGCAGCTAAAGTTCTTGCCTACCTCACCGCTTTGACCGCAACTGCAGCGGGAGCTGAAGCGTACGGTTTTAATAAAGGGCGAGAATTTGAAAAATTACCGGAAGATCAACGGCCAGAAAGTCCATTAGCATATGTAGCTATCACAACAGCAGAAGATGCTCTTCTTACAGCTTCCAAAGCATTTACAGCAGGCAGAGATCGTTTAGAAAAAGCAAAAGCAACACTCTTTCCTCAACAGTCCGTAGCCGCGCAAAATTCTGATACTGCCACACTAACTCAACCATCCTCAGCTGCACCAACTACTGAATCTGCTGCTCAGAAAGATCACGAACAGGAGTTGTCAAACGCTGGTTCAACAGCAACCGGTGAGGCTCCTGTAACTCAATAATTTTATTTTAATCTTAAACGAAGGGACGTTTATGAAAACCAGTCAATTATTCACATTCTTACTCATTGCAAGTGTAGCAACTCCATGCGGAGCAGCTGCCCCTACGCTTATGTCGGGTCTTAAGGGAGCGGCACGCATTGCACTTTGCGCTGCGCTTGTTACCCCACCAGCCTGTGTTGCTGTAAGAGCCTGCACCACAGAAGACACGCAAGAGCCATGGAAACAAGCAACGCAAGATTTTCTAGAGATAGCTCCGGAAATGCTCTCAGATGCCTATGCACCGGCAGAACCATATGTCGAGGCTTTCTACAATGCGCTTCCCCAACCTGACTGGCGTCCTACGTCTGATCCTGTACAGAACGGGTTCACGGAATAATTGCCCTTCGATTTTATAGACTTAAAAGACCATCGGATATGCACCAAACTCTGCCATGCAGATTGACGGGTCATATCCGGTGGTTTTTTTCTTTTTAGTCCACGCCCTCCCTTGCATCCTAAGGTTCTTCTTTGTCATCTTTGTACCAACTCATAATCTTACAAAGGAGAATGTATGAAAAAACCATTACTAGCTCTACTTCTTGGCGCGCTTTGCACAACTACAAAAATAAGCGCGGCAGCAGCTGAAGTCGCTGACCGCACTGCTGAAGAACACGATACGCTTGATACCGCACAAGGAAGAAAACGCACAACTCAACCGAGCAAACCGCCCACATTACAGGAACGCTGGAACAATTTTAGCTTCAGAACTGCCCTTGGCTTGGGTAAGAAAAAACCTATCTCAGCACCAACCGCTGTAACAAAACCGGGCCAACCAGTTGTCGATGTCTCATTTGATGGAAGAACTGAACTTAACCGTTTAGCAGATCTAAAAATCGATGAATTAAAAACACATCTACATACCTTCAGAAACAGTACAGAACAGCTCACACCAGAACAAACACAAGCAGCACAAGAAGACCACAAAACGCTTGGGCGCGTTGTTGCTGCCTCACGAGTTATTGAAAAAGCACTCAGATTCATGGAGGCATCAGCAGCGCAAAATGAAGAACTTCAGGAAGCAATAGCCGAGTTCAAGCAAGCTCGTACTGCACTTGTTGAGGCAGTGCTGAAAAAAGAAAACACTGTAAATCTTCAAAAAGAGTTTAATGCAAAACTTACAGCGGTGATTACAAAAATTAACGAACTCCAACCGCGTGAAACCATTGAAACACTTCAAGAACAAGAACAAACCAAAATCGACCAAGCACTAGCAGACGCACACTTTGCTCAAATAGAAGACACTGATCCTGCAACTCTAACTGCCTACAAAAACTGGTCGACTGCACAACGGCAGGCCCAAGGTCAAATGGAAAAGTTGGGTAATAGTGCATCCAAAACAGGGCTGACAGAACTCGATGCACAGCTCACCCTCGAGCAAGCAACCGCTAATTTGATTGCGGCAATTAAAACAAGCAAACGTTCAGCAACTGCAAATAAAAACTGGAAGAGCAGTGAAACATTTTCAAAAACGCTTACAAAGATGCAAGACGAAATCAAAGCCCTCCAACAAAAAGTAGCTCAAAATATCGATAAGCGTATGGCATTTCAAGACACTGAACAACTCGCATTCGAAAGCCTTGCAACAAAAGTACTCGACCTTAATCCAGAGGAATTGACTCTGGCAGAAAAAGAATCTTACTTAAAAACTGGTAATTGGTTTACCGGTAACAAAGCCCCGAACGGTTCGTTTAGCAGCATCCTCAGAACGATGAAGACCATTGTCAGCAAAATGAAATCTGCAAAACAGGCAGCAAAAGATAAGGCTCAACAAGAGCAGGATTTGAAACTACAACAAGAACAAGGCCAAGCCAGCGCGGCAAAAAGTCTAGAAGCAAAAAAACAAGCAGCATTGAATTTCTTACAGCTTTTTGGGAAAGATCTAGGCAATGAATCAGATTCTCTTCTTCCAAAGTTAGTCGATAGTACCACCTTCACTAAGCTCGTTTCTGATACGCAATCCATCGACGCTGCAATTGAATACTACCATTTGCCAGATACCGTAAAATCGCAGCTTGATGCATTTAAGGCGGTACGTGAACGGACTCTTGAAGCGCTTATACGATTCAAAGAAAATCCTAAAAACCAAGTTGACATGAGTGGGTACAATGCCCAACTGCAAAGTCTTATCGAAGCAATTATGAAAAACCGTCCTAAGCGACCAACATTCGATCTTGACACCCTCCTGGAAGAAAACAGTTTTGTTCAAGTAGGCGATACCGATGCACAAACTCAAGACGCTTACCACCAAATAGAAACGGCCACTCGACGTCTAAGAACAAAATCAACACTCGAAATAATGGACGCACAAATCGCCCTTGAAAAGGCACGAGAGGCTTTTAAGGTTGCACTCAAACAGAGCAAGCATTCATCAACTGCAAAAAAGAACTGGAAGACTGCTCAAAAGTTTAAAACGACCCTCACATCAATGAAAACAAAAGTGACTGATTTGAAAAAGCAAGCACAGGCAAAACTGAGCAAAGGCGGAGCATTCAAAACTATTACCGATCAAAATAAATTCTCTGAACTCGCAACAAAAATAGAAAAGATGAATTCTACACAACTGACATTCGAACAAAAAATAGCTTATTTACAGACAGCAGGCTTTCTTGGATTTGTTCATTCAGATTCGTTTGAAGACATACTCAAAGAGATGCAAACAATAATCGGTAGGATGAAATCTCCAAAACAGGTTAAAAAAGAAA
This sequence comes from uncultured Pseudomonadota bacterium, assembly GCA_964604015.1. GTDB lineage: Bacteria > Babelota > Babeliae > Babelales > CAIQNR01 > CANNBR01. The sequence goes on from CAZRXF010000007.1 coordinate 5,860, forward strand.
GCGCTCAGGCAGAAAAAACGGCTCAAACGCAAAGAGAGCAGGCATTCAAACAACAGCTTACTACAATGGAACAATCAGGATTCTTCACACGAAATCAAATTGCAGCATTTAGAAAACAAGGAACTGGATTTAGTAGCCAGCACGTAATGAGCACCTTCTTTGACCACATAAAGCCTACGTTACAGGAATGGTCTAAGAAAAACCCTGTTACAAAGCAAGCCGCACCCGAAGGAGGCTTTCATAGTATTGTCCCAGCTCGTCGCACTTTCGCGGCTCAATCGCTACCTGAAGCTATTCAAACCTTCCTGCGCGAGCCAGACACCAGGTCCTTCAGAAATTTTCTTGATCAACTGACAGCATTACAACAGAAGGCAAAAGAGGGCGGCTACACAGATTTTCCTCAGTTTACCTACCCTAACCAGTAGCAAGTCGCTCTTTGAAATTCAGGGGTTGCTCAATCGAATGTATTGAGTAACCCCTTCTTCTTGATTTTACACACGTATCACCCCTCAACGAGTTATCTTGAAAGGAACAAACTTATGAACAAACTAAAGAATCGACTCTTCTGCGCATTCTTGTGTCTAACAAGTATGCACGCTCACAGAACTTTCGGAGCTCATCCTGCTGACACTCTGCGGTTAAAAGATGATTTTAGAGTAAAAGAATTTCCCAAGGAATCACCGCGCTCTACTGGAATCTTGCAACGATTAAAAAGTCGATGGAACGCTTTTACTGTTTTTAAAAAACCAAAGCCTCCAGTAACCAAGTCCACCCCTGCTCAGGTATCTGATCCAAGTATGCAAGAATCTGTCGCCTTGAACGATTCTCTAAAAACACTCACAAAAGACGATGAACAAGCAATTGAGCGAATTGCTCATCAAAGTGAACGTCTACGGACACATCGTAACAACCCAGCTGCCCCAGTTAGCATTGAAGCAAAACAAGAAATCGACGATCTTATTACACAATCAACGCTTGTTCTAAATGCACGATCTGTTAGCAATCCAACAAGTCCAGAACTTGATGAAGCATTTTACAATTTTGAAAAAGCGCATGAAAACTATGTTGAAGCCATTCTTTCTGGACGCCCCACAAAAACAGAAAAAACTGCTCTGAATGAAACCATACAAATGTTTATTGCGGTCCTCAAAAAAACCAGAACAGTGCCCCCTCTTGCATTACCCTCAGATGCTGATGCCGGAGTAGTCAAAGCACTTCAGGCAGGCCACTTTGCCACGATCAACGATGTTGATGAAGAAACAAAAGTACTTTTTAGGCTGTGGGACATCGATATCAAACAGGTCAATGAAACACTCCTTGTTGCAAAAAGCCAACCTGATAATCCTTATCTCTACTTAAAGTTAGTCAAGGTTCAGGCAAATCTTGAGGCATCCACCAGCAAACTGATCGCAGGAATTGGAAAAAGTGACTACTCAGAAGTCGCTCAAGCTCATTGGGATACCGTTAAGGCGTTTCCTGAACTCCTCAGAAAAAGCCAGCAAGAAGCAGAGACCCTAAAAAAAGAATGGGAGACGTTGCGCAAGAACCCCGCAACTGAGCAACTCACTGCCATCTTTGATAAGCTCTACGCGAAAATAACGGACCTTAAAGGCCAAAGGCTGAAGCTTAAAGAGATACAGCAATTAAGCTTGCCTCATTACCCAGATTCCCTTGCAGGCCTTATCAGCAGAATGCAGAGACTTACCTCCCTCGCCCGCGGAAAAACAAAAAAGAGCTTTTTCTCTCGGCTTTTCACCTAAAATAAGCTCACTCCAGACCTTCTTACCCCCTTGACGTTTTTTTCAGTAGCTCTATAATTTAATTATCTATTTGAAAATCAAAAGGAGGTTGTATGAAGAAGTTTTACCTTATTTTTGGGACATTTGCCGCTCTCATAAGTGGCTTAGTCCTACCTGCAAGCCCACGGGAATACCAGGTGACAATTGATACCGTTGACCCTCGATCACCAGAAGCTCTGATGAAGGCGGCTATTGCAGCAGCAGCGGCTAAGCCGTCAGTTCCTGCTCCTGTTCTTCCAAATCCCAGCGCTACTATGCCTGCTCCTTCAGCTCCACCATTGCCGTCCTCAGGCAATACGGAGATTGCAACAAGCAGCTGGTGGGATTGGCCATCGCTTCCAAAAATCTCTCTCCCAACTCTTTCACTCCCAAAAATTTCCCTTCCGGAGATTTCTTTCAGCCCCTCTCGTCTAGCTCAAACTACCTGGTCCTATACAAAGAAACCTTTAGCTTGCCTTGCAGCAGCCTACATTTTAAAACGAAATTTTTCTGAAAACGTCCAGCGAACTGGCCACAGTGCACACCTGACACAACAAGACAACATTACTGCTCTCAATCTCACCATCACCATTCGCAAAAATGGATGGTGTGATACGGCAACATTCGCAATCAATGTAGGAGATGATCCTGATGCCGGCTACCATGCATTTCAAGCATTGCTCAACAACAACCTGACAGATGGACAAAAAAATACTGTGCACTATGCACCTGCACCTGCAGGAAACGTTGCGATATTAGAACAGAATGAAACGTACCGCATTTCCATTGAAGGAACCGTTACGTATCAGCATTTTGGAGAGTTCACTCTCACAAAAGAAACTACCGTTGAAACAGTACAATTTGGTCGTCCAGAAAACGTTCTCGCAGTTGCTGCCGAACAACAGGGTGATAGTGAAAGCGAAGAAGAGTCTGGTAGTGAAGAAGGTACTGGGGATGAAGAAGAGTCTGATAGTGAGGATGAAGATGCTAATGAAGCTCTCCCAAATCAACCGAGAAACAAAGGAGAATGGATACAAAATTTATGGAAAAAACTCGTTGCCGCACGTATCACACCCATCTGGCAACCTCTTCCGCTCGACCTTGTTCCAGCAACAGGCACGACAACGTACCGCACAACTATCTCTTACCAAGGAGAAGTAAAAGGCTTTGCAATCCGAGGAGTACGCTTTGACCTTTCAAATGAAATCTGCACGCTTGAAGCCTCTTCATTACCAGGATTGAAAGGGAAGATTATCGATGCTTTAGCTGACCACATACTTCCTGGACGGCCCCAGCTCTTGCAAGTACAACTCTCAATCATCACGCCAAAAGATCGATTCGTCAGCATGCCCATCCAGATAGCACTCGATACACCACATGATGAAGCCTTTGTTATTCGAATTCCAGCATTTCCTGCTCACAATCTTATTCCCCCAATTCCCGCACCTTTTATTCATAACCCTCATGAACAACAACAACGTGCAGCAGCACTCTGGCGACCAAATTTTGAACCTGTCTGCGGAGTCGTGAATGATCTTCCACAAGAACCTTGGACAAGTGAAAAAATTGCCAAACGGATTGGGATATCCATTATCTTCCTTTTTGCATCGTGGAAGCTCTTTCCAAAATTGGCTGACGGAACACGAGTTTTTTCAGGAGCTTGTGGAGATTTTTTAACGGGAGCACGTAGTACTCTGTCGTTTCAGTAAATCATACCTATTTGCAAGTAAAAGGCCGGACTCATTCGTCTGGCCTTTTTTATGATCCTCAGCTTTTGCCCCAACCGTTGAGTTTGTCCGTTTTCACATTCTACGCTCCTCAGGAAATGCAATACTCATCACTTCCTACACAAGGAGCCTTTATGAAAACAAAGAAGCTTTCGCTACTTCCCCTCAGCCTCGTACTACTTGGGTCTTTTCAAGACACACGGTGTCCCCTGATTGGAGAGGATCGTATGAATGATTCTGCGGGGGACCTTCTCACCGTTCGCCACCGAGAAGTAAAAGAAGGGCCGAGACATATTGAACCAGGCCCACAAAGACCATTTACGACACAAGTTGATATGAGTTCAGTAAAACCGGAAAAATTTGATCCGCTTCATCACGCATACTCACCTGAAGCACGTGGACATCACATACTTCAAATTGCTCTCCATGATGACGATTACGCCCTGTTAAGCCCTGACGATATTGCGGCGTTAAAAAAACAATGGGAGAGTTCCAGGAATTCCATAACGCGCATCCCGGTAACAGAGCCCTATCACACGGAAATAGAAGGCTTTATTGATGCCTACGATACTTTTTTAGCAATTTTTAAGAGACAACTTCTTAACAAAGGAGTTTCAGAAAAAGATGCTACTGCACTTACCCGCAATTTCCGTTCCTATCTTGCAGGACAAATACGACTAATTAGCAAACAAGGAATTAACTTTATTCAAGCAGATGACAATACCGCCCCCACAGATATTATCGGGCTCCTCAAACAAGCAAAATCAGATATGAATGAGGCAGTAAAAGATCCCCAACAAGCACTTGCGCGACTAAAAGAAGCACAGGAAGCATATGCAGCACGGATACGAGCACAGGAAGAAGCAAGAAAACCAGTAGTTCCTCAAAAACCTCAATTGACCCAAATCGCTTTGGCAAAAGGTAAGGCGTCAAAACTCCGTTCTGACCTCGCAGCGCAACTGAAATTACTCGAACCCTCAGAAAGTGAGATCGACCTCATTAACGAAAAAATTATTAAGCCTCTCAATGCAGCGCTTGGCAAGAAAGGTGCCAACCAACAAAAGGCAGTACAAACAGCACTTGCCCGATTAGATGTATTTTTACAATTGCGTGGACAGCAAAAAAGATTCACTGATCTGTGCATTGGATATAGAAAGGAAATCGAGGCATTCTCTAAGGCGAATCGTTCAGAAAAAGTGCAGATGGCCGGTGGTACTTTCATGAGAACTATGAGAACCCAACAAACAGCAATCGCCGAGTTTATTAAAACGGCCTCTCTCGATGACCTGCAAGCAAGCAAAACCCTCGAAGAGTTAGAGGGGAAATCGGCTGCACTAATTGCAGACGCGTATCAAACATTCCTCAAAACACCTACAAAAACCACACAACCACGCTCCTAGATAATCCAATGCCTGTGGGTTCGATTATGTGCCCACAGGCACTATTTTTTTGGCTCTTTAAGCCCGATAAGCTTAACCACTGACCTTACCCCTTTCAAACGCTTGTTTTTACTGCCCATAAGCTGATATTATTACAAATAGAAACTATTGAATTCTGGTGCACGGTCACGGAGGTTTGGTCATGAAACGCATTTTTCGCTTATTTTTCCTTGCAGCTTGCCTGCAAACGAGTGTGTCGTTCACGGCTGACGGTTGGCGCGGACCTGCAATGAGAAGACTGAATCCGGAAGGGTTCTACCACACTGATCAGGTGACAGGGCAACCTCGTCGACCAGAAACAAATACCCGCAATCAAGCATTACTTGCCCGTAGACGAGCACTGGAAACATTAGAACAGGCACATCGGCCCACTACTTCTTCGGATCAACGAGCAGGAAGGCCAACCATTTCTTCTGACCAGAATCAGGGAAGTCAGGTACCTGGGAGCGCTTCAACATCACTTGTTGTTGCTCCTTCACGAGACGAACTCGATCAACTCGTGACTGTAATTGCTGATGAAGATGCAATCAGAGAGATTGCGCGGAAAGCCACACTTCAAATCCGATCTCAGGAAGAGCGAGAACAGGATATAGAAAACAGTCGTAATAATTTTACAAACAGATAACCAAACATGGAGGTTACTTTTATGAAACGTATCATAACACTGGAGCTACTTATCGCTTGTTGTATGGTCACCGGTACCGTATCGGCAGCAGGAAGAGTTGAATTCGAAGATAGAATGAATACATCAATACAAGGTCAAGGAATCCAACCACGTCGAGATCTTACTCAAGCAGAAAAAAATGAGGCGTACAACATTACCCAAGAGGTACATGCTATTACGAGCAAACTACCCCGAGACCGATTTTCCCCACGATCTCGCGCAAGAAGCAGCTCTGTTTCTTCAGGGTCAGTAACCCCAACTTCTGCAGTTCCAGATGAAGGAGTTTTTATTGAAAGTCCACGTCCTTCAGAACCTTTGAGCACCAAAGAAGCTGTTGCTATTAAAGCCGAAGCAACACGACATGAAGTAAGAGATGATGGCAGTGCCCCAATCCCGATCGATGAACGAGTCGCTCACGAAATGAAATGGTACACAAATCTTGTTACCACCACAGAACTATTCGACAATCTAAGCCCTGCACAACGCGAAAAGCTTCTACAAGATATCGCAGACACAACGCCCGATGAAGCAGGAATAAAGCATCTTGAACAGACCATTGAGAGAGCAAAACAGTTAGTCTTCGATAACAGATACTCAAAGAAAAAATAAGAAAAGGGACCCGAACTGGTCCCTTCTTTTTTACCTTATCGAATAACTTTACGCATCTTGGATCCATCAGCCGGCATCACCTTTCCCTGCATTTCAAGAAGTTCAATAACACGAGCTGACCGGTTGTAGCCAATCTTAAAGCGCCGCTGCAGCAGTGAAATAGAAACCTCATCAATCGTTTGCAAGTACTGAATGATTTCCTGCAGCAGTGGTTCTTGTAGTTCTTGGTGCTGATGCTGATACAAATCAACCGCTTCTTGTAAATCAACATACTCAGATTTTTGTTGTGCCCGTAGGTGATCGGTCACCTTTTTAATTTCAGCATCACTTACATACGCTCCGTGCACACGGCGAATACGGGCACTTTGCGCATCCATAAAAAGCATGTCCCCTTTTCCTAACAGACTTTCTGCCCCACCCTGATCAAGGATCGTTCGTGAGTCTATTTTCGATGTTAACCGAAACGATATTCTGCTTGGAAAATTCACTTTAATAACCCCCGTTACCACATCAACTGACGGCCGTTGCGTTGCAACAATAAGATGAATACCGGCAGCACGAGCCATTTGCGCAAGACGCGCAATACCTTCTTCACTTTCCTTTCCTGCCACCATCATCAGATCAGCGAGCTCATCAATCATTAAAACAATATAAGGAAGTTCATCTTTTTTTTGTTCCTGAACGCATAGCTTTTTATATTCACTCACACTGCGCACCCCCAACTCGGCCATAAGCTGATACCGATCTTCCATCAACTTTACGAGCCAGCGCACCACAGGAGCCGCTCGGTGTGGATCAGTGATAATAGGAAACAGAAGATGAGGGATGTCATGATACGAAGCAAACTCAAGGCGTTTAGGATCAACAATAATCAGACGTAGTTCCTCAGGCGTCAGGCGACATACCAAACTCATAAGCATCGCATTAAGCGCAATCGATTTACCTGAGCCAGTAGAACCGGCAACCAAAAGATGGGGCATATCAGCAAGATCAACAACTACTTGTGACCCAGTGGTATCTTCACCAAGAACCAAAGGTAACGTTGCCGTACTGGTCTGATATTTTTTTGATGCAACGATATCACCCATGCGCACACTTTTGCGTTCCTTATTTGATACCTCGAACCCAACCAATGATGTCCCAGGAATAGGGGCAACAATTCGAACACTCATTGCTTCAAGCGCTAGAGCAAGGTCTTGTTCAAGCGGTATGATCTTACTGAGCTTTGTATCAATGCCGGGCTGATACTCAAAAAGGGTTACGACTGGTCCTTTCTTAGTTCCAACAATGGTGCCATCGATTCCAAAGCGAGCTAACTTTTCTTCTAAAAGCGCAGCGCTCTGTTTGCTTCCTTCATCACTCGTTACACGCTCTTGTTTCGGAGACGCAGTAAACAGACCCGCTGGTGGTAACACAAATGCTGTTTTTTTGCTCATCTTTTTTTCATCGTAGTGCACAACCTGAGCAGAACTTGTCACCAATTCAGGGGCGGGAAGCTGTTCTTCTGTGACCACCTTATTTTTTGCAGACTCATACGCCCTTACCTTTTCTAAAGACTGCTCTTCTTGTATTGGCTCTTCTTGGTGCCCAGATGCATGTAAAAAACGCCACACCGTTCCTGCGCCTTTTTTAAGCCGCACACCCACCCAGCGAAACAACCAGACAAAAGCATGCGCTAACTGAACAACGCCACGCATCAGGGGAGCAGCCCACAACCGACGATGGCGTACCACATATGAGAGAATGTTATGAACCCAGGTAAGCATCTGAATGCCTGAAAGGCGCGAAATCAAAAGCAGTTGGCACAAAAGGATGACATACAAAAAGACCACGGCTCCTTTAACATCAAACAGCGATACGAGCCATAAAAAGCCTTTGTTGCCCAGATGTCCCCCCGCAAGCATGTACGGTTTTTGCCCAATGGCATGCACTGAAAGAAACGCACTCCAAGAAAACACTAATCCTCCGAGCGCAACAGCTCGATCAAACTCTTCTTCTACCGTTTTTTTCTGCCACAAGCAGTAGGTCACATAGACTCCAACTCCTAACAACACATACGCCGCCTTTCCCCACATATAAAAACAGAATGCCGCTACTTGCGCTCCTAACGGCCCTCCATAATTAAGCGTCGGCAAGCTTTCGGTTGAATAATAAAACCAGGAAGGATCGTGCGGATTATAGGAGAAAAACGCCACTCCCATAAAACAGGTCAACAAAGCGCTTATCGTCGTGGAAAAATGAGAGAGTTTTGCAAGATAGGTAGCCCCTCTTTTTGAGCGGGAGCTCGTGGAACGTTGTTTCATTACCGGTTCTCCTTTTTAGATGGGGGGCATGATCTGGCAGCAGATCGCGGCTTACATTCGTCCTCCTTGTACAGGTAACAAACATTCTTTAGGAGTTAAAAAACAGCGCAACCATGCTTAAGAAGGCGGTATACCACGCAAACCACCATACAGTCTTTTGTTTGACCATAGCAAAAACAACAGAAAGAACGCAAAAGGAGATAACGGTAGCAGCATAGACAACACCGTAAAATCCCGGTTCAGCCAACACCCCATACGTTTCAAGATGCCGTAGATGCCACAATGCCTGCGCACACGCCGCTCCTAAAAGTGGCATTTGTAAAAGAAACGAATAACGAAATGATCGCTCTGGCCCATAGCCCAGCCAAACAGCTGTTACAAAGGTCGTTGCAAGGCGAGAGATACCAGGAAGTAATGCACATCCTTGCACCACGCCCAGAATAAGCGCATCAAAGAGAGAAAGCCTCCCCTTAACAGACTTTTGTGAGACCCATCGCAAAGAAAAAAGAAGGAACGTTGTACACAGAAAACCAAACCATAATGGGAAAAAACCTGTTCCAACCGCTTTCCAAAGGTAATAGAAAAAAACAGTCACTGCATCTGCTAACGCACAGCAGGTTATCAGACCCACAACTGATCCAAATCCTTTTTGAATGTTGCTTATCGACCGATACCAGGATCGAAAAAAGAAGACCCCTATGACAAAAATGGTTGGAATGTGAAGTAAAAAATCAAAGTCTGGGATATTGTTTTCAGGGATAGCAAGATTCAGAATATTCTGTAGAACGGGTATCCATAACATAACATTTCCCGAACTACTGACCGGTAGAGACTCAAAAATAATTTGCATGAGTGCATATATATACAAAACCTGCATGTCTACGACCTTTTTCTCTTACAGAAACACGACAATTACTGAGCAAATCGGCTCTCACCTCATGAAACCTTTACAGTAAAAACTCCCAGTGAGTATAATGGCCAATATCACGAGAGTCGAGCACGTGTAGGCTAGGTTGACTTGTAGGGTGAAATATATTAGCGTTTGCTTAACTTAAGCTGTAATGCGTAAGAAACTTCAAAAGAAAAAGTTTAACAACTTTTGTATAACGAAAGGAGAGGATTGCCATAAAACAAGGAAGAACATTGATTCTTCAAATTCTATCTCAGCAATTGTTGTGGTAATTAAAAAGTTTCAGTCCTAACGGACATGAAAAGGAGTAAAACAAATGAAACAAATGACAAGAACGCTGCTTGCAGTATCTATGCTCTTGAGCACGGTACAGCTTTCTGCAACAGTTTCGGGGCTTTCATATTTCTTGCCTCGCGCTCAGAACGGTACTGCTGTCGATATCTTGGGTTGGAGCCCATTTATCGATAAGTACGATGCTGATGCAATGTACTTCGACTTCAAAATCCAATCTGAATGGCGTCAGTCCTTCAACTCAACCAAGCTTGGCGAATACATCTTCTTCAACGGTACCAACTCGATGGTTTGGGGTAAGGCAAACACAACCGGTGCAAACAACCCAACAACCGACGTTAACTCAATCAACTTCTTGCTTCCACAAGGTACCCAAATTACAGCAACCGTTAATCCAAAAATCCAGTCTTCTATCACAGACTTCTCTCTCTTTGTAGGTCTTGATGAGTTCGTTTCTGGTCTTTGGTTAACAGTTCACCTTCCATTGGTCTATACCCGCTGGAACACACACCTAGAAAACACCGTCCAAACCGCTGCTCCTACAACATTTGCAGCTGGTGAAGTTTCTACCGCTGCAGGTACCGCATCTCCTTATGTAGACGTTGTTGCTGCATATAAAGGTGACAAAACTGCTGGTGATGCAAACGTTACTTGGAAATACGGTCGAATCAACGGTTCACAAAACGAAACCAAACTTGGTGACGTTGCATTGAACTTCGGTTATGACTTCATTAGCAAAGAAAACGCACACCTTGGCTTGGCTATCCGTGGTCTTTTCGGCGCTGGCGGCAAGTCAAAAGCTGAATACGTGTTTGAACCAACCGTTGGTATGGGCGGACGCTCAGGTGTTGGTGGTTTCCTTGATGGTCACGTAAGAATCTGGGAAAGAGATGAAGATCACAATCTTGCTCTCTACGTTTCAGGTTATGCAGTTCACTTGTTCAACGGAACAGAACTTCGTTCTTATGACTTGACCACTTCAGGAACCGGTAGCCGTTACAACTTGGTGAAGAAGTTCACCGTGTTGGCAGCTGCTCCTTCAACCTTCAGCAACATTGATAACATGATCAACATCGGCACACAACATGCTAAGATCAACGTCAATGTCACCTACGAAGCAAACATTCAACTCAGCTACGTAATGGGCAATGTTGGATTCGACCTTGGCTACTCAGCTGGCGGACATGGTTCTGAAAGCTTCAGCTCATGGGTTGACACCATCCCTGCAAACACCTACGTACTCTACGGCAACACCGTTGCAGATGACTCAGTTGCAAAACAATCATGGGCAATCAGCCAAGTACAAGTGAATGGTAACCAAACCGGTTCAACCAACGCACAAGTTACAACAGCAAACGAAGCAACCTACTGCATTTCAAACGCAAGCTTAAGCCAAGCTTCAGGTCTTGCACCAAGCGTGTTCTCAAACATCATTTACTTTGATGTGAACTACACCTGGAGAGATAACGATTGGTCTCCAAACGTATCTCTGTTTGGTAGCGCTGAATTCGGCGGATCAAACAAGACTCCAAATACCTGGAGCGTCGGTCTACAAGGAAACGTTTCCTACTAAGACCTTGGTTAGCCTAGAAGCGAACCTAAAACAGTACTCAAAAAGGCTCGGCGAAATCCGGGCCTTTTTCGTTTCTAAAGTAACTGGCAAATTAAAAGTTCATTACCAACTATTTAACCACCATGGATTTCCTTGCTTTATCTTAGCAACAACAGGATCCAATAGTTTTTGCGCAAACACGTCAAATGATTTTTTAGCTATCCTAAGATCTGTATCAATTCCCAATTTATCTAATTGAGCCTGCCGTTGCTTTATATTACTCACCGTTGCTTTAATCTGTTGTTTTTGTCTTAAAAGATCTTGAAAGTGACTAATGACAACCGTAAGGCGAGCAAGTGGTAAAAATACAGCGTTTACATACTGTGCCCCCCACCCCCTCCAAACAAGAGGCAGCCAGTGAGAATAAAAAACATAGGAATGATAGACAGTATCAGGATTTGCTATATTTACCCATCGAGCACCTCCATCTTCTCCTAGGAATCCTCCAACTATAAACCCATGCGCATCGGTGACCAATGGAACTGTTTGCTCTTGTAAGTTAGCTATAAAATCATTCACCGCTTTATCCTGAGCATCAGTAGCACCTTGCGCACCTGTTACGCCTAAAAGCACCGCCATAAGAAATAGTTTTCTTTTTACCATAGTAATCCTCTCATTTTTATTTCTGTTTTAGAGCTTCTGTAACTCTTCCCTTTCTCATTATGGCATATTCCCCCACCTACTGTATATATTTCAAATAGAAAAATATTATTGACTTGTTGGCCAGGGGTAGCATAAGCTTAGTGATGAATACGGCGAGGTTTACAGGGGAAAGGGAGGTTTACATGATAAAGCATTCTTATTTATTCGTGGTCATGAGCTTATTGGCAGTACCAGCAGTATGCCAAACCAAAATTCTACAAGAAGCTAATCGCGAGCTTATCAATGCAGCGCTCGCCTACGGTCTTACCAATAAAAGAACTATCATTCATCAAGAAGAATTTGATGCTGCCCTTGCACAATCGCATGACCTTAACAAACCCGTTCTTATCGACCCGGGCGCCATGTCCGATGACGCAGTTACCATGACCCCTCTCATGGCAGCAGCGTATTCACTTTCCTATTACATGATTTTACGGCTTATAGCAGCCGGAGCAGATCCGCACCTTGAAGCAGGTAACGGTCTTGATGCATATGGATGGGTTCGTAGCAGAACCTGGATTGCACGTCTTTTCCCTCAATTTCAACAACAGCTTGATGCTGCCCTTTCGTTAAAACCAGAGACACCAACTGAAAAAGAGTTTGTTGCTACGCTTACTGAAGTATACCGTCTTCTTGAGCCTCGGCTTACCCAACGCTGGGGTGGATTTTATGGGAAGAAACAACATGCCGGTGTTGTTGAGTATTTAAGAACGCACCATCACACTCTCATGGACCGAGCAGCAAATCTTCTTTCAAAAACCAGAGATCATCACGCTGACTACGAAAAGCTTTTACGGGGAGCAAAACGTCTTTTAAAGGATGTTGAAAAAATAGTCGACAGACCCGACCACCATCCTCATCCAGAAAAACATTTCTAGGAACCCTGACGAGCAACCTTTGAAAGGTAAGCAACAACCATCTGCGGAGTCACAAGCGCCTGAGCGTCTTCATCAGAAATAATAATTGAAAATTCTTCCTCAAGACGCATCACAAGTTCAGCATGAGAAAGCCAGTCAAAGCCAAGATCTTCAAACGTTTTCTGAAAATCTGCAGGTATTGTCATCTGTTGTTCTTCATTGACTTGACCAATGAGCGCAGTCACTCGAGAAACAAGATCATGTTTTTCTACCATAGCTCACTCTCCCGCCTCCTGTTCTTGTCGTTCTTCTCCATTCTTTTTTTGGTCGATCTCTTGCTTCATGTTCATAACATCGGCAAGCGAATTAATGGCAAGAACACGTTTTTGTGGATACCGCTTTGCAAAGCTATCACGCAATGATGTACCAGGCCCAACTTCAAGAATATAATCGCATTGTTCAAAAGCCTCTTCAACCTTGTTCCATTGCGTTTGTGCATGGATATGCTGCATCAATGCCGCACGTATCATTTCCCCTTCTTCAAGTGGTTGACCAATCACCCCACTAACAAAAGGAACAGAGCCCGTTTTGAAATCAACTTTTTCCAGATACATTTTCATCTGCTTTACAATTTCATCCATCACTGGAGCATGAAAACCACCACCCACTGACATAGAAGAAACGGTAACATACGAAAGTTCCTGAAGCTGTTCTTTAAGCGCCAATGCCGCAATATCCGTTGCCATGACTAGAGCCTGCTCATCTCCTTCAACGACTGCAACTGCAGCAACTTCACCTTTTTTTGAAACTTTTTTACACAGTTTTTCAAGCTCAGAGATGGTTAATCCCGTTACGCGAAACCCTTTTGCCTCACTTTGATCAAGGTACTGCTGATAGAACAATCCGTATTTTTTAAGAAGATATAATGCATCGGGAACGCTCAACCCGCCAATTACAGAGACTGCTGCATATTCACCGATGTCATCGCCAGCCACAAGAGCAGGAGTGATGCCAGCTTCTTCAAGCGCACGAGCAAGTGCGACAGAAACGACAAAAAGGGCAACGTAGGCATTTTCAATTTTTGAAAGTTCCGCATCAGAAGAAGCAAAACATAATTTTACGAAATTCATATCGAGGCAACTGGAAGCCTCTTCAAATAGTTCTTGAGCGCTACGCGAATGGTCATAGAGCTCTTTACCCATTCCCACCCATTGACTACCGTAGCCTGAAAACACGAATCCTATTTTCATCACACTGCCCCTTTTTTAAGTTAAGATCACTGCGTTAAGAATCCCGCAAAAGCTTTGATGCGCGCAAGACTCTCCTCTTTTCCGATAAGAGCGAGAAGTTCAAAAACACCTGGACTTGAAGCTCCCCCTGTCAGCGCAATACGCAAAGGCTGAGCACAAGAAACGAGCTTAAGCCCCTCTTGTTCACACAGTCCTTTTACAATCTTACTCACAGTGCCAGCGTCAAACGTTTCACATGGTTCTAAAAGTTCAAGGAGTGTCTTAAGAAGCGTTACCGTTTTTCCGGGAGTAACCCACGCTTCAAGATCTTGTTGATTATAGTCGCGGGGACGAACAAAAAGACGTTCTACCTCCCGGGCAAGCTCAACAAGTGTTTTAACTCGTGGCTGATACAAGGCAATAGCGCTTTCAAGAACTTCATGAGTGTGACGCGCAACGAGAGTATTCCATTCTGGCGCAATCTCGGTCATTGACATAAGGTCCATAATCGAACGAGCAGACATGTCACGAAGATAAACCCCATTCATCCACGCAAGTTTTTGATGGTCAAAAATGGCCGCCTTCTTACCCACTCCATCAAGCGTAAAACTGGCAATCATTTCAGAACGGGTAAAAAGTTCCTGATCACCATGTGCCCATCCAAGCCGTACAATGTAGTTGATAAGCGCATCGGGTAAATACCCTTCCGCTCGGTAAGAAAGTACATCAACTGCTCCATGGCGTTTTGAAAGCTTTGTCCCATCGGGAGCAAGAATCATGGGAATGTGGGCAAACTGAGGAACCGGGTAGCCACAAGCTTGGTAGAGCAAAATCTGTTTTGGCGTGTTTGAAAGATGTTCTTCGCCACGAATGATGTGCGTGATATTGCTGAAATTGTCGTCCACCACCACAGCAAAGTTATACATCGGCGTACCATCGGACCGGAAAATAATAAAGTCATCAAGCTGATCACGTTCAAAGGTCACTTGACCGCGAATCAGATCAACCACTTCAATCTTCTGTACCGCTTCAGGGAGCGCAAACCGAATTCCATAGGATCGGGTTTCATGTTCAGAAAGGGGCAACGAGCGGCAAAAACCATCGTACCCATAATGCTCATCCGTTATACCCGCTTGCCGCACTCGAGTCTCAATTTCTTCGGCAGTACAAAAACAACGATAAGCCTTTTTTTCAGCAAGCAGCTGATTAAGCACTGCATGATAGGCATCTTGACGTCGTGATTGAAAAATACTTTCTTCATCACTGGTAATACCCACCCAGGCAAGCGCATCAAGCAACGCTTTCACATACTTCTCTTCAGAACGTTCGCGATCGGTATCTTCAATACGAACAAGGAAGGTCCCACCGGCATGACGGGCAAATAACCAATTAAAAAGGGCGGTCCGTAAACCGCCAATATGCATATTTCCTGTAGGTGATGGAGCAAAACGAACACGAACTTTTTGAGACATGAAGGCCTTCCACTCTTTCGGCTGTTGTTATTCTGAAATGTGTCCAAGCTTCATTTGAGCGATCGCAAGATACGGAGAACCAGCACGTCGTAAAGCATCATCTTTTTGCGCTTCAAATTTTTCAAGCATCTTCCATGCAGCACGAGCGTTTGCTTCATCTTTCTTGCACCAGTAGTAGTATCCAAGTTCAAATGCCGCCCTGTCTGCTGTCATGTTCTTTTCATCTGTTGCAAGTGCATTCAGTTCAGCAATCCCCTCGTCTTCCTTACCAGCATCAAGCTTCATCATCGCAAGCTTTGTTTTCCAGACATAGGCAAGTGGAGTTTTCTTTCCAACAGCTACCGCCTTTTCCATCTCTTCAAGAGCTTCTTCTTTTTTATTGTCGTACCAATGGATGTCAGCCTTGAATGCATGTGCACAAGCAGGAAGCGTCTTCGATCCACCGTGGTTACGAGTAACGATATCAAGACTCAAGAGAGCATCTTCCAGCTGTTGTTTGGCAACTTGGTCGTCCTGCTCTTTAGAATCAACCATGCGATACACCGCGCGATCGTACTCTTCAAACGCTTCTGACATTGCAAATTGCGCTTTCTGCTCCTGTGTCACTGTATACCAGCGATACCCATTCCATATACCAAGAGCGAGCAGTACCATCACTACTACCGTGCTCAACCACGTTGTGTAATCGAACGCTTTCAGCTCTTGCCACCATTGACGGACCATCTCTTGTACCATCTTATCCTCACTTTTCTCCGTTTTTTTCAAACTGCAGACTATCCCCTCATCCCCCCAAGGATACCGGTTTTATGCACCGGTTGTTGGGTTCTCTGCTTGTTGTGCTTGCGCTTCTAATGCCGCAGCTCTTTGCTGACGAGCGTCATTAGCAACGGCTCTTTTGTCAGAACGCTCAGTCTTTGTTGCAAGAACTTTTCTGCCCTTGTAAAAACCGCACTCTTTGCATGCTTGATGGCCTAACAAAGGGGCATCGCAATTGCTGCAAAGTCCAACTTGTGGGAACGATAATCCTTTATTGGCAAAGCGCTTATCTCGTCTCTGACGGGAGCGCTTACGTTTTGGTACTGGCATAGTAAACTCCTAAACTGACCTGTAGGTTCCGACTTCTTTTGTGCCGGACTTAGATAAAAAGGCGCCTGGACGCCACGATTTGTAGAAAACAAAAGATACCAAATTAGATAAAAAACGCAAAATTAACCCCACAATTACCTATCTTACTTGCTGCCAGAACCCCACAAAGTCTTGTTCAACCTTTCCTGCAAGCTGTAATTCAAACAATTCAAGCTTAAGTTCAGACTCTGTTTTCCCTGTTTTTTCAACAAGATCAGCAATACTTATGGCAGATGCACAGAAAGCAAGAATCCCCTGATTCTCCTGCTTTTCCTTGCATGTAGGGCGTACAGGTGCCACTACCCTGGCCGTTTTTTCTTTTTTTACCGGTACAATTTTTGATGCCCCGATAAGGCTTATTTGCCGCTCTCGGTCACCCGTTTTAAGCGGATAATCAGCCAGAATATGGTCAGCACACGTCACAAGCTGAGCTCCTTCTTGCACTATCTGGTGACACCCGAGACTCAAGGGATCATCAAAGGGTCCGGGGACTGCGTACACATTTCTGCCTTCTTCAAGCGCATATTTTGCAGTAATGAGCGATCCGCTTCCTTCCCCAGCCTGGACAACTAAACACCCTCTGCTCATGCCAGCGATAATTCGATTGCGTGCCGGAAAATGCCACGGAAACGCCTCTGCTTCTAAGGCAAAACTGCTCACTACCGCCCCTCCTGAGGCAACAACATCGAGAAATAACTTTTTATTGGAAGAAGGATACGGCCTTAAAAGGCCGGACCCTAAGACCACCACCGTTGCTCCTGCCTGGCTCACGGTAAAATCATGCGCCATCGCATCAATTCCGAGCGCCCCTCCACTGACAATCACCATCCCTTGATCAATGCACGGTCCAAGAATCGCTTCAATCGCCTGCCTTCCGTACGCCGTGCCCTTGCGAGCACCGACCACTGCAAGCGTAGGGGCTTCGTTCCACACTGGCCTTCCCTGCCAATACAAAACAGGAGGTGGTTCATGAATGTGCCACAACAGCGCGGGGTACGTGTCATCTGCTAACGTGGTCCAATTTACTTTATGAAGTTCAATCTGTGCCAGCACATTTTCAAGAGATGTGCGATCCTGCAACCCTTCAACAATTTTTTGCGCAACAGACACGGGATACCCAAGGGCACAAAAATCCGCCGTTGTAAAACTATAGAGATCAACCCCCGGTTCAAGCATCAGTTCAAAAAGCTGTTTGATCACCAGCGGACTTAGATCAGCAATAAGAGAAAGATGAAGAAGCGTTTCGGAAATCATAGTATACATTCATTAAAAGCAGCTCTAGGAAAGGTTTCACTGTATCATAAAATCGAAAAACTCACACTGCATAATCTTTTAGGTCTATTTTAAAGTTATGAATATGATACTTTTTTGGAAAAATACTGTTAGAGATTAGAGCTTAGGAGGATCATGAACCGTTCATTATTTTTTCTTCTTTTTTCGCTTTTCTTCGTAAACACCAAAGGCTCTATTAGCTCACTCTCCATTCCTTCTTTTTTGTACTTACTCGTAACAAAAGATCAATGGAGGGGACTTGCTTTACGCGGCGAACACAACGGCCCAATCCTGACCAAGACAACAGGTGATCTTTTACACCCTGTCTATACAAAACCATATAGCTGCTCAGCTCTTTATCGATCACAGTCAGAACCAGAAATTCGCGCGATAAAAAGAACTCAAAGAGTCGATCATGTTATCTTGCTTACTTTCGAGCAACAGCAAATCTATCGACCTCTTCTTGACGATCAATATCATAACCCCATCTTACTGCTTGAATGCACGACCAAACGATTATCGGGTGACACTTTTACTTATCAATCACCCCCTGATCAAAAAGAGTCTTTTTTTTACTACCACAACCACAAGGCTCCAGGAGCACTTCCTCTTGCAGCCATCACCAACATTTTTGCACGAGAAGAGAACCCAAATGCCTTTGATGCAAGACTTATTACTGATGCCATAACAACACCTGACCAAGAAACATCAGAAATTGCAAAAAATATCGATACAACTGCACTTGCAAATATCTTTGATTAGTCTTCAGATCCATGCCAAACCGCATACATGTCACGTAATAAAAAAAGGGAAGCTACGGCTTCCCTTCTCTATTTGATTGCTCAATTTTTCTTAAAACAACATCGTCTGCTGATCGTCCTCAGGTCCACCAAAAAGCACTGTTTGATCAACCTCATCTTCCAAGAGATCAGCAACAGGAGAAACACTACCAAATGCAAGCGGTGTTGCATCATCTTCAAGTCCATCAACTTTGATACGTGGGGAAACTTTCGGAGCAGCAGCTGCTTGTTCCTCTTGCACTCCTCCATCTGAATCTGAGCCTTCAGGATTTTCACCTTCAGTATCACCTTCAAATGCAACAATTGACGCAAGACGACGGCCATCATCAAGACGAATGAGACGGACACCTTTTGCTTGACGACCCATGGTGCGTACTTCTTTTGGCAGGAGATGGATGATCTTGCCCACGTCATCAATCAAGAGGATATGAGATTCTTCACTCACGATCACCAAGCCAACGACATCACCATTGCGTCTATCGGTAGGGATTGTTCTGACACCCATACCGCCACGGTGTGCCACACGGAAGTCGCCCACACGCGTACGTTTTCCATATCCTTGGGCGGTTGCAAAGAGTAGGTTCTTTTCTTCGTCGTCAATAATTTCCATACCAACCACTTGGTCGTCATCACGCAGACGAATACCAATCACACCAGCGGCCTGACGTCCCATCACGCGAACTTCGTCTTCCTTAAAGCGGATTCCTTGGCCATGAGCGGTTGCAAGAACAATGTCATCCTTACCTGAGCTGACACCACAGAAGGCAAGCGCATCGTCTTCACGCAATCCAACGGCACGTATACCGGACACGCGGACTTTGGCAAATGCTTGAGCATCAGTCTTTTTAATGATCCCTTTCCTGCTGACCATGACAATGTTTTTATTTTCCATGTCACGCATGCACAGCAGTTTAACGACACTTTCACCTTCTATGAGAGGAAGAAGGTTCACAATGGCGCGACCCTTTGACGTACGAGAACCTTCAGCTACTTCATACACACGCATACTGTACACACGGCCAAGACTCGTAAAGAAGAGAAGCTCATCATGGTTACGTGCAACAAACACGTCTTTGACAAGATCATCAAGATCATCGAGTTTTTGCATACCCATCTTGCCCTTACCGCCACGGTGCTGGACACTGTAGGTATTGAGTGGCACACGTTTGACATAGCCTTTGCTGGTCAATGTCACAACCACATCTTCATCAGGAATCAGATCTTCATCGGTAAGTGATTCGAAGCGATCTTCAATCTTGGTACGACGCGGATTGTCGTAATTTGTTTTGAGGCTTACAAGCTCTTCGCGAATTTCTTTTTTAAGAACGGTGCGATCATCCAACACTGATTGTAAGTAGGCGATGCGCGTACGTAACTCTGCAATTTCGTTATGAATCTTTTCTTGCTCCATCCCGGTCAAACGCTGCAAGCGCATTTCCAAGATCGCTTTCCCTTGTTCAACAGAAAGCTTGTATCCCTTTTCAAGCGCTGCAATTGCTTCATCACCCGATTGCGATTGTTTAATCAATTGAATAATTGCATCGATATGTTTGAGGGCAATTACAAACCCTTCAAGGACATGTTCACGTGCTTTTGCTTTTTCAAGATCAAACAGTGTTCGTTTGTACACCACCGTTTCTCGGTGTACCAAGAACTGTGCAAGCAACTCTTTAAGCGTGAAAATACGAGGGCAGTTATCAAGGAGACCGAGCATCAAAATAGAAAGGGATGTTTGAAGCGCTGTGTTTTTATACAACTGATTCAGAACAACTTCAGCAGATTCATTGCGTTTGACATCAACAACAACGCGCATACCACGCTTGTCAGATTCATCACGAATGTTGCTAATTCCTTCGATCACCTTGTCTTTTACCAACTCAGCAATCTTAATAATCAGTTCTGCCTTATTCACTTGGTACGGAAGTTCAGTGATAACGATCACTTGGCCTTTTTTGCTTTCTTGCACTTCTGCAACGCCACGAATAACGACGTTACCGCGCCCTGTCTGATACGCTTTCAGCACACCAGAACGGCCACACACGATACCACCTGTTGGAAAGTCAGGAGCAGGAATAAATTTGATAAGTTCTTCAAACGACAAATGTTCGTTTTCAAGAAGCGCAAGGCAGGCATCAACCACTTCACCTAGATTGTGCGGAGGAATCGAGGTTGCCATACCAACGGCAATCCCAGCGGTTCCATTGACCAGCAGGTTAGGAAGACGGCTTGGAAGTACAACTGGCTCTACGGTCGATTCATCAAAGTTGGAAACAAAGGGCACCGTATTTTTATCGATATCGGCCAAAATTTCTTGGGAGATTTCCTTCATCCGAACTTCGGTATAACGCATAGCAGCTGCATTATCACCATCAACCGATCCCCAGTTACCTTGTCCATCAAGGAGCGGATAGCGTTTTGCAAAGGTCTGCACCATACCGACCATCGTGTTGTACACCGCCTGGTCACCATGTGGGTGATATTTACCAAGCACGTCACCAACCACACGTACCGACTTGCGATACGGCTTATTGTAATGATACCCAAGCTCATGCATTGCATAGAGCACCCGGCGGTGAACTGGCTTTAAGCCATCTCGAATGTCAGGAATGGCACGACTTACCACCACAGACATCGCATAATCGAGGAACGAATTTTTAAGCTCATCCTCGATTAAAACCGGTTTTGTTTTTAGATCAACCTTGGTCTTTTGTACTTCTGCCATACCTGCTACCCCTTAGATCGTTCGGTGTTACTCTCCGCTTATTTTCATGATTTTATGCGCACTTTGGTCAGTATACCGTCTTTCTTAAAAGCGGGCAAAAGAACAACAGAAAACATGTGCTTATTTTTCAGGAATCATTTACTCACAAACCATATTTATGTTATGTTTCAAATTGAAATATCATAAGGGTCGAGATTCTGTCAAGGTCGCATCAAGTACGGAATCAAGTAAAAATGGAGAAAGAAGATTATGTCTTTCAATAAACTTTCCAGCACTTTTGTTACTTTTCTTTTTGCGTTATCGCACATCCAGATACTTATACCTGCATCTGCTGCCGATCCTTCAAAGCCTAAAGCCTCAGAAAAAAGAAGCGTCCGTTTCTTTGAAAATCCAAAGCCTTTCAACGTAGCTCGCCAAACGGGGCAATACCCCGAAACCACTCGTGGAAAAATTGGCGAAGGCGATGAAACTGAAGAAATGCGACGCACAAGAAAACTCCAAGCTATTCAAAGAGTTATTGAATTCAACTTAAATGAACCCGTAGAAATTTTGCTTGCAATGATTCAGGAACATGCAACTCCACTGGCAGAAAGACTCGCTGCATCTCAAGGGATACTAACGTTGTCACAGCATTACAGAGACGCATACACTAACCTTATTAATTTTCTTGCGGAAAAATGTGTTGAACGTAAATTAATCGATGATCTGCGATTGCAAGAACAATCGACATTTTCAAAATACCTCGCCCTCCGTGATGCAGATTTTTTTGCAAACCCTGAATTCAAAACTCTAGTTACAGAGTTCCTGGATAAAAGCGAAGCCAACTCTTTCGAGGCCGTAACCGTCATCACCGCTCCTGCTGCTAGCGAGCCAGCAGCGGAACCTTCCCCTGCACCTGCCGCGTCTTTTCCAGCTCAAGCTCCAATCCCACATCAGGAAGAAGCTATTTCTAAGCATCCCCAAGGAATTTCTCAACCTGCTCTGCCTCCCTACCATATCCCACCCCCAGCTACTCTTCCTAAGGTAAAACGCAACCCAACCCTGGAAGAACAAATCACTTCTGACCTTCTTTCATCACTTATGCAATTCGTGTGGGAATAATAAAATGGAGATAACGCTCATGAACAAAAACCGTACAATCAAAGCACTCAGTGCTCTGTCACCGTTTCTTGCCACTAAGAAAGGCACCTGGCGATACGCCTTGTTCTTATGCGCCCTTGCTACTATTTTTTCAATCAATTTTCTTTGCGCGTCAGAACCAGATGTAAGGGCATCACTCCCCACGCAACATACCGCTCAAGACCTCAGCATTGCCCCGCAAGTCGGTACAACCCCAAAAGCAAAGAGAACTGTTCACTTTCACCATAATCCAGCTCCTACCGAAGGTCTCACTCGTCAATCTGCTATCGCTGCTAAACTCAAACAAGAACGGCGAGACAAACAACAGCGTCGTCAGATTGCCGCTCGCGCTCAACTTCAAGCAGCGCAACGAAACATGCATAGTCCTACTGCAACTCTTTCTGATGATGATGCTCTATTAGAAAAGCAACGAGAAGAAAAATTACCAGCAGCCTCACAGGTGATGGAATTTGAAAACGATGAACCTGTCGAAGAAAAAAGTCTAGCTGAAAAACAGGAAGCACATATGAAAATGCTACAAGATTCGCGCATCGTCCCTTTTATTAAACTTTCTCAGATGCCTCTTGCTGAATTGAGCGCTACTCTGCCTCAACACGTGACATACCTTTCTACCATGTACCGGGAAGAACTGAGGGCGTTTGTACGATTCGTCCTAGAAACACTTTTAGAAGAACAAATCCTTATCGATCAGACGGTCCTGATCCATAATCTTGACAGACAAATACAGGCACTCAACAGCGTAGGGACGTTTCATCCTCAGGCATTCCAGAACCTCGTTCAAGAATTTCTCGACAAATATGAGTACACAATTCCCCCGGCACCTTCCGCACCTGTCAGAACTGGAGGCGCTGCAGCTTTTGGAAGCGGCCTTGTTGAGTGGAACCTTGACGAAGAATAAAAAGATATTACTTCTTTTTATATCTCACAGCTCAGCCTACATGACCTTTGTTCTGCGTTCTGGTAAGGACCTTGGTTTTACAAAGTCCCGTGGTTGCTTTACAATTCTAGATTAAGCTTTCCCAAAAAGGTCTGGAATGCGTACACAAGCCACGGAATCGTATGAAATTAACCAAAGAAAACTTAAAAACATTTACTCCTGATAAAGTCAGAAATTTCTCTGTCATCGCTCATATCGATCACGGGAAATCAACCTTATCTGACCGCCTTCTTGAAACAACCGGCACCCTTTCAACTCGCACCAAGAACGATCTTTTCATGGACAAACTCCAGGTGGAAAAAGAGCGTGGTATCACCGTTAAGGCGCAAACCGCTTCCATGGTGTACGAATACAAGGGTGAGCAGTACCTCCTGAACCTTATCGACACCCCCGGTCACGTTGATTTCAGTTACGAAGTATCCCGTTCTTTGTATGCCTGCCAAGGCGCACTCTTGTTGGTTGATGCGTGCCAAGGGGTGCAAGCCCAGACCATGGCAAACTTTTACCTTGCATTCGAGCAAGATCTAACGATCCTTCCCGTGATTAACAAAATCGACATGGCAAACGCCGATGTTGATAAAGTTGCACGCGAGTTAGCTGCTCTTTTTGACTACAAAAAAGACGAACTGCTCCTTGCCTCAGCAAAAGTAGGTATCGGTATCAAAGAAATTCTTGATGCCATTGTAGAACGTATTCCTGCCCCAAAAACTGACCCTTCAGGACCGCTGAAAGCGCTTTTATTTGATTCATGGTTTGACGAATACAAAGGGGTTATTTGTTTGGTCACTCTCGAAAGTGGCTCTTTAAGAAAAGGTGACGACGTCAGCCTGGCGCAAGGAAATGATCGCTACGAAGTTCTTGATATCGGTGTCATGTATCCAGAGCCAACACCGACCGATTGCCTGTATTCAGGACAAGTTGGCTATGTCATCATGGGTATGAAAACGGTGCGTGAAGCCCGTATCGGTGACACTATCTATGCAACCAAACATCCGGTTAAACCATTTCCTGGTTTTAGACCAGCAAAACCGATGGTGTTTGCCGGTATCTTTCCTGTCGAAAATACCGAGTTTGAGCTTTTAAAAGACGCTATTGAAAAACTTACCTTGAACGATGCTAGTGTAACCGTTGAAAAAAAATCTTCTCCTGCGCTCGGTCTTGGTTTTCGTTGTGGGTTCCTTGGATTGTTGCATGCAGACGTGTTTAAACAACGGCTCGAGCAAGAATATGATATGTCGGTCATCATCACCGCTCCAAGTGTTCGCTATCAAATTAAACTGACCAACGGCACTCTGATGGACATCGAAAACCCGTCAGACTTTCCAGAACGCAACTACATCGAAACCATCTTTGAACCGATCATTAAGGCGACGATCATTGTTCCCACTGAGTATCTGGGAAACATTCTTGATCTTTGCCAGAAAAAACGCGGTGTACAGCTTGATATGACCTACCTTGACGAAGGCCGTGTCATCTTAAAATACCGTTTACCACTTAATGAAATCGCTTCTGATTTTTATGATCAACTGAAATCTCTTTCCTCTGGTTACGCAAGTTTTGATTACGAGGAAGGTGGCTACGAGCCAGCTGATCTGGTCAAAATGGACATCTTACTCAACGCTAAACCAGTCGACGCATTGGCAGTGATTGTTCACAAAGACAACGCGTATTACCTTGGTCGTTCCTTGTCTGAAAAGTTGCGTCAAGCGATTCCTCGTCAACTGTTTGAAGTCGTCATTCAAGCAGCACTGGGAGCCAATATTATTGCACGTGAACGCGTTGCTCCATTGCGTAAAAACGTAACGGCAAAATGTTATGGTGGTGACATCACTCGAAAACGCAAACTCCTTGAAAAGCAAAAAGAAGGTAAGAAGCGTATGAAGCAGGTTGGTAACGTTGAAGTCCCACAAGAAGCGTTCTTGACGATTCTTAAAAAAGATTAACCCTTACTTAACGCAATTGAGCGGTCAGACCAAGGGCAAAATCGATAACTTTCTTGGTCTTATCTGATGCTCCGTCTCGTTGTTTTTCCAACTCTTGGCGATAAGCATCTTCAAAGATCTCCAACTGCTCACGCGGCATGTTTTGCAAGAATGGTGGAAGATGCTGGAAGTTGAGAGCCCCTTCTTTTTGTTCAGCAACAAGTTGCGCGTAATCTTGTGCGTCTGCAGCAGGGTCAACTTTACCAAGGGCCTTACGAATTCTGATTCGTTCTGCTGGTGTTGTCGTAGGAAATCGTAAGAGGCTTTCTAAAAAGTCGGTATACACACCTTCAAGACTCGCCCGTGATTCTTCATCTGCTACAGATTGAAAATCAAATCCCTGTCCAGTTCCTTTCACCAGATCAAGTGCAACGATACGTACCTGCTTATCAAGCAAGAAATATTCAATACCTTGTAAGGTTTCGAGCGCCTTCTTCATAGATGCCACCTGTTCAGTATCTAACTGCGCTTCAGGAGAATTTTTTCTTCTTACTCGCAGGGCAAGTATATCAATCGCTTCGCTCCGTGCCTTGATCAGGATATCTAACTGCTTCAGATATTTTGCAACTGAACTGCCCTTTGATGCTTCCGGCGTCAATTTATAGGCGATCATGACACCATCAACATCGCCCTGCTTAACACTCGTTTCAAACAAATCAGAGGTAACCTTGGGATCCAGCCCTTCAACATTCACTCCCTCTTCTTCAAACAGTCGAAACAACGAATACTGGTGATTTTTTAATGTCTGCTCGACTTGTGCCTTGGTGATTTTTGCCCCGTTGACAAGCAGTAGTTCCATCGCACTCTTGCTGCCACTCGTAATCACCGCATCGATGACCTGTGGGTCTTGAGCAAGTTTTACAAGCTTTGCCTTTCCAGCTTTTCCAGAAAACCCCTGTGTCACTTTGTTTACTGCCACCTGCATATCACTTCTCAGTTTTTCTGCAGTCGCAATGAGTTTGAGCACCTGCTTACGATTTTTCTGTTGCTTTAAAAGCCCATTCAGTTCCTGCTCAACAGTGTTGAATTTCTTTTCAAAACTGCTCAATTTTTTATTAAGCGATGCATCCAAGAACCTTAACCCTGAAGGATCAACAGTCCGAACTTCCTTTGCAGTCGTAGAAAGTCGCGTGGTGATATCGCGCTCAAAAACGGTATCCGATACCACGATTTTTGGCTGAGTCTGTTTTCTTCGAAACAACCAACCAAAAAGACTTCGTTTTTGTTGTTGTGCAACTTTTTTTATCGCTTGCTGCGCTTCTTGAGAAGGTTTGGTATCTGCAACAGAAACAGGCTCCACGATAGCGACAGGTGCAGGGCTTGATGAAACACTCTCGTCGATGCTTTGTCGCCTACTTGATCCTTGCGATGATCCATAGCCCGAACTCGGAGTTGACCCACGACTACTCAAATGTTCTTCATCAATCGGCAGAAGTTCGTCATCGTGTTCATGAGAACCTCGGGTGTCACTCATTTTTGGCCGAAGGAGTGTTTCAAGATCTGCTTCGCTCATTCTTGAGTACAGCACACCAGCATCACCAGCAGCTGTTACTACACCCTGCAAGCACAATATCCCAGCAAGCATAATCGTGAATCTTTTCATCTCTTCCTCAGCTGTTTTGCGTAATCTCTACCTGTAGCCCCAACCACCTTGGTCTGCACGCTCCCTGTCTTTTGCTTTTGCTGCTTGTTCTGCGTCGTGCTGTTTCATCTGTTTCGCTGCATCCTCCCAACGCGCAGAAATTTCCTCTTCTGAAAGGCCAGCATCTGTTCGCGCTTGGGTGAGAGCCTGTTTGAAGGCGTCATGTGATATACCATGAACCTTTCCATCACGATCAACATAGACACGTTCACCATTGTAATCGAGTACGCTACGTGTAAGAGCAGGATTATAGTTTTTCGTCTTAAGAGTATCGATAAACTGGCGGGCTTCTTGCGCCTCTTTTTGATTACGTTGCTCTTCCTGCTGGCGCTTCGTTTCTTCCACTCTTTTTTGTTCTTCTTGCTTGAGTCGTTCAGCTTCTTGCATTTGACGCTGGTGTCTTTGCAGAATTTCACGCTGGGTACGCACCAGTTTTACGAGTTCACGTTCTGCTTTGGCCAATTTTACCAAGGCCTCTATGATTAGTTTTTTTGTTGCAAAGGTCGTTGGTTTTTTAAACTGTTCTTCGATGATCCCCTTTTGTGCGCGAACAATTTTTGAAAGTCGCTCATAACTGGCCTTTAGCTCGCCATTAGACATAATGCTATTGCGAACAGGATCGCTTTCTTTGAGCACAACCTCATCATTAAATTCTTTGACTATCAGGTCAACTCGTCCCTTAACCGTGTCATCAAATTTTTGATTATTCAGCGATTTATTATCCCGGCCACGGTTCATAAAGCGCCCAAACCATCCACGTCTTCCATCAGCGTCGAACACCCGTTTGATGGCCGCAAGCTGAGTATCGTTTTCAATATCACCTGCTCCCGGTACCTGCGCTACTGTGGTAACTGGTTCTGTAGGATTAGTCGGCTGATTCGTCTCATGACCTTCACCAGCTGCATGGCCTGAGAGAGTAGACGGCGCCGCAACAGGTCCGCGATCCGTTGATTCTAAACGTTGAGATTTCAAAATTCTCCCTGATTCATCCCTGCCACCTTCATGCCTTGCTCCAGGCCCTTCACCTGCAGTTTCAAGCGGTCGAACTACGACGTCTGCATGCATACCAAGAGCAATGTAGACACTACTCAATAAGCTCAGTACCAAAAGACCTTTCTTCACCGTTGACCTTTGTTAACGTAGGGAAGTGGGATCGTATAATCTAGCAGCATCTAGTGCCTTTTTAATTCTTTGTGCTTGGGCTGCATTACCAAAAGCAGGTGCAGCAAGCCTCTGAGCATATTCCAAATCAGCAACATACACATCTCTCAACTCTGCAAGGTCTTCAACATCAAGACCGCGCGTCATATCAGCCGGCAAATCATCGAAATCAAGGGGCTCGCCAGTTCCTTCAATAACTTTTTGCGCCGCTTCCCGTGCTTGCGCAACATACACCCAATTCTTTGCTAACGGCGCTGACGCTGACCGTACAGGTAAAGCTTCTCCAGAACCTACGACACGTACTCCAGCAACTTTCAGCGCACCTTCAACTCTTTTAATTTGCTGACGGAGCTTTACAACATTAACATCTGATGCCAGCGATAACGTTTTAAACCCTTCTAATGCTTTTTGCAGGCCGGCTACATAAATATCTTTTAGCTCCCGTACTTGTGCCTCAGTCAGGCCTTCTTCTATCTCAGATGGCAAGTGATCAAAGTTAAGTGCCAGACGATCACCTGCGACAACATCATTGACTGCTTTTACGCCACGTAGAAAAGCCGCACGATCACCAAGCAGACCAAGAATTTTGTTAAGTTTAACAACTCGCTCTCCAAGCGTTGCGATAAGCTGCGTATCCATCTTTATTCGGGCATTCACACTTTTATCTGATTCGCTGATACGAAGAACCGGGTTCACACGTGTGCCTCGTGTCCCTTTTGCCTCCCTAATCTCTTTTTGGACCGCTTCAATCTGCTCTTGTATATCAGTCATAGAACGTTCCACTTGAGCATCCCCAAGCAAATTCGCAGTAAGCCTTATCCCCGCAACGTCACCATTTTTCATACTTACGTCAAAAAGATTTTCAACAGTTCGAGGACTTGGCTCTACACCTTCTCCCCCTTTAAATTGATACAGTAAATCAAAAAGTTTGTAACGCTGGTTACTAAGCGCTAGATCAAGCTCGCCTTCTGTCACATCAGCTCCATTTTTCAATAAAAGCCCCATGGCAGAAACATTCCCATTTTTTATCACGCGATCAACGACAGTTTGATTCTTGGCAAGTTTAGCAAGCTTCTTTTCCCCAGCCTTGCCTTCCAGGCTATTGGCGAAACTATCAACTGCCTCACGCATTTGATTTTTGATTTCCTCAATTTTGGTAATGAGCTCTTGCATTTGCTTGCGTTGCTTTGGAGTGAGGCTTTCTTTAGTTCTTAAAAGTTCTTTTAACTTTGTTTTAAAGCTCGTACATTTGAGGTTTAACGTATTCAACTTTTTCTTTAATGAAGCGTCTAAATCCTGAAATCCAAGCGGATCAACTTCATTCAGTTCTTCAGAAACACTAGTAAGTCGTCCTTGAATGTCTCGTTTAAATACCGCATCGTTCACTTCCACTTTTGGTGACTTGTTTCTCCCAAAAAGGCGATCAACGAAACTGCGTTTTCCTTGTTGCGCAACTTTACTGATAGCAGCAGCATCTTTTTTAGTTTCCGGAAGTCTAAAGCTATCACTAGTACCACTAAGATCATAATATGCCGGAGGTGGAGTTCGAGGTGTGGCTGGGCGCTTGGGCACTTCTGGAATTGTTGAATGGGTTCGTAACAAAGGAACATCTTCGTCAAATTCATCAATTTCATCATCAAGAAGTTGATGCGCATGATGGGGTAATGCAACTGGCTCATCATGATGTTCGTCAAGTCCAAAAAGATCATCTGGATTATCGAGACGTGTATAGGATACTGCCTCCATAGGGCGCGCCGCGTTCACTTGCCCGTGAATCAGCATTACTGCGATACATCCTGCTACTAACTTCTTCATCTTCTTTTCCCCTTTAGGTTCTCATTTTTTTTAGATGTACCGTTTTTTACCAAGCAAGGGCAAGTAAGGCCCTTACCACGCATCAGAAGATGCCACCCCATGAAACGTTCCTCCGCCAGGCACGAGCATCGTTCGTTGAGGACGATGCTCAAAGTGAACTACTCCTCCCCCTTCCATGGGTATTTCTAAAAGAACCGCACGACCACCCTTCAGCAGGGTTGCTTTTCCATCCTGCATACCCTTTTCTCGCTCTATCTGCGAACGATACACCGCAAATGTTCTACTTTGCTCATCCGACAGATAGCCATTTTTTCTTAACTCGATAACGGATGCTTCTTCATACAACTGATCAACTGGACGAGTACGTACTTTTGGGTCCTTGCGCATTTCCTGCACAAATTCACGGAATCTTTTTAAGATTGCATCTCGAGCCTGCTGTTGTTCCATTGCCGAAGTCCTTCGTTGCTGTTCTGGGGATGCCTCTCCATGCACATATTTAATCCGTTTTATCAATTCATCTTTTACCCCTACCAGTACTTCCAAGTCTCTACTGACTGCCGTTCGATTACTTTCAGGTCGTTGATGAAAGGACGTTTTATGTTGCGCCCCCTCTGCTAAGCGTGCCGCTACTCGCTCCATGCCATATTTAAACAGTCGTAATTTCTCATTAAATACAGCATCATCGAACAAATCTTGCCCCTCCCCCTCCTTATTCACCTCAAGCATAACCTCGCCTACCATCGCGCGCACTTGAGCAATGACGTCAGTACTAAAAGCCTTATCCTTACCCGAATATCCGGAAAATAACCTTGTCAATTCCGCGGTAAGTTCAGTCCTTAGCTGATCCCGCATCGTCATAAGATAGGTACTCGTATCCCACTGAACCATAGGGACCGCCGCATCGATAAGCATAACGCAGCTCAAAAACAACCCTAACCCCAATAAAACTTTTTTGTTTTCCATCTTAATCCTCCATAAAAATATTTCTACTATGATAATAGCAAATCAAGAAGATGGGATTCAATCGTCTATTTATACTACCCCTAAATATCAAGCTCATTTTATAAAAATTCAGACTGAATATAGCCTGTTGCCGTTTTAATAGTTTTCACTAAACTAGAAGAAGTGGAGTTTTCTATGGAGGTTATTGCAATGAAAAGAGTCTTACTATTTCTGAGCTTAACAAGCTTAACGTTAAGCTGTTCTGCCGCACAAACTACGGCTCGTTTTTTAAGAGCCATGTGGGGCAGAAGTTCAGCTCAGCTTACCCACGATGTTGCACCAATTGTTCGATCCGCTCAAGAAGCACCTTCTGTCACCAGAGGCGTACGCCCATCTTTCCAATCAACCCTTACATACACTGCACAAAGACCAGCCGTACTTCCTTCAGCAAGCGTCAATCAATCAGCTCGTTTTGCCTTCCCTACCTTTTCAGCTCATACCCCACCACCCGCTAGTACAACTACTCAAGCAGCTGCCGCTGTTGGCGTAGCAGGCAAACTATCTCTTTCTCATGAAACGCTCATGAGCATTTTTAGCTGCCCTCTCAGAAATGCTAGCTCAACAGCATCATCTGAATCTTCTGAGCCTGTTGCCTTTATTCCTTATCAGTCACCTTTTGCCTATGGTACTGAAGATGATGACAACGCACCTTTAGACCCTGACCTTGAACAAAATGCACCTGCAGGTAGTGATGAAAGTTCTAGTACGGAACTTGCTGGTACCACCAGCACCATTTCCCCCGCACCTGTAGACCCTGCGCTCTCAGCAGTTACTGCACTCTCCGTTCCTTTACAAAATTTTCAACCAGCACCGCCTGTTATCAGTGGTACTACTGAGAGTACAGCAATTGAATCTCGTGGCACTGATCTTTCTACAAGCCAAGAATTTTCTGATCTAGTCTCCAATTCGCCGTTTTCCTGCGGTATTCCTTCCGAAAATCAATTACACGATACGGCACTACCGCTGATTGATTCTGCGCCAGCAGTTGAAACTCGCTTACCTGCTGCTCCCCCTGCATTCACTCACAAACAAGAAGAGCAGCAAGAAGAAGAAAAAAAAGAACAGGACCATTCAAAACGCACGTTCAAGTCAGAATTTGATCGTCTAAGTACCCTCTTTGGTGCTCTCCCCCAAAAGAAAACCGATAAAGACGCCTCCCCGCAAGCAGAAAAGGCCGAAGAAGACTCTTCTGCTAAAAAAGAAAATTCATCCTCGGCAAAAAAAATCATGACAGGAGCAGCGCTTGGAGGAGCTGGGGTTGCTATGGCCGTTGCTTCAAAAGGAAAACTAAAAATTCATGGCTCCACTGTACGAACACTTATGACATCTGCAACGCAGGAAGCCGCACGAACAATACCACCCGTTATAACACGTCAGGGTACTCAGGCAACCACTTCAGCAAGCACAACTGGCCCATCACGACTGTCCCGCCTGACAAATCTCTTTTCCCGTAAACCTCAAGAAGTGCCTACTAATACTACGACCAGGACTCTGAAAGAAAAGATTAAAGCACAACAAGAAGCAGCTCAACGTGATGCCCAATTACGAGCAGAAACAGCTAGACGTGACGCTCAATTACGAGCAGAAGCAAACAAACGTAATGCAAAAGCACGAGAAGAAACAGCTAAGCGTGACGCGAAGGCTCGGGAAGAAAACATACAAGCCCAAGCAGAAGCACGTCGCAAGGCTGCACAAGAAAGAAGTGAGCAACTAAAACAAGAAGTTGAACAAAAAAAACAAGCTGAACTACAACGGATCGAACAACAACGCTTGGAGCAGCAAGAACGCATACGCATTACACGCGAGCGAATAGAACAGGAACGAGTTGCGCGCCAGGAACGGCAGCGAAAAGAAGCCGAACGCATTGAACAAGAACGTATCGCCGAACGAGAACGACTTGCACGCCAAGAACAACAACGCCTAAAACAGGAATCTGAACGGGTAGAACAAGAACATCTTGTACAAGAAGAAACGATCGAACAACAACGCCCACGCGAATCTCAAGAACAACAAGCTGTATCAAAACAGTCATCACAACTACCGACAAAACGTCCTGCTGTTGGCCGCGCCAAACAAAAGCGAGCACCTGCTACCCGTATGGCAACTCAAAAAATTCAGCATTTTCGTGCTGTACGTACACCCGTTACCGTACATGCAATTTCTCACTTGGTTCCTTCCGTCTACTATGTAGCTACACATCCAGCACCTTCCCCTGCACGACCACCTTTAACACCAAAATCTGCTGCAAAACCTACTGTCCCTAATCCATCAACATCATCAACCCCTTCACTCTTGCCAGAGGAAGCTCCTGCTCTAAAGCCTGAGGAAAAAAAGCCTGAGGATAAGAAAGAAGAAAAGAAGGATGAAGAAGGTGACGACACTTCTACAGCCCTAGATGAAGAACGAAAAGCACAAGTAGCTGCACAAGAAACCGAAGATGAAAAAGATGATAAAACGGATCCTTTCCGCAAAAAAATCGCTTGCTCTCCCAAAGAAGACGGTGATGAACATGACGCATTTGATGAATCTGCAATTCAACAATCTGGTATGTCATCTGTACCATCTTCTGGATACTCTGCACCTACCAGGAATGCCACTCTTGGTACGCAACTAAACCCTGCGCTCACAGCTTTTGCATCAGCACCATTATCTGCTGAAGCGCTCAAACAACAAACGGATGCTCCCTATGATACCTCACGACTTGAAAACAAGGGACAAAAGACCATAACCATGCGTGTTGGTGGAGGAGAAAAACCAAGAAAACCGGCGGTTCTGCCGCTTGATACCCCACAACAAAAGCCATCTCTACCGCATGCAGCGTCGGCTTCTAAAAGGAAAGCATCGCCTTTCCCTTCAGCCCTTACAACTCGAAAACCTGTTGAAAAGGAACATCAGCAAAGTTTACTTGAATGGGGAACACAGTTTTTGAAAAACAACATCGTTACACCACTCAAAAACCTTGGTGCACACGCAACTGAACTGCTTGAAAAACGGCCTGCGTAAGTAAAAATCACTCGACGCGATAATCCATAGAAAAAGGGACACGTTTGTGTCCCTTTTGTATTTGTAGTATTTGTAATCGCCTCGTTACTTTGTTGGCCTTTTGGGACGCTCGTAATAGTTATAGTCCATGTTTATCTTTCTTTCCAGAAGGTCTTCGCGTGTCCTTTCAAAAAATTGTTCTCTTGTTTCCCCATACTTTTTCATATAAGCAGCATTATCTCTTCTTGCTATCTGTTCCGTTTCTTTAGAAAGTTCACGTTTTCTCTGTGGTGTGGCAGCACGTTTCTTGTCTCGTCCCTTATTTTTGCTTGCACGCCGCTTTGATTCCTCCTGCTCTTCTTTTCGCATTTGGTTCTCTTTTTCTAACTTATTATCAGCTAACTGCCGTACTTCATCCGGTGTCTTTCCCTGCGATCGATAATATTCTTCAAGAAAAGGCTTTCTTGTTTCTTTTATACGCTTTCGATCGCTTTCAGCACTCTGCTTTTGTTCTTTTTCATGCGCCGTTATAAATTGCTTATTTTTATCTTGCAGGTACGTCATTCCTGATGCAGTTTTTTCCTGATAGAGGTTCTGCCGTTCTTTGCCAAGGCGAGCGATTTCTTTCTCAAGAGTTTTCTTCCGAGTCCCATTTTCTTCCGATTTTAGAAGACCTTGCAACTCACTTATTCTTGCATCAACTCTTTGAACCTCTGCTTGTATCTGTTCAAATGTTCTTGCGGGTTTTTTACGCCAAAATTGCCACCATCTTGTACGGGTATTTTCCCTACTTTCTTCCGCAACTTTCATAACTGCCTCACTTGCCCGCTCAGTCAAAGGCGCCTGAACATGTTCACCTGCCGGTTCAATTGAAGGTGGAGGCGTTGGAGATGGCGCTTCATGGTAACCAACAGATCCACTTGTACTCACCGTACTTCCACGTGAAGACTGCGGTGTCCGTTCATCCTCCCACACGGTCGGTCTACGTGGTAAAGACCCTCTCGGTTCTGGTTCAGGTTCCCTTCTTTCCCCACCTTCATTCAAGTCAATGCTGGTAAATGACTCCCGAGGTGCTTCAACGTGCATTGCACGGGCACAACCAATACCCCACAAACTTATTATTATCAGGCATTTTTTCACGATCACACTCCTTA
Organism: uncultured Pseudomonadota bacterium; assembly: GCA_964604015.1. Lineage (GTDB taxonomy): Bacteria > Babelota > Babeliae > Babelales > CAIQNR01 > CANNBR01. The sequence goes on from CAZRXF010000007.1 coordinate 41,127, forward strand.
ACAATGGTTCCCTTAACCTTTTTCTTCATACATATTTTGTGATAAAAGCGTGCCACACGCCCTCTTTGAAAGGCAAGACATACCCATATCAACCCTTTGTATCGTTTGTTTTTTAGGCATGGCTTGAGAAGACGTGATAAATCCTCTACCTTAAGGAACATGAATATAAAAAAAGAAAACCCTACCCCTCATCTTCAAGGCAACAACCTTCCAGCACAAACGACTGAACAGCTTTTTACCGGAAGTATCTATCTGGTCTACGCGTTTGATATTGGAGATGCTATCGATCTTGAACAGGTCAAAGCATCAAAACAACTGCAGACTATTGCACGTATCTGGCCCAAATATTTCCGTCACTACCATATTCCTCTGACGGTCGACTTGCCTCCTGCCAAAAACGGAATCAAATGCGTACGCGCAAATATTCATCACTTTGGAGCTCTTTCTTTAATCTACAAGGTACCGTTTAAAGATACCCTGACAGCACTTCGAAACAAGCTGAACAAACTGGATGAGCAGTATGAAAATCAAAGCGCCCACGATGCAAACAGCCTCTATAAACTGATCAAACAGTTCACTGCGCAACACAAATTTTTCCATCATCGAACGTCATACCTGGTCATCCACATCGATCCACAACCTGAAATTCTTGATAGTGCCTTGCTTTCTCAAACCTATGGCCCTGTGATTGCTTCATCCCTGCGTTTTGAAACCACAACGATCTCCGATTTCCAGATCGAAGACATCTTGCAATCAACCACCGGTTATTATCGTCAGGACCTTGTGATCATCGATACTGAAGCTGCTTTTGTATACGACGATGAATGTTATGAACTTCTCGATTTTTTTGAATTCGCACTCATCCAGCAACTTGAACTCCAGTATTTTGACAAACTCCTTGATACCAAACTTGATGAAGTATACGAGCACGCACTCCAACCTCGGTCGTTCTATAACTACCTGCCGTTCGTCGGAATGGTGTACGACCCACTTGGTGAACTTTCCAAACTCAAAGTCGACATTTCCGTTATCACTGAACGGCTTGATAACAGCATCAAACTGGCGGGAGAAGCGTACTACTCAGAAATTTACCGACTGCTGGTCAAAAAACTTGAACTTGAAAACTGGAAAACATCAGTCGATAAAAAGCTCACCATCGTGCGCGACGTTCGATCGATCTACCAAAACAAGATCAACGTAATCCGCGAGGATATGCTCTCCGTACTGATTATCGTTCTCATCTTCATTGAAGTCATTATCGGACTTCTTCATCGCTAGAGAATCTTATTTAGCAACCGTTACTTTGGCAGTGCGTAAAACCTTGCCCTTGTACAGAAATCCCTTTTCAAACAGATCAATGATCTGCCCACTTTGATGGCTAGGAGACTCAAGTTGTGCAATCGCTTCATGGTACGTAGGATCAAAAACCTCATTTTGACTCACAGGCTCAACGCCTTGGTCTTTTAAGAATTCGTAAAAAACTTTATGGATAAGTTCAAACCCTTTGAGCCATTCACTCAATTGTTCGTTGTTGACGTGCTTTGCCTCATCAAGCGCCCGGTCAAAATTGTCGACAACTGTTAGCATTCCTGCCAAAACATCAGCCTTCGATTTGTCCATCCATTCAAGGCGATCTTTCTCTACCCGCTTCTTATAATTCTGGAAATCGGCTCCGAGGCGTATGAACTTTTCTTTGATAAGGGCAAGTTCGTCACTGCAGGCATTCTGGACACTAGATGTCATGCCCTGCTCGCCATTATCGAAACCCTCTGCCCGAGTAGCATCTTTTTCAGGCACAGATTCATTTTTTTGATTACCGGAATCGTGATCCCGTTTATTGTTTCCAAATCCAAACATAAAGACCCCTTGACTTTCCCCCACTTTTATTACTATGAAACTAGAGACATGAATACTAAAGTATAGCATCACCAAAACCCAAAACAAGAAAGGTAGGGCAGGCGTAGTCAAAGGAATGTTTACTTTTTGACGGGATTTTTTTAAGACAGAGACAGAGTAAGAGTATTTTTAACCTTATAAAAAAAGGAAGTACGTATGAAGAAATTAACTTCTTATAGTACTCTTTTCGCGTTACTTCTCCCAGCAGCCTCGTTCGGTGCCCAATCGTTTTTTTACCGAACAGGGCCCTACGATCACGAGCCGCGCTTTGAAAGAAGTTGGCTCTCGACAGCCAAGATTAACGTGATGGGAGGCGGTACCAAGAAAGGATGGCAATCAAGCACTGCAATCGGAGCAAACGGAAGCACACTCGTAAGTACCAGTACCTCTGACAATGGTTCATCAACCAACGTCCTCAACATCTATGGCTGGCAAAACTTCCAATTCCTCGGTGCAAACATTGTCAACAACCCAGCAGCAAGCATCTATGACGCAAACCTTGTTGTTCTTGATCAAGCGGCAACCAATGGCACCTTCGGGTACGTACAATACAACGGTAAATTCAGCTACGTTGAAGCAGACATTTACTTGGCACAAAACTTCACCCACGGCTTTTTTGCAGACCTCAATATTCCAATCATCAAAACCGACATCGATAACGTTTCGTTCACTGACATGTCTCCAGCAACCGGTAACCCAAACGTCAACTTCCCAGCATGGCAGTTCTTGCTGAACCCAGCCAACTTGGCAGCGACTCTTGCTGAATACAGCTTGACCGCTTCTGACTACAGCAAGTCTGGTGTTGGTGATATCGTGCTCAACCTCGGTTGGACGATGAACAAGGAAGACATCGCTGATTCTGTTGATTTCCTTGACGTAACAGTCAAAGTGGGTGTGAACATCCCATCAGGATTCAAACAAAACGTTGATCAAGCATTCTCAATCGCTGCTGGTTACAACAAACACGTTGGTGTTCCAGTGTTGTTTGATGCTGCAATCGGATTCTTTGAATGGTTCACCCTTGGTGCACACGTACAAGGAACCTTCTTTGCTAACAAGACCCAACTTACTCGTATGAAGACAAGCTTGGCACAAAATGGTTGGATCAAACTTGGTGTTGGTGAAGCAAAACAAGATATGGGCAACCTCTTTGAAGCAGGCGCTTTAGTTAAAGCTGACCACTTCTGGAAAGGTCTCTCTCTTGCATTTGGTTACCTCTATGCACGCCAAGGCAAAACAACCTTAACTCCTGAAAACACCAACCTCTTCCCAGTCGCCATCGTTAACAGCGATGAAATGCTGCAATCATGGCACTCACATGGTATCAGCGTACGTCTGGAATACGACTTTGCAAAAGAAGGCAAACGTTTCAATCCAAACATTGGCGTCTACTATGCTCAACCAGTTGCCGGTAAGAGAGTCTTTAAGACAATGACTGGTGGCGGTTACCTCGGCGTTAATGTTGCTTGGGACTTTTAATACACTTACCTAAAAGGGAGTATCTCTTATGAAAAGAATGTTACGTTCTGCGGGTGTGTTGCTGGCAATCAGCGCACTTCTAACTCCCGCAGCACAAGCCTATTACACGGTGACCGGGAATGGTACGGCGCCGGCAACGTATAACAAGCCACCACAAACCAGCAAGTTCTACAAACCGACCGGCGATAACTTCGTCGGTCTGGCAGGCGGTGGTGGCAACTTCGCTTTGTCCTACTTTAACTACCGTACAACACCTAATGCTGCTCCAGCTTTAACCGCTCTTGGTAGCGATGCCAGCATCACTAACCTTGCAGTTGGTCAGCTTACCGCTTGTCCTTACTCAGGCGCTGCTAACGGTGTCACCACTCCAACCATCGTCGCTTACATGACCGCCGCAAATACCTTGAACGCAGTGACCAAAGCAAACCAAACCGCTGCTATCACAGGAACGGTTTTCGATGCAGCCGCTGCCGCAACTGCTGGCGTGCAAGCGCTTGCATCAGGAACCCTTCCAGGAACTACCACAGATGCAGTGTTTGCTGCTGTTCTTGCAAACGGTGGTGGTAACTTCGGAACTGCAGCTTCCGGTATTAACGGTGGTATTTTAACCCAAACAAATGGCGCTGCGGGAATCACCCTCTACAATATGACAAACGGTACAGCTGTTGCTGGCGATCATGGTACTGCCATCGCTGCTGACTTCACAGTCGCTGCCGCAGGTAACAATAACTGGAACCGCATGGCACCTGCCACAACGGTTAGCCCCAGTGTTGACATGTGGTATGACCCACTCATTGGTACCTCAAGCGGCGGTACGTTGTATGTTGCTGCTCAAATCCAATCAGGCGCTGCTGCCGCAGGCGAGGCTGCCATTGGGCTTGGTATCTACCATGTAACCGCTGCAGCTCCTTCTTTCTCATTAACTCAAACGGGTATTATCCTACCAGCAGCTGCAGATAATGGTCACATTTTCTACTCAGTTTCTGACGGTGCAAGCGCCGGAAATGTCACGCTTTACAAAGTGCGCACCATGCATACCTCAACCGGTCTTTCTTATGTTGTCCTTGCTGGTGGTGCCGGTATAGCCGGTGGAACTCCTACAGGTGCTCCAGGGACTGTGGAAAATGTGGTGTACGCTATCCCCGTTGTAAATGGAGTAGGAACATCTGCAGACGGACTTCCTGCTAAGGTAACAGCCTTTAGCTCAACCGCTGGCTATACTACGGTAGCAAACCCTGCAACTGCTGCTACGGAGCTCTATACTACTATCACACCAGCAGTACAAGTTGGTAATGGAGTGCTCCCTGTTTCAAATGGTGTAGGCCACCAAGTTTCCGATATGTATGTTGATGGAGATACGGTCTATGTAGCGCTCAACACAGCCACGACTGCTCTCATTGAAGGTGGTATTTACTCATCACAAGCATGCTTCAACTCTCTCGGTCAGATCGACCACTGGACAGATTGGAGAAAGGTTGTTCCAAATGATATGGGTAACACAAGCGATGGTGCTGATGGACGCGTTGCATTCTGCGCCGTTGATAGCTACACCGGTCACGTTTTTGCAACAAGTAATGCTACTAACAACTGGACCAAGGTAACCCAATGGACCTTACCAACCGGTAGCCCAACAACACTGCCACTCCTTGCATCAGCTGTTAACACCGCGCTGAGCAATGTCTGTTACTCTGTGTGTGACCTTAACTCATCTACAACCAGCTGGGGACACACCGTTGTGCAACGAATCACCGCGTTTGGTGGTGAAGAAAAAGTCTGCTTTGCCGTAACAGGATCTTCAAGCTCTGCAAGCAACGCGGCTGTCATAGCCCTAACAACAAGCACTGGCATTGATGATACAGGAGCTAACGACGCCTACTACAACTACGCTAATACCAGCGCAAACCTCATGTTCATCACTACCTCATTGCCAGCTGGAGCAGGTGCTGTTGTGGCGCTGGGATACAGCTCATGGGATGCTTATAACGATGGCGGCGGCGCAGGCAATCACCGAGACGCTACGGCAGGGTTCTTCTTTGCTGGATGCGCGGGGACTGCTTCAACTGCACCGGCTCTGTATGTCTTTGCTGATGCAACTACAGGAGTAGGTGTGAACCCTAAGTCGTTCACTGGTATGGGTAGCAACGCCACACTTAACACCTTCACCTGGCAAAAGCTTACAAATGTAAGCGGTATGCCAATGAAGATCGTTTCTAAGGGCGGCGCTGTTCACGTCCTAACACGTACTGCATCACTTGATAGAGTTTTCAGCTGCGCTCCGCAAACAACATTAGCAGGTCTTAACACCAACTTTGTGGTAACCGCTTCATCAGCAACTGCACCAACGCCTGGTTCTGCCAACTCAAGCCTTGCAACCGCACTACAAATCTACGATCTTGTGGTTTCTGTTTCTGCAACTGCTTCTAACACAACACCGCCAACAGGAAACGAACAGTTACTGATTCTTGCAAACGATGGCATCTACACCACTTCATCACTTGTTGGTATGCAATCGCCAACCTCTCAGCTAAACGCTGGTTGGGTAAAGATCGATGGCACCTCAACAGTGGTGACTGCTGGATTCTTCACTGACTACGTTGGCCAACCAAACTACGACAGAAACCCACAATCTTTCTGGTTTGCAAACTTTGCTCCAAATGCGGTCAACACCTCTGTCTATAACAGAACCAAAGAGTACCAAATGTCACGTCAAGCATTCACTGCTACCGGTTCAAACGCTGCAGCTCTTGGAATTCTTGCCAATGCACTGACCTACACTGAAAACCCAACAGCTACCGGTACCTATAACGGATCACTCAATGTCGGAACCTACCCACAATCAACTGCTCCAACCATCTACAAGACATTCCCAGTGACTGCTCGCTTGTTCTACGATGATGGTGCTCGTCGCTTCTTCATCCAAAAGAATCCATCTGATGATACGAGATACCAAGTCCTTGCACTGCCATACGACCTGACCTCTTATAACATCACGGCAGATGGTAAAACCACCATGCAAGATACCGCGGTAGCTGCAGCTGGTTCGTTCTACTGGATTGCTGAAATTGGTTCAACTGGTCAACTCATGATGGGTACCTCAACTGGTGTTATTTCACAAGAATAACAACATGAGGTAGCTCCTCGATTGAGCTAGTTAAAACGGGGTGGATGCCTGTCTACAAGGCAAGTATCTGCCCCGTTTGCATTGCAATAGTATCAAGTACCATTCGTATGGTAATGGCGGCGTGAGTGTAGTCGCCCTGAATAAGATCTTCGAAATACTCTCCCAATAACAAAACTTTTTTACGTAAATGATCAACCTCTTCAAGCAGACGGTATGATTTTTCATGATCATTATTTAAATGTTGGTAAAGAGCTAACTGAGCCTCAAACCACAAGACATAAAAATTAAGAATTTTCGTGCAAAAATCTCTGCCATCAAGAAGCTGTTCTTTGATCAAAGGATCTTCAAACGCTGCACGAAGATAGCCACCCAAAAACGCTGACGCGCGAACAACACGACCCAATACAGAAGAAGAAGAATAATTAAATGGATGGTCCACCTTTCCAATGACTGGGTTAACGGTAGCCTCGTGGTACGATCTTCCAATGAGTGGAAGATCTTCAATGCCATACAGTTGATCATCGCCCTCGACCACATATTCAGATCCCCATGCAGATGCCTGCGCTCCTGCTGCACACAGCAACGCGCATACGAGTATCACCAGTCTTAAAACCTTTTTCATGGGGTATCCTTTCTCCCTTTTGAGCACCTTTTCACTCCCTCCCATACTGACACTTGTATATTCTATTTGTCAATAATAAGCGCTTTTAAGGCAAAAGGATCACGTCGATCCCCTTTTAACAGATAGCAGATAGGGGTTTGTTTCTGGAGGTAGAACTAAAGAGAAAAGACATAAAAAAAGGGGCATCACTGCCCCTTACGTTTTCTTGTACCGTTAGACTAAAACGGAAGATCGTCTTGAAAGGGAGGCTCGTCCTTAAACCCTTCAACCACTACATCGGTATCAGGGTTGTCTTGCTTAGCCATTCCAAAACCATTTTTTGAAGGACGACGTGGCGCGGAAGCTGCGGCACTAAACGTCGATTCTTTTTTTCTATTTTTGATGTCATCAAGTTGCGACATCAGTTCTCGCTCCACTTCATTGCGTGGTTCAAGAACTCCCGTATCTTGTTGCGTACTGGTTCCGGTAGATACAAAATCACTGGTCGTATCATTACCACCACCAGAAAGGAACACAACACGTTCTGCCACAATCGAATGTTTACTGCGAGCCTTATTATCTTGGTCTTGCCAGGTATCAAGTTTAAGACGCCCTTCCACCAACACGGGACGGCCCTTTGCAAGGTACTGCTTGCAGCTTTCTGCCTGTGCACCCCACACATCAACATCGACATAGCACACTTCCTGCACCATATCACCTGACTGCTTGTTACGAAATTGTCTATTTGATGCCAATCCTAAACGACAGACTGCTTGACCTGAACCAAGTTGTTTGTACTCAGGATCACGGGTAAGATTGCCCATAAGAATAATTCTGTTATAGCCGGCCATATCCTTGTACCTTTCTTAATTTTTAACTTTGTAAGAAATCTTTTTCTAATTGCTCAAATTGCATATGAATGAGATGGGCCTGTTTTTCAAAGTCCTTCTCCATTTTTTGTAGTGACTCACGATATCTTTTGAGTGCTTGCGGATTTGATTGCGCAAAAGTTCCTTCGCTTTGAGCAAGTTGACGAACTTTTTTCACGATCAGGCGCTGCTCTTGAGCTATTGATGCTATCATATCAGAGGACCAGGTCAAGAGAGATTCAAGCGTCTGAGCAATCTCTTCTTTCACTTTGCTCGGCTTTTCACTCGTTGTTTTTTTTACCTGTACAAACTCAGCACTTTGTATCGACAATGTCCATACACATACCACCACTCCTACCCACTTTTTCATCATTCATCTTCCTTTTGCAAAACTAATTTACAGCGCTTGAACAATCATACCAGAACCGATACATACACCTTGGTCATAGAAAACGGCAAATTGCCCCGGTGCTATTCCCTGATCTCGTTCAGAAAGGGTAACAAGTAACTGACCATCCTGGGCATCCGTCACCATCGCGGTATGAAGCTGTGGACCATGACGAAGTTTTGCCTGTACCGGAATCCCCATATAGTCACGAAGCGGACCTTGGATCCCATCGATCAAAAAAGTGTCCCGCTGTTTATCTTCAGTGTGATATTCTTTCGAGATAAAAACGGTATTCGTCGCAGGGTCTTTGCGTACCACGTACCACGGCCCACCTGCCAATCCCAATCCTTGTCGCTGGCCTGTTGTATAAAACCAGAACCCCTCATGTTTGCCAACCACAGCTCCCGTCTCATATTCGACAAGCTTACCTTCTTGTGTCCCCACATGCGCTTTTACAAAATCGCGAAATTTAAATTTTCCCAAGAAACACAGTCCCTGACTGTCCTTGCGATCCTTGTTAGGTAAGTTAAAACGGGCGGCATGTTCACGCACCTGTTCTTTAGTCATATCAGCTAAGGGAAAGAGCACACGAGCAAGTTGCGCTTGAGAAAGACGTGCTAAAAAGTACGTTTGATCCTTGATAGCATCAGGGGTCAACGTCAATGCATACATACCATTTTGCTCGACAATCCCTGCATAGTGACCGGTTGCAATCTTATCAAACTCGTTTCCATAACGTTCTAGAAACGCACCAAATTTAATAAAGGTATTGCAAAGCATGTCGGGGTTAGGGGTTCTGCCCGCTGTAACTTCTGCAATCGTATAACTGACAATACGTTCTTTGTACGCCTGCTGTAATGACACAATCTGCAAATCTAATCCAAGATGCTCACAAACAGCCCGCACATGGGAAAGATCTTCCTCCCAGGGACATTCGCCCAAAAATGAAAGTTCATCTTCCAACCAAATTTTAAGGTAGAACGGCACCACCTCGTATCCCTGCTCCCGCAAAAGAGCCAACGCTACGGCACTATCAACCCCACCAGAAACCAAAACTGCAATTTTCATAAAACCACCTGCCACACGCTTATTCCTGCAACCTCTACCTGTTCGATTATAGCCAGAATCTACTTTTTGTTAATGCAAAAAAATACATTCGAGCTAGACTATCGACCGTTTTTTGACCTCGTCACCAGAAGGATTCCTATGAACTGCTCACCTTACTTCTTTCTTTTCATACTAATTTCTGCCTCTTCAGGCCTTAAAGCTGACGTTATACCTTCCGGGCGGCATTGTGCCGACCTTTCTCACACAGAGCGTCCCTCGTCAGGAGACGGCCTCCAGCGAAAAGCAGCTGAGCAATACGCACCACTTCTTACCTTGTCACTCCTGACAACAGCCGCAGCTGTCTCTTCACTTGCTCTAGCTGGAGCCGTTCATCAAGCAGCAGAAAAAATCAAACACCCTGCCGTTGCTCACTCACTTCATAGAACAGCGCGAGGATTTTTTAGAGGCTCTCTCATGGGCTGCGCAGCTGTTCTTGCACTAGACACATGCTGGATGGCAACAGTCACCGCAGAAAAGCTTAAAACTCCCCTAGACAGCAAAACTGAAAAAGAGTAGTTTGTGCAGCCATATTGCTCGTACGCTCGTTAAAATTACTGTAAAAATGGAAAGGATCTATGTATGAAAAACTATAAAAAATTGTCCCTTGTGACGTTACTTTCACTGTCATCAATCACACTTGGCCGCTACAACCCCTACGACCCTACAGACTTCGATGACATGGCAACAAGTAGGCCCACTATACCAACAACACTTGAAACAGCGGCTCAAAAACAGCGCAAAGAAAGCCCTGCCCAACCAACAAGACCTTCATCGGCCCCTTCTCGCCAAAATCCCATCCCCACAGCTCAGACAACAAAACCCGCAACCCAGCACCCATCAACTCCCGTGACGCCGCCGGTAGAATCGCGACGATTTCCTACTATCCTGCCACTTTCTGATAGACAGAAGTTTGATAATGCCGTGAAGGCCTTGGACGATGCATGTGCAGCCCTTACCACGTATCAAACTGACCTTACCCTGGCAAGTGGAACTGCAGCAGCTGCGTTACGGGACTATGAGCAGGCACAAAGAGATGCAAGACGATGGTCCTGGAGACAAATTGCTGGTATAGGCATGGCGGCTGCCGGCGGCATTGCAGCGGTAACATATCTGGTCACAGAGCCCAGGGATGCTGGCTGCGCGGTCGTATCAGCATTAGTTGGTCTTGCAGGGGGATTTGGAACCAGAAAAAGCCGTAAAGATCAAATTAAGCAATGCGATGCTCATGAACAAGATCCTTATGCCGAAGACAAGATGCCCCTTACTACTCAACTTGAGCAACTTGCTGGTGTCGTAGGCGAGGACGAGAAGTACAACAACCTTGTTACCGCATACAATACCGCTTATGATGCGCTCCGTGATTTCTCGACCGCTACTATCCCTGGTGCCGATGCTCAAAAAACTGAAACGTTATCCGCGGCAAAAAACCTCCCTCTCAATGTAAACCTCACTCGAACAACTGTGGTGGAACAACGTACCGAATTAGAAAAGATTTTGGGCCGTTCTTCTGAACAAAACTAACAAGTTTTCTTAAGAGCTTACAAAAAGGGCACTTCCTTCGGGCGGTGTCCTTTTTTCTTTCTAAAAACCGCCGATGGCGTTTCAGAAGCATTTTCGGTAGGCTAGAAACCTGTTTGTGCCATTTTTAAAAGGATTTTCTTTATGTCACTGATACCGACGCTGAGACATCGTTTTTTTTCCTACCTCAAGGAAACATTCGCACTTGAAGCTGTTCCACACCTTGAATTTGCCCTCAATACTGACCCTGACAAACAACAATTTGGGGACGTCATTTCCAATGCGGCTATGATTCTTGCAAAACAGCTCAAGAGCAATCCCCGTACCGTGGCACAAACAATAGCAACCGGTTTTAGTGACCCTGCTCTTGCAAAAATAGAGATTGCTGGACCGGGATTTCTCAACTTTTTTTTCACCGCTGATGCATTGCAAACCATCGCTCGTGAGCTTTTTGAAGAAAAAGATAGCTACTTCCAACTACAAGAACCGCACGGCATTTGGGATATTGAGTTTGTCAGTGCTAACCCAACCGGTCCGCTACATCTTGGGCACGGTCGTGGAGGTATCATCGGTGACGTTCTTGGCAACGTCCTTCGTTTCCTGAACTTCAAAATAGTCAAAGAACATTACGTCAACGATGCTGGCGCACAAATGCAAAAACTGGGAATGTCCTTAAAAATTCGCTGCCAACAAGTATGTGGGCAAACGATTGAACTTCCTGAAGAATCCTACAAAGGGGAGTATCTTATTGAGCTTGCCCAGCAGTGCGTACAAGAACATGGCAAAAACGTTGTTGAAAAGCCTGAACAGTTTTTCATCGATTATGGCTACAAACACATGCTCGCCCTTCTGCAAGACACCCTGTCCGCATACGGCATCACCTTTGATGTGTGGTTTTCAGAACGAACACTGCACACAGGAGCTATTGAAGCAGGCCTTACACGCCTCACAGAATCGGGAAACACGTACGAACAAGATGGCGCCTTATGGTTCAGATCAACCGCCTTTGGCGATGACAAAGATCGTGTCTTAAAAAAAGCAGATGGCTCTTACACGTATGTTGCGGCAGATGTTGCCTACCTCTTAAACAAAGCAGACCGAGGATTTAATCGACTCATCATGGTTCTGGGCCAAGATCATCACAGCTATCCACGACGTCTTGAAGGTATTCGTCAGGCGCTTGGACTGACCGACGTCACCCTTGAATGCATCATCTATCAACTGGTTTCTTTGAAAGAAGGTGATCAACAACTCAGGATGTCAAAACGTGCCGGTCGCATCATCGGGTTAAAAGATGTCATCGACGAAGTAGGTTCAGACGTTGCTCGCTTTTTCTACTTAAACCGAAAAGCGGACGCACACCTTGAATTTGATATTGAACTCGCACTCAAAAAGAATGACGAAAACCCGGTCTATTACCTCCAGTACGCCTTTGTCAGAACTCAGGCAATTCTTGAACGCACCAAAGAACACACAGATTTACTCAATATTTCTTCACCTGACATCGCTGGATTGGGAGCGCCTGAAGCCCTTCTTATTAAAAAGATAGCCTCACTTCGAGAACTTCTTATCGACATCAGTCAGAATTATCAGGTCCATTTGCTGACCTATTATTTGCTTGATCTTGCGCATATCTTCCATAACTACTACCACCACAACCGAGTGATTGAGCCTGAATCTGTTGAACAAAGCCGTGCACGATTGCTGTTGATCATTCTTGTTCGTGACACATTTGACCGTTGTTTGAGCCTGATTGGGATCAGCAGACCTGAACGCATGTGATGCAGGGATGTGTCAAAGGAGAGATAAGTCTCCCCTTGAAAAGAGCGAGTTTGCGCAAAGATACCGTTTTTGGCACACTAACAAACATCTTAAATCAGAAACTAATCATTACTTAAGCTCAGGAGCATACATGGCCAAGGTAAGCCTAGAAGACATACAAAAGTTACGTGACATCACCAGTATGGGGATGATGGACTGCAAAAAAGCGCTGGAAGAAACCGGCGGAGACATAGAAAAGGCAATTGACGCCCTCCGTAAAAAGGGCGCTTCCGTTGCTGCAAAACGTGGCGGAAACGAAACCGCCCAAGGTTTAATCCACGCGTATATCCACCCAGGGGCAACCTTAGGCGTGTTGATCGAAATCAACTGCGAAACAGATTTTGTTGCTCGCAATGAAGAATTCAAAAAATTTGCTCATGATGTTTGCATGCATATCGCAGCACTCAGACCGATCTCTGTTTCACCTGACCAAATTGATCCTGTCTGGTTACAAAAAGAAGTTGATATCGTTCGCGAACAACTGAAAAACGAAGGCAAGAAAGAAGAATTCATTGAAAAAATTCTCGAAGGCAAGATGCAAAAGCTCTTCTCTGAACATTGCTTGCTACAACAAAAGTTCGTGAAGGATGACAAATTGACGGTTGAACAAGTCCTCCAAAACTTAATTGGTAAAATGGGCGAAAGCATCCGTATTAAACGATTTGTTCGTTACGAAATTGGCGCATAACACTACTTCTTACTAAGGATAGTACCATGACAGAATTAGTATTAATCGAAGGCCAAACCAAGCCATTCGAAGATGCAATCGACCAAGAGATGACCAAAAGTATCAAACATTTTGAGCACGAACTGGTTGGAATCAGAACCGGTAGAGCACACCCATCTATGGTGGAAGACATCAAAGTCTCCTGCTATGGCGGAACTACCGAACTCCCACTTAAAAATCTTGCAAGTGTCAGCTCTCCTGATGCACGTCTTTTGATCATTCAACCGTGGGATCAAGGAACAATTCTTGATATTGAACGTGCATTGAGAGACTCAGATCTTGGAGTTACGCCTCAGCAAGATGGCGCAGTTATCCGTATCGTGCTCCCAGAAATGAGTGCTGCTCGCAGAGACGAATTGACCAAACTTCTTCACAGAAAATTGGAAGAAGCGCGTGTTTCAATCCGCCATGTGAGAAAGGATTTTCATAACCTGGTGCGTGATACAGAAAAAGACGGCGGTGTTTCAGAAGATTTTGCAAAACGTCTCAGTGACCTTTTGCAGAAACACACCGATAAGGCGGTTAAGTTCGTCGAAGATCTGAGTGCAAAAAAAGAAGCGAGTCTAAAGGGTTAATTTACTCATATTCTCTCGTTTACTTTATCAGATGGTCTGGTACACTTGAGAAATATTTGTTGGATGCCTTTAAGACGGGCCGTTAGCTCAATTGGCAGAGCGACAGACTCTTAATCTGCAGGTTGCTGGTTCGATTCCAGCACGGCCCACCAAAAGATTACGTGCGGGAATGGCGGAACTGGTAGACGCGCTGGACTTAGGATCCAGTTTCTTACGAAGTGGGGGTTCAAGTCCCTCTTCCCGCACCAATAAAAAAGGGAGTAATCTATGGAAAGTGTGGAGAGATTTTCCCCCCTGTCTTTTTCGTTAAGACAGACTAACCAACAGTTTGGATATGTTACGGTAACTATCCCTCACGAGTATGTTGAGCGGCTGTATAAAGAGGCCTCAGATCAACAGAAACAGCGTTCTCATATTTACGGATTTTCTCGAGGCCAAGCGCCGATCTCATACATCGAGCAAAACTTTCAACCGCATCTGCTCGAACACATCAAAGAGTTCTTTTTTAAGTATTTTGTTATTGAATGGCTGTACAGGAAGCTGCAGGAAGAGCGGATCTTTTTTGCAGGCGAACCACGCCTTACTAATATTCTTGTAGCACCACGACAAAACGCTGCCTTTAGTTTTTCTCTTACCCTTGCAAAACCGATTCCTCTACAAGGATGGAAACGTCTTCCTTTCAAAGCTCCCAAGCGAAAAAATTATAAAGATCTCGATCGACAAGTAGAGAACTTTTTAAAAGAAGAACAAGAAGCTGCAAAAAACGTAAAGCCGAATATCATCGATATTGGCGACTGGGTGAATTTCCAAGTCTGTCTTCTTGATAAGAATAAAAAACCGCTGCTGGGTGATTTTAAAGAAAAATTATGGCTCAAAATTGGAACAGAAGAAGCAGATGGTCCTTTCCAAGCACTGTTTGTTGGCAAAAAAGTTGGCGACTCATTCCTAACTGATCATCCTGGGCTGCAAGAACATTTCAGTACCCATCTTGATACCAATTATCTTTTCCTCGTTGAGATCGTCGATTATCTCTCCCATGCCTATTTTTGCATTGAACATTTCAAGCGTCACTTTAAACTAAAAAATGCAAAAGATTTGCACCAAAAATGTATTGAAGTCTTTTCATATCGAAACGACATCTCACAACGCAGAGCAACCTCTGAAGAAGCACTCAGAACCTTGCTTTCAAAGCATGGAATTGTCGTTCCTCCTCATCTTGTCTTGCGACAAGAAAAAGCTATACTCGAAATGGTTTGTAATCAGCCCGATTACCACGTTTATAAGATGCAACCAGATTTTCGGGAAAAGATTACCTTACTTGCGGAAAAGCAACTGCGCGAAAGTATCCTCATTCAGCAGTTGGCATTTCTTGAAAAAATCAGTGTGAATAACCTTGACGTGAAGGGATACCTCAACCTCTTGTGCCGACCTCGAACCAGTGAATTTATCTATTTTGAACCACCGACCACTAAGTTTTCTGGCAGAGAAACACCCGTTTCTGCCTCGCTTTTGGCGCAGTGTTGCATGAAGGAAAAGACCCTTAATCACGCCATTTTACATCTTACCAAACCAACAAAAATCTAAATCATGAAATCAGAAGACTCTCTTGTTCATAATCTTATTATCATCGGTTCTGGCCCGGCTGGCTTGACGGCCGCTGTGTACGCCTCCCGTGCTTTTATTCAACCGCTCGTCATCGAAGGCAATAAGCCAGGTGGCCAACTCATGAGTACGACGCTCATTGAAAATTGGCCGGGGCACAAAAGCATCCTTGGCCCTGAACTTATGATGAACAAACGGGAACATGCGGAACATTTTGGAGCACGTTTTATTCCTGGATCAGTGGAAAGCGTTGATTTTTCACAACGCCCTTTTACAATTACCACGAACAAAGGCGCACACTTTCTCACCCATAGTGTGGTTATCGCCACCGGAGCTTCTCCTAATACGCTCAAATGCCCGGGAGAAACTGACTACTGGGGAAAGGGACTAAGCACCTGTGCCGTGTGTGATGGTGCGTTCTACCCAAACAAAGAAGTTATCATTGTCGGTGGTGGGGATACCGCCATGGAACAAGCTCTTTTCATGAGTAAATACACACAAAAAATTACCATCGTCCACATCCTTCCAAAATTTACCGCATCCCCCGTTATGCAGCAGCGTGTCCTTGAAAAGCCGTTCATTAAGGTCATTTACTCAAGCACAATCACGGCCGTTGAGGGAGATGGCACAGCGGTCAAACAGGTCGTCATAACCAATCAAGAGACCAAGCAAGCCAGCTCGGTGCCCGCAGATGTCCTCTTTTTGGCCATCGGGCAACGTCCTAATACTGCCCCTTTTAAGGGACAGCTTGAACTTGATGACTATGGCTATATTGTGCTCAAAAAGGGCACTTTGACCTCAGTCCCAGGGGTCTTTGTAGCTGGAGATGTGGCTGATTATCGCTATCGCCAAGCAATCGTCTCTGCTGGATCTGGGTGTATGGCCGCCCTAGATGCTCAATCCTATCTGGAAAGAGAAGGTCTTTTGTAGCTTGAAAAAACATCGTTTTACCCTTACACTAGGAAAATCCTAAGTGAATTTTAGCATTGGAGGGGTCCGGAATGTCCGTTACCTTTTTTAGAAAAAGCAAGAAAAAAAGAAACCGTAAACACGGCTTTAGAAAGCGTATGTCTACCCGTTGGGGAAGAAAGATTATCGCACGTCGCAGAGCTAAAGGACGCAAACGTCTAGCTGTACGCGCAGACTAAGAAATTACGATGAGACCGGGAAGAAAACTTTCCTCGTTCACACGCGAAGAAGTGGATACACTGTTTTCGCATGCTCGAGCAAAGGTAACAGTGCCCGGTCTTCGTATTTTACGAGCTCCTGCTTTGCATACCCTTGGTCGTGTTTTGCTTGTTGTTCCTCGCAAAGTTGGCAATGCTCCTGAACGCAATCTCATTCGACGCCGTGTTCGTTCTATTTATCGAGAAGATAAGTTGTATACGCATCCTTACGATTGTGTACTTCTTGTCAGAAAAGAAGCTCTTGCCATTCCATTCCAAGAACTTCGCCGTCTTCTTCACTGTGTGGTCACACACCCTACTCCTTCATCATGCGCCTAATTTCCCATGCAATCGCATCTTTTTTAATTGGATCGATTCGTGCTATTCGTCCTCTTCTGTTAGGCCCGGCGATCTGTTATTTTTCTCCGTCATGCGCTGAATTTGCCTGTGCAACATTAAGAGAAAAACCTCTTTTTACCTCGCTCATTCTTATTGCTAGAAGAATCGCTTCCTGCAACTCCTTTACATTTTGGTAACTCCTCTGCCAGGCTGACCGTCTAGACCTCTTTACGGACGAAGCCAAAAAAGGAGTATCCATGAAAAAAGACCTCTGTCTAGCAAGCCTTCTGTGCACAATCTACACCAACCAAGCACGACCAGCGATTCCATCAGCCTTTACCGTGCTTGATTCCCAACCACTTCCCGAAAAAAAAGACGCGCTCTCAGAGGAAAAAAGCGACTGCATCTTTTTCATCCTCATTTCTACTCCTCCCCCTGCTAAGGGAGAAGTCAAAAAGACTGATTTTCACACGGACAACTATCGTACCTTTTTAGGAGTCGGTCAGAAAAATCTCGGGCCATTCATTCCCAAAGATTTCATTAAAGCAGGGACAGCTACACGGCCAGGAGTTCCTGCAGCTCCCACACGTGCACCCTACTGTCTCCATTTTGGTTGGAGTGACAAGGGTGGAAAAAATAATTTGATCGATGCAGCCCAAGCATTTTCAAAAGCACTTGCACAACTTCACCGTAATTTTAAAAAGTCCTACAACTGCCATTACCTTGTTGTTGCTGAAGGACGAAGTGGCCTCCTTCTGAATTACGCAACCCAACATCCTTTAAAAGGAGAGGCCTTTACCATTGGCGTAGCAATTGAAATTGGAACACCACTGCCACCTGATACAGAAAAAGCACACCGTGATTTTTATCCTAATATGGCAAAAATCGGCACCCTTTACGCCTTCTACTCACAACACACGTATCTGACAAGCAATGCGTATTTTCCACCCATCCCACGCACTGGTTATCCACAAGCATTTGTTGATGCTCACAAAAACATGTACAACATCCGCCTTCTTTTGAGTAATAACCAACAATCGCTTCAGAATATCTTTGAAAAAAAGGATATGAAAAAATCTCACACCTACTTTGGACAGAATCTCCTAAGACTCTGTAATTTTGCTAAACAGTCGTATCACGAACATCGCGACCTGTGGGTCAATCTCGATACAAAAAGCGGCAAGAATCAAAAGACACTTATCGGAATCGTCTCTCACCCAACAGGCGAAAAAGATTCAAAACAAGTCAAACAAGAACACCAACGAGCTGGCATGCAACGAGACGCCTTTCAAAAACAGGTCGGTTCTGCCTCACGCATTGAGATGAACTCGGGACACCGAATGCGTAGCTCTGTACGATCCGTCGCCCATTTACGCAGATCTGATAGACTGACAAGCAGACGTATAGCGTAACTTTCCCCTATTTTTATAGCGGGCTTATTCCAAGACAATTAAAAAATAAGGAGGTGGACACCCACCTCCTTATTTTTGTATCAATTTCAAATCCTACAGAAGCTCACTTGCCAAACTGCTCAAGGTGCTACGCTCACTGGTTTCTAAGTAGACCGTTGCAAAAATTGATTGCCCTTTAAACCGGTCACTTGCGATGACCAAACCGTTACTACTGAAATCAAGATATGGTGAATCAATCTGTGATGGATCACCACAGAAGACAATCTTACTGCCCTGACCCACACGACTAATCAAAGTTTTGACTTCATGGGGACTGAGGTTTTGCACCTCATCAAACAGAATAAATTGATACGGAATGGAACGCCCGCGCATATATGTAATGGCCTCAAGGCTCAGTTTATCGTGATGAATCAGATCGTTAACCGTTCCAATAAATGAACGCTTTTCTTTTCCTCTATGTTTCTTGTTTTTTTTGTTGTTCCCATTGGAAGGATGCTCCTCATCCCCCTCTTCAGAACCATTGTGATGTTCTAGACGAGACTTGTTAGCTGTATTAAGAATTACTTCTAAATTATCAAAAATTGGTTGCATCCACGTATGCAGTTTTTCTTGAACATCTCCTGGCAAATAGCCAATATCTGGCCCTAATGGAACAACTGGACGAGATACAAGTAATTTTTTATACACATCATTCATAAGTACTTCATACAATCCTGCAAGAAGCGCAATAAATGTTTTACCCGTTCCTGCAGGCCCAAGGAGCGTCACAAAATCAAGTGAAGGGTCAAGGAGCGCATCAAGCGCCATTAACTGTTGCGGATTGCGTGGTTCAATCATCCATTTAAGTGCCGGAGGATTCACCGATACGAACTGTCTATTACCCCCGATATACCGAAAGACACGGTAGTTAAAGGGATTATGCTGACTTTCAACAAGAATGTACTCATTCATCACAAACGGACTTGCTTTTACCATTTCCTTAAGCGCATCGGGAATATCCTGTTTCAGTTGTACAGCCGGAACTTGGACACGCACCCATCCTTTATAAAATTCATCTTGGGGAACATACCCTTTAAGATAATCTTCTGATGGCAGGCCGATTACATCAGACTTTACGCGAGCATTAAGATCTTTTGAAATAAACTTAACATCATATTCTTTTTGATAAGATGCGGCAGTGAGAATGATCTCATTGTCCATAATTTTTGTATCAAGCGGTGAATTCGCAGGAAAATGCTCAGGAGCAAAAAGAACCCGAACCATGCCTCCACCTTCTACAGGAACTCCCTGACTCAGGCTGCCTTTTTCTCGGAGTTGATCAAGATAACGAACTGCTTCACGTGCATTTTTCCCCCTTCCTGAATTTTCTCGCTTAAATTGCTCAAGCTCCTCAAGTACTATGATTGGAATCCCAACCAAAGCACCGCTAAAGCTGAATAATGAGCGCGGGTCGTGTAAGAGGACATTTGTGTCCAACACGTACATTTTTTGTTTTATGTTAGAAGGTACTGACATCTTTTTCCTCGCTCATAGTAAGGTTTAAAAAATAGCCTTGCAGAGTGTAACATGGTAATAACGCGAGACACAATGAAACTTGGCCTTATTTCGTGGAAAGAGTGGCTCTCTGCTAGTGTCTTGCCCCTGTCTTTTTGACAAAGGTGTGCTATAGTAGCTTTTAAAAATGTACTGATATGCTTTTGTTAAGAGGAAATCATGGATGCACACAACAAGGAAAAAGTAGACCACGCAGAGCAACTTCAGCGCCTGCGTCACTCAACCGCCCACCTTCTTGCTCACGCTGTTATGGAAATTTTCCCTGACACCAAACTCACGATCGGACCTGCTACGGAAGAAGGATTCTTCTATGATTCACTTCCCACTCGCAACTTTAAAGACGAAGATCTACCGATACTTGAACAAAGAATGCGTGAAATTGCGGCTAGAAACCTTCCTCTGACTCATAAAGAAATTTCAAAAACGGAAGCTCGCGCACTGTATAAAGATAACCCGTTTAAACTTGAGCTTATCGATAATTTGCCGGGAGACACCGTCGGTCTTGCCACGCAGGGTGATTTTTATGACTTGTGCCGAGGCGGCCACGTAGCATCTACAGGTGATATCAAACATTTTAAACTTCAAAACATTTCAGGATCGTATTGGCGCGCTGACCGTAATGGAACTGCACTCCAACGTATTACCGGCACTGCCTTTTTATCCAAAAAAGAGATGGAAGAACACGAACAGCGCATTCTTGATGCTCAGCTTTATGACCACCGTAGGCTTGGTAAGCAGCTCGATTATTTTTCATTCCATGATGAAGGCCCGGGATTTCCATTCTTTCATCCTAAAGGCAAATTGATTGTCAATTTGCTTGCCAACTACATGCGCTCCATCTTAAAACGTACCGGCCACCAAGAAATTGAAACACCACTCATGCTTTCAGATGAGCTCTGGAGACGTTCCGGACACTACCAGTTTTACCAAGATAAGATGTATTTTTCCTGCATCGATGAACGGTCATTTGCTATCAAAACAATGAACTGCCGCGGCTCAATCATGATTTATCAAGAACGGCCACGCTCGTATCTGGAACTTCCTTTACA